>NZ_JBGGWD010000004.1:676554-767855 GCF_041321105.1 Fibrella musci | reverse complement strand
TGCCGCTGGTCTTGCGACCCGCTCGACTTGCATGTATTAGGCCTGCCGCTAGCGTTCATCCTGAGCCAGGATCAAACTCTCCATCGTAAATATGTTTGTCCCGCCCAAGGCGGGACGTGTCTTTGCGGACGACTGCCCGCTTCAGGAAAACCTGTAAGCGTAGTCGGCCAGACGTTTGTTATTGTGCTGCCAGTTGGTCAAAGAACAGATCGATAAACCATTGTTTATCGAGGCGCTAATCACTTAGCTGGGATGTTATTTTGTAACTCTTTTTCCGATTTCGGTATCCCTTTCCGATTTGGTTTTGCAAAGGTACGTTTTAAATTTCGTTTGTCAAGCTTTTCGTAAAAAATATTTTTGACTTTTTCCGAGGTGCTGACCCTTTGCTTTCTCAGTAAAAGCGACCATTCTGCGTTCGCTTCGTGGCCGTTGTTCCTGATTGGGACTGCAAAAGTAGTAGGTTGATGGGCCCGTGTCAAGGCCTATTCTGAAAAAACTGGAGGCTTTTTACAAAAAACTCCGCAACTCACTGACTTTCACCTAATCTATTGGCTAAACTTTTTTGATCGACGATCTGATGTCGGCTTTTAGCCAATAAAATTGTACTTTAGCAAGGGCACACTTGCTGATGAAGCGTCCGTTTGGGACACCTCAACAAGCCGCTGTGTTGTTAACTTGCTAATATGACAAAACAAAGTTGACGCTTTGTTCACGCATGACCATTTTACATACGGCTGATTGGCATTTGGGGAAACGATTGTACCGTTCGGACCTTCGCGAAGATCATGCCCATTTCCTGAATTGGCTGGCTAACGAAGTTGAACAGCGGCAAGCCGATGTGTTGCTTCTATCCGGCGACGTGTTTGATACAACCAACCCAAACGACGGGTCGATGCAGTTGTATTACCAGTTCCTGACCCGGATGCTCCCGCTCCCGGTTACGATCATCATCACGGGCGGCAACCACGATTCGGCCACTAAACTCAACGCCCCCCGCAAACTGCTGCACCATCTGAATATACATGTAGTAGGTTGCACCACCGCCGACTGCGCTGATGAAGTGATTCGGCTAGCCAACGGTTCCACCGATCTGGTCGTAGCAGCAGTTCCCTACCTGCGCGATGCCGATCTGCGGCAGTCGATCTCCGGGCAAACCTACGAGGATCGCGTGGAGGCGCTGCGCATGGGCATCCGCAACCACTATGAGCGCACGGCCGACTATTGCGCCCAAACTTTCAGCAACGTACCTGTGCTGGCGATGGGGCACCTTTATGTAAACGGGGCTGCGATTTCGGAAAGCGAACGCGAGATTCACGCCATTGGTGGGCAGGCAGCCTTTTCGTCGGAACACTTTCCGGCAGGGTTCGACTATGTAGCGCTGGGACATATCCATATGCCACAGCGTGTGGGCAGCAGCGATACGGTCCGGTATAGCGGTTCGCCGATTCCGCTTAGTTTTGGCGAGCGCGATCAGGCGCATCAATTGCTGGCCATTACGCTCGACAACGGACGAGTCACTACGATCGAATCCGTACCGGTGCCACAAGCGCGGGCGCTACGACATGTGTCAGGTACGTTGGATGAGGTGCACGAGAAACTGAACACGCTGACGAGCACACATCCGCTCCCGGCGCTGGTGGAAGTGCTGGTGGAGGAAGATAATGAAAGCCTCACGACACGGATGCACTTTGACCAGTTGCAACGCGATTACCGCGATGCGCCCTTTATCCTCGCTAAAACCCGCCTGCTGTTCCGCAACAAGCGCAAGAGTCTGGCCAATCTGTTTGCGGCCGAAACGCACCTGGTCGACCTGACGCATACCGAAGTGTTTGAACACCGGCTTACGCTGAGCGAGGTAGCCGGTGACGAACGTACCCAGTTGCTCGAAGCCTACGAACAACTCTATAAGATGGTGACCGAACAGCCCGCTGCGGCAGCGACATCGTTGATAAGCCGGTAACGGCACAGGCGCGTTTGGCTGCGCTATATATATAGTATGAAAATCCGACAGATTCGATTCAGGAATATCAACTCGTTTTATGGCGAGCACCCCCCTATCGCGTTTGCTAGTGGCGTGCTCGGCGAAACGGGCCTTTTTGTGATTTCGGGGCCAACGGGCGCGGGCAAATCAACGCTGCTCGACGTGATGACGCTGGCGCTGTATAACCGGCTTCCGCGTGTGGGCGGCCCAATCTCGTCGGCCAACATTGTCGAGGAAGGCTTGATCGTAAACCGGCAGGCCGCCGCCGAGCCCAACGCCGCCGCTTATGCCGAAGTAGAATATGAAGTGGGTGGGCACCGGTATCGGTCGCGATGGTCGATTCGGAAAAACCGGAACAACAACTGGAACAACTACGAGATGGAAGTGGCCCGGCTCGCCGACGACAAACCGGAGGGTGTACTGTTTCCCATCAAAGACCTGCGCGATTTCCCGAAGAAAAACGAAGAGCTGATTGGTCTTTCCTACGAGCAGTTTGTGAAGTCGATCGTGCTGGCGCAGGGGGCTTTCGATCAGTTCCTGAAAGCCAAAGCGGCCGAACGGAGTAAGATGCTGGAGAAAATCACCGGCACCGAAATCTACCGGCAGTTGAGCCGTAAGGCGTTTGAGCACCATAAATTCCTGGAGGAGCAGATCAGCCACAAGAAACAGTCGATTGCGGGCATCCGGATGCTGAGCGACGAACGACTGGCCGAGCTGACCGAGCAACTTACGCAGGCCGACGAACGCCTCGACGAACTGGCGAAGGCGATAAAAACCTTCGATGCCGAAAAGAAATGGGCCGAAGCCGCCGAACAGGCCGAAAACGAACTAGCCAAAGCAGCACGTACCCAGGAAAAACTGACCGAAAAACAAACGGCTTTTGCCGATGAACGCGAACGGCTCCGGCAGCACGACGAGGTTACGCCCCTTGCTGGCTTGCTCACCGAATTGGCCGGCAGCGAACGTACCCTGCGCAAAGCCCGGCAGGATCAGGCCGATAGTACCACCGAACTGAACTGCCTGACCGATCAGTTTGAGGCGCTGCTGGTCGAAGTTACCCGGTTCACTGGTACCTCGAAATTGACCGAAACAACCGTCGGGCCCGCCATCGAAGCCTTTCGCGATCGGCTGAAGGCGATGCAGGACCGGATCGTAGCCGAGCAAAACGTAGCCGCGCCACTGACGCAGGCCATCCGGCAGCAGTTGGCCAATGCGCCGGCCCATTTCAACGTACCGGCCTTCTCGCCCAACCAGGTCGACGAGGCCGTGGAAACGCTGGCCGCCCAGCAGCGGACGGTGACGCAGCAGATCGACACCTTGCAGCTAACGTACCCAGACGTAACGCCCGCTACCCTCGACCAACGCCTCGATCAGCTCACGGTTCGGCAGCAGGTATTGGGCGAACTGGCGCTGTTGGAAGAAGAACAGCAGAAACGGATTCTGGAGGGGCAGCAGCTTGCCGAACCCATTACGAAGTTCAAACAGCAGTTTGCCGAGAATGAACCGCTTTTACTGGCGGCGCTGGAACGCGAACGGGCCGCGCAGGAGGCGGTGCAACGGATCGAAGCCGACCAACGCCGGTTTAGTCAGGAAGCCGACCTGACGCAACTGCGCGAGGGCCTGATTGCCGACGAGCCCTGCCCCCTCTGTGGGTCGCGGGAGCATCCGTATGCCACCCATTACGTCAACCAGTTGGGGACTCTAGCCGCGGCGCTGCTGTTGGCTAAAGACGACGAAAAACAAGCTAAAGCTGCCGCCCGAACGCTGGCCGACGCCCAGCTTAGCCTGACGGCAAAAGTACAGGAGGCGGAACGTACCCAGGCCGAATTGCGTAGTCTCTACCGCGAAAAGCGCGATTATATCGATGGGCTTCGCGTAGCCAATCAGATCGACGCCGACATGGGTCCGGCGCTGATGCGGGCCGAACAGCACGAACTGGCTCAGACCCAGACGCGGCTCCACACCCTGCGCAACGCCTGGGAGCAACACCGCCTACTCACAACGCTGACGACCCAGTTGACCGACCTTCAACGGAGTCAGCAAAAATTGGAGGCGTTGTTGATCGAGCGAAACGAGCTGTATGCAGGCGACGATTGGGCACAACGGGCCAATACCCTGCTACGCACAACCACCGACTTGCAAAGTCGCATGGGCACACAAACCGAATTACTCCAGAAAGCCGATGCCGACGAACGGGCTGCTCTGGCCGATGAGCGCCGCATCCTGACAACTTTGAAGCCACTCTTCAAGAAACGAGGACTGGCCGATGCCACCGCCGCGCGGGCGTTGTTGCTGGACACGCCGACAGTGCAGAAACTACGTACCCAGCAGGAAGCCCTCGACCGCGAACGCATCGAACTGGACCAACGCACCACTGACGAACAGCGCCGCCTCGCCGATGCCCAGAAAAACCGCAAAACTGAGCTACCCCTCGGCGAGGTGCGTCGTGAACTGGATACACTGCGCCGCGAACAGCAAAAGGTGCTGTCGGCATCGGGGCACGCCCGGGGTGAACTGGACGCTAACCGCAAGAGCCTACAGGCGCATCAGAAAGGGATAAGTGAACTGGCCCAACTGGAAGCGGCCATTGTCCCCTGGCGTGAATTGAAAAAGTTGATTGGCAGCGCCACGGGCGACTCGTTCAGCAAGTTTGCGCAGAGCCTGACGCTTTCGCAGCTGATCGGGCTGGCCAACCGGCGCCTCACCGACCTCACCGACCGCTACTTGCTCCTGCCGCCGCGCGACGATCAGGACGATCTGTTTGTGGTGGATCTGTATCAGGGACAGGCTGAGCGCACGATTACCAGCCTCTCGGGTGGCGAGACGTTTACGCTGAGCCTGGCGCTGGCGCTGGGGTTGTCTGACCTGGCGTCGCGCAATGTGCAGATCGACAGCCTGTTTATCGACGAAGGCTTCGGCACACTCGATCCCGACGCGCTGGATACGGCCATCGTGATGCTGGAAAAGCTACAGCAGGACAGCCAGAAAACGGTTGGTATTATTTCGCACCGGCACGAAATCAAGGAGCGGATTTCCGTGCAGATTCAAGTCGAAAAAGGCAACGACGGTAACAGCCGGGTAAAGGTGGTTAGTGAGTAAAGAGGAATGTACAATGCACGATGTATAATGTACAATGGCTCGCCAGTGAGTAAGCAACTTATCTGGCTATCACACACATTGTACATTATACATCGTGCATTGTACATTCTCTCTTACAAACTCTCCATCACTTCCTGCGAGACGCCGGTTGAGACGAAGCCACCGTCGTGGAAGAGGTTCTGCATCGTCACCATCCGCGTGAAATCCGAGAAGAGCGTGAGGCAGTAGTCGGCGCACTGATCGGCCGAGGCGTTGCCCAGCGGCGCAATCTTGTCGGCAAATCCGTAGAATTTATCGAACCCGCCAATGCCACTACCGGCCGTGGTCACCGTGGGCGACTGCGATACGGTGTTAACCCGCACTTTGCGGAATTTACCGTAGTGGTAACCGAAGCTGCGCGTGATCGATTCGAGCATCGCCTTAGCCTCGGCCATATCGGTGTAGAACGGGAACGTCCGTTGCGCCGCCATGTAGGTAAGCGCTACCACGGAACCCCACTCGGCGATAGCATCCTGCTTGTAGGCAACCTGCAACATCTTGTGCAGCGACAGGGCCGACACGTCGAGGCTTTGCTTGAACCACTCGTAGTTGAGGTCGGTATAGGCGCGGCCTTTGCGGATGTTGGGGCTCATGCCGATGCTATGCAGCACGAAGTCGATCTTCCCCCCCAGCACTTCCTGCGACTGCGTGAAGAGCTTTTCGAGGTCTTCAACCGAGGTGGCGTCGGCGGGGATGATCTCGGCGCTGCATTGCTCGGCCAGGCGGTTAATCTCGCCCATGCGCATGGCGATGGGTGCGTTGGTCAGCACAAACGATGCCCCTTCCTCTTTCGCCTTCAACGCCACTTTCCAGGCGATTGATTGCTCATTTAAGGCACCCGAAATGATGCCGCGCTTTCCATTCAGTAATCCGTAAGCCATTCAAAAAAAGAGTTTGCAGTTTGAGGTTTGCAGTTTGCAGTTCACGACTTAAACAGGCCATCTACCTAACAATTAGGAAGTTGACGATCAAAACCCGCAAACTAAAAACGAAATAACGGTGCAAAAATAAGCCTATTCGGTGGGTTTCAACCCTACTTTTTCGCGGAGAAACTGCTCCGTCGCCCGGTAAACACCGTCCAGATCGCCCGAGGTAAAGTGCGAGGCAATGACGTGTTCGCCCGCCTTTGGGAAAGCTACCTGCTGTTTCTGATTAGGCAACGTACCCAGCTGATCGAACATGGCGCGCATGGCGGCTACCGATACCGTTTTGTCCTGATTAGCCTCGTCTTTGTAATAATAGCCCATAAAAAGCGGCTGCTTTACCCGCGCGAATAACTCGGGCGTCATGTAGGTGTCCAGCATGGTTTGCAGCGTAAGCAGCCCGTTGGTATGGTAGCGGGTGAGCCAGTAGCGGGCGCGATCGGGTTTGTAATGGGTAACGGTAACGTGTTCGTCGGGCATCACCGTGTTCAGAATCTGTTGGCCCCAGGGCCCGGTCGTCAACGCGAGGGCCGGGTTGGCCACCTCAATGCAGGGCGAATACAGCACGACCGCCGCCAGTTCGGGGTGTTCGGCCGCCAGACAAAGCGACAGCATCCCGCCCGCCGACGTACCTACGAGGATCACCCTGTCGCCCAGCGCCTGCCCGATAGCCAATGCCCGTTCGGCCGAGGCAACGTACCTGGCGGGTGTCAGGTCCCGCATGGCGTCGGGCGAGCGCAGGCCGTGCTCGGCGGGGCGGGCCAGATACAGGTTACAGCCAAACCGGCGGGCCAGTTGCGTATGCACCGGGTCGCCCTCGGCCCAACTGGCCCCGAAACCGGGAATATACACGATGCTGTAGGGCGTTTTCTGCTTGCGCGCACTATCGGCCCACACAATCCGCGCCTCGTTGTCGGGTTTCAGCCCGGCTTGCCTTTCCGACTCCGCAATCAGCCGTTCCAGCCTGGCCAGGTCGGACGGGTTTGCGGTTTCGGCCAGTTTGACGGCTTCGCGCTTCACAGCGTCGAACCGGTATCGTGGCCCAAGCGCATAGACAAGGGCCAGCCCCGTCAGAAGACCGATGAGTATGAGCAGAATACGTTTCATAAGGTAAGCGTATCGGACAGCTATTGAGTTACTCGGCCGACGGGGCGGTTATTGGCCCCCTGCCGCTGTTGCAGATCATCGCCCATATCGGCGCGCGCTTCGTCGGCCAGTTTTTGCAGGGATTGAACAATATCGGGGTGCTGCGCCTGTACGTCGTACCGCTCGCCGGGGTCATGCACCAGGTCGTAGAGGGCCATCGGAAAATTGAAGTTTTCCGTGCTGGGCCCCGGCTGTCCATTGCGTCCCATCGGGAAGCCTTCGTAGGTACGTCCCGGATGGGCAAACACCAGTTTCCAGTCGCCTTTCCGCACCGCTTCGAGGTTGTTTTTCCGGTAGTAATAATAAAACCGGTCGCGGGGAATCTGGGTATCGTCGCCTTTCAGCAGGGCCGTCCAGTCGACCCCATCGATGGGGCGTTTAGGCTGACGGGCACCGCACAGTTTGGCCACCGTGGGCAGCACGTCCATCGTCGTCAGCAATTTATTGCTCACCCGGCCCGCCGGTACCACGCCCGGCCAACGCACAAGGCAAGGCACCCGGTTGCCACCTTCGTAGGTAGTCCCCTTGCCTTCGCGCAGCCCGCCCGCCGACCCGGCATGATCGCCGTAGTTGAGCCAGGGGCCGTTGTCGCTGATGAAGAGCACGAGCGTGTTTTTGTCGAGTCCCTGCTGTTTCAGTTCCTGCATTACCTGCCCAACCGACCAGTCCAGTTCCATCAGTACGTCGCCAAACAATCCGCGTCCGCTCTTTCCCCGAAACCGCGCCGACGCAGCCAGCGGTACGTGTGGTAGCGGATGCGGGATGTACAGAAAAAACGCACCTTTGCGGTGCTGACGGATAAACGAAACGGCCCGGTCGGTGATGGCCGTGGTGAGTTCGCTCGCGTCGGTCAAATCCTTTACCTGTTTGGTTGGCTGGTTCCCCTCCATCAGATACAACGGCGGGTAATTGGCGTGCGCCTGATCGGGGTGGAGCGGCCACATGTCGTGTGAATACGGCACCCCGAAATACTCGTCGAATCCGTGCTGAAGCGGCAGAAAAGCGGGTTTACTGCCCAAGTGCCATTTGCCGAAAATGCCGGTAGCGTAACCCTGCTCCTTCAGCAGTTCGGCCAGGGTTTCTTCGTCCGGGTTCAGCCCAACGGTAGACGTAGGTCCGTAGGCACCGGCAATGCCAATTCGATTGGGGTAACAGCCCGTCAGCAACGAAGCCCGCGAGGCCGTGCAGACGGGCTGGGCAGCCAGGAAATTGGTAAACCGGGTGCCTTCGGCGGCCATGCGGTCCAGGTTGGGCGTGAGGTAACCTAGGGCGCCTGTGCACGACAAATCGCCGTATCCCAGATCATCCATAAAGAATAGGACGACGTTCGGTTTTCTGACGGCAGGAGCCGGGGCACCCGTCTGCGCGCTGATTGCCAGCCAACCGACACAGACCGTCAGGCAGGCGACGATGACAGAAAAAAAACGGGTTTGCTTCATAAACGCTGGTTGGGATTGCGTGGGTGTATGGCTGCCAATCTACTGCATTATCGGTATACGCTGAGTATGGAGGCCCATCTGGTCTACTTATAAACCCAGCCAACTTACCGCTCAACCCTACGAACACTGGCCAGACCGGTGATTTACTCATGCGTTTCCATTTCCTCTCTACGCTTTTGCTGCTTGGTGTAGCCATTGCTTCCACCAACGCTCAGGTACGTACCGATTCCGTTCTGATCGAGGGCCACTACCGCGTTTTCCATTACAATCAACCCGCCAAACCCCTGGCAAAGCCTTTACTGGTTTTCGTGATGCACGGGTCGGGTGGCGACGGGCTGGGCATGATGAAATCGGCCACGAATATGGATCGGCGGGCCGGCAACGAAAATACGCTAGTGGTGTACCCCGACGGCTACAAACGCTACTGGAACGAGTGCCGGAAAGCGTCACCCGCGCAGGCCAACAAGGAAGACGTGAACGAGCAGGCCTTTTTTACCGGCATGATCGCCTATTTCCAGCAACGCTACCAGATCGACCCGAAGGCCGTTTTTGCGGTAGGTACGTCGGGCGGTGGACACATGGCTTATAAACTGGCCTTGACCATGCCCGGTACGTTCCGGGCCGTCACGGCCATCATTGCCAACCTGCCCGATGACGACAATCTGGACTGTGTGCCGTCAGGTAAGCCAGTAGCCATCATGATCATCAACGGCACCGAAGACCCCATCAATCCCTACAACGGCGGCCCCGTCATTCTTGGAAAAAACATGAACATGGGCGCGGTTCGATCAACGGAGCGCACCCTGGCTTATTGGGCTGATTTGGCACGCTACAACGGCAAACCCACTCACGACAACGTACCTGACCGCGACCCCGCCGACGGCAAAACCATCGAGCGTTTTACGTACCGGGCCAAGGGCAAACCCGATGTGGTGCTGCTAAAAGTGAACGGCGGAAAGCACGATTACCCCAACGATATCGACGTGCATGAGGAAGCGCTCACGTTCTTCCAGCAACAGCGCCAACGACAGTAATCGACCCCATTCTTTTGTACCATGAAAGCGGCTTTCCTCGACGCCCCCAACCGCATTCAGTTGCGCGACCTGCCCATCCCCGAGCCGGGCGTGGGCGAGCTACGGGTCAAGCTGAAGCAAACGGGGATATGCGGATCCGACGTCCATTTATTTCTGGGCCATCGCCCATTACCCCGGCCTACTGTTCTGGGGCATGAGGGGCTGGGCGTCATCGACAAAATCGGGGCGAATGTAACGAGTCGTACGATTGGCGAACGGGTCGTCATTGAGCCCAACATTCCGTGCCGTCAATGCCGCTATTGCTGGTCGGGCCGGAGCACCATCTGTCCCAACAAACGGATCATCGGCCAGAACGAAGCGGGCTGTTTCGCCGATTACGTGATCATACCAGCCGACTACGGCTGGGCGGTGCCGGCGTCCATTTCCGACGACGATGCCGTAGCGGTTGAACCGATGGCGGTGGCGCTCCATGCCCTGCTGGCGTCGAGTGCCAAACCGGGCGATACCATCGCCGTGCTTGGGTTGGGCGCGATTGGTTTGTTGCTTACTCACCTGGCGCTGGCGCTGGGTTACCGGGTACTGGTAACCGAAATCAGCCCGACGAAACTAGGGTTGGCCGAATCGATGGGAGCCTTGGCGGTGGGCGGATCGGGGACGCTAACTGAGCAGGAGCAGGTACTGGCTGGCAACTGGCTGGCCAACGACGTCTGTGCGGTCTTCGAGTGTGCGGGCGCGGCGGTCACGGCTTCACTGGCGACGGCTGCGGCTCCCCGTGGCGCTGAGATTGTGCTGGTCGGGCTGTCGGGTCATCCGGCGTCATTCACCCCCTTAAAAATAGCCCGCGAAGGCATTCACATAATCCCGTCGATCATCTATGACCACCCAACCGATTTCCGGCGCACGCTCCAGCTGATGGCGGCGGGCATCATCCGGCCCGGCTTTATCATTTCGGAACGAACGCCGCTCGACGACTTGCAGGCCGCGCTGGAAACAGCCGCACAGGGTGAAGCGAGTAAAATTCTGATTACCTTTTAACAGGCAGCAACACTATCCAAAGCCTTCATTTCCCGTAACGATCCATGACAACCGAAATCGATTCAAACGAGCCTCTCGTCGACCCTAAAGCGCGGCTCGATGCCCAGCCGATGAGCCTGTTTCAGATCCTGATGGTGGGCATTTGCTTTGTGCTGAACATGAACGATGGCATCGACGTACTGGTCGTTTCGTTTACCGGTTCGGAGATCATTCGCGAATGGGGGCTGTCGAAAAGCGAGCTTGGGTACGTGTTCAGTGCGGGGCTGGCGGGCATGACCTTGGGGTGCTTTGTGTTGGCGCCCTTCGGCGACAAAGTCGGGCGTCGGCGCATGTTTATACTCGCCCTAAGCCTGATTACGACCGGGATGTTGCTTGCCTCGGTTGTGGCGGTTTATTGGCAACTGCTCGCCTGCCGGTTTATCACCGGGCTGGGCATCGGCTGCATTTTACCGTCGCTGGCCGCAGTGGCCGCCGAATTTGCCAACGAAAAACGGCGCGACTTTGCGGTTGGGCTTGTGCAGGCAGGCTGGCCCATTGGGGCTATCCTGGCGGGTTTCTTCACGGCCTGGGCCGTGCCGCTTTTTGGGTGGCGGGTGGCCTACCTGGCAGCGGGGCTAGTTTCGGCAGTCATGCTGGTCTTTATCAGTCTGTTTATGCCCGAATCGCTCGCCTACCTGCTGGGTCGTCAGCCGGCCAATGCCCTTCAAACAATCAACGCCCTCCTGATTCGCATGGGGCAACCCATCATCGCACGACTCCCACCGCCAACTACCCAATCGGCCAACGTACCCATTGCCAACCTGGTTAGCCCACAGTACCGAAACGCTACCATTCGTTTGTGGATCGGTGTCTTTTTCGGGATGGTGACACTCTACACGGTGATGAGCTGGGTGCCCACGCTGGCCCACGACGCCGGTATGCCGTTTGTGCTGGCCACCTACGTGGGTACGTCGCTTAACCTAGGCGCGTTTGTGGGCAGCCTGACCATTGGACTGCTGGCCGGGCGGTACAGGCTGCGGGTACTGATCCCGCTTTTTCTGCTGATTGCCTTCGGAGTAATGATGGCCTACGGCAGCCTCTCGCTCACGCCCGTGTTGATGTTTTTACTGACGTTCGGCATCGGCTTCTTCGTGCAGGGCGGCTTCAATGGCTTTTACCCGGCCATCACCCGCGTCTACCCAGCCACTGTCCGCACCACGGGCATCGGGCTGGCGGTAGGTGTCGGGCGGTTTGGGGCGATCCTGGGGCCGGGACTTTTCGGGGTGCTGTCTGACGCCTCGCTCAGCAAACCTGCGCTCATGGCGCTTTTTTCGGCCCCGCTGCTCATCGCCGGACTTATGGTGTTTACCTTACCCGCCAATAACCTCGACTAACCTTTTCGCTGAATTTTCGATGAAAACGTCATTCGCTACCTTGGGTTTCCTGCTGACACTAGCCTTACTCGTGGCGTTCAAACCCACGCCCCCGACCCGGAACAAGGCTGCCAAACCCAAAAACATCATCTTCATTCTGTCCGACGATCATCGGTACGACTTTATGGGCTTTACCGGCAAAGTGGCCGGGCTAAAAACGCCTAACCTCGACCGGCTGGCGCGCAATGGCGTTCATGTGCGAAATGCGTTTGTCAGCACGGCCCTGTGTTCGCCCAGCCGCGCCAGCATTCTGTCGGGGCAGTATGCGCATACGCACCGGGTGGTCGACAATTTTGCGCCGCTTCAGAAAGGGCTCAAATTCTTCCCGCAGTATTTGCAGCAGGCAGGCTACCAAACGGCTTTTCTGGGCAAATGGCACATGGGCGATGCCGACGACGCCCCTCAGCCGGGGTTCAACCACTGGGTGAGTTTCCGGGGGCAGGGCGTGTACTATAACCCCACGCTCAACGTCAATGGCAAGCAGGTGAGCTATACCGACAGCAGCTATACCACCGACCTGCTCACCGACTATGCGCTGAACTGGCTCAAAACGCAGCCTACAAGTAAGCCGTTCTGCCTGTACCTCTCGCACAAAGCCGTTCATGCCGAGTTTCAGCCCGCCAGGCGGCATCGGGGTATGTACCGCAACATGCCCATCAATTACCCGCAAAGCATGTTCCTGACCGCTACCGACAGCAGCAAAAACTGGCCGGCGCTGGCCGGGAACGGGCAAACAGGCCGCAACCCTGAAACCGCTGCGCCAAAAGCCAACCTGGCCGACATGCCCAACTGGGTGAAGCAGCAGCGATACAGCTGGCACGGCGTCGACTACATGTATCACGGACAGATCGGTTTCAACGATTTCTACCGCCAATATTGCGAAACGCTCATGGGCGTGGATGACAGCGTGGGGCGGGTGCTGAAGTGGCTGGAAGACAACGGGCAGCTCGACAACACGCTCGTCGTTTACATGGGCGACAATGGCTTCAGTTTCGGCGAGCGCGGGCTGATCGACAAGCGGCACATGTATGAAGAGTCGATGCGGGTGCCGCTGCTGGTGCACTGCCCGGCGCTCACGAAGGGCGGCACTACCCTGGAGCAGGTGGTGCAGAACGTCGACATTGCCCCTACCCTGCTGGCCTACGCCGGTCTGCCCAAGCCCGCACAGATGCAGGGCAATTCATTTCTGCCGCTGTTGCAGGGCAAATCCATTCCCTGGCGCGAACAGGCGTTTTACGAGTATTACTGGGAAGCCGATTTTCCGCAGACACCCACCATGTTTGGCGTGCGGACAGATCGCTACAAATACATTTTCAACCACGGCGTGTGGGATGCCAACGAACTCTACGACCTGCAAACCGATCCACAGGAAGTAAACAACCTCATCCGCAGTCCGCAGCATCAGGAGATTGCCAAAAACCTGCGCAATCAGGTGTTCAACTGGCTCGAACAATCGGGTGGTCTACAGATCCCGCTGCACCCCGTCCGGCAAAAACGATCCGACCACCGCTTCAAAGGGACGTACTGAACCGCCAGCGTCAGGCCCTGAACGCACATAGGCAGAGCGGGTCTCGCTGTCGCCCGGTTCGGCACCGCATGGCTGGTAACGAAGTCGCCCAGGTGTGGTGATTTTCGGGTGTTCCTGCGCAAGGCGAAGCGGGCGGCGACTCAGTCTCATTTGCTGGCTCCACTGACACACTTTAACTCAACATCTGGCAAGGAATGGCGTTATTGTTCCGAAAAGCCCCATTCCTTACTCGTGTTGATGGATAAACCGAACCGGTTTTTACAAAAATTAAATAATCTGCTTGTCCCCAAAGCAGTCGATGACGACGAAGCCAAGCCTGTTTCCAGCGAACAGATTCTGCACGCGCTGCTGGCTTCTTTCGACGCCTCGCTCGACCGCGAAAGTATCGGCAACAAGCTACTCTTCAACGCGCACTACCTGATTGTGCTGCATCCAACCGCCTACGAACAGCGGCTGGCAGCACTGCCTGCTATCGTTGATGAGGCCGTGCGGCTGTTTATCGATCACCTGCGGCAACGCAAAGGCCCGCACGATCAGGTGATGCCCGTGTCGTCGCACTGGTTTTTCAAATTTGGTCCCGGTACCGAATACAACGGCCAAGCCATCGGCATCGATGATCTGAAAGTAGTCGGGTCGCTGTCGGGGCAGTCGGTAGGTGAGAATCCGCGTCCGGTAGCACAGCGGGGGGGCAACAAAGTGACGCGCAAAGTACAGAACACCAACGTGTTCGACACGCTCGACACCAACCGGCAGGCCTTTAGCCACATCGACTTCCGGGAGTCGGGCGCGTTTGCCGTCGATATCGATCTGAGCCAGTTTGCGCCGCCCGTGCCGGAGCCCGCCGCGCCGGAAGCCCGCCCCTCCGAGCCAACCAACGTACCTGGCGCGTCGATACCCGTCCCTCAGCAAAGCCGCCCCGCGCCCCTGGCCCCGCGCCCTCAACCCCAGGCCTTTGCCCGGATCGACTGTTATCTGGCCGATGCCAACGTAGAGGAAACCTACTGGATGCAGGACCGCGAGGTAGTGCTGGCCCGCCGGGAACCCGACAATGAAGCGTTCCCGAACTATATCCGCCTCAACTCGCCTTACGTCTCGAACCCGCACGCCCGGATTCGATTCAACGATACTACACAATCCTTTGAACTGGCGTCGTTCAGCCGGAATGAAACGCGCATCAACGAGCAGGTCGTCGCCCGAAGCGATCCAGGCCAACCTCAGTGGGTGCACCTGCCCAGCCCGTCGCAGATCCTGCTCAATGGCGTCGTAACGCTTCAGTTCAGTGCACAATAAATAATGTACAATGAACGATGTACAATGCACAATGGGCTAGCGCAAGCCTATTACCGCGTCAGCACATTGTACATCATACATTGTGCATTATACATTATACATCGTTCATTATTTATTACTCATTCACGCCTATGGACGCTATTCTCGCGTTTGTTCTCTTTGGGTTTGTCGGGCTGTTACTGGTTCGGCACTTTCAACAGTTGCCAAGATAGACAGGAAGTCGGTGGCGCGGGGTTGGTGTGTACCAACGCCGGTGCCGCTTAATACTAACGAATGGAAACACTTCGTATCGCCGGCCAAACCGACGTAGGGCGGCAACGGCGCGACAATCAGGACGCTTTCATCTGTGAACCCATCTGGACCGACGACACGGCGCTATTGGCCGTTATCGACGGGGTGGGTGGCTACGCGGGTGGCGACATAGCGGCCACCATTGCCCGTGACGCCATTTGCCATTACATGGCCGAACCCACCGGCGACCCGCTGACCATGTTGCGCGAAGCCGTCGTGTATGCCAACAATCAGATTGATCAGCGCCGCCGGTCCGACCCGAGTTTGTCGATGATGTGCTGCGTACTGACGGCTGCCATCGCCGATGCGCGGCAGCAGAAGGTATGGTTTGCACACGTAGGCGACACGCGGCTGTACCGGATTCAACTCGAAACGGGACACCTGCAAAAGCTGACGAGTGACCACTCGGTAGTGGGTGTGCGCGAAGATGCCAACCAGCTAACCGAGGCGCAGGCCATGCAACACCCCCGCCGCAACGAGGTATTGCGGACGGTGGGCTCGGCGCTACACCGGGTCGACGACGCTGATTTTCTGGAATCGGGTGAGTCGGATTTCGGCGCGGGAGAAGGACTGTTGCTCTGTAGCGATGGCCTCACCGACATGCTGACGTCGGCCGAAGTGGTGAACGTGCTGAATCGCGAAACGCCCCCCGACGAGCAGATCACCGAACTAATCAGGCAGGCCAATGAAGTGGGCGGGCAGGATAATATAACGGTCGTTTTGGCGTTACATACCGCCGATTCGGCCGCCAGCAACGTTATTAGCGTAGAACCTGTGACTGTAGAGCCCGTCGAAGCCGTTTATAAAGCGACACCGACGGGGCCCCTGCCTCCGCTGGTTACGCCGGTGCCGGTGGCAACCCCGCCTGAGCCGGTGGCGACTAAACCGGCGGGCAACCGCTGGTGGCTACTGGTTGTATTGGCGTTGGCACTGGGTTTGATTATCTATTGGTTGAGTGGCTTATAAACCTTAGTATAGGATGGCACGCCACACGGCTTTTGGCAACGGCGACTGACTTTCTGAAAAAATAATACGTTATCGAAGAACGCGCGTACATGGCGACCGTCAGTTTCAATACACATTTTCCGGGGTATACCGTGCTGGGAGAGCTGGGGCGGGGCAACGCGCGGGTGCTGAAAGCCCGCCACGACGCCACGGGCGAACTGGTGGCGATCAAGCATTTTGCCCTGAATACCGACGCGCAAACGCTGCACCGTTTCCAGCAGGAGTCGGAGATCATGACGCGCCTGCGCCACCCCAATATTGTGCAGGTACGTGAAATCCGGCTCGACGCGCCCCTGCCCTACCTGGTGATGGAACTGGTAGAAGGCGGCAGCGTCCGGCAGTTGCTCAACGAACAGAAAACCTTGCCCATCGCCCAGACGGTCCGGCTCGGTTTGCAGATGATCGAAGCCTTTCGGGTTATTCACGGGCAGGATGTCGTGCATCGCGACGTAAAGCCCGAGAATATCCTGTACCGCCAGCTACCCAGCGGCGAACTGCATTTTCTGTTGACCGATTTCGGGATTGCCCGCCTGCGCGAACAGCCCGCCACCGTAACGGGGCAGTCGTTGATGACCTACGAATATGCCTCGCCCGAGCAGTTTGAAAACCCGCGCAACGTCGACGCCGCCACCGACTATTACTCGCTGGGCGTGGTGCTGTTTGAGTGCCTGAGTGGCCACGTGCCGTTTGCGATGAACGAAGGCGTCGGCATTGTCACGTTCATGAATACCGTACTCACGGCCTCGCCTGCCGAAGCCGTCGCTACACTGGGCACGTCGATTCCGAAGAGTCTGGGTACGTTGCTGACGGGTCTGCTTAACAAAAACGCACCCGAACGCATCCGTCAGCCCGACGCCGTGAAAGTGGCGCTGAAACAGGCCGAACTGGAACAACTCCTGGCCGAGCAGGTGAATCCGGCCGCGACGCAGGCTGTCGTGCAAACGGATGCGTCGCCCACGTCGCCTTCGCCTGCAAACCGACGTACCGCCCAGCGACCAGCGCCAACGCAGGCGTATACGGCACCGAGCGTTGACCGATCGTCGGGCGGCTCGTCGAGTCGACGTACCTGGACAATCGTGCTGGCTTCGGTCGTTGTGGCGGCGCTTGTTGGGGCAGCGCTCATTGTCTGGGACCGGCAAAGCAGCCCCCCGAAACCCGTCGCGGCGGGTCAGCAACCAGTTGCCGAGCCCCCTTCGGTATTGGAACAATTGATGGGCACTGACGACGACGATTCAACGGCGGTCGATTCGGCAACGATCAAGCCCGTCCGCCGCGATTCGACAGACGCCGAACGCCAATTGGCGGCGGCCAAAGCAGCCGAACAGCGGCGGCAGGAGAACATTTTGGCGGCCAAACTGCTGAATGCCCAGGTAATGGGCTTTAAAACCGGCCTGTTTGGTGGCATCAGCGATTTGAAAATACGTGTTGAAAACCCAACCAAATTAACGTTCACCCGGGTACGTGTCGTTGTCACGTACATTAAAGAGGGCGGCGGCGTTTTCAAATCAGAAACCATGTATTTCGCCAATATGGGGCCTTATTCAGAACTTGTCCGGGAGGCGCCTGCTACATCGCGGGGTACTAAAGTGCGCGTAAAAATTACGGCCTACGACTCCCCCGATATCCCCGATCTTCATCCACCGACTTCCCCAGATGCCGATGTCGACAGTCAACTTTAACGTCAATTTTCCCGACTACGAAATCATCAGTGAACTGGGGCGGGGTAACGCCCGTGTCTTGAAAGCCCGCCACCGCCCCACTGGCGATCTGGTGGCCATCAAACAGTTTGCCCTCAACACCGACCCCGATACACTCCGGCGGTTTGCCCGCGAATCCGACATCATGACGGGCATCGAGCATCCCAACATCGTGCGGGTGCGCGAGATTCAACTGGAGGCCGCCATGCCCTATCTGGTGATGGAGTTTGTGGAAGGCGGCGATCTGCGCGGGTTGTTACGCACGGAAGGGCGGCTAACGCTCACTACGCTCATTCGGCTGGGGTTGCAGATGGCCGAAGCCTTCAAGGTCATCCATAGCCGGGGTGTCGTGCACCGCGACATCAAACCCGAAAACATCCTGTACCGGCGGCTCGTCAGCGGCGAGTTGCACTTTTTGCTGACCGACTTCGGCATTGCCAAAATCCGGGCCGACGAAAGCACCCGGACCCGCACCGGTCAGTCGTTGATGACCTACGAATACGCGGCGCCCGAACAGTTCGATGATCCCCGGCAGGTGAACGTCGCTACGGACTTTTACGGACTGGGTGTGGTACTCTACGAAGCCCTGACGGGGCAGGTGCCGTTTGCCCTACACAACGACGCCGGGCTGGCGCAGTTCATGAACCAGGTGCTGACGGCCCCACCGCCACCACCGTATCTACCTGATGGCCAGTACGTACCACCCAGCCTGACGGAAGCCCTGCGCCAGATGCTCGCCAAGAATTCGGCGCAACGGCTCGACCAGGCCGACGAACTGGAACTGCTGCTCGAGCAGGCCAAAGTTGAACTGCTGCGGGCCAATAACGCCCAGTTTAGCCGCCCGGCGGGTGCCACGCCCGTAACAGCCTCAGGGACGTCGCCGGGTTGGGCAGTAGCCACCCCGTCGCCCGCGCCGCCGATTTACGATGAAGCAACGGCGCCGGTTTATGAAGAAGACGAACCGACCGACCGCACTACGTGGTGGTTCTTGGGGGGCGTTGGTGTCGTAGCTGTCGGCGTGCTGACGTTTGTGTTGATCAACCAGAATCGGCCATCGGACCCGTTTCCGACGAAAGGTGATTCGACGGCGGTAACAACTCCTATCGATTCATCGATGTTGTTTCGGCCCACCGAAACAACATCGGATACAACAGCCGCGGAACCCGAATCGACCGAGCCGGAAGCTATGACACCGGTGGAGGAAGAGACTGTAGCGTCCCCACCACAACAAACGCCCACCGTCACGCCTGAACTCGATTCAGCAGCAACGATGGGCACCGATTCAACGGAATAGCGCCCGGTTGTTGTCTTTATTTCTTATCCATGAAAAACCCCTCTTTTCACCACGAACGTGTGTATTTACTGGCGGCGACCCTGTTGTTGCTGGTGCTATTCGTGCGGCTCTTTTTTAACCTGCAACCAACCCTTAGCCAAACGTCCGATGCCTATGCCAACGGATCGGCGCTGAACCTACGGGCGGGGCTGAAAAGCGGCCCCCTTCGCAGTCTGCTTACGTCGGGTCGGTACTACGCCGATCCCCGCGACGTGGAGCTGATCGCCGATTCATTGCCGGCCAAACTCCAGCAGGCCCAACGCGAAGGCACCAACCGGCTCGACAACGTGGGGGCCATTAACAAACGTGGGTTTGCCATTGCCGTGCCCCGCGCCTGGCAGTCACCCATCGGCGGTACCGACTTCAACAGTCGGCTGCGGCTGTCGCGCTACCAGATGGGCTTCGATTCGGTGTTGTACGTAACCGAATTGCGGCGGCCCAAGCCCTACGCGTCGACGGTGGGCACGGGTGGGCTAACGCTGTCGGGCGTGGTGCAGGATAACGCCGACGAGCCCCGCCCGATGGCCGATGTGCTGGTGCAGTTACGGCGGCATCGACCGGGCGACAGCAACGCCGATCCAACGGCCGAAGAAGTCGATCGGGACGAACGTACCTACGCCCGCACCGACGCCAGTGGCCGGTTTAGTTTCGGTGGGCTGGCGCCCGGCTCGGGTTACAGCGTCTTGCCTTTGCGACCCGGCTTCGAGTTTGGCGCCCGGCGTGGTTCCCCCAACATGACCCGTTCCACCGAGTTTACGTTCACGGGACGTACCCACACCCTGCGACCCATTGGGGCCATTGTGTATGGACAATTGAAAGAAGACCGCGCCTTTACGGTGCGGACGCCGGGCGAGTTTCGGTTGTTTTTCTGGGGGGTAGTCGGGGCATTTCTGCTGTCGTTCTGGCTCGTTCATTTCTTCTGGACGTATCGCCGCTTTCACCCCGATGCCCTGCTACTGCCGGTATTGTTGCTGCTGACAGGCATCTCGGTGCTGACCCTGCTTTCTATCCAAGATCCGTTGCAGGATACTTTCTATGGAGCCGAAGCCGTACAGGGTGTGGCGCTGGGTTTGCTCGGGCTGGCCTTTCTGTCGCAGCTCAACGTGGGGAAACTGTACACTAAATGGTGGTTCGACCCGCTCATCACCTTCCGCAGCCGGGCGACCTTCCGCCTAACGGGCTGGACCTGGCTTATCGTGGGCGTAGGGATGGCGCTGGTGGTACTGGCTATCGGCACCGGGCCGGAGGGCAGCGGCGTACGGGTCAACCTGCGGATCGGTGGGCTACTGTTCCAGCCGTCGGAGCTGATCAAATACATCATCATTCTTTTTCTGGCGGGCTTTTTTGCGGCGCACGAAGAACAACTCCGCAACCTGCCCGATATCCGCTGGCGGTTTCGGGTCAACGTCGGTGCGTTTCTGGCGACAGGTACGTTGATGGCGATTTACCTGCTGCTGGGCGATATGGGTCCGGCACTGGTGGTGGGCTTCACGTTTCTGCTATTCTACACCATCGCCCGTAATACGCTGGGCATCACCTTGCTGACAGGCGCGGCCTACGGGCTGGCGCTAGCTTTTCTGCCGGGGGCGCTGGCTACGCTGGTGGGCATTGTGGTCGCGTTGGGGCTGCTCATCTGGCAGGGGCACGCCCGCTCGACCACCGCGCTGGGTTGGCTGGCGCTGCTGGCCGAAGGACCGATGCTGCTGATTCTAGTCATTGCGGCCTTTGCTTTTGGCGATCTGTTGCCGCTGGTAGGCGACCGCCTCGCCGACCGGAAAGCCATGTGGCTCAGCCCCTGGAACAACGATGTCTACGGCGGCGATCACCTGGCGCATAGCTTCTGGACGATGGCCACCGGCGGCTGGACCGGGCAGGGTATGGGCCGGGGGTATGCCAACGCCATGCCCGCCGCCCACACCGACATGATTCTGCCCTCGCTGGCCGAAGAACTGGGCTGGGCGGGTCTCGTATCGGTCTGTCTGCTGCTATTTGTGCTCCTTCACCGGACGTTGCTGCACGCACGCCGGGCCGGGCAGCCGTTTAGCTTTTACCTGACGGCGGGCATTGCGCTGGCTACGGGTGTGCAGTTCCTCATCATCGCTGGTGGGTCGCTGGGACTGCTGCCTTTGACGGGTATTTCGGTGCCATTCCTGAGCTACGGGAAGGTGTCGATGATCATCAACCTGACCGCCATGGGCGTGGTCTTTGCCATTGCCAGTCGACCAGGGCAGGCGCTGCAACACGCCTACCTTGAGCAGCATTACGACCCCGTGCTGGCAACGGGTATCGCCGGCTTTCTTGCCGGTACGTTGGTGCTGGCCGGTAAGGCGGCCGACGTGGCGCTCATCCGTTGGGATAACTACATCGTTCGGCCGGCGCGGGTGGTGGGGCGGAATGGTCTGCCCGTGTACAGCTACAACCCGCGCATCAACCGGCTGACCGACGCCTTGGCGGCAGGTACGTTATACGACCGCAAAGGGCTGGTGTTGGCTACGAGCTCGCCTGACACGGTACAGCGCAATCTGCCCAAACTCCGACAGGTAGGCCTGGACACGCGCGGCATGACGATGCTCTCGAACCGGCGCGCCGAACGATACTATCCGTTTGGCAACCATATGTTTTTCTGGGTCGGCGATGCCAACACGAAACTGTTCTGGGGACAGCAAAACGGCTTTTTTGCCGAAGCCAGCCACCTCAGCGACCTGCGTGGGTTTGATAATCGCCCGCGCAAGATGCCGCTGCTGACGACCGATTACCGCGCCGACCGGTTTACGCCCGCCGTACCGCGTCAGCTCACCCTGCCCCTTTACGATTACAGCGAACTGGCGCCCGCCATCCGGGGGGGACTGGAAGGCCGCGAGGTGGCCGAACGCCGGGCCCGCAACCGCGACCTGTACCTGAGCGTCGATGCCAGCATGCAGGTAGAACTCCAAAAGGCACTGGCCGAATCGAAGTACAACGGGCATCGGCTGTCGGTGGTGGTGATGGACAGTAAATCGGGCGAGGTGCTGGCCTCGGCGCTGCACCCACTCCCCGACCTGACACGCCCCGATGAGATGAGCCTGCCCGACCGCGACCGGCTGCAACTCCCCTATCTGGTGACGGAACGCGACCTAGCCATGACGTACCCAACGGCTCCCGGCTCAACGGCCAAAATCCTGACGGCCACCGCTGGCCTGAACCGGCTGGGTATCGAAGGCGTAAAAACCAAATTTGCCATCAGCTGCGGCGAGATTATCCGGCGGGGGGTGGCCGAAAGTGAGCCCTGCGGTGGGTACGTCGACATGCGCACGGCCATCGTTCGGTCAAGTAACGTCTATTTCATCCGGCTCGCCAACGAATTGGGTCTGGACAACGAAATGGCCGATCTGTACCTTTCCACGGGCATGAACGTCGATTACGTGGGTGGCTATTCATTCACCGACCCGCACACCGCCACCGATCGGAAGGAAATTCTCAAACACTGGCACGACTCATCGTTTGTCGTACGGCGAAAACTGTATCAGCAAATTCGCTACCCGCGCCGGTACCGGGGCGAATTCTCGGGGCTGGCCTGGGGGCAGGGGCAGCTCACCAGCACCCCGATGGCGCTGGCGCGGATGGCCGGCGCCATTGCCAACGGCGGCGTGATGCAACCCTCGAAATACGTGGTGAAACGGGCGGGGCGCAACGTACCTGCCGAGGCGGGTGTTGCCATCGCCAAGCAGCCGAGCTACGCCGAAACCTTGCAGGAGTTCATGATTGAACAGTCGAACCCCGGCGGACGGGCTAAGATCACCGATGCCAAGGTGGCGGGTAAAACCGGCACGCCCGAGCGCATTTTGCTGGGCGAAAAGATCAACGACGGCTGGTACGTCTTCTTCGCCCCCACGCCCGACGGCAAATCAAAAACCGTCACCTGCGTGCGGATCGAGATCACGAAGTCATCGGCCAACGCCGTCGAACTGGCCAACACGGTGGTGGCGCCTATCCTGAAGAAGCGGGGCTATCTGGGCAGTTTTTAAACGGGTACGTTGGCAGGTACGTGTTTCGTGACACGTACCTGCCAACATGGATTACTTCGTTCGCGTAACCCGAAAGAATCCTTCAATACGGGCTGTTCCGGTAAAGTCTTCGCCGGGTCGCATGATACCCGCTTTTTCCAGGTCAAACTTTCCCGTCACCATCTCGCCGACTTTACCAAACTGAGTAACGGTGAGGTGTCCGGGGCTAGGATGGGCGTTTCTTCCAACCCGGTAATAATGCACGTACAACAGTGCGCCCCCCTGATCCGATAGCTGAAATTGCGGACTCGTTCCGTCGGTTCGCCAGGCTTGCATAACGCTACCGAACGATGCAAAATCAAGGCTTCTCGTTCTGTCGAAGGGCGGATTGTATTGGATGATGGAAACGCCCACCGGCTTTCCGTTATCGATGCCCCCGCCGTTCATTATAAACGTCTCTCCTTTTTCCGGCTCCTTAGGATTCGACACGAGCTGCCCACCCTGCGCTACCTTCGCATTAACCCAGGGACCACCATTGATACGGTAAGTAATACCTTCATCGCCGATGTAGATGTTCGATACCAGCCAGAGTTCTTTATACGTATTGCCGTCGTCGCCGACCGTCGGTCCTTTAAGTTTGATCGTTACAGCAACGGGGTTCCGGGCCGGGGGCGTAGTGGGTGCATAGTATAGGGCTTCCCACTTAAGCGGGTTCAATAGCCCTGCCCCAGCAAGTTTCCAACTGCTATAATCAACGACACTTGAGAGCGGCTCGAAAGGCTCAGGCACGTCGGTATCCTGAACTGGCGGTATCGTAACGGTCGCATCGAGCAGGCGCACCTCTAGCCCCATGTTACCACCTGGCTTTACAAAACCAACGCCGGGTGCCAACAAAGCCCGTTCCAGCAGCGCCCAATCGCTGAAGTGCGTGGTTTCTACACGCACCGTATGAGTGGCGGTATCTACCTTGCTTTTTGCAGCCAGTCGCCAGATGCCTTTATCGCTCTGGTAAGCCAGGGCCAATGCTTCGGCAACGGTGCCATCGAGGTTATCAGGATCGTAGCGAACACTGATCGTGACGGGCTTTTTGAAGGTGATGCCGTGCGGGGCCAGCCGGAACGCCGTTCCCAGCCCCTGCGGGCCGGTGTTAGTAATCGGCTGCACGCTAAAGGGCTGGTCACTTTCGACGGCTCCAGCCGGGACGTTGATCGTGAGGCGTTCATCGGCAGCGGTCAGTTTACCTCCCGCCGGGCCGATGGTAACCGTGATGGCTTCACCCAGCAACGTACCTACGGGGCAAACTTTACCGGGGCGGGTTTGGGGTTGCTCAGGTTCGTTGGGTACGTCGGGACCGACACTATCGGCGTCTTTTTTACAGCCTATCGATAGGGCGGTGAGCGTCAGGCTTACCAGGAAAATATACAGCTTGTTCATGGCTCATTAGTATCTGTTGTTTACGACATCAAAGTTGCAGGGCGGCACCTTCGTCGGAAATGGCAAACCCAATGAACCGGAAAAAGCCGCCGTTGAAACGGCTTGTCTCGACTGGCGAGCGCTCAAACTGGTAGGGTAGACAGGCTAACCCAACGCATTTAGCTGATAGCGATCAACCCCTCTTTTTACACCATGCCGAAGCTCGTTTGTTTTGTTTGCTGCCTTTGTTTCACTGTGATTACCGCCCTGAACGCATATGGTCAGTCGTCGCCCGGAAAGAGCCCCGTTGTGCCCCGTATGCGGGTTATCGTCGATAATGATTTCAGCGGTGACCCTGACGGGTTGTTCCAATTGGCGCACCTGCTGCTGTCGCCGTCGGTTGAGGTGCGGGGCATCATCGGCTCCCATCTGAAAGTGGGCGATGGCTTCGACAGGTCGACCACGCAGGCCGACAACGCCGCCCGCAAAGCCCGTGACCTCATTCAGTTGATGGGAATAAAAAGCCCGATTCCGGTACTGGCAGGCTCCAATACGGCCCTACCAAACGACAGCACACCCATCAGAAACGAAGCGGTTGACCTCATCCTGCGGGAAGCGGCCCGAACCGACACCAAACAGCCGCTCTATGTGCTTTGCGGGGCCGGGCTCACCGAAATCGCCTCGGCAATGCTGGTCAACCCTCAACTCGCCAACAAACTGACACTCATCTGGATTGGTGGTCCCGAATACACTGATCTGGCGCTGCCGCCACCCAACTATTCCGACCCGGAGTATAACCTGAACATCGACCCGGCTGCGGCGCGCGTGATCTTCAACCGGTCTTCGATTCCGCTGTGGCAGGTGCCCCGGAATGCCTACCGGCAGTGCATGGTGTCGTATGCGCAGCTGCTCACAAAAGTGAAACCAATGGGCAAAGTCGGGCAACACCTTACAGACGTACTGGAGGAGTTGATGCGCCGCATTCAGCCGTTTTATAACATTGGCGAGACCTACATTCTGGGGGATAGCCCGCTGGTGCTGCTAACGGCCCTGCAATCATCGTTCGAGGCCGATCCGTCGTCCAGCTATTACGTTGTCAAACAGGCGCCCGCCATTAGTGGGGCGGGTGGTTACGTCTATAATCAGCGTGGGCGTCTTATTCGCGTGTATACCCGTATCGACACCCGGCTGATGTTCGATGATTTCTTTGCGAAGCTTGAATTGCTGAACCGCCCACGCTGAACCAGCGAGTGGATTTTTGAGCACAATAACCTGATAAGAAACGATTTGCGTGGCGGTCAGAACAAACTCAACTGGCCTTCGGCGGGGTTGCGCCGTGATCCTTCGTGTTCCAGGAGCCACTGCTTGCGCCAAAGCCCACCGGCATAGCCCGTAAGGTGGCCGTTTGCCCCAATAATTCGGTGGCAGGGCACCACCACCCACAGCGGATTACGGCCATTGGCGGCGGCTACTGCCCGAATGGCTTTTTCGTCGCCCAATTGCCGGGCCAGCGCCAGATACGACATCGTTTGGCCGTAAGGGACTTCGCGCAGTGCATTCCAGACCCGCCGCTGAAATTCCGTACCGATCGGGTTGGTCACAAAGTCGAACGTTTGCCGCTCGCCGTTGAAATAGGCCGTGAGCTGATCATACGCCGCCTGAAGTGGCTCGGGTAAATTCTTGACCAGCGGTAAATCAGGCAGGGGCTCATCGAGGACGGAGATCGCCGTAACGCCTGATTTATCGCCGGTAATACGGGCCGTACCAATGGGGGTAGACAGAAAAATGTGCATGGCAAAACCGGTTCAACAGATCTATTGACGCCACCGTATCCACCCATTTCATAGACGGATCGAGCCAGAGCGCCAACCATTGAATGGCAACCTAAATTACGCAAAATGCTGCTCCACTACCTCTTCGAGCATTGCTTTCGTAAGGGGTTTATTCCGATAGCCGGTCACTTCGTTGTACTGGCCCGCCCGGTTCACGTCGGCCGGGTTAAGTGAGGTTGTCAACATCATCACGACCACGTTGCTCTTCAGGTTTTCGGGCAGTTGATGGTATTCTTCCAGAAACTCAAAGCCATTCATGCCGGGCATGTTGATGTCGAGCAGGATCACTTCAGGCCTGATATAGTCGGGTGAGGCGGAATCGTTGAGGTAAGCCAGCGCATCCGGGCCACTTTCGGCCACCCGGACGGCGTCACAGCGCCCCCAGTCGTCGATAACCAGTTGATGAATGTAGTTGTCGTCGGGATCGTCGTCGATCAATAAAACGCAGGACAGATTTTTCTTCATAGGTGGTATTAAGCCAATGCTTTTGTTGTTTACTGCTGCCGGCAGTCTTTCAAACCCATGGTCAAAAGCAGCAAACGGAACGCGAAAAAGCCCCCCCAAATGCACGCCGGTTCAGTTAAAACGAACGAAAGATAAATGTTTCCCAAAAAACGAGTTATTGATCAACAAGTTAGTGGGAGGCACCGTGTTCTAAACACGATGGGTCAAAATAACCCTGATTTGTCCTTAACCAACAAAAGCCGGATATGCGTATCCGGCTTTTGTTGGTTAAGGACAAATCAGGGTTACTGATCTTCGTTGCGTTCGTTGATTCGCTGTGCGACCTCGTCAGCATCGGAGAGGTCGAGACCGGGGGTTTCGGGAGCTGGCGTAGAGCCGTTTGCGCCATCGGGGCCGGCGCCGGTACTGGTTGTGCCACCCAGCGTGTTGCTGTCGGGCAGGTCTTGTTCGGTTTCTTCGTTTGGCTTCATGACGTTGAGTAAAAAAACTGGCAGCTATGGCTCTATAGCAAGCCGATACCGACGATAGACGGTATTAAGTGGCAGGCGAAGGCGGCACAGTAGCAGCAACCCTTTCGTCAGGTAATCGAGGGGTTCGATCTGCGCCAGTAGTCTACCGAAACGCCGCGCCAGCTCGTATTGTTCGGCGTAAAAACTCTTCCTGATAAACTGCCGTATCCGGCTGGCCAACGCCGCCAGCTCTTCCGACGACCGGCAGAGGTTCAGGGCTTTCTGGCATACCCGGTACGTCGATTCGAGCAGTTGATTGCCCCGTTTGGTCACCTGCGCACCGAGCGAATTCGGCAGGCGGCGTTTGTGGGTTAGTACTTCATCGAGGTACGCATAGCGGTGCGTCCGGGCCGAACGTACCCAGAAATCGAAATCTTCGTAAGCCAGCGACTCGTCATACCCGCCCAGCGCCGTCAACAGTTCGCGGCGCATCATCATGGTTGGCGTGTTGATAAAATAGCGACTCAGCACCTCCCGAAACACGTCGCCGGTGGGTACAAACTGCGTGGTACGTCCATCCGGCCCAGTGGGAAAATGGAGCCCGGTCTGCTTGCCCTGCCCATCAATGTAAGCGGCGTTTGAGAAGACAACGCCGTAGTAATCGGGCAGCGACCGAAACTGCTCAACCTGCTTAGCCACCCGGTCAGGAAGCAGCACATCGTCGGCGGCCAAGTCTATAACAAACTGCCCGGTTGACTGGCGCAATCCCTGATTAAACGCCTGACACAAGCCCCGATTGCTGGTATTCTGAATGAACTGCGCACGGGGATATTGCTTGCAAAAAGCCCGAATAACGGCTCCTGAGCCATCTGAGCTGCCATTATCGATGATGATCAGTTCCAGATTGGCGTAGGTCTGCGCGGCAACTGACAGAAGACACTCTTCAACATAATCGACGTGGTTGTAACAGGTGCAGATAACACTTACCCACGGCATATGCTGATTCAGAAACGTCGCCATCGGGACGGCGGCGGTCGGTTCGGAAAGGCGTTGAGGCGTCATAGAAAGTAGGGCGCACTGTTGATTACGTATACATAAATCTAGTAACCTATAGGGTTATATGAAGGTATTTTTGAGCGACCGGAAAATTTTGCGCCTTTTTCGGAGGGCTACTCATAATTGGCCCAGTTTTTGGATAGTCAGCTACTCAGGAAGCGGGCAGGATAGCCAGTCCGGTTTCCTGCCTAACTCCTATTTCACATTTATGGGTTAGGGTTTGCAAACGCCACTTCACGAGTTGGAGGTGGCGTTTGTTGTTTTCTGCGTCACAGACGGGTTTCTGTCGCCTTCCAAATCATAGAGGCAGACGTTGATCTCAAACCCGATAATCAGCAGCAGCGACACCAGATTGATCCAGATCATCAGGGCGATGAGCGTGCCAATGGAGCCATACACCTTGTTGTACGACCCAAAATTGGACACGTAATAGGAGAAGCCGAGCGTCGTCAGCACGATCAGGACGGAGGCGGTAACGGAGCCGGGCGTGATGAAGGCCCACTTCATGTTCACATCGGGTCCGTAGCGGTAGATCACCGATACAACACCCACAAACACAGCAAACACCAGCAGGTAGCGCGCAATTTTCAGGAAGAAATACACCACCGACGTGCTGAAAAAGCCATACTGAGCCAGGTATTCGATCACCACGCCACCCACGACCAGCAGCGTAATGGCCAGAAACAGCGCGATAGCCAGCGTCACCGTGAGCCCGACAGCCACAAGCCGTTTGCTCAGGAAGGTGCGCTCCTCTTCTATCTCGTGCGAGGAGTTAAACGCGTTCATCAACGCCACCATACCGCTCGTGGCCGAATACAGCGCCAGCAGAAAACCAAACGACAGCACCCCCCCACGTGGCCGGCTGATGATGTCTCTGATGGTGGCTCCTACGGTATCGAACGTGCCGCCGGGCAACACCCCCGCAAAGAAATCCATGATTTCCTGCTCCTTGATGCTGGGGATGTAAGGAATAAGCGTGAACAGAAAAATGAACGTCGGAAATATGGCCAGCATCAGGTTGAAGGCCACTGACGAGGCTCGTTCGGCCGTGTCGTTATCCGTAATTTTATCGACTACCTTACACAGAAACTCGTACCAGCTGTTTTTGGAATTCAGGGCCGTCGTGTCTTTTAGTCGGGTGCGCGTTCCGTGCAGCGCCGAAAGGCTCATGAGCTGCTCAAACAGGTTGGGGGTACTGCTAGGTCTGTGCCGCTTGATTAACTTCATGCTCAAAAAACGGTTTCAGGCGTTCGAGCAGGCCCGGCGGGGCTGCACACAGGCGCCCGGTATCGGCCCGCTGAAACACCAGCGTAGTTTGTCCAGTATGTAACAATTCGCCAGCCTCATTGCGGATGGCATACTGAAAAATAATGCGGGCGCGGGGCAGTTCGGGAATGGTTACCTCCACCGTCAGCAGGTCATCGTAGCGAGCAGGCTTCAGATAGCGCGAGGTATTTTCGTACACCGGCATCAGCACGCCCGTGGCTTCGAGTGCCTTATAGGCAAACCCCAGGCTGCGTAGCGCCTCGACCCGCCCAATCTCATAAAACCGGGCGTAGTTGCCATAATACACGTACCCCATCTGGTCGGTATCAGCATAACGTACCCGGAATGGCGGAACAAGGAAGGTGAACATAGCACTTCGTAAGTCTGGAAAGTCGGTTTAGACAGGTAGTGCCAGGTCTGGAAAGTCACGCGCAAGCCATACGGTCCAGACTTTCCAGACGATCATTTCATAATTTTCCGTTGGGTCAGCGCTTGCTGGTAGATGCGGGCGTTGGCCAGATGCTCGGTCATGTTGCGCGAGAACGTGTGGTAGCCCGAGAAATCGGCCTTGGCAACGAAGAACAGGTAATCGTGCTTTTCGGGGTTGAGCACCGCGTCGATGGTGTTGGGGGGCGGCAGGTTGATGGGCCCCGGCGGCAAACCGGCGTAGCGATACGTGTTGTAGGGGCTGTCGAGCGCCAGGTGCCTGTTCAGGACGCGCCGGATGGTGAAATCGTTGTTGGCAAAAACGACCGTGGGGTCGGCTTCCAGCTTGATACCCCGTTCCAATCGGTTGAGGTATACACCCGCCACGCGCGACTGTTCGTCGGATTTGATGGTTTCAGCCCGCACAATCGACGCCAGGGTCTGCACCTGTGTTTGCGACAGCCCCAGCGCGGCGGCTTTGGCTTTGCGGTCGGCCGTCCAGAATGTTTTGTATTCGGCCGCCATCCGGTCCATAAACGCGGCAGGTTTCACCGTCCAGAACAGCTCATACGAGTTCGGGATGAACAGGCAGACGATGGTGGTGGTGTCGAACCCGTATTTTTTGCACGAATCGGCGTTGTTCAGGATCGGGCGCAGGCCTTCAGGGCCAAACGCAAACCGGCTGCCCACTTTCTCGATCAGCTCATTCTTCAGCCGAATATTCGTGAACGTCAGCTTGATGGGGTCCTGGCTGCCACTACGGAGCTTGGCGATGGCTTCGTAGTTACCCATGTCCGGTCTGATGCGGTAATGACCGGCCTTCACCCGCTCAGGGTATTTCATCAGCTTGGCGACAAAGCGGAACGACATTTCGTTGTCGAGCATTTTGTGCGCTTTGAGCGAGTCGATCACCGATTCGTAAATGGCTCCTTTCGGAATATAGAGCGAAAACGACTCCGCCTCGCTGTCTTTGTCGGCGCGGGTGTTCAGGTTCGGGGTTTTGATGAGCTGCCAGGTGTAGAACGAAAACGAGACAAAAAGTACCGTGAAAGCTACGTAAAGACCGATTTTGGTATTTCGGGAAAGCGTCATGATCTATAAAGGTGGCTCGGCAGGATGGTCGAGTGCCGCTACAAAGGTACAGCCTTGCCAGAAACCGTTTATCACTATCTCATGCAACCTTTTACCCAACCGATGCATCTTGTGCGTAATCAGACTGCTATGAAAACACTACTCACTCTTTTGACCATCAGCCTGGCCACCACCTCCCTGTTGGCCCAAAGCTGGAAACAGAACCGGCCCGTGGCCAACTTTAGCAGCCTGCGCGCGAGCGCGGGCGTCGACGTGTTTCTGCGGCAGGGCAACACCGAATCGCTGACCCTCGACGTAAAAGGGTTCGACGAAGACGAAGTCATTGCCGAAGTACGCGACGGCCAACTGACCCTGAGCCGACGGCAGCGGGGCGTAATGAACGGGTTTAGTTTTGGCCGTAATCAGTATATCAAAGCTTACGTGACGGTACGCCAACTAGCCCACATTGAGGTGTCGTCGGGCGCGGACCTGGAAGGCGAGACCGACCTGCGGGCCGATAACCTGACAGTCAAGGTAAGCAGCGGCGCCGACCTGACGCTGCGGTTGAACGCCCAGGCCCTGACCGTAACAGTAAGCAGCGGGGCCGATGCCAACCTAAGCGGGTCGGTGGGTAAACTCACCGCTGCCGCATCGGGCGGGGCCGACCTGAAAGCCGACCAACTCAAGGCCGACATCTGCTACGCCGAAGCGTCGGGTGGTGCCGATGCACGGGTGTATGGTGCCAAAGAGCTGTACCTGCGGGCCTCAGGCGGTGGCGACGTAACCTACCGGGGGCCGGGCCGTGTGATGACCCGAAAAGAATCGGGTGGCGGCGATATCAACGAAGACTAACTACACAAACACGCTATGAAACAAATCCTTATCTGCCTGAGCGCCCTGGGTACGTTGCTGCTGGCGCAGACGGCCTTTGCCCAGGATGTCAAGAAGACCCGCACGATCTCGGGCATCAGCCGCCTTCGGGCCAGCATGGGTATCGAAACAATCGTGCGGCTGGGTGATACCGAGTCACTGCATATTGAAGCCAAAAACATTCCCGAAGACAAAATCCTGATCGAGCAGGATGGTGACGAGCTGATTCTGAAGCTGGGCCTTGAAGCCTCGCTCGACAAAAAGGTACGGCGCTCCGTAAAAGCCTACTTGACCGTTCGGCAACTACGCGGCGTATCGGTATCGGCAGGAGCCACCGTAAAGGGTGAAAGCACCTTCGAGGCCGACCGCTTCGACCTCAGCAGCAAAGCCGGGGCTACGGTAGCGCTGACCCTAAACGTGCGCGACCTGACGGTCAACTCCAACAGTGGCGCCACCGTCAACGTGTCGGGAACGGCGCGGTCGGTGAGCATTTCGGCGGGGTCGGGAGCCAGCGTCAATGCGGGTGATCTGGTCGCCGACGTAGTCGATGCCGATGCTGGCAGTGGCGCGAGTGTGCGGGTCAACGCCCAAAAAGAACTGTTTGGAAAAGCGTCGGTGGGGGGAAGCGTATCGAACAAAGGGCCGGGGCGCACCGTCAGCAAACGGACTTCGTTGGGCGGGAGCGTAAATTAGCAGGGGGCTTGCGGCATTAGGAAACCGATGCGGCCTCGTTTCTCTGCTGACTACCGACCGACCACTGATGACGAATGAACCTAAACTGCGCTGCCTGGCCGTCGACGACGAACCCTTTGCGCTCGAATTACTGGCCGACGACATTCAGAAAGTGCCCTTCCTCGAACTGATTGGGCAGGTAAGCAACCCGATCGATGCCTACGACCCCGTCCGGCGCGGACAGGTCGATTTGCTGTTTCTGGATATTCAGATGCCCACGCTGTCGGGGCTGCAATTCCTGCAAACGCTCAAACAGCCGCCGATGGTTATCCTGACCACCGCCTACGATCAGTATGCCCTCGACGGCTACGCGTTCGATGTGGTCGACTATCTGCTCAAGCCCATTCCGTTCGACCGGTTTCTGAAAGCCGTTACCAAAGCGTATGACCTGTTTCTGCTCCGGCAGGTACGCCAGACCCCGACCGACAGCCCAGCTCGGCCGGGGTCTGCTGCGCCTGAGCCAGCCGATTCTGAACCGCCACGTACCTATTTCTTTGTCTTTTCGGAATACCAGGAAATCCGCATCGAGTTCGATGAAGTGCTTTACATCGAAGGGCTGAAAGATTACGTGAAGATCTACACCACCCGGCAGGCCCGGCCCATTCTGAGCCGGCTCACGCTCAAAGCCATCGAAGATAAGTTACCCGCCTCGCTGTTTAGCCGGGTTCATAAATCGTTTATCGTATCGCTGGGCAAGATTACCTCGTTTCAACGTACCCGGCTCATGGTGGGCAAGCAGGAAATACCGATCGGCAACAGCTACGTCGACCAGTTTATGCAGCAGTATGGCGCGGGTTAACGTACCTGGTGGGCTGGCCAGACGCTAAGCAAATGGTCACTGCTGCGAATTTCCCGGCGATCAGTACTGACAAAATATGCCCGATGTTTGTAGCTTGACGGCCATGTTTGTTTGCCCTGACCCTAAGGCAACGAAATCTCAATCCCGGTAAACCATTATACTGCATTTTATGCCTTACTATGGCTATTTCAACGGAATTATCCAACCCGTAGAACAGATTGGCGTGGGCGTTACAGATCTAGGCCTATTGCGTGGATTCGGCTTATTCGACTATTTCATAACCTACAACGGACGACCCTTTCAGTGGGATGGGTACTGGGAGCGCTTTGCCAATTCGGCCCGGCGCATGACCCTGCAACTGCCCGTTGGTAAAGAAGAGGTGTACGCCATTCTGCTGGATTTGATCCGCCGATCGGGGCAGCCCGACGTGGCCTTTCGGTTTTTATTAACCGGCGGTTATGCCCCCGACAGCATCAGCATCGTTCAGCCAAACCTAGTGATCCTGACCGAGCCGATCCACAACGTACCTGAGTCCCAGTACGAAGAAGGCATCCGGGTGATGGTCGACGATTACGTCCGCGAGATGGCCGAGGTCAAAACGACCGACTACAAACGGGTGATCCTGCTTGCCGGGGCTATGCGTAAAGCCAACGCGAGCGACATTCTCTACCAGAAAGACGGAGAAATCAGCGAGCTGAGCCGTAGTAACTTCTTCATCGTGAAGGGCAATCAGCTCATTACCCCCAATCAGCACATTCTGTACGGGATCACCCGCCGCGTGGTGATCGACCTTGCCCGCCCCGATTTTAGCGTCGATGAGCGCGCCGTGATGCTAACCGATTTGCAGGATGCCGACGAGGCCTTCACCACCAGCAGTACCAAACAGGTGTTGCCCATTGTGCAGGTCGATGATCTCGTGATTGGTGATGGTAAACCCGGCCCCATTTCCCGCGAATTGCTCAGCCGATTCAGAGCGATGACGAGAAGGTGGTAACCCGCAAACGCGTTTGCTGACAATTACGGGTTACGAAGCAGCGTTAGCGACGCCAGGTGTGGGCGCAACTGCGCATCCTGCCTGATCTGGCTTTTGATCTGGTCGACAACGTCGGGCGATAACGTTGATTGCCGACTGATGATGTCAATGCCCTCTGGTGTGAATAGCGTTTTGGAAAACCAGATGACCGCCCACTGCCCATCGGGGTCCTGCAAAGCCACTCGCCAATGGCTACGCAACAGGCTCATCAGACCCTTGCCCCGCCAGATAAACGCCGTGCTGTCGTTTGGGTCGGGGTAGTCGTAGCCCGCTATGGTTCGGGACCGGCCGTTTTTCACGTACCTGACTTCATCCAGCAGGATCGCTGTACCATCGGGCTTCGTGATGAGCGAATAAGTAAACGTCGGGTGGGTTTTATCGCCCTTTAGCCACATAGGGAAATTGGTCCCGCAGATGATCCACGTACCAACCAGCGTATGCATCAGTGTTTTCATGGATGAAGAATCAGAACAGGCACGAAAAGGGCGCCCGAGAGCGCCCTTTTCAATAACCAGTGTAACCTGCGTTTTGTGTTATACTGTGGTAAAACACGAAGCCTGCGCGTTCAAGATTGATGTTGGCGTAATTGCCTGCACCTCAGCAACATCGTTAAGACATACGTTCATCTAATCTTTGTAAATCAATACGTCGCTGCTGCCGTCGGCTTTGATGTAGCCGCGATACATACCCTCTGAGTTGAAAGGCATAGCAAAATTACCGTTGCGGTCGAGAGCGATTACGCCGCCTTCGCCACCCCGCTGCACCAGTTTCCGCATCACCACTTCGTTGGCAGCATCGCTCACAGTCAGGCCTTTATACTCCATCAGCGCCGAGATATCGTAGCCCACCACCGACCGGATAAAGAATTCCCCATGGCCCGTGGCCGACACGGCACAGGTTGCGTTGTTGGCATACGTACCGGCGCCAATGATGGGCGCATCGCCCACGCGGCCATACCGTTTGTTGGTCATCCCCCCCGTGGATGTGCCCGCCGCCAGATTGCCGAACCGGTCCAGCGCCACACAACCGACCGTGCCATACTTTTTGCCTTCGTCGAAAATGGCCGGGTCGGGTGCCCAGCTGGTTTTGATCGGCCGGGCCCTGGGTGTTTTGACGGGTGCCTGCGTTTTGTCGGGTTTAGCAGCCGGCTCTGAGTGGTCGAGTTGTACTTTTTCTTCGGCCAGCGCTTTCTGAAGGCCTTGCCAGCGAGCTTCCGTGTAAAAATACGTCGGGTCGACCAGCTCCATACCCTGCACTTTGGCAAAGGCTTCGGCGCCGCGCCCCACCATCATCACGTGTTCTGAGTGCTCCATCACCCGGCGGGCTGTGCTGATGGGGTTGCGGATAACGGTCACCCCGGCGATGGCGCCAGCCTTCAGATTGCTGCCGTCCATGATGCTGGCATCGAGTTCGTTTTTGCCCTCATGCGTAAATACCGCGCCTTTACCCGCATTAAACAGGGGCGAATCTTCCATCACCCGGATCGTCGCCTCGATGGCGTCGAGGCTGGTGCCCCCCCCCTTCAGGATGGCGTAGCCCGTTTGCAGGGCCTGATTCAGCACGGCTTTGTAGGCTTTCTCCTTTTCCGGGGTCATGTTTTGCCGGGTGATCGTGCCCGCCCCGCCATGAATAACGAGGGTGATCTTCTGGCTGTAATCGGCCGGGGGCGTGTCCTGCGCCTGAACGGGCAAATGCGCCACCAGCAAGGCCATTGCTGCCGCCGACAGATACGACGGTTGCACGTTCAATCCACGATCTGACCAGTCACGCATGAGGTGGGTAATTTTACCCGTCAATTGTGCAAAAATTGCGCCGATATTGCTCATAATCATAAGGTTAGCTGATTATACCTTGTTTCAATCTGGATAGTATACACGTTTGGAAACATTGGGCGGATAAAGTAGTACAATGAGGCTATGGTTCAACGAGTTTAGCGGGCTGAAAGCAGGCAAGCACAACCAATACAAGGGCGATGACTGCCGCCACCGTCCGGACGGCGTGCAGTCGATTCCAAGGTTGCTCAAAAGTCGCGCGGGCGGTTGCTAATTCCGATTCCGAAGCCGCTGGCAAATTCACGGTATCCAGCGCCTCATTGAGGGGGACGTTACCCATCACCGTCACGCCGAACACAGCAGTAGCATACAAAACCGTGGCGGCCAGCAGGAGCCAGAACCGGTTTGAAAGCGGCTGCGTGTAGTGTAGCCACGTACTGACCGGCAGCAACATCAACGTACCCATAAAGCTGACAAAAAAGACCGGGTTTAAGATGGCGCGGTTGATCGACTGCATAGCGGCCAGGTACTGCGCATCGGTCAGCCGCCCCAAACCCGGATTCACCGAGCAGGAATAGGCATAAAAAAGTCCGGCAATCAGTGCGGTACAGACAGCCGTTGCGCTCAACACAAGATTCGGCAGAGTTAGCATATATACAGGCCCGTTAGGCTACAGGTTCAACGCAAGTCGGGAGGATACAGGCAGGAGCGGGTCGATTAAAGCCAGCTGGCCCAGACGCCCTGCGCTTTCATCACCTGCTCGATTACATCGCGGATAGCACCGCGGCCGCCGGGTTTGGGCGAGATGTAATCACAAACGGCCTGAATTTCGTCGGCGGCATCGGCGGGGCACGTACTCAGCAGCGCCGTGCGGCTCAAAATGGCGTAATCGGGCAGGTCGTCGCCCATGTACAGCACTTCGGCTTCGTTGAGGGCATCGCGGTTGAGGTAGCCGAGGTAGGCGTTCACTTTCTGGTCGGTGGGGCCGCCCATAAACACGTCTTTGATGCCCAGGAAAGCGAGCCGTTTCCGAACGCCATCCTGGTTGCCCGCCGATACCACCGCCACCCGGTAGCCGTTCTGAATGGCTTTCTCGATGGCGTAGCCGTCGCGGATATTAAATGTGCGGTACATTTCGCCCGACGCCAGCGCATTGACGCTGCCATCCGTAAAAACGCCGTCGACGTCGAAGATAAAGGTTCTGATCTGTTTGAACCGGTCTGTTAGTGCAGTCATGCTACAAAGAAACAGTTACTTTACAGCATGAACAATGCCCATTTTCTGGCGCAGGTATTTAGCCAGCCGACGTTCAGCGCTGACGAGCAGGATACCATTATGGCCGCGTTCCGGCGAGTCGAGTTTGGCCGCCACGATTGCCTGCTCAACGCGGGGCAAACGGCGGCTTACTATTGGTTTGTCGAGCAGGGTGTGGTGCGGTCGTTTGTGATTGACGTGGCAGGCAACGACATCAGCACAAATTTTTATACGCCGGGCGATGCCGCTATCGACTGGCCTTCATTTTTTCTGCGAAAACCCGCCCGCGAAACCATGCAAACCCTGACTCCCTGCGTGTGCTGGCGAGTCGATTTTGCGCAGTTTCAGCAGTTATTCCATACCATCGAAGCCTTCCGGGAGGCGGGTCGGCGGCGGCTGGTGACCAGTTATTCGGCCCTGAAACAGCATCACCTCGCGCTGATTGCCGACCCCGCCAAAGCGCGTTACCAACAGCTACTGGCCGAGCGCCCTCAACTGGTGCAACACGTACCCCTGAAACAACTGGCAACGTACCTGGGCATCACGGCGACCTCGCTCAGCCGCATCCGCAACGAACTGGCTCGCGAAAGTGCTGCGTGATTTCTTGCCATAGGGCAAGTGCCGAACAACGGGGGCACGCTAGTTTTGACCCTACCTGAGCCTTCATAACTCCCGCAGGCGACGCGCACTTATGGTTTGGTTATCCGTTCTTTTTGTGGCCATTACGCTCCTGGCGTTTGTGTTTATCTGGCTGGCTACCCGCCGCAACCGGCTAGTCGGCCTGCTGTATCCTGTCTGGATAGTTGTCGTAAGCGGTGTAGCCTACAGCGGCTTTTTCAGGATAACCACGGCCTTCCCACCCCGGCTGATTTTTGTGTTGCTGCCCGCTATCGGGCTGGTCACGTACCTGTATCGGCATCTGGATGCCCGGAACGTACCCACAACCTGGCTGCTGGCGATTCACGGCCTGCGAGTGCCGGTCGAGTTGGGGCTACATGAGCTATACAAGCAAAAACAGATTCCGGTCTTCATGACGTTCGAGGGCTGGAATTTCGACATTCTGAGTGGATTGTCGGCCCTGTTGCTGCTGGCGTATTGTTTGCTGACAAAACGCGAACTACCGCCGCGTCTGTTTCGGGTCTGGAACGGGCTGGGCCTGCTGCTACTGGCGATTATCGTGCTGACGGCCCTCCTCTCGGCACCGTCGCCGCTACAGCAACTGGCCTTCGATCAGCCCAACGTCGCCATCCTGTCGTTTCCGTTCACGCTGCTGCCTGCCGTAATCGTGCCGACGGTTCTGCTGGCGCATCTGCTCGCTTTAAAACGGCTTAGGGCACTAAAGTAAGGGTGGCGATGGTTCGGGAAGAAGAACCCCTCTGTTTTGTATGCCCCAACTACCCGACGCGTTTCAGCACCAAATGCAGCATCTGCTCGCTGCCGATTACCCTGCTTTTGCCAACGCCCTGGGTACGTTGCCCCCGGTAAGCATCCGCCTGAATCCGCGTAAACCCGCCTTCGACACCACTGGTCTTCAACCGGTTCCGTGGTGTGCTGATGGTTTTTACCTGCCCGAACGACCCGTCTTCACGCTCGATCCGCTGTTTCAGGCGGGAGCTTATTACGTGCAGGAAGCCTCATCGATGCTCTTGGCGGAGGCGATTCGGCAAACGGCAGGAGCCCGTAAACCCTACGCCGGACAGCCGCACCTGCGCGCGCTCGATCTGTGCGCGGCACCGGGCGGAAAAAGCACGCTGATGGCCTCGGCCCTACCCCCCGACAGTCTGCTGGTGTGCAACGAGGTCATTCGCAGCCGGGTGCCGATCCTGCGCGAAAACATCGACAAATGGGGCTATGCCAACGTAGTCGTTGCCAACCACGACCCCGACGATTTTGCCCCGCTGACCGGCTTTTTCGATCTGGTGATGGTCGATGCGCCCTGTTCGGGGGAAGGCTTGTTTCGGAAAGACCCAAGAGCTGTGGATGAATGGTCGCCCGATCACGTGCAACTGTGTTCGGCGCGGCAAAAGCGTATACTGTCGGCGGCGGCCCCGCTGGTGGCCGAGCGGGGTTGGCTCATCTACAGCACCTGTACGTATAACGATGCCGAAAACCTCGACAATGTGCGGTTCCTGACCCAGAACGGATTTGAGAACGTACCCCTCGCGCTACCCGATGATTGGGGCGTGGTGACGCGCACCGTCGACGGCAGCGAAGGCTACCAATGCTACCCGCATCAGGTACGTGGCGAAGGCTTTTTCATCAGCGTGTTCCGCAAGAAACTTGGCGGTGAATCGGGGCCAGTCAGCAAGGGGCGGGGGCTTAAATCGGCCCGACCGGTGCACCACAAACAGTTGGGTACGTTGCGCACCTACCTGCGTAACCCCGATGCGTTTTCGTTCTGGCAAAAACCCAACGACGAGCTGATCGCCGTACCGATTGCGCTCGAAAAAGACCTGGTGCTGATCGACAGTGCTCTCCGCAACAAAGGCTTTGGCATCGCGATGGGGCAATTCAAAGGCACCGATTTCCTGCCCGATCATGCGCTGGCCCTAAGCACCGAACTCACGCCCGATCTGCCCGGCCTCGACCTGGATCGCGATGATGCCCTGCATTACTTCAAAAAAGAAAATCTGACCGTCACCAACGTGCCCAAAGGCTGGTTATTGGCGCGGCATCAGGGCCTGCCGCTCGGCTGGCTCAAAGGGCTGGGCAACCGCGTCAACAACTACCTGCCGAAAGAGTGGCGCATCCGGATGGACATACCGGAGTTTTGAGCACCGCCTGACCGATACTTGGCGTAAAGCCTGCCGTTTCGGGGCTACTACGCGCTGAATAGCCTAAAGCCGTACCTGCTGTTTGTGCGTCACCAATAGCAGGTACGGCTTTAGCGTACAATCTAAACTTATAACTAAGCAGCGGCTTTCAGACCTGCTCGTTCGCGCAGCTTATCGGTGGGCCGGAAGCGTTCGCCATACTGATCGGCCAGCCGGTCGAGCGTGCTGACGAACGTACCTACACCCACGAAATCGACAAACGCCAGCGCCCCGCCCGTATACGCCGGGAAACCCCACGCCAGAATGGAACCCAGGTTGGCATCGAGTTGGGTACGTATCACGCCTTCCTCGAAGCAGCGCACGGCCTCGATGGCCTGCCGATACAGCAGTCGGGTCTTTACTTCGTCGAGCGTTGGCTGTTGGTCGGCCAGCGGAAACAGCTCCGATAGCCCCGGCCAGAGTTGTTTGGCGCGGCCATCCTCGGGGTACTCATAAAAACCGGCTTTGGCTTTTTTGCCCAATCGGCCCAGTTCGACAAACTGTTTGGCCACCTGATAGCTGGTGTCGGCCTCGGCCAGAACGCCGTCTTTGATGCTTTGGCCCGAAATCTTGTACACCAGACCGAGCGCCACTTCATCAGTAACGGCCAACGGACCAACGGGCATTCCGGCGGCTTTTCCCGCGTTTTCGATCAGGATCGGGTTGACGCCGTCGCGCAGCAATTCCATGCCTTCGGCCGTGTAGGTACCGAAACAGCGCGACGTGTAAAAGCCTCGGCTGTCATTGACGACGATGGGCGTTTTGCGGATTTTGCGCGTGTAGTCCATCGCCACGGCCAGCGCGTAATTCGACGTTTGGTTACCCACGATGAGTTCCACCAGCATCATCTTGTCGACGGGCGAGAAGAAGTGAATGCCGATGAAGTTGGCCGGGTTCTGCGATGCTTCGGCCAGGCCAGTGATGGGCAGCGTCGACGTGTTGGACCCAAAAACGCCCCGGGCTGGATGGCCAGTGTCGGCCAGCATCGGCTCGGCTTCTTTCGTGACGGTAGCTTTCAGCTCACGATTCTCGAAAACGGCTTCGATAATCAGGTCACAACCCTGCATATCGGCGTAATCGGCGGTGGGCCTGATGCGGTCCAACGTCGTATCGACGCTCAGCGGATCGACCTTGCCGCGCTCAACGCCTTTCTTTAACAGATTGCGTGAATAGTCTTTGCCTTTCTCCGCTGCTTCTATCGATACATCCTTTAATACTACTTCGATACCCGCCACCGCCGACACGTAAGCGATCCCTGCGCCCATCATGCCCGCGCCCAGGATACCCAGTTTCTTTACGTCGGTTTTGGGTACGTCCTTCGGCCGGCTTGCGCCTTTGTTGGCCTCGTTCATGCCCAGAAACATCGTCCCGATCAGATTTTTGGCCACTTTCGAAGTCGCTACTTTCACAAAATGCCGCGCTTCGATGGTCAGCGCCCGGTCGATATTGACCTGCAGGCCTTCGTACACGCAGGCCATAATTTCGAGCGGCGCGGGGTAGTTGCCTTTGGTTTTCTCCATCAGCATGGCCGTGCCCGCCGCGAAGGTCTGTGCCCCCACCGGGCTTTGTACGTTGCCACCCGGCACCTTGAAATTATCGCGCGCCACAATCTTGCCCGTTTTCTTGTCAATCTGATCCCACGGCTTAATCGGCTGCGGGTTGGCCAGAATCCAGGCGCGGGCCTTATCCATCATGGTGGTGGGCGTTTCGGCGATGTCGTCGATCAGGCCGTTTTTCAGTGCGTCGGCCACATTCAGCTTTTTGCCTTCCAGCAGCAACGGCAGCGCGGCCTGCATCCCGATCATGCGGGGTAGGCGTTGCGTACCCCCGCCGCCCGGCAACAGGCCGATCGTAACTTCAACCAGACCGATCTGTGTTTTCGGGTTGTTCAGGGCAATTCGGTGATGGCAGGCCAGACAGATTTCGTAGCCCCCGCCCAGCGCCGTACCGTTAATGGCCGCCACGATCGGTTTGCCGCTGGTTTCCATCCGCCGGAAAATTCGGTTCAATTCGGCTGATACCTTCAGCATTTCGGCCGGGTCTTTGTCGTTGTTGCGCAGGATCATTTTCAGATCGGCACCGGCTACGAACTCGGGTTTGTCGGAAGTAATGATGATGCCTTTAACGGCTTCGTCGGCGTAGGCGCGGTTGAGCGCGTCCTCAAATTGTGGGATCGATTCGTCGTTCAGCACGTTCATCGGGCTGCTGGTCAGATTCCAGCGGATGACCGCAACGTTTTGCTCGACCGTGTAGTTAATCATTAGAAAAAACGTTTAGTAGATTTACCAAAAAACAGGGTATACAATGACAGCTATTCGATTGATTCAAAAGCCAGTAGATGGCAAGATCATATTCGACGTACCTGAGGATATGCGGGACGAAACAATTGTTATTGACTTTCGGCCCGCCCGCGAAACCGAGCCCCAAAAGACGTTATCTGAAGTGTCAGATACTTTTTTTAACCGACTAAAACGACCCAAACCTGATCCTAACTTCGACTTGGACTCTTTAACCCCCTATGAGCAGTAGCCTCTTTCTCGACAGCTCAATTCTGGTCGAAAAGTTGAAGGGCAAACGTGTTGACCTATATGATTGGTTGATAGCAGATCCGTCGCTTACGCTTTGCATCAATCAGATCGTGTTGAGTGAGTTCGCCTTCTATTTGGTAGCTGAGGAGGGGGGCAAGTCGCCGCTTACGCTAAAGCGGGATCAACGAATTCCAGCTATACTTCGCGAAAATGACCCCACTGAACTGTTAGAACGGTTTACGTACCTTGATACGGATCACTCTGTCATTTCACTTTACTTTTTCTATATGCAGCAGTACAACCTACTGCCCAACGATGCGCTCATCCTGGCGACTTGCAAACTGCACCGCATCACCCGAATCGCTAGCTACGACGCCGATTTCGCTACGGCCTGCGCGGGTGAAGGCATCCAACTGATTCAGCAGGTAACCGACCTGACCGTCTAATTCAGCCGCTCGAAGATCGTGGCGATGCCCATGCCGCCACCGATACAGAGCGTCGACAGGCCAAACTGCTTATTGGTCCGCTCCAACTCATCAAGCAGCGTGGCCGAAATGATGGCCCCCGTAGCTCCCAGCGGATGACCCAGCGCAATCGATCCGCCGCTGATGTTGACCTGACTATGGTCGACGCCAAATTCGTCCATAAACAGCATCGGTACGGCCGCGAAGGCTTCGTTCACCTCGAACAGATCGATGTCGCGGATACTCATCCCCGCTTTTTTGAGCACTTTATAGGTTGCCGGCACGGGGCCTGTCAGCATGATCGTTGGCTCGGAACCCACAATCGCGAAAGCCACAATGCGGGCGCGGGGTTTGAGGCCCGTCGACTGCCCGAAGGTTTCGCTGCCCACCAGCACACCCGCCGCCCCGTCGACAATCTGCGACGAATTACCGGCATGGTGCACGTGGTTGATCTGAGCCAGATCGGCGTATTTGAGCAGGGCCAGCGCATCAAGCCCCATCTGCCCCATCGCTTCAAAAGCGGGTTTTAGTTTACCTAGGCTCTCGGCGGTCGTACCGGGCCGAACGCCCTCGTCGCGGTCAAGCACGGTTACGCCGATGTCGTCTTTCAGCGGTACCAGTGTCTTCCCGAATCGGTTTTCGCGCTGCGCCACTTCGGCCCGCCGGTACGACTCTGCCGCAAACGCATCCACGTCGCTGCGGCTGTAGCCCTGCCGGGTGGCAATCAGGTCGGCCGAAATGCCCTGTGGCACAATGTTATGCTGCGCCACAATCTGCGGGTTCATGAAAATGGCACCGCCATCGGAGCCCATCGGCACCCGCGACATCGACTCGACGCCACCAGCAATGACCGCATCAACTTGCCCCGACATCACATAGGCCGCCGCCTGATTAATGGCTTCCAGCCCCGACGAGCAGAAGCGATTGAGCTGCACACCCGCCACCGACTCGGCATAGCCCGCCTCTAGCACGGCCGTACGGGCAATATCGGCCCCCTGTTCGCCAATGGGCGTTACGCAGCCCATGATCACGTCGTCGACCAGACGTGTATCGAGGTTATTGCGGTCGCGGAGGTTTTTCAGCACGCTCGTCAGCAACGTGATCGGTTGAATATCGTGGAGCGACCCGTCGCTTTTGCCACGCCCGCGCGGGGTTCTGACGGCGTCGTAAATGAAAGCGTTAGCCATGTTTAGTCTAAAGTTTGGCGTTTTTGAGGCAAATTAGTATGCATGCATACGGTTCGACAAATGTAAGCAAGGCAGGATAAAGTTGTACGGTGGGGCGATACGAGCAATCGCATAAGTCACCATTAAACTTGATTTATATCAACTAAGCTAGTAGCTTTCGCACTCCCACCGAACGCTATGCTCCTTGACTGTCCGTACCTATCTACCTACGCTAGTGGGGTGGCTGCTGCCCCTTGCCGTTGTAGCGCAGTTGCCCACTTCATCCACCACCGTTACAGCTCCTCCCCCAGCTACCCGTACCGACGATGCGCTGAACCGACTCTTTCAGGAGTTATTTCCAACCCAGGCCGAGGGCATCGATTATCAGGCGCTGTTCGATAATCTGGCGCAACTCTACAGCCATCCGCTTGACCTGAACACCGCCACCCGCGACGAACTGTCGGCAACGTACCTGCTCAGCGAGCGGCAGCTTACCAGCCTTCTCGCCTACCGGGCCGCCAACGGACCGCTGCTCGACGTAGCTGAACTACAGGCAGTACCCGATTTCGACGTACCCACCATTCAGCGGATGCGGGCGTTCGTCACCGTGCGCGCGGCTACGCTCACGGCCGACCTGCCCAGCCCGTCGGACCATTATTTGCTGGCCCGCTACGAGCGCGTGCTGGAAACGCAGAAGGGGTTTTCGGAGGCCATCCCTAACAAAAATGGCACGCTGCCGATGCGCTATCTGGGCAGCCCCGGCCAGTGGTATCTGCGCTACCGAAACAGCCGCCCCGGCGTGTACAGCGTAGGCCTGACACTGGAACAGGACCCCGGCGAGCCGTTTCGCTGGAACCCCGCGACACGCCAGTATGGGCCTGATTTTGTCTCGTTTCACGCCCAGATTCGGCAGCGGGGGCGGTGGAAGAATATCATCATCGGCGATTTTCAGCAGCAGCTTGGGCAGGGCCTGATTCTGTCGGCCGGTTTTTCGTTGGGTAAAAACGCCGAAACGATCCTGACTGTCAGGCGGCCAACGCTGGGGGCACGGGCCTATACGTCGCTGAGCGAATACGGCTATTTACGGGGCCTATCGGCCACTTACGCACTTACGCCTCACCTTGACCTCACCCTCTTCGCGGCCCGCAACCGGCGCGATGCCAACATAGCCCTGGGCAAAACGCCCGCCGATGCGGATGTCGTCACGTCGTTTCTGACCTCAGGCCTGCACCAGACGCCGGGCGATCTGCTCGACCTACGGGCGGTGGCAGAAACCAATCTGGGCGGTCATCTGCACTACCAGCGCAACAACCTGCAACTGGGCGTAACGTACCTGCAAACGACGTTCGACAAACCCGTTCAGAAACGCGACCTGCCCTATAACAACTACGAATTCAGAGGGACACAAAACCGCCTTGTGGGCCTGCATGGTGGGTACGTCTGGCGCAACCTCAATCTGTTTGGCGAAATGGCCTATAGCAGTGGCTCCCTCACCAACAGCGGCGGGGTGGGTGCCGTGCTGGGTACGTTGGTGGGCGTCAGCCGTCGCCTCGACCTGGCCGTTCTGGTGCGACATTACGACCGAAACTTTCACAGCTTCTACGCCAATTCGTTCAGCGAAAGCAGCCGCCCCATCAACGAAACAGGTGTGCATGGCGGGCTGAAATACAGCCTTTACCGAAAGCTAACGCTGAGCGGGTTTGTCGACTGGTTTCGCTTTCCGTGGTGGAAATACCTCGTCGACGGGCCATCGGGTGGGTTCGATTACCTGCTGTCGGCGGTGTATACACCCAACCGGCAAACCCACTTTTCGCTCATTTTCCACGACGAACACAAGCAGAAAAACAGCCCGGAGAGCAAAACGTCACCCAAAGCCCTGACCGAAACCACCCGCCGCAACCTCGCCCTTACGGCCGATTACAGCCTACTACCCGGCCTGACGATGCGGTCGCGGCTACAGTCGGGTACGTTTGGGTACGCGGCGCTAGCAACCAGTTCGCGCGGGTTTGCGCTGGTGCAAGACGCCACCTACGAACGCGGTCGCTGGAGCCTGAGCGGGCGCGTGGCGCTCTTTGGCACCGACGATTACGACAGCCGCCAGTATGTTTATGAGCGCGACGTGCTGTATGCCTTTTCGTTTCCGGCCTACTTTGACCGGGGTGTCCGGCATTACCTGCTCGCCCGCTACACAGCCAGCAAACACCTCGATCTCTGGTTTCGATATGCCCGCACCGACCTGACCAACCAGCCCGACCTTGGCTCCGATCTCGACCTGATTGCTGCCCCTCACAAAACCGAGTTGAAGCTACAGGCCCGTTGGCGATTTTAGACGATTGTGTGGTAGGGGTGCTGTTGACTGTGCTGTCAGTTCGGGGGAACTGACAGCCTGCGGGTCCCCGACCCAGGAAAACAAACACAATCAGCGCGTTTTTCAATGGCTCTTCCATCGTTGGCTCTTCTTCGGCTGGGTCGGAGACCCCAAAGCTGTCAGATCGGGGATCTGACAGCACCGTTGCTAAGCCCTTTCAATTACGCCACCGGGTTTTGGCCAGCAATACATCTTTGCCTATTTCGGCCAATGCAAGGCGGTGGCGGAACGTACCTGCGTCGTCGGCCTGATGTTGCACCAGCACCCGTTCGTGCCAGTGGGTTTCGTTTCGATAAACCACGTCGAGTTCGGCCAGTTCCTGGGTTTGCAGCACAGCATCCGGCAGTTGTTCGAGCAGCCACCGGATATAGACGACATTATTAACGTGCTGATTACTATCAATATCAAACCAGCCTACGGTAACGGCCTGAATTTCTGTCGTGGGAACTTCGACCGACTGATACGGGGGCTTGAGCGGCAATCTGGGCAATGGCTGGGCAACGTCGGGGCACACCAGTGAGCGGATGAAGTCGGGCGTGGGGACCATGGTGCGCTTACTCGTGTCGAACACCAGCCACGTACTGGTCGCTTCGGCCAGCAACTGCGCTTCGGCATACACCCGAAAATCGCGGTAGACAAAAAACTTCTCTACGCCCGTTGGGTACGTTACAATCCGGATCGTCTGCCCGCTGCGCGGGTAATGGTGCATAATCAGGCCAAAGCGCATCAGCATCCAGCCCAGCCCATTGGCCTGCAAGGTTTCGCTGTCGATGCCGTAATCGTAGGCGTTGCGGTTGGCCGACTCCTGCATCAGGTTCATCAGCGCGGGGATACTCAGTCGGCCGGCCGCGTCGCACTCGTAGTTACGCAGTGTATAGGCGTCTGTCTGGATAAAAGCCATAAGCGCAAACGTACGGCAAGATGCGTTCGGCACTACCGACAGGTACGTTACAAAGCAAATAACTGAATCAGTATGCCCCCTACCGCAGCGCCAATCAGTGGCCCGGCTACGGGTATCCAGGCATACCCCCAGTCAGACGACCCTTTGCCCGGAATCGGCAACAGCGCATGCGCCACGCGCGGCCCCAGATCACGGGCCGGGTTGATGGCGTAGCCCGTGGGGCCACCCAGCGACAGGCCAATACTCCAGACGAGTACACCCACCAGATAAGGGCCAACACCCGTAGCCAGCACGCCCAGCGCTTTCGATGAAATCCCCGATAAGCCGAGGATCAATACGATGGTAGCGATGGCTTCGCTCAGCAGGTTAGGGCCCATTTTGCGGATGGCGGGGCTGTTGCAGAAAACAGCCAGCTTATCGCCTGGGTCGGGCGTAACGCCCCAGTGCGGCAGGTAGAGCAACCACACCAGCACTCCACCCAGCACGCCGCCCAGCATCTGAGCCGTAAAAAAAGGGATTACGTTGCTATAATCATTGGTGGCGACGGCAAACGCCAGCGTGACGGCGGGGTTCAGGTGAGCGTCCAGGCTTCCGAAGGCCTTGGCCACAAAAATGGCGATGGTCACTGCGAAAGCCCAGCCGGTGGTAATCACGATCCAGCCACCATTATTACCTTTTGTTTGCTTGAGCACCACGTTAGCCACAACGCCATCGCCGAGCAATAGCAGCACCATCGTACCAATGAGTTCACCTAAAAATGGAGAGGTTTGCATGTAAATGAACGAGTTTAGGAAAGCCGCGCGCCACGAAGGGCCGGGCTATGTTTCAATTTGCCAATTGTAGCAAATATTCGTGCAATTTCCCGACAAACATAGTGGGCCCTCGTGGGTTGCTATGTGAACATTGCCGCCATTCGGCACAAACCATCTTTTTTCAACCAACGCCACGTGCTGGCTCGTTGCTCCTTTTACGATGAAAAGCATTCAGTTTGAACAAACCGGCAAACCGGCCGATATCCTCGCCGTTGTCGAGAAAGACCTGCCACAGCCCGGTCCGGGTGAGGTACGTGTCAAAGTCATTGCCAGCCCCATCAATCCATCAGACATCATGTTCGTACAGAACTTGTACGGTATTCGCCCTCAGCTCCCGTCGGGCGCTGGTTTCGAGGGCGTGGGCGTGATCGATGCATTAGGCGATGGCGTGTCGATGCCTGTTGGTCAGCGGGTTAGCTTTACGGGCCTGGGTACGTGGAGCGAATACACCATCACGCATCACAAAGGCATGATTCCCGTTCCCGACGCCATTCCCGACGACGTGGCCGCGCAGCTCTTCGTAAACCCGTTTACGGCTTTCGCGATGGTGGAAGCCTCGGGCGTGCAGGCCGACGGGTGGCTGATGCTGACCGCCGCCGGTTCGGCTTTCGGTAAAATGGTTATTCAGCTTTGCCAGCAGCGGGGTATCAAAACCATCGGCACGGTGCGGCGCGACGACCTGAACGACGACCTCAAAAAACTGGGTCTGACGGAGGTGATCAACACCGAAACCGACGACATGGCGGCCCGCGTCAAACAGATTACCGACGGGCAGGGCGTGCAGTGCGTGCTCGACGCGGTGGGTGGCCACACGGCATCCGAGGCAATGAAATGCCTTGGCCGGGGCGGTACGATGCTGATCTACGGCTTGCTGAGCAGGCAGGACCCAATGCTTAACAGCGGCCTGATGATTTTCCGCGAGCTGACCATCAAAGGCTTCTGGCTCACGGACTGGATGCGCCGCGCCACGCCCGAAGCCCGCCAACGGGTTAGTAGTGAAGTACTTGAGGCGCTCTCTTCGGGAACGATTCAGTTACCGATAGAAGCCACCTACGGGCTGGATGAAATCAAGAAAGCCGTCGAGCACGCCGACGCACCCGGCCGCTGGGGCAAGATTCTGGTAAAGCCGTAGTGGAGGTAAGTTCCCTTCAAGCAACAAAGCCCGCTGTAGTCGCAGCGGGCTTTGTTGCTTGAAGACGGATAGTTATTTTTTCGCCGTAACGATTACACGAATTCCCTGACCAGAAGCATCAATATTTAGGTCTGTGCCATCAGCTGTTCCGACTTTAGTCGTGCCCTGATATAGTTCTGACCCTTTTATATCGGCAGTACCGAATTCAGTGTTTTCATCCGCCTGCCCGGTTATCTTCTCAATCAAGACCATCGAAACGCTTGTTTCCGTCTGTTTGGTTACCACCACGGTTGCTGAATAGGTGACAGTTGCGCCGTTTAACGTACCTGATTGAGGAAGCTTGAAATCAAAATCATTCGCGCCGGTTCCCGACACGGCAAAGCGGGAAACTACATACGTACCTGCAATTTTAGCCGCTGCATCCGGGGCGACAGTGTCATTCTTTTTGCCGCAGGCTGCAATGAACAGTACCAAGGCTATGTATAGCAATTTTTTCATAGTCACTTCTGATTTTAGCGTTGTCTCTCCAAAGTAGCTGTAGATAAAGGATACTGCTTATCTAATTGATTAACTGGCTCTTCGCTGCTGATTTTCGCACCTTATTGTAACCCTTTCACCCGCTTACCGTTTACTATGCATATGCACGACGTGATCATCATCGGTGGTGGGTTGGCGGGACTTGTCGGCGCGCTTGAACTCAGGCGGGCGGGCTTTGATGTGCTGCTGATCGAGCGTAAAACGTACCCATTTCATAAGGTCTGCGGCGAGTATGTGTCCAACGAGGTACGGCCTTACCTGACGGCCTTGGGCGTTGATCTCAACGCGCTGGGAGCAGCCCGCATCAGTCAGTTCTGGCTATCGGCACCATCGGGGCGGGTGCTGACGGCGCCGCTCGATCTGGGCGGATTTGGCATCAGCCGCTACACCCTCGACGATGAACTCTACCAGTTGGGGCTCATGGCTGGCGTACAGTTTCGGCTGGCGCAGACGGTCACCGATGTGCAGTTTGCCGACGAGCGGTTTACGGTATCGCTGGGCAACGGCGAAACAAACACCGCCCGACTCGTGCTGGGTACGTTCGGCAAACGAACCAAGCTCGATAAAACCCTTGATCGGGCGTTTATGCATGCGTCGTCGCCCTACGTGGGGGTGAAGTACCACATCAGCGGCATCGACTTTCCGAAGGACGTGATCGCACTGCACAACTTCCCGGATGGCTATTGCGGTATGTCGGCCATCGAAGACGATAAATACTGCCTCTGCTACCTGACGACCCGCGCTAACGTACGGGCGCATGGCAACATTGAGGCGATGGAACAGGCCGTACTTTGCCAAAATCCACACCTGCGAGCCGTTTTCGATCAGGCCACCTTTCTCTACGACCGGCCTGAGGTCATCAACGAGGTGTCGTTTGCCCCGAAACAGGCCGTCGATAACCACATCCTGATGGCAGGCGACGCCGCCGGGCTGATTACGCCCCTCTGTGGCAACGGCATGGCGATGGCGATTCACGGCGCGAAACTGGTGAGCAGTCTTTCCACACGCTTTCTACGCCACGAACTGGACCGGCCCGCCCTCGAACGGACCTACCAGGCCGACTGGTCGCGGCTGTTTGGGCGGCGGCTATGGGTGGGGCGAACGGTGCAGCAACTCTTTGGCCGGGCCTGGCTGAGCGAAGCCGCCGTCGCCACCTTCGGCTTGCTGAAACCCGCCCTCCGCACCGTGATGAAGCAGACGCACGGAGAAGTAATAGCCGTAACGTAGTTCACTGTTTACAGTCGTCTGTCCGCTGTTACTCTGCAACAACCTATTTCTAGTGGAAACGCGAAGCAACAGCGGACAGAGGACTGCAAACAGTGAACTCCCTCACACCGGCACCACCGTTGTGTTTTTCACCTCGGCCATCACGAAGAAGCTGCTGATGTGGACGATGCCCGGAATAACCGAAAACTGGTCCTGATAAAAGCGGTTGTAGTCGTCCATGTCGGTCACGATCAGCTTGATCAGGTAATCGAACGCCCCCGACACCCGGCAGCAGTCGAGCACTTCGGGCAGCGTGGCAATCGCCGCATCGAATGCATCGAAACTATCGCGGTTTTGCTTGTCGAGCGTGACCTGGCAGTAGATCTGCAACCGACTTCCCAGCTTCTTTTTATTCAGCACCGTCACGTACCGATCGATAATCCCCTCGCGTTCAAGCCGTTTGATGCGTTCGTGTACGGGCGTTTTAGACAGGTTGATTTGCTGCCCGATTTCCTGAATGGTGAGTTGGGCATTTGTCTGTAAAAGCGCCAGAATTGCCCGATCGATTTTATCAAGTTCCATAAACCACTCCGATGAAGGCGGAAAGAAAACTGTCCTGTCAACCGCCGCTCAGCCGATCCTTTTCAGACCGATTTCCTGAGAAAACAGTTATATAATGCTATTTATCCCAAATTTTCAGCAAACACCATCCTTCTATTCTATCTTCTTACTTTTGTACTACTTCTTGTACCCAACAAACAAAATAGCCATATCGTCATGGTCATTGGTGTTCCCAAAGAGATTAAAAACAACGAGAACCGCGTAGCACTTACGCCAGCGGGTGTTGCCGAATTGCGTAAACACGGTCATACGGTTTACGTACAGGTCAACGCCGGGGTGGGCAGCGGTTTTGAAGACGGTGAATACATTACAGCAGGTGCGCAAATGCTCCCCACCATCGAAGACATTTACGGCATCGCCGAGATGATCATGAAGGTGAAGGAACCCATCGCGCAGGAGTACAATCTTATCAAAGAGAATCAGCTGCTGTTCACGTATTTCCACTTCGCCTCGTCGGAGGAACTGACCCACGCCATGATCGAGCGTAAGGCGATTTGCCTCGCCTACGAAACGGTCGAGAAAACCGATCGGAGCCTGCCGTTGCTGGTGCCGATGTCGGAAGTAGCCGGCCGGATGGCGATTCAGGAAGGTGCCAAATACCTCGAGAAACCCCAAAAAGGGCGGGGTATTCTGCTGGGCGGCGTTCCGGGTGTAAAACCCGCGAAAGTGCTGGTGCTCGGCGGTGGAATCGTGGGGGCGCAGGCCGCCCGCATGGCCGCCGGTCTGGGGGCGCATGTGACGCTTATGGACATCAGCCTGCCCCGCCTGCGTTACCTCGCCGACGTCATGCCCGCAAACGTCGACACCATGATGTCGAACGATTATAACATTCGGGAAGAAGTACAACATGCCGATCTCATTGTGGGTGCTGTGCTGATTCCGGGTGCCAAAGCGCCGCACCTCGTTACCCGCGACATGCTGAAGCTAATGCGGCCCGGTACGGTGCTCGTCGACGTGGCTGTTGATCAGGGGGGGTGCATCGAAACCTGCCGCCCCACTACCCACGAAGATCCCACTTACGTCATCGACGACGTGGTGCACTACTGCGTGGCCAACATGCCCGGTGCCGTGCCTTACACCAGCACCGTTGCGCTCACCAACGCGACCCTTCCCTACGCGCTTCAACTGGCCAACAAAGGCTGGCAGCAGGCGTGCCGCGATAACGCCGAGCTGCGTCTCGGTCTGAACGTGGTGGAAGGTAAGATTGTCTACAAAGGCGTTGCCGATGCGTTTGGCCTGCCCCTCACCGCCGTCAACGACGTGCTGACCGAAGAGGCAGTAGCCAACTAACCGATATTACCCATTCATCGACAAACGGGGCCGCTTTCTATTGAGAGCGGCCTTTTTTTGTATGTTTAACCAAACGATGTTCTCGCTGAATTTCTGGTTATGACCGCATTTTACCGCCTGCTTCACAGCACCCTGTTTATCGCCTGCTGCTCACTGGCACAGGCACAGCCCACCACGCTGTTGCGCCCGGCCCGCGTCTTCGATGGCGAGCAGCTTCACGAAGGCTGGGTGGTGCGGGTACGTGGGGAGCGGATCGAAGCAGCCGGCCCGCCAGCCTCGCTACCCAAAACTACCAACGTACCTGAGACGGTCATCGACCTGCCCAATACCACGCTGCTGCCCGGCCTGATCGAAGGCCATTCGCATCTGTTACTGCATCCCTACAATGAAACGCCCTGGGACGATCAGGTGCTGCGCGAAGCCCGGTCGCTGCGGGTAGCGCGGGCAACCGTGCATGCCGAGAAGACACTCCGGGCGGGTTTCACCACCGTACGCGACCTGGGTACCGAAGGCGCTGATTACGACGACGTTGGTCTGAAACAGGCGATCAATCAGGGCATTATCCCAGGTCCCAGAATGGTAATTGCCACACGGGCGCTGATCGCCACGGGCAGCTATGCACCCAAAGGGTTCAGCCCCGATATCGACGTACCCCAGGGGGCCGAAGAAGCCGATGGCCACGACCGGCTCATCATGGCCGTGCGGCGGCAGATTGGCAAAGGAGCCGATGTGATTAAGGTGTATGCCGATTATCGGTGGGGCCTGATGGCCGAAGCCCGCCCCACGTTTACGATTGAGGAATTAAAAACGATTGTGGATGTTGCCAAAAGCAGCGGACGCGGCGTGGTGGCTCACGCCAGCACAGCCGAGGGCATGCGCCGGGCCATTCTGGCCGGTTGTGAGACCCTGGAACACGGCGACGCCGGTACGCCCGATATTTTCGCGCTGATGAAACAGCATGGAACCGCCCTCTGCCCTACCCTGGCGGCGGGCGACGCCATCGCCCAGTACCGGGGCTGGAAAAAAGGCGCTCCCAACGTACCTGAACCAGAACGCATCAGCCAGAAACGGCAGACCTTCCGGCAGGCCTTGCAGGCGGGGGTCACCATCTGCGCCGGGGGCGATGTGGGCGTTTTTTCGCACGGCGACAATGCCCGCGAGCTCGAGATGATGGTCGACTACGGCATGACACCCACCGAGGTGCTGCGATCGGCCACCGCTACCAATGCCGACGTGTTTCACCTGACCGACCGGGGCCGCGTGAAAGCGGGTTTACTGGCCGATCTGATCGCCGTAGAGGGCGACCCGACCAAGCAGATCAATAGCCTGCGCAAGCTGAAGCTGGTAATGAAAGGCGGGCAACGGATCAACTAAGGCCCTTCAGGAAAGCAGGTCGGCTTTTTCCAAAATGGCTTTTTGTGATAAACCGGCGGTTTCCAACGCCAGGCTCGCCAGCGCCTGAATAATTGCCTGACGGCGAAACTGCTCGATAAACGCGGTGCGTACCTCATTCCGATACGGTGTTTGGCGCAATTGCTCAACAAACGCAGCTACGTCACCGGGCGCAAACACGATACTGTTGGGTACGTGCTGCCGAACAAACTGTGCCGCATAGCCTGCTACACCCGCAATAAGGGGCTTATCGGTAGCGGCATATTCAAACAGTTTTGAGGGCAGGCAGCGTTCAAAGGCCTTTAGGTCGTTGAGGTGCATAAACAGATAATCGGCTTGCTCATATTCGGCCAGTAAGGCGCGGCGGCTCATGGGCGGGCGTATGTCCACGTTGGTCAGTTGCCGCTCCTGCACCGTCCGTTGAAGCCGGGTTTGGGTACCACCATCGCCGATCACGACAAACCGATAGGGGCTGCCCAGTTGCTGCGCCGCCGCCGGGATGATCTTTTCCAGCCCCTGCCCCTCCCCGATGTTACCGGCGTACAGGATAACCCGTGGCCGGTCAGCCGAACGCATTGGGGTGGCCGGGAAATTCAGAAAATGATCGTCGATGCCGTTGGTGAAATAGCTGTAGGTGGCCTGCGTGTAGCGACTGAAATAATCAACGAAACCAGCCGACACCAGATTGATATGCCGGGCTGCCCCAAACGTATACTGCTCTACCCACTTCAGGGCCGGGCTTAACCCCAGCTTCACGACTGGGTTTCGGAGCAGTTCCAGAATGTTTTCCCGAAACAGATCACGAATGTCGAGCACCAGCGGCACCCGCTGCCGACGGGCCAGATAGGCCCCCAGGAAGCCCGAAAACAGCCGCGATGAGGAGGCAATGACCAGATCGTATGACTGATGGCGGGTCAGCGCCAGCGCGCCTCGGTAAAAGTGGCTATACGAACGAATCTGATCGGCAAACCCGCTGTCGTGGTTAGGCACCGCTATCCGGTTGATACGCAGATTGTTGTGCCACTCTTCCGCAGCAGCTTCCGCCCGAAACGACTGGTACCGGTTTGGTTGAGTTGTAATTACATGCACTGTCCCGGCGTCGCCAAGCTGCCGGGCCAACTCATAAGCAAGCGGTGTATTTCGGAAGGACCCGGCGCTGAGATCGGGCTCGAAATAATAACTCAATAAAAGTACAGTCACGGTACGATACGAATGGTGGTGGTAATAGACTGGTCAAAGCGAATGGTAAGACAAGACGCCGCCTGACAGCGATTGAAACCAACAACCCGTTCATATGTACTTTTTCTCAACTCATAATTAGACTCCGTAAACACGTTGAGTCTAAGTTGTTCGGTTTGTATACCATTGTCTAGCAAAACTAAATTTATTACTTTATCAAAATAAAATCGTTGATAAGTCATAAATTTTTGCGCATCGATGCGATCCGTAATGGCCAATGTGTTTTCATCAAGTAAGTGCCAGGTTCGCCAGTGCCACGTACCCAGCGTGTTTTTGTAGCCATCATGGCGAGCCACAACCTGCGTTGGTGTGTCGGTGAGCACCTCGACGGTTGCCCGCCGCCCCACCCGGAAGCCACCCCATACTTCCGATGAATTCTGTCCAGCGACCGTTACTGTATTGTGGGCTTCGGTGCTCCGTTCCCAGTCTCGCCGTGGGCCAATCAAATAGGTCGATGTCCCCGGATCGACTATAACGGGTTGGTTGTCGGCATACAGCACCCATGAGAACGTATCGGCGTGTGCGTGGCCAGGCTGATGATCGGGACCTACCGGACCAATATCGATAAAGCACTCGAGGCGCGGCGTTGTCAGCATCCGGTAGCCGCTTTCGCCCAACGCTACAGGTGTCGCCTGGAGGTTCAGGTACGTTGCCCGTTGGCACAGTTGGGCCGTCGAAGGGGCCACGCCATAAGCCGAGTCGTTAACCATCGGCACATCGCCATTCCGAAACGTAATCGCCTCCAACCAACCCAGCATCAGACACACCTTCTCTTTTACCAGATCAATCAACGTCGTGTCGGCCCGGTAAAGTTGGGCGTGGCGTGTTTCATACACATCGAGCAGCCGGTCGGTGAGTAGTTGATGATACACGGGGCTGCGTTCGTAGTGGCCACCGTCGCTCAGAATCTGCTCGTTCAGTTCGGCCCGAAGCAGGTTGGCCGCTTTCCTGAACCAGATCTGCTGCCGAAAATGAACGGCCATGATAAGCAGTGCACAGGCGTTTTCGAGCAGGTGATTGCCACCCAGATGGTATTCGAGCCGCGACGCAAGCAGAGCGGTTTGGGCATACAGATGCTGGTCGATAAGCGGGTCGCACAATTGGTGCTGCTCCAGAAACCGACGCCAGTGTAGCACCCGCAAGGAGGTCGGATACGGCTCCAGCCCATCGCGCAGTTGCCGGGTTTGCCGGATAAAATCGTGCATGAGCGCCAGTCCGTCCGGCCCGGCTACCTCGTCCAGAAAGGCGAAGTAATTCAGGTTATACGTCCACAGTTTGCCGTTGGCGGCATAATTCCAGTCGATCGCCCTGTCGAAGGTGACCGACTGATTCAGGAAGGTAAACGTAATGGGCAACGGCACCTCAGGTACGTTGTATTCCGGCTGATTGCGCCAACGCAGCCGGGGCCGACCGCGCAGCCGGTTCCAGACCTGAAACACCAGTTGCCGCGCAGTCAGGTGCCGGATCGTGCGCCAGTAGCGACCCATTGTATTGATCATACGCTCACCCACCGCCCTTCCTGCAAACTGCGCAGTGCCGCCAGCGTAGCCTGCGTGGTGTTGACGATCTGCGGAAACGGAATAGGCGACGGCCCACCGCTGCGCAGAGTGTGCATCAGTTGCCGAAACTGCTCGGCATGCCCTTTATCCTGCCGCCCCGACATCCCGGAAAACCTCCGAAAGCCGTAGCCTTTGAGCGATTTGAAATTGTCGAGAATCAACGTGCGTTCTTGTGAATAGACTTCGATGCGCTCTTTGGCGTAGGCCTTGCTCCCGTTGGCGAAGTAGTTGATGACGCCCGTGGCCCCGTTTTCATACCGTAGCAGTATCGATGCCGAGTCGGTCGCTTCGGTGGGTTGCTGCCCCATGGCGTTCAGGCACACGCCAACCACCCGGCTGCCAGTCAGGTACGTAATCAGGTCGATGTAATGACAGGCTTCGCCCAGAATGCGCCCACCTCCCACGGCCCGGTCGTGCACCCAGGCGTTGGCCGGAATCGCACCGGCGTTCATGGTCGCAATCACGTTCATGGGCACGGCTCCAGCGTTGTCGCCACCAAGCAGGGCTTTGGCTTTTTGGGCCGTTGGCGAAAAGCGGCGGTTGAAGCCCACCAGCACCAGGCGGCCGGCGGTTTGCTGCGCGGCCACGATCGCCGTCAGTTCGTCGTCGTAGATGGCCAACGGTTTTTCAACAAACACATGCTTGCCCGCCCGCAAGGCGTCAATGGTCAGTTGGGCGTGGCTGTTGTGGCGGGTGGTAATCACGCACAGGTCGATGGCTGGGTCGGCCAGCACATCGTGGTAGTTGGTGGTGCTGCGGGCGATACCAAACTTTTTAGCCAATAGTGTTCCGTTCAGGCCATTGGCGCTGGCAATGGTTTGTAGCGTGGCCCCAGCTTTGTGCAGGGCTGGCACCAGCGTGGAAGCGGCGAAATGGCCCGCGCCAATAATGCCTATCACCCCAGCCGCTGGCTCAGGAACCGGCTCATGCAACGTCACCAACGTACCCAGCGCATCGCCCGCTTCGGGGTAGCTTAGCAGTGAAGCGATGCGGCCCGGCAACCCGGCTGAACGGCCCATCTGCCCATAAATCTGCTGGAAGTCGGCGAGGGGCACCACCTCGGTAATGAGCGGGTTTACCTGCAACTGGCCGGTGTGCAACAGGTGCAAAATCGTCTGGAAGTTTCGATTCTCGGTCCAGCGGACGTAGGGGAGCGGGTAATCGTGGCCGTGCTGTTCGTAATCGGTATCGTAGCGGCCAGGCCCGTAGGAGCACGACACCTGAAAAGTCAGCTCTTTTTCGTAAAAATCGGCGCGATTGAGGTGTAGCCCCACCACGCCCACCAGTATGATCCGCCCGCGTTTCCGGCTCATGCGGGCGGCCTGCGTCATGATCTCGTCGGTTCGGGCCGCGTTAGGCTTGGCAGATGCCGTGATGACCACGCCGTCGGCACCAACGCCGCTCGTCAGTTCGCTAACCGCTTTTACAGCATCGGTATCGGTGGGATCGAGCGCGTCGACGCCCAGTTGCCGGGCCAATGCCCGTTTGCTTTCGTCGGGGTCCAGCCCGATCACGTGGCATCCGTTGAGTCGCAGCAGTTGGGCCGTTAGCAGGCCGATCAGGCCCAACCCCACTACGACCACCGTTTCGCCCAACGTGGGGCCGAGCAGCCGAATCCCCTGAAGGCCAATAGCCCCGATCACGGTAAAGGTCGCCTGTTCATCGCTCACGCCATCGGGAATGCGGGCCACCAGGTTACGCGGCACGCAGACCACCTCGGCATGAGGGCCGTTGGACGCCACCCGGTCGCCAATGGACAGATCGGTGATGCCCGCGCCCACGGCTACCACCTCGCCCACTTGGCAATACCCCAGCGGCAGCGGCTGATCGAGCTTTCGGAAGACGGCTTCGAGCGTCAGCCTCAGGCCATCGATACCGATTTTTTCCAGCACCTGCTTTACCCGGTCAGGCTGTTGGCGGGCTTTGCTGATGAGGTTGGCCCGGCCAAACTCGACCAGCATCCGTTCAGTACCCAGCGACACCAGCGACCGCCGTGTGCGGATCAGCACTTGCCCGGCACGTACCTGCGGCGCAGGCACGGTTTCCAGTATAGTCTCGCCGGTTTTTAAATTCTGAATCAGTTGACGCATGGGCGGCGCTTCGGCTTAGTTAGGAATGGCATACACGAGGTGGGGCGGGCAAGGCGCAATCAGCCAGCCGTTGATTGTCCATTTTGTAAGATCGTTGCAATGCGGTTGGCCGCGTGGCCGTCCCAAAGCGGCGGAATAACGCCTTGTTTGGCGTTGCCAGCGAAGATGCCCGCCAATGCCGCCTGCACTGTGGCGGGGTTCAGGTCGGCCAATAGGGTATTGGTGCCCAGTGTCACCGTGGCGGGGCGCTCGGTGCTGTCGCGAAACGTCAGACAGGGTACGTTCAGGTACGTTGTCTCTTCCTGCACACCGCCCGAATCTGTCACCACTACCGTGGCATGTTCCATCAGGTTCAGAAATTCCAGATAGCCCTGCGGTTCCAGCAGGCGAACATTCGGAATACCCGTCAGGGATTGCATTAGGCCGAATCGATGGAGGTTGGCGGCGGTACGCGGATGTAATGGGAGCAGGACCGTCTGCTGCCGGGCCGTGTCGGCGACAATCTGCAAGATGGCCCGTAGTCCATCGGGCAGGTCAACGTTGGAGGGCCGGTGCATGGTCATCAGCACATACTGCCGGGGCGTCAACCCCAACGTACCCACCGTGTTCAGTGCCGCTGCCTGCGCCTGGTACTGCATCAGCGCGTCGATCATCACATTCCCGACGAGGTGAACCCTGTGAGACGCGACACCCTCATGATGCAGGTTATCGAGCCCAGCCTGCTCCGTCACAAACAGCTTGTCAGCCAGGTTATCGGTCAGGATTCGGTTGATTTCTTCCGGCATACGGCGGTCGCCGGATCGTAACCCCGCCTCTACGTGCGCCACCCAGATTCCCTGCCGAACGGCCACCAACGCGCAAGCCAGCGTGCTTGTCACGTCGCCCACCACCACGACCCAGTCCGGTTTTTCGGCCAGCAGCACCTCCTCAAACTTGGTCATGATGTCAGCCGTCTGACGCGTTGGCGACCCACTGACCACGCCCAGGTAATAATCGGGTTGCGGGAGGTTTAGCTGATTGAAAAACACCTCACTCATTTGGGCATCGTAGTGCTGCCCGGTATGAACAATCTTCGACACCAGGCCTGGCATTTGCCGAAAAGCCCGATGCAGAGGTGCTACTTTCATGAAATTGGGTCGTGCCCCAACGATACTGAGTATGGTCATTGTTTACGAAAAACTGCCACGAACAACGTGTCAGCGTGGTGGGTGGGCAGGCACAGCCGCAGCAAACGGGCATAGGCATTGGTGCCGCCATAGGTTCGGTGGGAAATCAGTTGGTAAGCGGGTAGTTGCCGGAGCAGTGTTGCGGGCGTGGCGTAGTGCAAAACGTGCCGGAGGTAAGCAGGGCGGCCAGTAAGCCAGTACACGATGCGTTCGAGTTTTCGATAGACCGAGCGGCGATTAGGCATCGACACGATCAGCAATCCCCCCAGGGCCACATGCTGGTCGAGGGAATGCAACGTACCTGGCAGGTCAGGTACGTATTCCAGCACGCTTGACGACAGCACGACGTCAAACGCGCCCCGGTTGTGCGCAAACGGTAGCCAGTCTACCTCGGCGCAGATAGTCAGTTGTGCCCGTTGGGCAGCCTGCCGGGTCAGGTCGATCATGGCGGCGGACCCGTCAATGGCCGTTACGATGGCCCCACGCTGAGCAGCATACAAGCTAAACACCCCCGACCCGCAGCCCGCGTCGAGAAGCCGGTCGCCGGGTCGTAGGTACCGGTTTAGCAGAGCCGACCAGACCCGGTAGCGCTCCTGAAAATCGGGCGACTGCCTGTAGCGCTCATCGAATGCCTGCGCGATGTCCGAATGGTAGGTTACGGCGTCCATTGGGGCTGAGCAACAGGAACGGGGCTCTGTTTTTGCGGATCGAGATAAACGGCGGCAATCATAAACTGATACAGAAATGCATGGCTGACGTGGTAGATAAAACCCGCGCGACCATCCAGAAAGCCCAGCAGCAACACGTAGCGATACGCGAAGTAGAGAAATGGACGAAGCAGGGGCGGGATACGTACCCAGACCTGTTCTTTCACCCACCGTTTTCGCTCCCGCTGGCTTGTGGCATCGGCCCAGCGCAGGGGTGGCCGTTGCTCTTTTTTGGTCAGATCAGCGAGTTGATAGGGTACGTACCGAACGTGTTTTTCGTACCAGAACAGCAGGGGTTTGCGATCGTGGTGAATGAACGGGGTTTGCAGGTACCCCACTGAGCCATTTACCGTAATCTGCTCGTCCATAAGCCGGTCGATCTGCCGCACCGCCGCCCGTTTGAACAGCCGCAGGATATAGGTCGGGTAGTAGCCGCCCCGGCGTATCCAGCGATTCATGAAGATGAATTTGAAGGCGATGAAATAGCCCGCGTGGCTGTTGGGGTGCGCCATAACCTGCCCAATTTCCTGCTGAAGCGCCTGATCGATGTATTCGTCGGCATCCAGAAACAGCACCCACTCCGTGCGGATTGGCAGCGCCTGAACGGCATAGTTTCGCTGAGCGGCGTAGTTGTCGAAATCGCGGTAAAAAACCGTGGCCCCGGCCGCCTCAGCCAGTTCGACGGTGCGGTCAGTCGAGCCTGAGTCGAGCACAAAAACGGCGGTCGCCCAGCCCACCACGCTACGAAGGCAGTGGGGCAGGTTCGGCTCTTCATTTCTGGTCAATACCAGTACGGTTACGGGCAGCATGAACGACAGGTATATTCCACTACTTTTGGCATATACTTACCTTTATGTAATAATTGATGACATTTCTGGAAAAAATTGCGGCCTTACCAGCAGCCGTGCAGGGATATCTATTCACAGACCCTGGTCGAAATGGCGAGTATCATTTCCTGAAAAGGCTACTCAAGTATAAGCATAAACCTACTGTCATTGATGTAGGTGCCAATATTGGCGAGTATGCCCGATACGCCTTGTCAATCAACAATTCGGCACACATTCACTGTTTCGAACCAGTTAGCTCTACGTTCCAGAAACTAAGTAAAAATCTTATTAACACGAGTGCAATTTTGAACAACGTTGGTCTGTCGGATCAGCGCACCGAAGCCTCAATTAATGTGTATGGCGAGACATGGGGAATCAACTCATTGTATGCCCTTGGGGAACGCGTGGCCGATCTGGCGCCACCCCGCCTGGAATCCATTCAGCTTTCAACGCTCGACAGGTACGTTGCCGAAGCGGGTCTGACAACCATCGATTTCCTGAAAATCGACGTGGAGGGTCACGAGTTGAATGTCTTGCGAGGCGCTACACGCACGCTGGCAAACAAACAGATTCACGCGATCCAGTTTGAATACAACTACCTCTGGAAACAGACGAGCAACACTCTCGAAGGGGTCTTCGACCTGCTCGGCAGCGACTTCGCCCATTACCGCCTGACTCCCTGGGGCAAGTGGCCGGTGGGCCGCCGTTTTTCGGCTTCACTGGAAAATTACCCCGCTGCAGCCAACTACGTAGCACTACTACGGCGTTAAGCGCTGGTTAGAACCCATGCCGCTCAAGCCAGTCGTCGAGCGTAACCAGCAGCCAAAGCTGATTCCAGTGGCAACCGGGTTCAGCCTGCAGAAAACCGTTCCACAGGGCCTCGATCGTGCCGGGCAGAAACAACTCCCGCTGCGCCAGTTGCCTCAGTCGGTTCTGGCAAAAAGACCGCAGGTCAGTCCGCAGCCAGGACGCCCACGGAAAGCTGAAGCCCATTTTAGAACGTTGAAGCAAGGTATCGGGCAACAGGGGCTGTAGGGCATCGACCAGCAGGCGCTTCGGCGGTGAGGCGGTTTTGTAGGCATCGGGCACCTGCAACAGAAACTCAATCAGCGTGTAGTCGAAAAAAGGAACGCGCAGTTCGAGCGCGTGAGCCATGCTCATCTGGTCCGAATCCCGGAGCAACAGCGGCATGGCGTAGCTCACCAGTTCGCTCACACTCACCTGACTCAGGATGGGCAGGCGACCCAGCTCGGCGTCGTGCCGGGCCAGCCAGTTGGCCACCGGGTTAACCCCCGATTGCCCCAACAGGGCTATCACGTCGGACTCGGTAAACGACTGTCGAAAAAGCGGGAATAGCTGAGCCGGGGCAAGCGAGGGTAGCTGTGCCAGTGCCTGCCGTTTGGCGGGGTTCATCGTTTGCAGCGCCGTGTTCAGTACCCACCGCCGCAGCCCGCCGGGCAGTTGCCACAACCCGCGCAACTGCCGCAGGCGCGCGTAGCGGCGAAACGTCGAGTAGCCCGCAAACAACTCATCGCCACCCAGACCACTGAGCGCCACCGTAATGCCCGCCGCTTTGGTCAGCTTCGATACCATATAGGTGTTTGGTCCATCGCCGCTTGGCTGATCCATACTGGCCAGTAGCTGCGGTAGTTCGGCCAGCAGGTCATCGGGCCGTAAGCACAGATCGGTATGGCGCGTGTTGAAGCGCCGGGCCAGTTGCCGGGCCTGCATCGACTCATCGAACTGTTTTTCGGTGAACGTAATCGTGAACGTGTTGACGGGCTGTTCGCTTTGCTCGGCCATGAGCGCCACTACGGCACTTGAGTCGATGCCGCCCGACAGAAAAGCACCCAGCGGCACGTCACTGACCATCCGGCGGGCAACGGCGCCCTGCATCAGCCGACGTACCTCCGCTCGTACGGCCAACGTGTTACCGAGCAGCGCCGGATCGGCGAGGGTGGGTTTCAGTAAGTCCCAATAGGGTCGTTCGGTCCACTGATCATTGTCAAACAGAGCATATTGCCCCGGCACCAACTGACGCACATCTCGCACCAGCGTTTCGGGGCCGGGCACGGTCTGGTACATCAGGTACGTTGGTAGCGCGTCGGTATGAAGCTGGCGCGGCACCAGCCCGGTTTGCAGCAAGGCGCGTACTTCCGAGGCGAACAGCAGGTACTGGTCATCGAGGTAATAGTAGAGCGGTTTCTTGCCGAGGCGGTCGCGGGCCAGCACCAGTTGCTCCATCTGCCGGTCCCAAAGCGCAAAGGCAAACATCCCGTTCAGGTGCTGAAGACAACCGACGCCCCAGCGCGTGTAGGCGGCCAGCAGCACTTCGGTATCCGACTGAGTCCGGAACGGGTAGCCGGACAACTGGGCGCGGAGCTCGCGGTAGTTATAAATTTCCCCATTGAACACAATCCGGTACCGACCTGATGCGTCGGCCAGCGGCTGATTGGCCGTTTCGTTCAGGTCGATGATCGACAGGCGGCGATGGCCCAGCGCAATGGAGCCTTCGCACCAGAGGCCAGTGGCGTCGGGACCGCGGTGATGCATGGCCCCGTTCATGCGCTCAACCAGTTGCGGGTCGACCAACGGCTGCCGACGAGCCAGCAGACCCGCTATTCCGCACATAAGGCTACGGGATTAAGTATGCGTTGGTAAGCCTCGACCCAGCGCCAGGCGTTCGCTTTGCTGTCGAATGTATCCTGCGCGAGCTGGTGGGCATTCTGGCGGTAGGCGGCGTAGGTTGGGGCGGGTAACGATAGGCAGGCGTCAATGGCAGCGGCCAGCCTGTCGGGTTGATTACTGACCCAGAAACCGGCCTGCCTGTCGGCCACTACTTGCCAGGGGGTGCCCGTTGCCGCAATGACCGGCGTCGCCTGTGCCAGTGCTTCCACGACTACGTTGCCGAAGTTCTCGCTGTGTGAAGGCAATAGCAACGCGTGCGCATTGGCCAGAAGCTGCGTTTTCGCCACGCCGGTAACAGGCGCTTCGATCTGGATTCGTTGGGCTATTCCCAGGTACGTTGCCAGCTCGCGCAGGTGGTTGCCATACTGGTCGGGATCGGGCCCCACGATACGAAATTGCCAGTTCCCCTGCACAAACGCTCTGCTTTGAGCCAGTGCCCGAAGCCCGTTGTCCAACCCTTTGATGGGGTGTAATCGGCCTAAAAACAAGAGGTAGCGCCCGGCCACTCGCGGCATGAGCGGTGGCAGGTCGAGGTAGTTGGGCAGTTGGACGATGGTCGCCTCTGGCCCAAATACGGCCTGCACGTCGGTTGCTTCGGCGGGTGAGGTTACGTGAAAAGTGATGCGTGGCGCCTGCCGTTTCAGCCAGTTCAGGACAACGTTTTTTAGCGTTGACCGATGGGTACGGGCGGCGGAGGCCAGCTCACCCCGTGGCGACCACACGATCCGTTTCCCCCCTCGCAACGCTACCCAGCCCACTACCAGCGAGGTCGTGTAGAAGAGGCTGGTCAGGTGCACTACATCGGCGGTCGGCAGTTGGCTCAGGGCAGCCCGGATGGCCCGAATAGGTAGCCGATGATGCCGGGTTTGGGCATACAGCACCCGCCCGGCGTCGGTATCGAGCCATTGATTGCGCGGCGTATCGGCAGGCTGATCGGTATCCGTCGACACGACCGTTACCTGCACACTCTGTTGCCGCAGCGCCCTAGCCAGCCAGTAGACCGAGTTGCTTGGCCCGCCCGACTGCGCCGGATAATAAGTACCGATGGGATAGAGAATGTGCATACTTTAATCGATAACCGATTGATAAACAGCTTTATATTGCTCCGACACAGCATCTATTCGATACCGGGCAATGTTCTGATACCCCGCAGCAATGAGTTGTTCTCGCAGCGCCGAGTCAGCCATTAATCGTTGAACACCCGCCCGAATCGCGGCTACCGAGGTTGGGTCGACCAGCAGGGCAGCCTCGCCGGCCACCTCCCGTAACGGGTCGATAGCCGACGTTAACACGACGCGCCCGGTGGCGTTGGCTTCCAACACAGGCAGGCCGAATCCCTCGTAGAGCGACACGAAAACGAGCATATCGCAGGCCTGATAAGCCGCCACCATCTCCTCGTCGGTCAGGTTTGTTTTTTGTTCGTACATAATACCCAGCGCCGTCAGTTGCGCCACCCGTTCGGCGGTCAACTGTCCGATAATCAGCAGCCGACACGGAAGGCCCTGTAAGGCCACGGCCAGCCGGGCGAGGTTTTTGTGTGCCCCGTTTTCGATGTGAAGCAGAGTCGGGTTGGTGTCATTGAAGGGCTTAGGCGTAGGCTGAAAGCGGGGGTTATACGGATTGGGAATGACGGCAACCCGCTCGGCCAGTGGCCCCATGTGCCGGAGGAGTTCCTGCCGCGATTTTTCTGAAACCGTGGTGATGCAGGCCACGCGGCGCATGGGCAGGTAATAGAACAGGAGCCAGAGGGCATAGTACCGCCAGCGGTTGCCCTGTTGCCGTTCGCGCTCCAGCGAAATGCAGTCGTGGATGGTCAGCACTGTACGGCGAGGCGGCAAGGCCAGCGCCAGATAATGCACATCGCCGCTGATGTGGTATACGTCGGCACGTTGGCGGCGGGCTACCCGCAGGTTCTGCCAGAGCGCCCCCGGCCTGATGGCCATGTTGGGTACGTGGACCTCCCTGACCGTAAAGGCATGGTGCGTACGCAGGTACGTTGCCAGCAGGCCAAAGATACCTTCAATGCTGAATCCGGCGCCTTTCTGGCGAAATAGGAATGAAACAACCAAGGCGTTATCTGGTGGCTACAACCAACATATTTTGAGATAAAATGGCCCCACGCGTGGCGGTTTCGGCCAGCAGCATCAGCCGGTAGCGCAGTGTTGTGAGTTCCCAGATGACCCACCGTAGCAGCGATACCAACCCGAAAACGACCGGCTTATCTTCGTAGCAGACCAACCGACTAAAGCCTACGGTTTGCAGCAATTGCCGCATGGAGTTGGGTGTAAAGCATTGCTCGTGCGTGAGGTCACCGTAGCGGATGCGCATCCCAAAAATGCCTTCGGCGTTGGGTACGTGAATCAGCACCCGCCCACCAGGCTTGAGCACGGCATAGACGGCATCGAGCAGCACGAGGGTTTCGGCGAGGGTCAGGTGTTCGAGCACATCCATCAGCAGCACGAGGTCCGTGGGGTCGTGATAGGTAGCCAGAAACGAATCGATGGTTTGCTGGCGGACGTCGGTCAGGCCGATTTGATGAGCCAGTGCCACCTGCTCTGCCGACGTATCGACGCCAATCAGGTTGGTGTAGCCATACTGTTTGGCATGATACAGGTAGCAGCCATTACCACAACCCAAGTCTACAATACGGGCGTCGGGCTGCGGAGGCAGCAGTGGCCGGATGACCTTGTCGATATACGGGCGATTCAGCCGGAACAGTTCGTCGCCGTCTGGGGCAATGGTGGCTAGCGCGGGGGCTTGCCCGCTGCGTACATAGGCCTGATAAAGGCGGTCTTTGGCGGCGTTCATCGGTCTGTTGTAGAAACGTTTCTTCGGTTGCAGTGATACATGTACATGACCAGCCCTAATTGCAGCAGGCAGCTACAAACGGTGGCTATGGCGGCGCCCGGCAACCCCCACCATGGAATCAGCAGGCCGTTCAAGGTGATATTGACAATGGCTCCGGCGGCGTAGTGCCCCAGGATAAACGTCGTTTGGCCGTAGACGTACCATTTGATTTCGTGCAGGTGAATGAGTGTGAGAAACAGGTAACCAAGGGCTACGGTGGGGGCGATCAGAAAAGCGGGTCGATAGGCTTCCGACAAGAGCATTTCCCCGATCAGGTTTCGGCCAAGGAAAAAGATGAGGCACGCCACCAGCCCAACAGCGGCATACCGACCGATGTACTGCCGTTGTAGTTGCTAGGCCGCGTTACTATCGCCCCCCTCGCCCCGCAGGCGGTACAGGCGGCTACTCAGATGGATCATAAACGGGCTCACCAGCAGCGTCATCTTAGCGCCCAAGCCGTATCCCACGCTGTAGATTCCCACATCGGCTCTGGTCAGGTAATAACCGATGAGGTACCGGTCGGCATAGTTGATTAGCCATGACCACACGGCTAGCCCCACCAGCGGCATGGCGTAGGTACATAGTGCCTTCATCAACGCAGGCGCACTCGGTACAGGCTCGAACGTGGCCTCGTCAACAACAGGCGTCATTGACAGATTAAGTCGCCAAACCAGCGTGGCGAACAGACCGTTGAGCAGCGCCAGCACCAGCCATAACCCCGTAACTGACCGAACGCCCATACCAACCACTAGTCCAATAAACAGCAGCAAGTTGACCAGCCCATAAGCAGCCTGTACCAGCGAATAGGTGTTGAATCGACCCTGCAAATTCAGGTACTCGCCACGGGCGGCATAGAACCCCTGCCCCACCAGAGCCAGCAGCATCAAAGCCGCGTCGGGTACGTTGCCCGTCAGGCTTCCATACAGCGCTGCGCCTATTGCCATTAGCCCATAGATACCCAACAGGACGCGGCAGTAGCTGGGAAACACGGCGGCCCAGCCGTATTGAGCCTGTGCCGTTTTTAGCGCTTGCAGTACGGGCGCGATGAGCAGGCTATGGCCGAGGGTCGTAGCGGCAAACCCCAGGCTATACGCCCCAAAAACCGCCGCCGGTACGTAGAGCGCAATGGCCTTCCCCAGCAATAGCCCCGAACCCGCATTGAGCAATTGACCACTCAGCAGGCTCGACAGGGCCTGCACCGCCGGGCGTGCCTGTAGCCCCTGTAGCCAAGGCGGCGACGCGAGCCTACGCATGACCAAAAACAATGCTTAGTAGTTGTTGAACGCGTTTCTCGTAGGTATGATGCACCTGAAAGTGGCCATACTGCTGATCGGAAAGGGTGTAGCGCTCGGTGGGCTTGTCCAGGTAATACCGAATCTGATCGATGGCCTCGTCGATGCTGTTAAACGTTATCTTCTCGACGTGTACCCCACTGTATTCCGCCAGTGTGGGTTTGTAATCACAAAGCTGAAAGCCGCCGATACCATTGATTTCAAAGTATTTCTTGTTGGCCGACGACACCTCGGCGTAGTGCAGATTATTGAAAACAATTTTCGCTCCGCTGATAACCCGGTTTTTCTCATCGCCGGTCAGGTATCGCCCCACGAAGGCCCGTTTGACGCTGGGCGGCATGTAATTGGCGGGCAAACCAAAGATGGTTGGGCGAATGCCCGCCTGAATCAGCCGCTCGACCATCCGCGCTCGGTATGGATACAGGTTTCCGTACAGCATCACGTCTATATTGGTTTCGGCTTCCAGCAGCGCCCGATTATCGGCGGGCCGAACGTTTACGTGCGGGTTGAAGGCTTCGGGCAGATAAAACACGTTGAGGCCCGCTTTCTGCCGAAACACCTCAGCCAGATAAGGTTCTTTTGTAAAGTAAAAATCGAAGGGTGAGGCCAGGATCTGTTGCCGCTCCAGGTTGGTCAGGGCATCGGGGTTATATTGAGCAATGGGGCAATGGGGCAGCCTTTTTTTCAGCTCTACGATTACCGACGGGTGGATATGCCGGTAGACAACCAGCACAAAATCGGGCGACAACTGACAGATATAATTAACCAGACTCCGGCTGATGGCCCGGTCGTATCGCTCGCTGAACCGTGATAGCCAATACTGCGCTTTCTCGGGCAGATGGGTTACGTTTTTGAAATCGACAATCGTAGCCTGATGGCTCAGCCGGTTGAACGTATCCCGAAAATGCCACTCCAGCGATTCATAGCCGTCGCGGCCAATAAGCACGATTTTCATGGAGCAGAAGGTCGGCTAAGTGCATCCTGTAAATTCCGAACCGTCTGCCCGTAGCTGTACCGGTCGACGATTGCGCGCGAGCAGGCCCGAAAGCGCAGCCAGTCAACAGCGGGCATGTCGAGTAGTTGGTTAAGGGCCGCGGCCAATGCAGGTACGTTGCCACAAGGGTAGCTGTAGCCATTCTGCCCTGACTGCACCAGATCGTCGGCGCAACCAACGGCCTGCGATAGCACCACCGGCAGGCCCGCGTTCATGGCCTCATTGGTGACCAGCCCCCAGGTTTCGGCCTCATCCGAACACAGCACGAATACATCGGCCAGCGCATAATAGCGGACGATTTCGGACTGATTGACGAACCCCGTCAGGTGCACGTTGGCCAGTTGCTGTTCGCGACAGAACGCCTCGAGCGCGGGCCGCAACGGCCCATCACCTACCAACACCACCGCCACGTCGGCCCGGCGCAGCACGGCAACGGCCTTCAACAGGTCGACAGGGCGTTTTTTGGGAATGTACTTGCCACAGTAAAGCAGCACTTTTTGGGTTGGAGAAATGCTCAGCCGACGACGCAGTTCAGCCCGGCAAGATACCTGTTCAGCCGCCGCCTGTTGAAAGCGGGCGTTGTCGACGGCGTAAGGGCAGAAAATCAGTTTCTGTTCGGCCACGCCCATATGCCGGTAAAAGGCTCGGTTCTGCTCACCAATATAGAGGGCATAGTCGACCAGGCGTAGCAGGCCCTTACCCAGTACCCACCGCCGTATTTGTTGCCGGAATAGGCTTTTGCTGGTTTCGAGCCGTAGCGGACTTTCGGCCCGCATACAGACCTGATGCCCCATGAGTTTGGCGCTCAGGATGGTTAACCAGCAAACAGCATACGCCCAGCCGTACACCATCACCACGCCACGCGGCGATTGCCACAGGGCTTTAACGACAGACAGATTGAGCAGCCCCCAAAACGAATAGATGGATGGATTGGGCGACTGATTCGACAGGAACCGGTGCCGGTAACCCTCGAGCAACGGAATATCCCACTGCACCGGCTGCCCGAATTGCCGATCGGTTTCACCGGCCAGGCCATGCCGCGAGCAGTAAAGCACATCCAGATCGAACTGCTCACTGGCGGCCAGTTGCCTGTAAAGAGGCGCGAAATATTGAATCGGATGGCTATTGATGATCAGTAGCCGGATGGGTTTTGTAGGCAACTGACATTTTATTGTTTTACGATACATTTTTTAGCCACGATCACTATAACTATAAATTGTCTGTTGCTTTACGTGTTGTCATTTTAATCTACTGATTACAACTGTAGTTTCATACGTTTAGTAACAAACCAAAAGACAACCAAGAACATAGACATTGTCACAAAACTACCCCAGGTCGAGAGCACATCTGTCTCAAGAGAAAGACAGCCCGTGAACAAGCAGGGAATCCAAAGCAGAAGAGATGGCCTAGACTCTGCTATCTTTATGACGTTTAGAAAACAGTAGTTAAACAACATGCCAAAAAAAAATAAAAAAATCACACCTCCTATTCGACCAAAATTAACATACCCTTCGCCGAAAGGCGATATATTAGAACTCGTGATTCCATCCGGCACCAGCGGCGTGAATCGGGTTATATTCGCTGCGCCACCCGTTATTGGCTTTCCGCTCCAGATGATCCGGGGGATAAATGGGTAGATGAAATGTGCTAACAACTCTCCATTAGCGAAAGGCTCGTAATGAGGCACATAAGCCATCGTCTGCGCAATTAACCCGCCCTGATTCAGCCGATGATAAGTCGCGTACAGATGGTTTTTGCCAAATAGGAAGTCAGGGTCATTAATCCGTTGTACGAATAAATTGACCATCAGATTTAAATCACCTTTTCGATTTTCCGGACTATCGCCCCATGTTTTTATTCGATACTCCATCTTCACAGATTGAGCCAATAAAACAAAAAGAGCACAAGAGCCTATCAAGGTTAGTTTTACGATTAGGCTCGTTCCTTTTTTTGTACCTACTAAGACAACTAGTACGTATAGCGTCACCCATAAAATCATGTGCCCGAACATACCATCGCGCACGGTTATGTATAGCAATAAGCCCAAGGCGATTGCCAACGTCACATACTTAAATTTGCTTCCTGAATAATGTGCATACATTACAGAGGCATACAAACAAACGGCAAACAAATAGACGAGCGCTTTTATTTGAACAGGAGCATAATTAAAAAAGAAAGAACCTATAATACCGAGAATCAACAAAATAAAACTCGTTTTTTCTTTCCCCTTCACATAATCTTTTACAGAAGCTAGTAAATCAATATGAGATTTGGTCTTGATCAGTGGCCAATTCAAACCAACCGAAAAAGCAACAACGGCCGGCAACGCATAACTCAGATAATCGGTCGATGATACTGCCATACTATTGGGCGCATCAGCCAGTTCCAGTGACGGTGCTAGCACAACTTGTAGGGCGGCCACAAATGTCATCAACTCGCGGATGGCGATGGTTCGGCCAACGTTGTGAACAAAAATTAGAAACGTGTACAGCGAAAAACCGATTGACAGCACCTCCAACCCTGTAAACTCAGAGAAGACGTTTAGAAGGATGATACCGAGCAGCGAAATGAGGATGAATCGTACATCAAACGCCATGGGGATACGATGCCTGATTGGTTGCGTGTTTATTTCCTGTTCCAGAAATTGAAGCTGAATCCTTTTCTGGCCACCTTTCTCACCCTGTCAGTCTCCTCCCCATACGTCGATCGGTACATGTAGCCGTAACCGGCATCGTACCCGTAGCCATAATTGTATTCGTAGTCTTTCTCGGCCCTGATGCCGTTGATGATCAGGCACATGTTTGGGAAGCGCTTTTCCTTGTAGAGGGTATCGATATTTTTCAAGTATCCCTTAGCCGTATACAGGTGCCGCACGATGTAGAGCGTCATGGTTGCGTGCCGCGCCAGGATATTGGCATCGGTGACCAGCCCTACCGGCGGTGAATCGACAATAACCGTATCAAAATGCTCGCGCAGGTTTTCGAACAGGTAGCGCATTTTTTCACCCCCAATCAGTTCAGCCGGGTTGGGCGGAATGATGCCGCAGGGAATGAAAAATAAATTCGGGTATCCTTCTACGGGCTTGATGATTTCGTCGAGCGTAGCCTGCCCGGCCAGATAACTCGATACCCCTTTAGGAGTGGCTTCGTTGATGTAGCGGTGCAGTTTAGGCCTCCGCATGTCCAGTTCCAGCATGACCACCTTCTTATCAGCAATGGCCAGACTAGCCCCCAGATTAAGCGAGATAAACGATTTACCCTCGCCGCTGATGTTTGAGGTTACCAGAATCGTCTGTTTATCGCCGCCATCGGCGTTAAAAAACTGAATATTGGTCCGCAACGCCCGGATTTGCTCTGCGAGCAGCGATCGGCTTTTGGCCGTAACCAGCAAGGGTGACTGAGCCGTGTCGGATTGGCTCACCTCGCCGATAATGGGTGTGTCGGTGGCGGCTTCGACCTGCGCTTTCCGGCTGATTTTGTTATTGAAATAGTCGATCAGCCAGAGCACCAGCACGGGCAGTAGCAGCCCAATCAGCATGGCCACCAGGTAGTAGTTGCGCTTGACGGGCTTGACGGGCTGTGGTTCGGCCTGCGCATCATCGATCACGCGGAGGTCGGATACCGTCGAGGCGAACGACATGGCCGTTTCTTCGCGTTTCTGCAACAGGTACGTATACAGATTTCCCTTAATGCTGGCCTGCCGGGAAATGTCGAGCAGTTGCCGTTCTTTGAGCGGTATGGTACGGATTGTCGACTCAATCCGCTTGTTGTTGGTTTGCAGGCTGCTCTGCGTAGCCAGCAGAATCCGGCGCAGTGTCTGCACGTTGTCGGCAATGTTGCGCTTGGTGCTCCGAATCTGCTCGTCGATCGTTTCGATGGGAATCGACTTTTCCGGTACAGTCCGAATCAGCGTTGAGCGTTGCCCTTCCAGTTCAAAGAGGTTACCGATCAGGGCCGTCAGCGTGGGGCTGTCGAGGCCAACCGTAGCGGGTGCCACCACTCGCGTGCCGGGTTTGCTGGCAATGTAGTTTTCGACTTCTTTCAACGTACCCAGCTGAATATTTACCTGCCCCAGCTGCGCGTCGTTCTCCTTGACTTTATCGAGAAACAGCGCCGATTCGGAGCTGAGGTCAACGATCCCCGAGTTGGTTTTGTAGCGCTGTATGTCGCTCTCGACGGCGGTGAGTTCGCGGGAAATGATGCCCAGCCGATCTTCGACAAACCGTAGCGTGTTGGCCGCCACCCGGTTCTTATCCTGCAACGACATCAGTTCGTAGAAGTAAATCAGCCGGTCGAGGTATTTCTCGGCCCGGTCGGGCGCGTGGTCTTCCATTGTCAGGAACAGCACCGAGGCCGATTTATTGGGCTGTGACACCCGCAGGCGCTTTACAAACGACTTGATCACATCGACCGGGTGCTCCATGGTCACCGTAATCTGGTCATGCCGGGTCGATGCGCTGTCGCGGCGGGTGACAATAACCAGACCCAGTGGCGAGGTCGTGGGCTTTCCGAATGGACAGCTTACGCCGTCGATAATCGCTTTGTCGGCCACAACGGTTACCGGGTATGGAATGTCGTAAGCCGAATTGATGGGTTTCAGCACGTTGACCACAATGGGGGCATCCCGGTAAATGTCACGTACCCGCCAGCGGTCTTTGTAGGAATAGACTATATCGAGGCCCAGATCCTCTACTACCTTTTTGGCCAGCTTGAACGACTTCAGCACTTCGATCTCGTTCTCGACCTGTTTTTTGGGGCCGAACATGTCCAGTTCCTGCATCAGATCCTGCTTGGCCGACCCGCCCGAGTCGTCTTCGTCTTTGATCAGGATGCTGGCCTGCGCGCTGAACGTGTGTTTGACCGTCGTGAGGTACGTAAACATACCGATAACGCTCAGCACCAGCGCCAGCACAAACCAATACCAGTTACGCAGGTATTTGGTAGCCAGAAACTTGATGTACTCCTGACCAAACTGATTCGTGTCGGTTTCCTGGTTTGCCATGATGCGTATCGACGGGTAGCGCAGGGGTTAAGAATTGAGGAAATACATCTACCTTATCAGATTCAAAACAACGGTGGCAATGAGGGTAAGCCCACTGACGATCACAGGTACGTAGGGAAACAGCTTGCTGGCCTGTATTTTCTTGCCATTTTTCGCTTCTACGTAAATCATATCGTTGGGTTTGAGGTAATAAGCCGGCGAGTCGAACAAGGATCGGTCGGTGAGATCGACCCGGATAAACGCCCGTTTGGTGGCGGTCTCGCGCACGACCAGCACATTCTCCCGTTTGCCGTAGACCGTCAGGTCACCGGCTAAGCTGATGGCCTCGGTCAATGTGATTTTCTCGTTTTGGACCGTGAATACCGACGGTTGCTGTACCTCGCCCAGCACCGAAATTTTGAAGTTGAGCAGCCGCGCCGAAACGTAGGGTTCCCGAAGAAACGCCTGTAGCGTATCGCGCAGCATGGTTTCCAGTTCGCTCAGCGTGCGCCCCGCCACCGGCACCTGATTTAGTTTGGGGAAGTGGATCGTGCCGGCCTCACTTACCCGGTAGCCGATAGGCAGGTTGTTGCTGTTTTCGCGGCCAGCCACGCTCCCTAGCGACGCGACACCGGGACGGCTAAAGGGATTGAACGTCATATCGGCATCGGCATTCAAACTCGACACCGATATGGCCAGGATATCCCCCGCCTGTAGTCTGTAGGTATAGGCAGGCACATGGCTGGGCCTTACAGACGCGCTATCCTGATCGGGCTGCTGAAAATAGGTCATCACATCGCGGCGCGTTTGCTTTTTCGATTGCGCCCAGGCGATCGGCGAGCCGACGAGACAACAGAGAACGATAAGGATAAAAAGACGCATTCAGTATTGAATTAGAAGAACTTAGATTCGCATCGACACTTTCGTCCGGTCGAGTACCGACTTCAGATCATAAATAATCGACAACTCGCTGCGGCATAATTCCTGTAGGTCCAGGGTCAGGAATTCCTCGTGCGCCACGGCCAGAACGACTCCATCGTACTGGCAGCGGCCGGGCTGCTCTACCAGCCGGATGCCATAGTCGGCATACACGTCATCGGCACTGGCCCAGGGGTCGTGGATGTCGACTTTCATGCCGAAGCCCGTAAGTTCCTGGTAGATGTCAATGACTTTGGTGTTACGGATGTCGGGGCAATTTTCTTTGAACGTCACGCCAAGCAGCAGCACCGACGAGCCCGCTATCGACAGGCCCGCCCGGATCATGGCCTTAACCAGTTTGTTGGCTACATAAATGGGCATGTCGTCGTTGACGCGCCGCCCCGACAGAATCACCTGCGGATGATACCCGACACTTTGGGCTTTATGAGCCAGGTAATAGGGATCTACGCTAATGCAATGCCCCCCCACCAGACCGGGCCAAAACTTCAGGAAATTCCATTTGGTGGCGGCAGCTTCCAGCACGTCCATGGTGTCGATGCCCAGCCGGTCAAAAATCAGAGCCAGTTCATTAACAAACGAAATATTGACGTCGCGCTGCGCGTTTTCGATGGCTTTGGCAGCTTCCGCCACTTTGATCGATGGGGCCAGGTACGTTCCTGCTTTGATGATCCGGCTGTATAACTGATCGACATAGCGGGCAACGGCAGGTGTTGACCCCGACGTAATTTTCAGGATCTGCGATACATTTCGCTCCTTGTCGCCGGGGCTGATCCGCTCGGGCGAATAGCCACAGAAGAAATCCTCATTGTAGCGCAACCCGCTGGCAGCCTCCAGCACCGGCACGCAGTCTTCTTCAGTGCAGCCGGGATAAACGGTTGATTCATAGACAACCAGATCGCCTCGTTTCAGGTGTGCCCCCACCATGCGAGAGGCAGCCAACAGCGCCGTCAGATCGGGCGATTTGTATTTATCGATTGGTGTGGGCACGGTTACGATGTAAACCGTACAGTCGGCCAGATCGGCTACATTGCCCGTAAATCGAACATGTGCACTGTCGCCGAAAGCGGTTTCAGACACCTCCCGGGTGTGATCAGTTCCCTTTTTGAGTGCGTCGACACGAGCCTGATTGATATCAAATCCAATGGTGGGCCATTCTTTCCCGAATTCGATCGCCAAGGGCAAACCAACGTACCCAAGGCCGATAATGCCAATTTGCAATTGACCAGATGAAAGCTGGAAAAGCATATAGTTGTTGAGCGTTACGGCAAGCTCAGGCGTACAGCAAATCTAACCTCAAAGTTAGACGAAAAATACTCATATGAAACCTGTAGAACCAAAAACTTGCACTATTGACATACTAACTAGTAAGAACCATGACTCTTGTTGCCTTTTTCATGGATTTATGAACTAATGATAAAGGCGATAATCCACACAAGCTGATAGCCCTGAATAACCGGACAATGGAGTGTTCTGGGGCATCGGGCTAGTGCCGGCACCTGTGAATCTATGGATTCACTCTTTGTACGCCGAATAGACGGGTATCGTTCGGAACGCCTCCAATCGCTCTTCGTCCTCTCTGCTTGCCCAAGAGCATCGGCAAACCTGGATACGTTACCGGCTACAAGCTGGTGAATGAATCGATAAAACCGGTCTCTATGCGAGCCTCGTTCGTCGGAATTTCAGCGCTTGAGGGGGCGGGTCAATCGAAAAGGCCAATGTGATCTGCTTTTCGGAACACTTTTTCGCTGGCAAACTTGTTATACGTCTGTTCTGTCATCGGTGACAGTACACATTCACTCGAACAACACTTAACTCAATGGCCAAAAGTAGTCTTATTGCCAAGGTACTCAGTTCTATTTTCTTTCGCCGCTCAACTCGTCGGGCGGGTCGTTACGCTAAAAATGGCCTCGGCATGCTGGCGTTGATCCGGGAGGCGCTCAACAAAAGCAAAAGCGTGTCGGGCGATGATGGCGTCGGGTTTCGGGAGCAAATTGGCTTGCTGAGCCGCCTGGTAAAAGCTTACGCATCAGGCGACTATCGCCAGATTTCGACCAAAACCATTGTTTCGGTGCTGGCATCGCTGGTTTATTTCGTATCTCCCATCGATGTGATCCCCGACGTGCTGCCGTTTGTTGGGTTCGCCGACGACATCGCCCTGATGGTGTGGCTGTTCAACTCCTTGCAGAACGAACTGATCAACTTCCGCAGTTGGGAACGCGAACAAGCCCGGGTAACGGGAAAAGTTATTGACCTTGAGTAAGGACAACCGTTTTTTCAGTTTAATCTGAGAAAGAATCCATACCCAAAACATTTTCGTATTTTTGTCAACGTGTTAAAACAAACTCAATCATGATTACAGCATCCATTTATGCAATTATGGGTCTGGGCGGTCAAGAGATGCTGCTCATTTTCTTAGCGCTATTATTGTTCTTTGGTGCCAAGAAACTGCCTGAACTGGCCCGTGGTCTTGGTAAGGGTATCCGCGAGTTTAAGGATGCTACCAAAGACGTCCGCGAGAACATCGAAGACGGCCTTAAGGAAACGAAGTAACCGCTCATATAGCCATATGCTCACAACCGGACGCCCCCAGGACGCCCGGTTGTCTGTTTTTAAATTAGTCTGGGATCTTTCAACGTTTCCGGTTAGCCCCTCTTCAGCAGGGAGCCCATCGCGGTAAACGGAACCTCTTTTTCATGCCTTCACTGTACCGTTCTTTCCGCGCTGTTCAGGCCGATCTGGCCACGGGTACGCTCACCTGCCGCCAATTGGTCGAGCAGTACCTCACCCGCATCAACGACCATCAGCACCTCAACGCCTTTACCGAGGTCTACGCCGACGAAGCCCGGCAGCGGGCTGATGAACTCGATGCCCGACGCCTCGCCGATCCCGCCTTGATTGGGCGACTGCACGGAATGGTTATCGGCATCAAGGATGTGCTGAGTTACGCCGGGCACGGCCTTCGGGCCGGTAGCCACATTCTCGACGGTTTCAACGCGCAGTTTACGGCAACAGCCGTAGAACGGTTGCTGGCCGCCGATGCGATCATCATCGGGCGGCAAAACTGCGATGAGTTTGCGATGGGGTCCGCTAACGAAACATCGGCGTTTGGCCCCGTACGGAATACCGCCGACCCCGACCGGGTGCCGGGCGGCAGCAGCGGCGGCTCGGCGGTGGCAGTGCAGGCAGGTCTTTGTCTGGCCAGTATTGGCTCGGATACGGGTGGCTCGGTGCGGCAACCGGCAGCGTTTTGTGGCGTTGTTGGCCTGAAGCCTACCTACGGCCGCATCAGTCGCTGGGGGTTGATCGCCTACGCTTCCTCGTTTGATTGCATCGGTCCCATTGCCAACGATGCCTACGACGCCGCGCTCCTGCTGGAAGTGATGGCCGGCCCCGATGCATTCGACAATACGGTAGCCCAGCAGGCGGTGGAAGCCTACAGCACGGCAACCCTGCCCGATCGGCCGTTGCGCATTGCGTATCTGCTCGATGGTGTAGAGAGCGACGGGGTGGCTCCGGCTATCCGCCAGGCAACCCAGGCCGCGATCGATCGCCTACGTACCCAGGGCCATGCGGTCGAGCCGGTGTCGTTGTCATTGCTAAAGCACCTTTTACCAACCTATTACATTCTGACCACCGCCGAGGCCTCGTCGAACCTGTCGCGCTTTGATGGCGTGCGGTATGGTCACCGGACCCAGGCCCCCGTGGCCGACCTCGTAGCGATGTACAAACAGAGCCGCACCGAAGGTTTTGGGGCTGAGGTACGTCGGCGGATTCTGCTGGGTACGTTCGCGCTGAGCGCCAGCTACTACGATGCCTATTATACCAAGGCGCAGCAGGTACGTCGGTTGGTGCGCAACGAAACCGAGCGGATCTTTGCCGAGTATGACTTGCTGCTGATGCCCACGACGCCCACAACGGCCTTCCGGCTGGGCGAAGAAAACGACGATCCGGTAGCGGCATACTTAGCCGATATTTTCACCGTTCAAGCTAATGTGACGGGGTATCCGGCCATCTCGATTCCGAATGGCACAGACCTTGATGGGTTGCCCATTGGCCTGCAACTGCTGGCACCTCCTTTTCAGGAAGGATTACTAGTGGCTATGGCCGACGCCCTGGAGCCAACCGTCGCGGTTTGATGATTAGTCTCTTTGAGCTATTGGCTTTGCTTACCAGTGCGCGTACATCCTTCCTCCAACGAACTCGTAACACGTAAATGACCCACATGACGAAACGACTGTACCAGCTTGGTTGCGGCTTTCTGATGAGCTTCACCGCCATGCTCCCCCAGATGGCACAGGCTCAAGCCAACCGGCCCACACCGAAAGTGACCGTTCAGGAGGCCATCGCCGATACCATGCAGCTCGACTCTGCGTTTGTGGTTGAAGAAGTACTGAACCTGCCATCGGTACCGGAAGCACTGCTTCGGGAACGGCTGCCGCGGCTGCAACGCCAGATTCCGCTGCCGTACAACCGGGTCGTCCATAATTTCATCGATTACTTCACCTACCGGAAGCCCAGCTATACGCGCATGGTGATGGAGCGGATGCCGTTCTATTTTCCGCTCTACGAAAAGACGCTCGCCAAGTACAACATGCCCGACGAGCTGAAGTACCTGTCGATCGTCGAGTCGGCTCTGAATCCGCGGGCGATGTCGAGGGTGGGTGCGGGTGGCCTCTGGCAGTTTATGCCCTACACCGGTCGTGATTTCAACCTTAATATCGATGACTACGTTGATGATCGGATGGACCCCGTGAAGGCCACCGAGGCGGCTTGTCGGTACCTGAAAGATCTGTATCGCATTTTTGGCGACTGGGAATTATCCATGGCAGCCTACAACTGCGGGCCGGGGGCCGTGCGCCGGGCCATGCGCCGCACGGGTGGCACTACCTTCTGGACCTGTTACGAAGGCCTGCCCAAAGAGACGCGCTCTTACGTGCCGCAGTTCATCGCCATGACGTACATGATGAACCATGGCCCCGACCACGGCATTCACCCTGAACGGCCCGACTACCCGCTGGCCTTTGATACCATTCAGGTTAACAGCTACCTAAACCTGAAAACCCTCGCCGATCTGACCAATATGTCGCTGTCGGCCATTCAAAAGCTCAACCCTGCCATCGTCACCGGGATTCTGCCCGAATACACGCGGGGCCACGTGCTGCGTCTGCCCAGCGAGCGGTTCCATCAGTTCGAGACACAGCGGCAGGCCATTATGGATTCGGCGTCGAAAATGCCGGTTATGATGGCCAATATGCTGCTGGCTCATAGCGAAGAGCTTACTCCCACCCGCGACTCCGTCAACGACCCGACCAACTGGCGGGTTGCCAGCCGCTGGAGTGACCCCACCCTGACGGCCAGTGCTAGCACGGCAGCAGCGGTGGTGGCCGAAAACGACATACCCGAGGCTGACGATCTGGAAGCCGTCGTCTTGAAAAAGCCCCGCAAGCTGACGCATACCGTGAAACGTGGCGATAACCTGGGGGATATTGCCGACCGCTACCACGTCGAACTCTATGACCTGAAGCAATGGAATCACCTGCGCTCTACCAAAGTGCGCGTGGGGCAGAAGCTGCTCATTCTGCGTGAAGCGGGTGAAACCCACACCGAGCGCATGGCTCAGCAGGGTTCAGACCACAAGGGGCATCGAAAAACGGCTGCCGACGAACGGGGTGGCCGGGTCAAAGCTAAATACCACCGTGTGCAGAGCGGCGATACCCTCTGGAATATCTCACAACGCTACGGCGGCATCCCGATCGACAAGCTCAAAAAGATGAATCACATCAAGGGCAACAGCGTCAAGCCGGGCATGAAGCTAGTAGTGGGGTAATTGATAGTGTACAATGTATAATGAACGATGTACAATGGCTATGCGCTACTGTACAACTGCGTCAGCCCATTGTACATCGTTCATTATACATTGTACATCAAGTTATGATCGCTTATCTCGACGGCACCTTGTCGTATAAAGAGCCTGCCTATACCATTATCGACGTAAAAGGCGTTGGCTACGAAGTCTTTATCTCGCTACAGACTTACTCGACGTTGCCTGGCGGCGGCGATAAGGTAAAGCTGTTCATCCATCATCATTTTCGCGAAGACAACCAGACACTGTTCGGTTTTGCCAACGCCGACGAGAAAACGCTGTTCCGCGAGCTCATCAGCGTCAGTGGCGTTGGGCCCAATACGGCGTTGGGTATGCTATCAGCGATGTCGCCACAAGACCTGCGCCTGGCCATTATGAGCGAGAACGTTCGGGCTGTGCAGGCTATCAAAGGCATCGGGGCGAAAACCGCGCAGCGTATTATTTTGGAGCTGAAAGACCGTATGAAAAAAGCCGGGCTACTTCCCGACGTACCTACCTACCGGCAGCAGGCGGGCAACCCCGTTCGCGAAGAGGCCCTTGCCGCGCTGGTCGCCCTGGGTTTCCCCCGCCCATCGGCCGAGAAAAGCGTGGACGATATTATTCGCGCCGAGCCCGAGCTGAGCGTGGAAGACATCATCCGGAAGGCGCTTCGATAAGTGTCTGGTAGGGCCTTCAGGGGCTAAACTTATCCCCTTTCGGTACGTAAGTCAACCCTTTGCGCTTAACTTTTAATTCTTATCTAATACCTGATACGATTGGCCCGGTTTTAGCCGTTGTGTTAACGGCTAAATCTACTGCCTTGTTTATTCTTTTGATTATACACCAGACATGGTGAAGCGTTTTACCGGCCAACCCTTTTCATTTTCAATGCATTACGCGCCTATCCTATACCGCGATGGGCGTTGGCAATATACCTTTTGCCTGTTGGCAACGCTCACCTTGTTGCTAACGCTGGGCAGCAAACCGGGTCGGGCGCAGCAAACACCCCGGCGGGGACGCAACACACCAACCGCCCCAACCCGAACACCCGAGCAAATCCGGGCGGCCAACGACTCGGCGCGGGCTGCCGCCAGAGCCGCTGCCCAGGAACGGCAGGATAGCCTCCGGGCCATCAAAAACGCCAACCGCCGCCCCACCCTGAAATGGAGCGATCGCTACGCCACCCGCTTTTCGGAACGCCTGCCCCGATCGCCTTACCAGCTGCGTGACCCGCGCTCGCTGAACACGGATTTTCGCCTGCAGCCCGACAAGTCGATGACCATCAACGAGCGGCTTGCTCCCCGTCCTGGCATCGGCAACGTAACCGGCGATTCGCGTAATAACGTACCGGCGGCTCCCAGCCCAATCATTGCCGCGCCGATCACGACGCCGTCTAATAGCCTGACTGGCAGCCCCACCCGCCCCATTGGCCTTCCCTACCGTCCCGGTGAGGCAATTCCTTATTCAGAGTTCAACCGGTTACAGAACGAGCGCATCGAAGACCGGCTCTTTCGCGAATATGCCGCCCGGCGCGACGGGCAAAGTGCCGTCAGTGGCCGTGGTTTGATCCCGAAGCTGGAAATGCCCCCCATTCTGGACCGAATTTTCGGCGGGAATAATATCGACTTCAAACCCAACGGCTTCGTATCGCTCGACCTGGGTTATCTCCACCAGTTTATCGACAACCCGGCCATTCCGGTGCGACTGCGGAGCCAGGGAAATATCATTTTCAACGAGCAGATCAGCATCAACTTCAATGGGCAGGTTGGTGAGCGGCTGGGGCTGTTGGCCAACTTCGATACCAAAGCCAGCTTCAACTTCGAGAATGCGCTGAAGGTCAACTACCGCCCGCAGGGCCTAATACCGGGCATTGGAGCCAACGGCCTGCCCAACTTGCCGCAGGTACCGGGCCTGCCCAATCTGCCCAGTTTTGGCAGTGTGCAGCCCAATCAGCAGTTGCCGTTTACGCCCCAAAACGAGAGCATTCTGCAAAACGTGGAAGTCGGCAACCTGAGTTGGAACATCAACAGTCAGCTGATTCCCGGCGTGCAAAACCTGTTTGGGATTAAGCTGCAAACCCGCTTCGGCAAGCTGAATGCCACCACGGTGCTCTCGCAGCAACGGTCGAAACGACAGGAGATTGTCCTGCGCGGCGGGGTGGCCAACCGTCAGTTTGAGATTCGGGCCGATCAGTACGACGAAAACCGGCATTTCTTCCTGTCGCAGTTTTTCCGGGCCAACTACGAGCGCTCGCTCCGCAGCCTACCGGTGCCGACCTCCGGTGTGACGGTGACGCGCCTTGAAGTGTATGTGACCAACCGCACCAACACCACCGATCAGCTGCGTAACATTGTCGGGTTTGCCGATCTGGCCGAACCGGCTCCGTTCAACAGTAGCAACCCGGCTATCGGCAATGGCTTGGGAAGCGGCTCGCCCGCCAGCAACGGGGCCAACGCGCTGTTTACGTCACTGCGCAACAACCCCTCCGCCCGGCAGGTCGACCAAACGACTGACGTGCTCGACAACACGCTCCGGCTCCAGAAAGGAACGGATTATGACCTGCTGCGCGGGGCCAAACGCCTGACCGAGCGCGAGTATCGCTTCAACCCCGAACTTGGCTATATCTCGCTGGTAACAGCCCTGCGAAACGACGAAGTACTGGCCGTTTCGTATGAATACACCTTTCAGGGCAAACGCTACCAGGTGGGCGAACTCACGGAAGATTACCAGAGCGAAAGCGAAGACCGGGTCATTTTCCTGAAACTCCTGAAATCATCGACCATTCGGAACAACCTGCAAAATCCGATGTGGAACCTGATGATGAAGAACGTGTATTCGCTGAACACGAATAACATAGCACGGCAGGGATTCCAGTTTCGGGTGATCTACAAAGACGATCAGACGGGGATCGACAACCCGACCTTGCAGGACGTGCTGGTGGGTATACCACTGGTGCAGGTGTTCAACCTCGACCGGCTCAATCAGCAGTTGGACAATCAGCCCGACGGTAACTTCGACTACGTGGAAGGGTTCACCATCGACAGCCGCAACGGTAAGATCTATTTCCCCGTGCTGGAGCCGTTTGGCAACTACCTCGCGCAAAAGATTGCCAATGCTGCCGACAACGGTGGCAACCCGGCGCAGTTGCAGAGCAAATACGTATTCAGCGAACTTTACCGCACCACACTGGCCGATGCCCAGCAGATTGCCGTGAAGAACAAGTTTTTCCTGAAAGGAGCTTTCCAATCGGCGCAGGGGCAGGGCGTTGATCTGCCCTACGGTGTCAAGCCCGAATCGGTGCAGGTATCGGCCGGCGGGGTGCCGCTGGTACCGGGGCAGGATTACGTGGTCGACGCGCAACGGGTACGTATCCTGAACGAGAGCGTCAACAATTCGGGACGCGAAATCCGGATCAGCTTCGAACTACCCGACCTCTTCCAGAATCAGGTACGTACCCTGATTGGCACGCGGCTCGACTACCGGCTGACGCCCGAAATCAACTTCGGTGTGACGGCCATGAACATGCGCGAAACGCCCGCGGGCTTCCTGACGCGCGTGGCCATCGGCAACGAGCCAGTTAACAACACCATGCTTGGGTTCGACGTGAACCTGCGCCGCGACTCGCCCGGCCTCACCCGCCTGCTCGACCGGCTACCGCTGATTCAGACCAAAGAGCCATCAGCTGTTCAGTTTACATTCGAAGGAGCCGAGTTTATCCCCGGTGTGTCGAAGCAGGTGAACAACAACGCCTTCATCGACGATTTTGAAGCTACCCGCACCATCTTCGACCTAACCCGCCAACCAAACCGCTGGCGGCTGGGCGCGACCCCGCAGGATTTCCCGCAGGGCAGTACCAATTCGCTTGAATCGGGTTTCCGGCGGGCGCGTATTTCGGCCTACAGTATCGACCAGACCCTGTATCTGGGAGCCAACGCCACCGGTGGTGTCGACGTCGGGAACGTACCCAACGACGGCAACATCTTCGAAAAGCCGTTTTTGCCCAACGAACTGTTTCCGGGCCGGTCGATCCGGCAGATTCAGTTGCCCGAAAACATCCTCGACATCGCCTATTTCCCGGCGGAACGAGGCATGTACAACTACAACCCCGACCTGAATTCCGACGGGACGCTCAAAAACCCACGGCAAAATTTCGGGGCCATTACGCGGGCCATCACGTCGGATGCCGATTTCGACAATGCCAACGTCGAGAACATCACGTTCTGGATGATGAACCCCTTTAGCGGGCAAAACAACCTGGTGCGCGGCAACCCCGACAACACCATCCCGAACCAGCGGCCCGGCTCAGGTACGTTGCATTTCAACCTCGGCGACATCTCGGAAGACGTTGTCAAAGACGGTCGTTACAACTTCGAGAACGGCATTCCCATCGACAGCAGTAACGTACGGCTGGGTGGCGGTACGGTCGAGACGGTTTGGGGGAAAGCGCCCCGGCAGCAGTTCGTCACGCAGGCGTTCACCAATCAGGAGGGGGCGCGGCCCAAGCAGGACGTGGGTCTCGATGGGCTGAACAACGCCGAAGAGCAGGCCAAATTCAAGCCGTTTCTGGATGCGGTGCGTGCCAACGTCACCAATCAGGAAGCACAGCGGCGCATCCTGGCCGACCCCTCGGGCGATGACTTCCAGTTTTATCTGGGGCAGCAGGCCGACTCGGTACGTTACATTGTAGCCCGCTACAAGCAGTTTATGGGCATGGAAAACAACTCGCCCGAAAGTGCCAACGACCTTAACAACCTGACCACCCCCGCCTCGTCGATTCTGCCCGATATTGAAGACCTCAATACCGACAACACCATCAACGAAAACGAGGCCTATTACGACTACCAGATCGACATCAACGAAAACTCGTTTCAGGTCGGTAACCGCTACATCATCGACAAGGTGACTGCTTCCGGGGCCGACTGGTACCTGTTCCGTATTCCGGTGCGCGAGTTCAACCGGCGGGTGGGTAACATCAATGGCTTCAAGTCGATCCGGTTTTTCCGGATGTATCTGACCAACTTCGAGCAGCCGGTAGTGCTTCGGTTTGCGCAGTTGCAGATGGAAGCCAACCAATACCGGAAGTATAACGGCGACCTCACGCAGGTGGGCTTGCAGGAAGTGCCCGAACCCTACGACGCCCAGTTTAAAGTGTCGGCGGTCAACGTGGAAGAGAACAGTCAGGGTGGCGCGACCAAATACAAGTATGACGTACCGCCGGGCTTCATCCGCGACGTCGATTACACGCAGCCCAACAACAACGTGCAGCTCAACGAGCAGTCGATGGCGCTGAGCGTAACCAACCTGCGCGACGGCGACTCGCGGGGCGCGTTCCGTAACACCAACTTCGATTTCCTGTTCCGCGAACGGCTGAAGATGTTCGTGCACATGCACAGCCCCGATCCGCAGATTGACGGGCAGGTATCGGCCTTTATCCGTATCGGGACCGACTACACCGAGAACTATTACGAGATTGAAGTTCCGAATCTGAAATCATCGCCAATCGGCGACATTCCGTCGGATCAGATCTGGCCCCTACAGAACGAGCTGGACATTGCCTTCACCGAGTTGACGGATCTGAAAGCCGCCCGTAACAAAGCCCTGACGCGCCAGACCCGATTACCGTTCACGCAGCCGTCGCAGTTGCCGGGCCCGTCCGGGCAGCGTTACCAACTCACGGTGGTGGGTAACCCCGACCTGAGTTCGGTGCAAAGCGTCATGATCGGGGTACGTAATCCACGGGTTGCCGGGGGCGATGAACAGGCCAAAACCTTTACGATCTGGGTCGACGAACTGCGGGCTTTTGGTATCACACAGAAGTCGGGCCGGGCCGCCATTGGCGCGCTGAACCTGCGCATGGCCGACGTGGCCACGATCACAGCCTCCGGGCGGTATTCGAGCGCGGGCTTCGGCGGCGTACAAACCAAACCGACCGACCGGACCCGCGAAGAAACGACCGAATATGGCCTATCGGCGGCACTGTCGATCGACAAATTTTTGCCCGCCAACTGGGGGTTGAAAATTCCCGTTTACGTTAATTACGACGCCCGCCTCGTCACGCCGCAGTTCAACCCACTTGACCCCGACACGCCGCTGGAACAATCGTTGGCAAGCCTGCCCGAAGGCAACGTACCCAGCCCGGCTGAATACCGGAAGCTGGTGCAGGACAACACTATCCGTCGCGGGATTAACTTCTCGAACGTACGGAAGATCCGGCTCAATCCCGACGCCAAAGCCCGGCCCTGGGACATCGAGAATTTTGGCTTCAACTATGCTTTCAACGACATTCGCCGCAGCAACATTCTGACGGGTGAGTACTTGCAGGAACAGTACCGAGGTGGGTTTACGTACAACTTCACGAGTCAGCCACGGGCGTTCGAGCCGTTCCGCAACGTGAAGAGTCTGGAACGAAAATACCTGTATTGGCTGCGCGATTTCAATCTGACGCTGCTACCGACGGTGGTATCCGTGCGGGCCGATGTGGACCGGAGTTTCATCAAAACCCAGCTTCGCAACAGCGACCTGACCACCAATGGCATTCCGGCGCAGTTTGAGAAGTACTTCCTCTTCAACCGCTATTACGACATCACCTGGAACCTGACCAAAAACCTGGTGGTGAGCTACCGGGCGGCGGCCAACGCCATCATCGACGAACCGCAGGGCGACATCAACACCGAAGCCAAGCGCGATTCGGTATGGCGCAGTGTGAAGGGTCTCGGCCGGATGAAAAATTACCAGCAAACGATTAACACCACGTACCGCGTACCGTTCGACAAATTTCCGATCGTCAACTGGATGCAGGCCGATCTGGCGTATAATATCGGCTACCAGTATCAGGCCAATTCGTTCGGCATCAGAGATTCGCTGGACATTCCGTTCGGGAACACGATCCGCAACAACCGCGAAATCGGCATCAACGGGCGGGTCGATCTGGTGCTGCTCTACAACAAGATCAAGTCGTTGCGCTGGGCCAACACGCCCAATGCGCCGAAGCTGAACTTTGCCCGGAACCCCGGCAGTATTCAGGAGATCAACCCCGGCGGCAACCGGCTGGCCAAAGCGTTTGTGCGCGCGCTGCTCACGGTACGGGGTATCAACGTCAATTACAGCATTCAGGAAAACACAGTGCTGCCGGGCTTCCTGTCGTCGCCGAGTCTGTTCGGGCTCGACAGAGGCGGCGAGCCGGGGCTACCCTTTGTGCTGGGCGATCAGAACCACGACATTGCCGCCCGGCTGGCCCGGAAAGGGTTGCTGTCGCCGAGTATCGTGCAGAACGCGCCATTTACGCAGTCCATCACCCGGAAGTTCACGGCCAATACTACGCTGGAGCCCTTCCGCGATTTCCGCCTAAACGTAAACGCCAACTACAATCGCTCGGACAGCTACCAGGAGTTTTACCGGCCAGCCTTGCAGGGTGCCCAGTTCAGCAGTCAGGCGCCGTTGCGCAATGGCAGCTACAGCATGTCGTACCTGTCGTTTGGCACGACGTTCGTAAACCTCCGCCCCGACAATACCTCGCCCATCTTCGACCGGTTTGAAAGCTACCGCGATATTATCCTGCGCCGCCTGCAAGCCGATAATCCGGCCGTGCGCGAAAACCCCGGCGCTTACAACAAAAACTCGCAGGACGTGCTGATCCCGGCGTTTTTCGCAGCCTATAGCGGGCAGAATCCGCAGTCGGTGAAGTACTCGCCGTTCTACAGTATTCCGTTCCCCAACTGGGACCTGAACTTCAGCGGCCTGAACCGGGCGAAGCCGTTCAACAAGCTGTTCAGCTCGTTTAACCTCGTACACCGGTACGTATCGAACTATAGCGTGGGCAACTTCACGTCGTCGCTCAGTTACGAGGCGCAGTACGTGAATCTGGCAGTGTCGGGTTACCCGCTGTCGCGTTACATCAGCAGCGGTGATCCGGTCAACCCCACCACGGCGGGCAACTTCATTCCCGTGTTTGTGATGAGTCAGATCAGCATGACCGAGCGGTTTGCGCCATTTGTGGGGGTACGTTTCCAGACCCGCAACCGCTGGAATGGGGCGCTTGAATACAACCGCTCGCGCGATGCCGCGCTGAACCTCTCGAACGCGCAGGTGGCCGAAGTCACGACCAAAGACGTGACGGCCTCGCTCGGTTTTACCAAGCAGAACGTACGCCTGCCGTTCCGCATTAACGGAGCCGTGCGTCGCCTCAAAAATGACCTGACGTTCAACCTGGCCCTGACCCTGCGCGACACCCGCACGATTCAGCGCAAGCTCGACGCCGAGCAGACGATCGTAGCGGGTAACGTCAACTTCCAGTTGCGCCCGCAGTTGAGCTACGTGGTAAACCGCCGCCTCAACGTCAACTTCTACTTCGACCGCACCTTCAACGACCCGCTTGTGTCGAACAACTTCATCCGGGCCACTACGGCGGGCGGCGTTCAGGTACGTTTCAACCTGGCCGAGTAAGCCGACCGATTTTGGTATCACCAGCGATTTTCGTCTCAAAACGAGGGCCTGTCTGCTGTAGTGTGGATCAGCTCTCGTTTTTTAGCCTTTATGCGCCCTTCTGCCCCTGGCATCAGCCCATATGATATGTACCGCTGAGTGACTTTTCTTGACTGCAACTGTCTAGTTACTAGATTTATGATGTTAACTAACCATTTGTATACAAACGTTGTCAGTTGGTTGGCTTAGCCTGCTTACCAGTGTGAGTTGGTTTTTTGCGCTTCAGTAACCCTATCACCCATACTAGTTTCTATCGATCAAATGTCTACGCACTTCTCGAAGTTGTGTCCGTCAGGTTACAGCTTATCCATGAGCCTCCTGTTCCTATGCTGGTTGGGAAGCGTCGCTGGGTTTGCCTTTACACTTCCTACTGGCTCTGGCAAGGTATCCACTTCAAACCTGGCGGCCAATCTGCCACCGGTCGTTGTCGCCACGTCAACCTCACTAACGGGTGCCTCGCCTCTGAGTGTAACCTTCACGGGTAGCGGTAGCAGCGACCCCGATGGTGACGCGCTCACTTATGAGTGGCGGGACGCCGATAACTTCAGCACCCTCTCCACCCAGGCCAACCCCGTGCTGACGTTCACGCCACAAACACCCCGGGCCAACACGGTCATCACCAACTTCAACGTCCAGCTCGTAGTGCGGGACAGCAAGGGGCTGGCCACGTCCAGCCAGGTGTTCAAGGTGTCGCTCACCGCCGCCAACCGACCGCCCGTAGTCGTCGCCACGTCAACCTCACTAACG
>NZ_JBGGWD010000004.1:0-676454 GCF_041321105.1 Fibrella musci | reverse complement strand
TTCTACTCAGGCTAACCCCGTGCTGACGTTCACGCCACAAACACCCCGGGCCAACACGGTCATCACTAATTTCAACGTCCAGCTCGTAGTGCGGGACAGCAAGGGGCTGGCCACGTCCAGCCAGGTGTTCAAGGTGTCGCTCACCGCCGCCAACCGACCGCCCGTAGTCGTCGCCACGTCAACCTCACTAACGGGTGCCTCGCCTCTGTCAGTGACCTTCACCGGCAGCGGTAGCAGCGACCCCGATGGTGACGCGCTCACTTATGAGTGGCGGGACGCTGACAACTTCAGCACGCTTTCTACTCAGGCTAACCCCGTGCTGACGTTCACGCCACAAACACCCCGGGCCAACACGGTCATCACTAATTTCAACGTCCAGCTCGTAGTGCGGGACAGCAAGGGGCTGGCCACGTCCAGCCAAGTGTTTAAAGTCTCCCTAACTACTACACCACCCACGGGGGTTACCGCCGTCGATCCCAGCAAGTGTTACCGGCTCGTATCGCGAGTCAGTGGAAAAGTGATGGGCGTAGAAGGCAATTCACTAACCGACGGGGCGCAGGTACGTCAGCGGAGCGATGCTAACCAGTTGGCGCAACGGTGGCGGTTTGAGTCGGTCGGCGATGGCTACTACAAAATTGGCGCAGTACACAGCAACAAAGCGCTCGACGTAATCTGGGGATCGCAGGATAACGGTATCGGCCTTCAGCAATGGACCTTCAACGGCAACTGGAGCTACAACCAGCATTTTGCCCTGCAACGCAACGCCAACGGGTTCTTCCAGATCACGGCCCGCCACTCCGGAAAGGCGCTCGACGTGCAGAACGGCAATACCGACGAGGGGGGGCTGATCGTTCAGTACACTCCCAACGGAGCGGTCAGCCAGCAGTGGACCCTCGAAGAAAGCGCTTGCACAACGGGCAGCAGCTCGACCACGACTACGCCGCCTGTATCGTCGACGGGTATCGATGTAGCCAAATGTTACCGTATCCAATCGCGCAGCAGCGGTCTGGTTCTGAACGTGCCGTCTGGCCTGGGCAACGATGGAATTTACCTGCGCCAGAACACTAACGCTGACAAACTCTGGCAGAAATGGCGCTTCACGGTAGTCGATGGCGATTATTACCGGATCTCGGTGCAGCACAACCAAAAAAGCATCCAGGTTGCCAACTCGTCGATGGCCGATAACGCGCCGCTGGAACAGTGGACCTATTGGGGCGGTAGCCATCAGCAATGGAAAGCTCAGCGCACGGCCGACGGTTTTTATACACTCACAAACCGCAACTCAGGCAAGGCTATCACTGTGCAAAATGCCAGCACGGCCGAAGGAGGCGACATCACGCAGCAAACGCTGGGTACAGGGGCTCACCAACAGTGGAGACTCACAGAAACAGCTTGCCCAACCGGCGGCCGGATGGCTGCTGCCGAACCTACGGCAGTATTCAGTTTGTGGCCCAACCCCGCCCGCGACCACGTACTTGTCGACCTCAGCCTCGCTACTGGCCAGCCAGTAGGCCTGACTATGACCGATTTGCAAGGGCGTTCACGCCAGCAGACGTACCTGGAAGCCGCTCCGGCAGAACCCTATCGACTCGACCTCGGCAGTTTGCCCGATGGCCTTTACCTGCTTCGGGTCGCTCCTGGCCAGTCAACCGCTGGCTCTGTAATTAACCCAACTACGTTGCGCGTCCTGATTCAGCGCTAAATTCATTACCCCTCCGCTTTTAGTTTCATACTGAAAGCGGAGAGAAACCAGTGTATGCACTGTCGAGAACGTACCTAAGCGCTGCTTATCGTAGTATAAGTAACGCTCAGGTACGTTCCTGTTTAGCTTCGGTAGCGTAGTACAAAAACGGGTTCCAGGTCCCGTACATTCTGCTTAGAGAAAGCAGGTAACAATCATCGAAAATGAGCCTTTTCAGCTGGATGAGCGTGTCATAAAAGGGAGTTAATCGGCGTAGAGCGTCCGTTTTGGGCGTATTTTGCCTACTTAACCGACTTCTTTATCATGCGCTTCTGCTACTCGGCTCTGCTTTGGCTGCTGACGACTTCGCTTTTCGCCCAGTCCAACGCGCCTGCTGCCTCCCCCACCATTACCTCCTTCACGAAGGACATGGACAAACGGGCGGGCTTTCTGACGTTTTACTGGGATGCCAAAAAAGGCAAAATCTGGCTCGAAATCGACCGATTCGGGCAGGAAATGCTTTATTATCCCACACTGGCGCAGGGTGTCGGCTCTAACGACATCGGCCTTGACCGGGGCCGGCTAGGTGCCGAGCACGTGGTTAAGTTTGAACGGAGCGGTAACAAGGTGTTGCTGATTGAACCCAATTATGGGTACCGCGCCCTGAGTCGCGATTCGCTCGAGCGGCGGGCTGTTGCGGAGTCGTTTGCCCAATCGGTTCACGCCGGTTTTGAGATTGCCGCCGAAGAAGGCCAGAAAGTACTGGTCGATCTGACGCCGTTTCTAATGCAGGATGCCGTGGGAGCCGTGCAGGCCATCGCCCAGACCCGGCAGGGGTCATTCCGGGTTGACGCGGGCCGCTGCGCCATGTACCTACCCCACACCAAGGCCTTTCCGCAGAACACCGAGTTTGAAACTACCATCACACTGACGGGCGATTCGCCGGGCCAATACCTTCGGCAGGTAGTACCAACGCCCACCGCCGTGACCATGCGGCAGCACCACTCGTTTGTTGAACTGCCCCCGCTCGACGGCTCCTACCAGCCCCGCCTGTTCGACCCGCGCGCGGGCCTGAACAACATCGAGTTTTTCGATTACGCCACGCCTGTCAGTCAGCCCATTATCAAGCGCTACATTGTGCGGCACCGGCTGGCCAAAAAAGACCCAGCGGCGGCCATCAGCGACCCGGTGAAGCCCATCATTTATTACATGGACCCCGGCGCACCCGAGCCCATCCGGCAGGCCCTGATCGAAGGGACGAGCTGGTGGAATCAGGCGTTTGAGGCGGCGGGTTACCGCAATGCGTTCCAGGTGAAACTGCTGCCCGCCGACGCCGACCCGATGGACATTCGGTACAACCTGATTCAGTGGGTGCACCGCTCCACGCGCGGTTGGTCGTATGGCATGAGCATCATCGACCCGCGTACGGGTGAGATTCTGAAAGGGAAAGTGACGCTGGGCTCACTCCGGGTACGTCAGGATTACCTCATCGCACAGGGACTCACGGCCCGTTTCGAGAACAACAGCGCCGATACCGCCGCCCTGATGCCTATGGCCCTGGCTAGGCTCCGTCAGTTGGCGGCCCATGAAGTAGGGCACACGCTTGGCCTGCCGCACAACTACATCGCCAGCACAGTCAATCGCTCGTCGGTGATGGACTACCCACATCCGCTGGTGGGCATTTTGGCTAACAACAGGCTGACGCTCGACAGTGCCTACGCCACCGGCATTGGGGCCTGGGATAAAGTGGCCATCACCTACGGCTACCAGGATTTTCCGAAGGGAACGAACGAGAAAGCCGCACTGGACAAACTGATTGACGATTACGTAAAAAAAGGGCTGAAATTCCTGAGTGATCAGGATGCCCGTCCTGAAGGCAGCGCCCACCCCGACACGCACCTGTGGGACGGGCAGGCCGACGCCACCGACGAACTGACGCGCACCCTAGCCATTCGCCGGATTGCGCTGGATCAGTTTGACGCGCGCAAGATTCCGATGGGGATGCCGATGGCTACGCTGGAAGAGGTGCTGGTGCCCATGTATATGTTTCACCGCTACCAGACCGAAGCCGCCAGCAAAGTGGTGGGCGGTGTGCTTTACAGCTACGCCCTGCGGGGTGATGGGCAGGTGGTGGCCGAGCCAGTACCGGCCGCTCGGCAGCGGAAGGCTATCGATGCGCTGGTCGCGACGCTGCAACCGCGCATACTGGCGCTTCCCAAAGGCATTCTGGCTCTGATTCCGCCACGGGCGTTTGGCATCGATGCCAACCCACGCGAAGTATTCAAACGCCATACGGGCCTGACGTTCGATCCGTTGGGGCCGCCCGAAGCCGCTGCCAACCTGACGCTTCGGCTGCTGCTCAACCCCGAGCGCTGCGCCCGCCTGCTCAATCAGAAAGCTTTAGACTCGGCTATGCCCGGCCTGGGCGACCTGCTGACGAGCCTGATCAACGTGACATTTGAACCGATGCGCCGCAACATGGGCGAGGCACGTACCTACGACGAAGCCATTCAGCAACTAACGAGCCGCCGCCTGCTTGAGAGCCTGATTGAACTGGCTTCCAACAAGGAAGCCGATGGCCGGGTACGTTCCGTGGCGCACGACGCCATCCAGCACATCCGGTACAAGTACCTCGCGCAGCGGGCCACCGATGCCCCGTTCAGTTACGTCGTGAGCGACGCGTCGCCCAACCAACTGCTCTGGCTGATTCAGCAATACGAACGGAATCCGCAACAACCGGCCGTCGCCAGCAGCCCGCTCGTCGCTCCCGATGGTGCCCCCATCGATCCCGGCTACGATTGGCTGGACTGCGAAAAGGAGTTTTAAGTTTTTAGTTTCGGGTTTTCAGTTGGCTGGCACATGAGTATACCGGCGTCCGCCAACTGAAAACCCGAAACTAAAAACTTAAAACTCCTTTTTTAGCTCCACTCCCGGTCCCACGAATCTTTCGTGTTCCAGACGTCGGTGGGAGCAAACCAGGTAGAGCCTTTCTTGAGGAATTTTTTCGCGACGTCTTCGTTCAGTTCTACGCCCAGGCCGGGTTTATCGGGGACTTTTACGAAGCCTTTTTCCACGATGGGCTTCAGGCCGGTAACAATATCCTCCCAGCCGTCGACGTCAACGCCGTGGTGCTCGAGCGCGACGAAGTTTTCGGTGGCGGCGGCGCAATGGACGTTGGCCATCATGCAGATGGGCGAACCCGCGAAGTGCATCGCCATCGGGATACCCGATTCTTCGGCATAATCGCCGATCTTCTTCGTCTCCAGAATCCCGCCCGACGACGCTAGATCCGGGTGAATCATGTCGACGGCGCGCTTATCGATGAGCTTGATAAATTCTTCTTTCAGGAAAATGTCTTCACCCGTCAGCGTGGGCGTGTCGATGGCCTCGGTAATCTGTTTCCACTGATCGCCGTAGAACCAGGGTACGAGGTCTTCGAGCCACGCCAGCCGGAAGGGCTCCATCGCCTTACCCATCTGAATAGCCGTGTTCACGTCGAAATGCCCGAAATGGTCGGCGGCCAGGGGCGTATCGTAGCCCACAATGTCGCGCACCCGCCCCACGTGTTCGGCTAGTTTGTCGATCCCTTTCTTCGTGACCTGAATCCGCGTAAAGGGGTGACGGGTCATGCCGTAGTTACCCACTTTGCTCGTTTGGCTGTTGCCATATTGGTTGGCCACATCCCAGACATCGCTGCCTACGAGCATGCCTTTCTGCCCGGCCAGCATCCCGATGCCAAAGTCCATCTTCAGGAAAGTAAAGCCCTGGTCGGCCCGCTTTTTCATGTTGACGGCAAAGTCATCGTAGGTTTTCCCCTCGGGCGTATCGGCATACACACGTACGTAGTCGCGAAACTTACCGCCCAGCATCTGGTATACAGGTACGTTGTAGGCTTTGCCGGCCAGATCCCACAGCGCCATCTCGACGCCGCAGACACCACCCGCCGCCCGGCCATGACCGCCGAAAGGTTTGATCAGCTTGAAGAGTTGCTCTACGTTGCAGGGATTTTTACCCAACAGCCGTGATTTCAGCATCAGCGCATAGTTAGGGCTGGCGCCGTCGCGCACTTCGCCCCAGCCAACCAATCCCTGGTTGGTATCGATGCGAATAATCGGGCTGGTAAACGGCACACCAGCCAGATGGGCAATGCGCAGATCGGTGATTTTCAAATCCGACGGCGCGGCTAGCCGGTTGACGCGCTGCGTCGTGAATTCTAGCTCCTGATCGACCGCAAACGGGCTTTTCAATCGATCGAACACCAGTCCCACCGACAAACCGCCAAGAGCCGACTTCTGGAGAAAGTCGCGGCGCGAGGGTGGCGTCGAAGACGTAGTTACGGGTGGCGTTGACACGATGGCTGGCCGGTCGGGGGTGCTGCGGAGCAGATCGAGTATGGCTTTCTTCATAACAAGGGATGGGAATAAGCCCCGCCGGATTAAACGGGGTATTTCTATCAAAACCCTTTGTTGCCAGTATTTTACTTAATACCCAATCTTTTACCGGTAAAATACCAAACGTTCCACTGGCTTGATGAAAAAGATCTTCCTGACCACCTTGCTCTCGGCAGCACTGCTCCCGGCCGTTGCCCAAATTGAACTACCCAAAGACCAGCTTCAGTTCTACACCGCCAGTTGGAAAGGCGAACGTACGCCCGACGGTCGGCCGCGAGTATCCGACGCCTTGTTGAAACGCCTCAAAAACGTGTCGCTCGAAGAAGCCTGGGGCATCCTGCGCAACGAAGGGTACAACAATCAGTTCGATGGCAACTGGCAGATCATCCGACCCAGCGAGCCGATGGTCGGCCGCGTACTCACGGCCCAGTACATGCCCAGCCGCCCCGACATGGAAAAGCCCATCAAAGAACTGGGTAAAAATCAGGGGCGCAAAGGCAATACCAACTCGTGGCCTATCGACATGCTTCAGAATGGCGACGTGTATGTGGCCGATGGCATGGGTAAAATCGTGTGGGGCACGCTAATCGGCGATAACCTCGGCAACTCCATTTTTGCCAAATCAAAAACGGGTATCATCTTCGACGGCAGCGTGCGCGATCTCGAAGGTCTGGAAGCCATTGAGGGCTTCAACGGCTGGGTACGTGGTTTCGACCCCAGCTATATCCAGGACATGACCATGACCTGTGTAAACTGCCCCATCCGCATTGGCCGGGCCATTGTGCTGCCGGGCGACGTGGTACTGGCCAAAAAAGAAGGCGTCATTTTTATCCCGTCGCATCTGGCCGAAAAAGTAATTCTGAACTCAGAGTTTATTTCGTTGCAGGATGGATTCGGCCATCAGATGCTGCGCGAAGGCAAGTTCACGCCCGGTCAGATCGACCAGGCCTGGACACCCGACATCAAGCAGGCCTTTATCAAATGGATAGACGCCAATCCCGGCAAAGTACCGATGCCCCGGGCCGACCTCGACAAGCTGCTGAAAGACAAAAACTGGTAGGCGATATCAGGAAAGAATACCGTAAAATGGGCGTTGTTAATGCACCAACTGGTGAGTTAACAACGCCCATTTATCATTTACCCATGCTTCGCCCCGCAACCCTTGACGACCTGCCGTTTGTGTATGAAAGCCTCTGTGATCTGGAGGAAACCACACTCCCCTATCCGGCTTTCGAGCGTATTTACCGCGATAATCTGAGCAACCCGGCCATCAGGTACGTGCTTAGCGAGGTGGACAACGTACCGGTGGGGTTTGCCAGTTGCCATGTGCAACTGTTGCTCCACCACGCCGGGCCGGTGGCCGAGATTCAGGAACTGTACGTCCGACCCGAGTACCGCAGTCAAGGCATAGGCAGGCAGTTGATCGAACACATTATGCACATCGCCCGGCAGGAAGAGTGGGTTCATCTCGAGGTTACCTCGAACCGGAAGCGGCAACGTACCCACGCCTTTTACGAACAGTTAGGCCTTGTCTGGACGAGCCAGAAATTTGTCTGGAAGGTGGCTCCCTAATCACAAATCGCCATTCTGGCCAGATCAGGCGGCTTTGAGTTTCTGGTAGCTCAACCGCGTCAGCCACACCAGCAGGAATACCTCGATCACCTGAATGACATAATCGGCCAGGAAAACGGGGTTGCTCAGCATCGACAGGTTGGTATACTGCGCATTATTGGCATACACGATCATGATGATAGGCTGTACCGTCAGCAGCACGTTCAGGAAGGCCATGCGCAACCAGTGAGCAGGTTGGTCGTCGAGCATGAAAAACGTGAGTGCGGCCAGTTGCACGAAGATGTAGTAACCCGGCGACGAAGGTAACAGCAACATAAACAGCGTGAACAGGAAGCAGAAAAACGGTACAAAAGCCCGCTCATAGCCAATGTGCCGCGCCTGCCACGCCACCCACGAGCCCCCGCCGATGGTGCCCAGCAGGCCCAACCAGTTCAGGCTGGTGAGGGTAGTGGTGCCGAAAATACTATTCAATACGGGCCGCAACACGCTGGCAAAGTTGGGCGCCATCGGGTACGACGAGTGCTGAATCGGCATCAGAAATTTGTCGCCCATCAGACCGTACAAAATCAGGATGGTAGGCAGACCGATGGTGAGCAGCCCCAGCACAAACCAGAGCCGTTGACGAATAAGAAAAAACAGCGGGATGATGAGTACGATGAGCATAAACTTGATTACGATCATCGACAGTCCCCACAACAGGCCCGCCCGGTAGGCGAAGGCGCGCGTTTCGGCTTTCAGGCCACCCGCCAGCAAGCCCAGCGATATCAGCCCGAACCCCCAGAACCAAATATCTTCCTCACTGCTCAACACGATGGCAATGAACGGAATGGGCAACAGGTAATACAAGACATAGCGGAGTAATGCCTTGCCGGTGTCGTAGTTAACGCGGCGGCGCGCATACTGAAACGTGGCGTTCAGGATGATAAACTCCATCGCTGCCATCAGCAGGATAATCGACCGGGCGTTATTCCAGATCAGCAACGGCAGTACCGTCAGGTACGTGAACAAGGGCGCGTGAAACGACAGAAAATCGCGGTAGACCATCTTCCCTTCCAGCGCTGGCACGGCCCGTTCGTAGAAAAAAGCGACGTCGGAGCGGGGTTCCTGATCGAGGATAACATAAATGACCAGAAAGGGTAGCAGGCGCGTTCCGGCCAGACAGAGCCAACGAACGGCGCGTTCATGGGGAGCCAACTGGGGGATTAGCCGGTTGCGCTGCCACCACACGAGCAGCACAACTCCAGCTAATAAAACAGAAACAATAGTTTTGACGAGCGACGTAACGTCTAGTGAAATCATGGACCAAAGCTACGGCAAAGACGCTTTTCAGGTTGACTGTTTCTGGCCGACAACCGCCTTCCAGCCAAAGAATGTGATTCATTGGCTACGACATTGCGGGTTCAGGCTACTAAAAACTGATGGTCTACTGACTCGAAAACACGCTGACTTTTGTACCAGTTTTGATCAGGTGCCCGCCTTTTGATAAAGTACGTCAGCAGGTACGTATATGTTCAGTGGCTCATCAGCCGGGCGTATCGTCTCCGGATAAGTAGGGTTGTAGCGTAGGTACGTGGCGGCCACTAAGCACTCGGTGTTCATACATTCAGCTAGCAGCCGTACCTTGGGCCGCCAACCGGTTTGCCTACCCTCGAATACATTCTGAATGACCTCATCGTTACCGCGTAACCTTACTCTCGTAACTGGTGCCACGGGCCTGATTGGCTCACACGTTGTCCGTTATCTGCTTCAGTTAGGGCGACCCGTGGCGGCACTGTACCGACCCGAGAATGGCTATGGCCTGCTCACCGACGTAGCCGACCAACTAACTTGGCACGAGGGCGACGTACTTGATATTCCTTCGCTCGAAGCGGCGATTACCCCCGGTGCCGATGTGGTGCATTGCGCCGCCATCGTATCCTTTGTACCAAAAGACCGCGCCCGCATGGAGCAGGTCAATGAAGAAGGCACGGCCAACATCGTCAATGTTTGTTTGAAGGCGGGAGTCCGTAAGCTGGCGTACCTCAGCTCCGTGGCGGCCCTTGGTCGGCCCGAGGTGAAAGGAGGCGAACCCGATGCGTCGGCGGTTGGTTTGCCAGCCATTGTGGTTACGGAAGAGCAGAAATGGCAGGAGTCGCCGCTCAACTCGGCCTACGCCAAAACCAAGTACCGGGCCGAATTGCAGGTCTGGCGGGGCAGTGCCGAAGGGTTACCCGTGGTGATCGTCAACCCCAGCGTGGTGCTGGGCGCGGGCGACTGGACGCGCAGCAGCACCCAACTGATTAAATACGCCTACGATGAAAAGCCATTCTATACCGATGGCACCATCAATTACGTCGACGTGCTCGACGTAGCCGAAGCCATCGTGAAGCTGCTGCACAGCGAACTGGTCGATCAGCGGTTTATTCTGAACGCTGGCACCATCCCATACCGCGACTTTCTAACCCAGCTCGCGCAGGCACTGGGCAAACGTCCACCCAGCCGCCGGGTGCCGCCGGGCCTGGCTAATGTACTCTGGCGCGTGGAGGCGGTGCGGTCGTGGCTGACGGGCCGCGCCCCGCTGATCACCCGCGAAACAGCCCTCAGCGCCAGCCATCGGTATACGTACCCCGGCGACCCGATCACGAAAGCGATCGATTTCCGATATCACTCCCTCGCCGACACGCTGCATCGCATAGCGCAAACCATAAAATAAGGAACGTGTGGGTGACGGCCAGACCGATCAGGGTCAAAAGAACAACGTTTGGCGCAGGTCGTTGACTTATTTGTCGCTAAGTACCAAGCGATTACTCCCTATCGTCTTATTGCACCGCGCTTTGATCTTACCTGTTACCGTTGCCCCGCTTCTATCCTACGAAAAGTATTTGAACGCGTTTGTCGGGATTTCCGTTTTTCTACGTATATTTCTTAACAACATCGGATAAATCGCGCCGGTGGTGCGTCCCCTATCCCGTGCGGTACAACTTTCGACCGGCGTATTCCGCTTTTCGGCAAATCGCAGGTGGTGGTTGTGAATCGACACAGCTACATGGAGCAAGAATTTGACGAACGAGCTGGCGACATCAAAGAGAGCATCCAACGCTTTGAGCAAATGCTCGCCAGTGAAGAAAATTTTTATTTCGACCTCGACGTCTATGAGCGTCTGGTTGAACATTATCTCAACGAAGCTGACCTCGACCGGGCGTTTAAAGCGGCCGAGGCTGGCCTGGATCACTTTCCTTACGCGCTGGAACTGATGCTTGATCGGGCACAGATTCTGGCCAACTATCAACGATTTGACGAAAGTCTCGATCAACTGGACAAAGCCGGGTTGTTTAACCCCGGCGACCTCGACGTGCAGTACATGCGTGGGTCGGTGCTAAACATGGCCGGGCGGTTCGAAGAGTCCATCGAAACGCTTCAGGAAATGCTCGACCGCACCGACGATAAAGACGACGTGTACTTCCAGATGGCGCAGAGCTACCAGAACTGGGGTAAGTTCGACGAGGCGGTTACCTTCTATAAAAAGGCAATTGACCTGAATCCGGCCAATGAAGGGGCGCTCTACGAGTTGTCGTTTTGCCTCGACGTGGCGGGTAATCTGGAGGAGCATCTGCCCTACTACGAGTCACTGATCGATAAGGATCCGTATTCGTATAATGCCTGGTATAACCTCGGCATCGCCTATAGTAAGCTAAGCCGCTTTGTGGAAGCCGCCGAAGCCTACGACTATGCCATTATCATCAAGGATGATTTTGCATCGGCTCACTTCAACCTAGGCAACACCTATATGAATCTGGGGTTGTTTGAAAAGGCCGAAGCTGCTTACCGCGAAACACTCAAATACGAAGAAGCCACCGCCGACACCTATTGCCACCTCGGGGCCAGCCTCGAACGGCAGGATCGGCTCCCGGAGGCGATTAAGGAATACCGCGAGGCCGTGAAGCTCGACCCGCTCTGGGACGAAGCCTGGTATGGCATCGGCGCGTGTATGAGTGAGTTGGGCAAATGGTATGAAGCCGTGCCCTTCCTGCAAAAGGCGATCAAGCTAAACGATAACAACGCCGATTACCACATTATACTGGCCGAGACCGAGTACAAAATCGGGAATGTCATCGCCAGTGTCGATGCGTTTGAGAAAGCGGCAGAGATCGATCCGACCAACGCCGATGTATACCTGCTGTGGTCGCTGATTCCGTTTGATCAGGGCGATTTTGCGCAGGCGTACCAGACCATTCAGGCGGGCCTGAGCGAACTGCCACAGGAAGCTGATCTGTATTACCGGGCCGTGGTGTATCAGATCTACGCCGGCAACTACCGCGACGCGCTACTAAACCTGGAAACGGCCCTCACGCTCGACTACGACAGCCATGTACAGTTGTTTGAGTTCTTCCCCGAACTTGAAAAACAAAAGGCCCTGTACAAGATCATTCAGCAGTACCAGGCGAAATAGCCTGGGGTTAAACAAAAAAAGCCAACCTTAAACGGTTGGCTTTTTTTGTTTAACCCCAGGCTATTTCGCTTGATTAACGAAATCGACCACGGTGACGTCGGCCAGCCAGGGGCCAACTACCGAACCAAATTGTTTGTGGGCCGGATGCGGCAGGTACGTATCCCGATCTTTGACGCTATCGAACGTCAGGATGAAGGCGTGCGTCAGGCCCTTGTCCAGCTTCTCAGGGCTGTTGTTGGTGCCCCACTGGAAGCTTTTGATCTCTTTGATTTTCGAGGGTAGTGCTTCAAAGGCAGCTACGATCTCCGATACCTTCTCGGGCGTGGTTTCTGGCTTGAATTTGAACAGGACAATGTGTTGGAGCATGGCTTTGGGCGCTTGCTTTTTTGGAGGATCAGCCAGCGCCGTCGTGGCGAACAGCAGGGCGGCGCAGAGCGAGCAGAGTATCTGATTCATGAACGAATAGCGACTGGTAAAAAAGTCATCGATAGGGTAAGACACACGCTTTATGAACATACTGTTTACGTCGATTCGCAAAAAATAATTTTCACTTACCTGAAAGTATAAATTGACCAAAGAGTGTCCTACAACGCGCCAATTGTCCCGTTCCCTCGAAATGAAACGATTTTATGATTTTTCAATCATTTCCTTAAATCCATCCGATACCCAATCCCGTTCATAACGCTGAATTGCCTGAAGGTCGGGCGGATCTATTAATCAACAATTTCTTTTCAGGTACTATGGAAATCGGTACGAAAAAGACCCCTACCCCAACCACTCCGGGTGAGTTTGTGGAGCAGGTTGGCCGCCGTCGATTCCTGCGTTATGCAGGTTTTTCGGTAGCCATGACGTCAGTAATTCTGGCGGCGTGCGAAAATAAAGACAGCGCGGTTGCACCTGGTGCAGACCGGGGTGCACGGGCAGCTGGTGACACAGTTGACCTGGGTTCTGGTAACATTGCTATCCTGAACTACGCCTACGCTCTGGAGCAACTGGAGGCTGCGTTCTACGATCAAGTGATCAAAACCCCTTACAAAGACATTACCACTCGTGAGTTTGAACTGTTGAAAGAAATCCGCAACCACGAGATCGTGCACGCTGAGTTCTTCAAAGCCGCTCTGGGTGCTGCGGGTCTGCCGGCACTGACGCCTGACTTCAGCAGCATCGACTTCACCGACCGTCTGTTCGTTCTGAACCAGGCTCGTCAGTTTGAAGACGTAGGAGTTTCGGCTTACAATGGTGCAGGTCGCCTCCTGACGGACGCGTCTCTGTTGCTGGTTGCCGGGAAAATCGTGTCAGTTGAGGCACGGCACGCTGGTTTGATCCGTACGCTGACCCTCTCGCCAAGCACAGGTTTCTTTGCTGGTGACGATGTAGTCAACAACAACGGACTGGATGTGGTACGTACACCGGCTGAGGTGTTACCAATTGCGCAGCGCTATATCAAAGAAAAAATCACGGCCAATAGCGTGCCCGTGATGTAACCCCTCAACGGAACAGACATGAACCTATTTCAACTCTTCTCTGACATCGAAAAAGTCGATGCCGAGGCTAACGAGCGGCTCCAACACTCACGTCGGAACCTGCTAAAGAAAACGTTTGCTGCCGCTGCTGTGGGTACTCCTACGCTGCTGGCCGCATCGATGAACAAGGCGTTTGGTCAGTCGAACATCATCGTCGACGTACTGAATTTCGCCCTGACGCTCGAATACCTCGAGCGCGATTTCTACCGGGCCGGCCTGTTCTCAGGCATCGTTCCGGGTGCTGACCGCGATGGTATCGTAACGATCACCAAGCACGAAGCCCAACACGTTGATTTCCTGAATGCCGCTCTGGGCAGCGCTGCTATCCCCAAACCTGCGAAGTATGACTTCACGGCGGGTGGTGCTTTCCCGACGGTACTGACGAACTACCAGACGTTCCTGACGGTGGCTAACGCCCTGGAAGACACGGGTGTTCGTGCCTACAAAGGTCAGGCTGGTAACCTGATGAGCAACAAAGACGTACTGACGGCCGCCCTGCGGATTCACTCAGTAGAAGCCCGCCACGTGGCAGGTATCCGTCGTCTGCGTGGCATCGACTACGTTTACTCGTCTGATACGTTCCCAATGGGCGTACCGACGGCCGTTTACCAAAACGAAAGCCAATACAACCAGGCTGGTGTCGATCTGCTGCAAGTAGCCGACGCTAAAATCATCACGCGTGCGACCCCGCGCGTAGCTGAGAAAGCGCAGGTGGTATTCGAATCGTTTGATGAGCCGCTGTCGAAAGAGCAAGTACTGGCAATCGCCGGTCCGTTCCTGCCGAAGTGATCTGAACGTACCTGAATAAAAAGCCCCGCAACGTATTAGGTTGCGGGGCTTTTTTGTAGGCTATGAGGAACGTACCTGGCTTACAACCGCAGCTCGGTTTCAGCGTCGAACAGGTGGCATTTTTCCGTTTGCCAGTAGAGCGTAGCCGGTTCATTCAGTTGCAGACCAGAGTCGGCAGGGAGCCGAGCCACGAACCGATTGCCCCCCAGCATACCATAGGCAAACAGCTCGTTGCCCAGCTGCTCAAGCGCATCAATGGCCATTGGCTGAGCGTGGTAAGCCGGATTAGGTTGATCGGTCAGATTTTCGGCCCGAATGCCCAACACCACCGAACGCCCCAGGTACGTGCCGAATGCCTCCCGGTGCGGGTGCGCGCTCAGGTCGATCGTTATCTGATCCGTCTCATCAACAAACTGCACTGTACTCACAGACCCACTCAATTTTCCTTTCAGGAAATTCATGGGCGGCGAGCCAATAAAGCCAGCCACAAACAGATTGGCGGGTTGATTGTAGAGGGTCATAGGCGTGTCAAATTGCATGACGTCGCCGCCGCGCAACACGCAGATCCGGTTACCGAGCGTCATAGCCTCTACCTGATCGTGCGTAACATAGATGATCGTCGCCTGTAGCTCCCGGTGTAGTTTCTGCAACTCGATGCGCGTTTGACCCCGCAGCTTGGCGTCGAGGTTGCTGAGCGGCTCGTCGAACAAAAACACCTTAGGATCGCGTACGATTGCCCGCCCGATCGCTACCCGCTGCCGCTGCCCACCCGACATGTCTTTCGGTTTGCGGTCGAGCAGGTTCTGAATATCCAGAATGCTCGCCGCCTTCTCGACCCGTTGCCGAATGTCGGCCTTGCTGAACTTGCGCAGTTTTAGCCCGAAAGCCATGTTTTCGAACACAGTCATGTGCGGGTACAGCGCGTAGTTCTGAAACACCATCGCGATGTCGCGGTCTTTGGGCGGCAGGTCGTTGATGCGGTTGCCATCGAGCAGCAGATCGCCATCCGTGATGTCTTCCAGCCCCGCAATCATGCGCAACAGCGTCGATTTACCGCAGCCGCTCGGTCCGACGAACACCACGAATTCGCGGTCATCAACCGTCAGGCTGACATCACGAATCACGCGCGGGCCATTGGCGTAGGCTTTGGCAATATGGGAAAGCGAAATTTGAGCCATAAAAAGAGAATGAGTGAATGAGCAGTCCGCCTCTGCGGTGATAGCCGTTCCTCCGCATCAGCTTACTCGCCCTTTCACTCTTTAAATCCGTATTTCTCGGCCATTTGAATGGCCAGTAGTGCTTCAATGGTTGATTCGGCGCCGGCATTGCGGCTGACACTCGTTGCCGATGAAATGCCGTCATAGCCCCGGCCCGTCGCGCGGTCATACATGGTGGCGTTGGCGGGGTTGCTGCCCAAAAACCAGCGCGTCAGTTTCTCGGCCTGCGTCAGCCATTTAGCGTCGTTGGTTTGCTCGTATAGCGCCAGCGTAGCCCAGACCATCGGCCGAACGCCATAGGCAATCTGCGAAAACTTCGACCGTTTCAGCTCCGTAAACGATTGACCCGACTGCCGCACCGAAAAGGATTCCAGAAAGCCTTCGTTCAGAATATACGGGTAAAAGTTCTCGACCTCGCGCCGCCCCGCTGCGATCCACTCCGGTTTGTTGAGCGCCTTGCCGACCGTCAGCAGCGCATAGGCCTGATCGTTGCCATAGGCGTGCCAGCCGTTGTCGAAGCTCAGAAACGCGCCATACGGATACTGCCCGGCATCGCCTTTCTGCATGAGCAGAATACCCGCTGCCAGTTTCTCCATCAGGCTCAGCACGGCCGGGGTTTGGGTTTGTTTATATACGTTGTTCAGCCCCAGCAGCATAATTGCCGCCTGATCGGAACCTGAGCCGTAGGGCAACCACTTGGGCACGGCCACACCCTCCACAAAATTGGCGTCGGTAGGGCGCGCCCCAAAGTCACTGACCATCACCGTCACCAGCCGGGTTACACTCGTCTGAATCCGACTGGCCAGCGCTGCATCGGTCGATTGGTAATACGGACCGGCTTCGCTCAGCAGCCACAGCGCCCGCCACGACCACCAGTCGGCCACGTTCTGACTGGTACGGAACGTGGTGTTAATGCGGCCATCGGGCCAGAGGAAGTTGTAGAAATAGCCCGATGCTGATTGCATCTCGAGCACGAACGACACCAGTTTTTTGAGCTTGGTCTGTTTGTCGGCATTAGTGGCCAGATCGGATTCGCGTAACAGGAACAACCCCGCCCGCGTTACATCGTCCACGCAGGTAAACCCTTCATCATCGTCGTCGACGAGTTTATAGGCACCATTGGCCTGCGGTTCGGCGTAGATCCAGATGGTACCGACTTCAGCACCAGTGGTGGTCACTTTGGCAGCCTGATACAACGTACCCAGCAGGTGATCGGTGTTGACCAGCCGCGTGGCCGCAGGTACGTTGCCACCGTTGGGATTGACCGATTTCTTGCAGGACGGTGCCAGCAAAACGAGGGTTGCGACTAAAAGCGAAAGTTGTTTCATAACATTGGTGCGGCCCGCCGCTGCGGGTCATTTGCCTTTGGCGTCATTCGTTGTGAAAAACAATTAATGACAATCAATGACTACGAATGACGGCGCAGCCTATGACCCTTTCTAATCTTTCAGGCCGGACGAGGCCATACTGCGGATGAAATGTTTCTGGAAGAAGAGGTACAGGATAATCACGGGGATAGCCAGCATAACGGCCGCCGCAATCTTGACGGCCAGCTGGGAGTCGGCGCGACCACCGACCGAGAAGAGCGTAACGAGTTGCGGCATGGTCATCGTCGGTTCGTCGCGCACCACGATGAGCGGCCAGAGTGCGTCGTTCCAGATGCCCATGAACGTCAGGATGGTAATGGTCACGACGGTGGGGAGAATGTTGGGCACCAGAATCTGAAAAATGATGCGCAGTTCGCCCGCCCCATCCATGCGTGCCGCGTCGATCAGCGCCTGTGGCAAACCCATGAACGCCTGCCGGAACAGCAGAATCGCAAACGAATTCATCACGAACGGAACAATCAGCGCCAGGTACGTATCGACCCAACCCAACCGCACCATCGTGATGTAGTTGGGAATCAGGGTAATCTGAAACGGCAACGTCATGGTGAAGATGATGGCGAAGAACAGCAGTTGCTTCCCGCGAAACTCAAGCCGGGCCAAGGCGTAGCCGACCATCGCGCCCAGAATCAGCACAAGCGTGGTGGTAACCGTCACGACGAAGACACTATTGAGAAACGCCCGGCCCAAGGGGATACGCTCCAGCACCGTGCGGTAGTTGGCCAGCGTCGGCTCAACGGGTAACAGCCGCAAGTCGCCCAGCCCCGCTTCCGACGACAACGACGCGCTGATCATCCAGACAAACGGATACAGAAACGAAGCCGCCGCCAGAGTCAATAAAAGGTATGTCAGGGCTTTATTCATCGTTGTGTTGACCTCACCCCCAGCCCCTCTCCTTGAAATAAGGAGAGGGGAGTCGAGTCAGGAATTTCTTATCTCCTCAAGTAGCTCTACAAACAGATTATTTTCGTTAAGGCTCCCCTCCCCCTGCTTTAAAGGGTGGGGTTAATCGGTGGTTTCGACATAGCGTTTCTGAATGGCCACGACGGTCAGAATCAGCAGGGCGAAGCAGAAGCCGAGCGTGGCCGAGTAGCCCATGTGGTAATACTGAAACGCCTGCCGGTAAATGTACATGACCGCGGACAGGGTGCTGTTGAGCGGGCCGCCCTCGGTCATGATGTAGGGTTCGATGAAGAGCGAAAAACCGCCGATCGTCGACAGCACCACCACCATAAACAGCGTTGGATTGATCATCGGCAACGTGATGTATCGAAACTTCTGCCAGGCCGTTGCTCCTTCCAGATCGGCGGCTTCGTAATACTGCGTCGGTACGGTTTGCAGCCCCACCAGAAACAGGATGACATACAGACCTACATTCTTCCAGGTGGCCATCAGCGCAATTGAGTACATCGCGACGTCGGGGCTTTCAAGCCAGGGCACTTTCGGGATGCCGATGCCCGTCAGCAACCGATTGATCATGCCCGCGTTGAATCCCAGCAGTTGTTGCCAGAGAATCGTGACCACCACGCCCGACACAATCACGGGCAGGAAGAACGCCCCCCGAAAAAACGCCCGCCCTCGAATGGGGCTGTTGAGCATTTCGGCCAGCGCCAGCGCCACCACAATCTGAAGTGGAATGTGCAGCAGCAAGAACCGGATGGTGTTCCAGAGCGCCTGCCAGAACAGCCGGTCCTTCAGCAGACGTGCGTAATTGTCGAGCCCTACGTATTGCATCGGCGAGATGATGTTCCAGCTATGGAACGTCAGCACCACCGAGAACACCACCGGAAACAGCACAAACACCGCAAGGTGCAGCACGTAAGGCGCAATCAAGGTGTAGGGGACAAGGCGTTTCATATCGGTTTTATCTGTAGAGACGCAATCCCTTGCGTCTCAGCTGTTGCGTCAGTTCGTCGATTGGATGAGACGCAAGGGATTGCGTCTCTACGTACGATCAATTTCCTAACAGCACATCGACGGCTTTGGCGGCATCGCTGATGGCAGTTTCGGGGGGTTTGCGGTTATAAACAACGCAAGCTTCGTATTCCTGCGAGATAATGTCGAAGACTTCCACGATCAGTTCGTGGTTATCCACGCCTTTCAGGTAGCGGGCCTGTTCGGCGAAGGGCTTCAGGCGCGGATGCTGCGCCAGGAATGGCGTAAAGTATGGGTCGGTCGTCAGATTCTTGCGGCGGGGTAGTTGCCCGGTCAGTTCCAGCAGGCGCAAGTCACCGGGGCGATCGACCAACGTTTTCACGAAAGCCCAGGCCGCCGTCGGGCTGGGGCAGGTATTGAAGATGACGATGTTTTTAGGGTCGGCATAGGTGTATATCGGGCCCTGATGCGCGTCAGGAACGGGAACCGAATAAAATTGGTAGCGAAGGTCTGCGTCGCCGTATTTTTCGAGGAAACCTACCTGCCAGGGTCCCGTAAACAGCGTAGCGATGCGTTGCGCAATGAACGGGTCGCGGGTGGCCGATAACCGTTCTTTAGCGAAATAATTATTTCGGTACAGGGTCTGCAAAAAGCGGAATACGCCCACAGCCGCCGCGTTGTTGAAGGCCGCCCGCGCTTTCTGGCCCGGCTGCTGCGTCAGCAACGGGGCTCCACCCGAAGCCGCCAGATAGAGCGGGTAGAAGTTGAACAGCCGTTCGTACCAGATGGGGCGCACTTCGGTATAGCCCAGCCACTGATCAACGTACCCGTCGTGGTTAGCGTCTTTCTGCACAGCCTGTCCGGCTTTCAAAAAGGCATTATAGCGGTAACTCCCGGCATTGGGGAGCAGGCCGGCCAGCATACCGGTGTTGCACAGGTTCATGATCGGATTCACCTTCCAGGGTACCTGATAGATATGTCCGTCGCCCGAGGTGATCTCGCGGATGGCAAGGCTGTCGCAACGTTCCCGAATGAACGCCAGAAAGCCGGGGATGGTGTCGAGTGGCACCAGTACCCCGGCTTTGGCATACATCTCGACGCTCCCCTGCCACATATTGGCGTAAATGTCGGGCGTGGTCTTGCCCACCACCGACGCCAGAATGATCTCTTCGCTCGACCGTCCTTCCGGAATGGGTTGATACCGCAGCGGCACCGTCGGCTGGGTACGTTGCCATTGGTCGGTAAACTCCTTGGCCAGCGTGATTTCGGCGGCATTATTCGAACACCAGAATACCAGCGGTCGGCTGGCATCGGTGTTTTCGGGGCGGCAGGCGGCAAACGAAATGAATAATGTACAATGTACAATGTACAACGGGTTCACTTTCCTAAACCAGCTATGTAGATGGGAGGCCAATCCATTGTGCATTGTACATTGTGCATTAGTCATTCTTTACAGACTCTTCTCGGCGTTGTAGATCGAACGTACCTGCGTACCGCTCAGCACGGCATTGTAGATCCGGATTTCATCCATTGCACCCGTGAAATAACCACCCCAAGGGCCGTTGAAGTTGTTGCCGTCGGCGTCGTCTTTCTCGTTGTTCTGGTACAGATTGTTCGGCAGATCCTGCCCGATCGTCAGGTTGATGGTATTTTTCACGCCTATCGGATCGCCCGTTACCGATGCGTCGGTCCAGGTCTTCACGGGTGTACCGTCAATATAGAAGACCATTTCGCCCGATTTATACGATACCGCAATGTGATACCACTTGTTCAGATCGAGCGTGGGCGATTCGTTATCATGGTCAACGTACTTGCTAGCGCCGGTTTTTACGGTCATAAACACCTTGTTGGCTTCCTGCAATTGCAGCTTGTAGCCATTCCAGCGGTTCAACGATACCAGATAATTGCTGGCCCGGATGGCCCCTGGCTTCACCCACATGGCGATGGTCATTTCTTTCGACGGATTCAACACACTGTTGAAGGGCACTTCGATGTTGGCCCCTTTATCAAAGAAATATGCTTTGTCGGCCTGCCCCAAGTGATCCTGGGTTAGCGTAGGTGTACCACCGCCCCAGCCCGAGAAGCTGTTGGCACCGGTGCTGGCAGCATTGGTTTTCAAGGTACCATTCAGGCCCTTGCCCGAGGCATCGTTGGCGTTCCCGTCGAGTTTCAGGAACAGCACCAGCTTATCGGGGGCAATCTCAGCGACCTGCTTGCTGCGGAACGTGGTAGTGGCCTGCCCCAGGTTCACGTAGGCGTTGTTCACCTGCGTTTGGGTCGAGGCCGTGTTGTTCAGTACCGACGTTGCTGCGTCGATCGCCGTTTTGTACGTAGCGCGTGAGCCTACTTCGTAACTACCGACGGCGGTACCTTCTTTGGCTCCATTATACAGCGTGTTGGCGCTGTCGATTCGGGCCCGCAGGGCCGTTGTATTCACGGGGTCGACCGTGGGGCCGTCGTCTTTCTTACAGGCCTGGAACACGCTGAACAGCAGTACGAAAGCCAGTAAGACTTTCAGCGAAGTCATAAACGATGAGCTTCTCATTGGGAATTGTGATTAAGGTGAAACTAAAAACTGGGTAAAGACATAGGACCACGGCGATCGAATCCGTTGGCCCCTGACAGCCGTTGGCTAGAACTTCAGGGCTTTGTTAGTGTCGCGCTCGCTTTGCGGAATCGGGAAGTAGCGGTTGCGGTCGTAGTTGAAATTGGGTTTGTCGCGCAGGGCATTCTGGGCGTAGTCTTTGCCGTAGCGCATCAGATCGAACCAGCGATGAAACTCGAAGCCGAGTTCGACGCGCCGTTCATGACGAATGGCCTCGCGCAGATTACCCTGACTAACGCTGCCTAAATCGGGCAGCAGGCCCGTAGGGACGGCGGCCGTACCGGTCGTGGGGCGCAGGGCTGTGTCGTTGAGGTAACTTTCGCGGGCTCGTTTGCGGAGCCGGTTCACCAGCGGAATGGCCTCGGCCGGGCGGTTTAGTTCGTTGAGGGCTTCCGCCGCCATCAGCAGCACGTCGGCGTAACGGATCAGCACGTAGTTCAGGTTGCCGTCGCCCTTGAGACTCACCGGAATCTCCGATAACGGCTGCACGTGCTTTTTGTTCAGGTAACCCGTTGGCGACCACGATGGATCGAAGGCTTCGCCGTTGACCCACTTGCCCCCTTGCCGCCCCACGGTGTAATCGAGTCGCGGATCGACCACGCCAGCGGTGGTTTTCTCGAATTCGTTGACGAAGGCAGTTGTAGGTACGTCGAAGAAATAGCCGTTTTCGCCGGAGCGGGGGGCAAACCACTGGTTGAGCCGATTGCCCTGAAACGGCACCTGCCCGGTCAGGTGTTGCACCGAGAAAACCGATTCGCGGCTGTTGCGGCCCGTGGTCTGGAAATTCTGAGCATACAGCGGCAACAGATCATATTGACCACTGCTGATAACAGCCTGCGCGGCGTCGAGGGCCTGCTGCCACTTGCCCTGGTAGAGCGACGCCCGTGCCAGCAACGCATTGGCCGCTCCTTTGGTGGCCCTGCCCAGGTCGGCACCGCCGAGCGTAGCAGGCAGCAGCCGGACGGCTTCGCGCAGGTCAGGTTCGATGGCATTGGTGTACACATCGGCTACGGGCGACTGCGTAATCTGCAACTGATCGGGGTTGCGCGGCTCCAGCGACACCGGGATGGGGCCGTAGATATTGGCCAGATAGAAATAGTAAAGCGCCCGCAGGAACCGGGCTTCGCCCAGCAACCGATCGCGAACGGCGGGCGTGATATTGGCCGTCGGAATTTGCGGAATACGCGCCAGAATCCGGTTGGTGCGGGCTACGCCTTCGTAGAATTGTGCCCACTGTGTCTCAACGGGGCCGTTGTTCGGAAACACCTGATAGTCATCGACCAGTCCGATGTCGGCTTGATCACCAGGGTCGCCCCCTTTCGCGGCATCGTCAGAGGCGACATCGCCAAACACCCACAGGCGATTGTTGTCGGAAGCAAACGACAAGGGCTGATAGGCAGCATTGACCGCCAGCACCGCCTGCCGTTCATTCTGATAAAACGACTCCTCCGAGTAGTCACCGCGCAATTCCTCGTTCAGGTAATCGCGGCATCCCGACAGCAGTAGTAGCAAGAGCAAATACTTTTTCATAACGTGGTGGGGAACCGGTTAAAAGTTCACATTGATACCGAGGGTATAGATTCTTGAGATTGGGTACGTTCCCCAGTCGATACCCACGGCCACGTCGCCCCGAAACTGTTCGTTGTTGAGGTTGTCGCTCGACTGTTGTTCGGGGTCCATGCCAGGGTACTTCGTGAACGTCAGCAGGTTTTGCCCGCTGACGTAAATCCGGGCGCCAGCCATTCGCCATTTGCGGACCAGACTAGCTGGTAGCGAATAGCCGATCTGCACGTTTTTAAGCCGGGTAAACGAACCGTCTTCCAGAAAGCGCGTCGAGGGAAGCTTGTTGTTGGTAGCCCCCCGCCACGACACCCGCGGCTGCGTGTTGCTGGTGCCTTCGCCCGTCCAATGCTCGTCGACGACCCGCTTCGTGATGTTGAACGATCGATAAAAGCCTTCAATGTCGGTGGCTACCTGATAGTAGACTTGGTTGCCCGATACGCCCTGCACGAATACCGACAGGTCGATGTTGCGCCATTGCAGATTGGCCGTTGCGCCATAAACAAGCGGCGGAATGGGGCTTCCCACGTGCGACCGATCCAGCTGATTGATCACGCCATCGCCGTTCAGATCGCGGAATTTTACGTCGCCGGGGCGGATGTCGTTCCCTTGAAAGGCGCTGGTGAAAATGTCGGCCTGATTCTGAAAAATACCGTCCTGCGCCAGCAGGTAAAAAGAACCGATGGGGTACCCTTGTTCGGTGAGTGTGGCGAAGACGCCGTTATCAATCCGCCCGCCTGGAATGGGTTGGCCATTTCCCAGCGAAAGCACCTTGTTCTTGATGTACGAGACGTTGGCATTGATGTCGTAGTTCAACTCGCGCACCCGGTTCCGGTACGTGAGTTCCAGTTCGATACCCTGATTCTGCACCCGGCCCGCATTGACGTAGGGCGCCCCTGCCGTACCGCCCGAACGCGGCACCGGCACCGGCAACAGAATGTCGGAGGTCTGTTTCAGGAAATAGTCGATGGTGGCTTGCAGGCGATTGTTGAAAAAGCCCATATCGAGGCCTACGTCGGTTTGCGTCGATGTCTCCCACTTCACGTTGGTGTTGCCACGCGAGGTCACGGTGTAGCCGGGTTGCTGCGCCGGGCCTTCGCCAAACGGGTAGTTGAAGCCCTGCGTGACGATGCTGGCGTAAGGGTAATTACCGATTTCCTGGTTGCCCAGCTGCCCAATGCTCGCGCGCAGTTTCAGGATCGACATGGTAGGTTGTAGCGCCCGGAAGAAGTCTTCCTGATCGATGTTCCAACCCACGGACCCCGAGTAAAAATTGGCGTAACGGTTATCCGCCGGGAATCGGCTCGACCCGTCGCGGCGGAAGTTGGCCGAGGCCAGGTATTTGCCTTTGTAATTGTAGTTGACCCGGCCAAAGAGCGAAAACAACTTCCAGCGCGAATCGCCCCCGTAGCTGTTCCGGCCGGTGGGGTCGGCACCGCGCCCGAGGTAGCGCAGGTTCGGGTCCTGATCGATAAACGAACGGTCGGAGCCCGTCAGGTCACGGCCTACATTCCGGATGGCTTCCGTACCAACCAGCACCGAGAAGTCGTGGCTGCCAACCTGTTTCAGGTAGTTGAGCGTGTTGTTCCAGGTCAGGTTTGTCGACGTACCTATGTTTTCGGTCAGGGTGGCGGGGCTGTTAATCCGCCCGTTGGTCCCCCAGTTTTCGTTGAACCGCTTTCGGTTCAGAATGCCCAGATCGAGCCCTCCGTCGGTGCGGAAGATCAGGCTTTTCGTTAGCTGAAACTGCCCATAGAGATTACCAAACGCCCGATATTGCCGCTCCTTGTTGTCTTGCTTCAGGGCCAGCCCAACGGGATTATAGCCGTCGCCAAACAGGTCGGGGCGGGCGGGCAGGTCCGAGAAATCACCCGTTGTGGGGTCGTATACCGGAATGGCGGGGGTGCGAAACAACGCATACCGGACTACGCTACCTCCATTGCCGCCGTAGCCATCGCCCGACGACGGGATGATGTCGCGCTCGCCGTAAGTCAGGTTCAGGTTTGTGCCGATTTTGATAAAACCCGCGATGTCGGCGTCGATATTGGCTTTGAGCGAATAGCGCCGATACCCCGAGTTGAGCACAATGCCCTGCTGATCGAAGTAGGCCCCGCTGATGAGGTAGCGCGACGAAGCCGTACCACCGCTGAACGACATCTGGTAGTTGTTGATGGGCGCAACCCGAAAGATTTCCTTTTGCCAGTCGGTATTGGGTAAGGTGGCCTGAATTTCAGGCGTAATGAGTTTCCGGAACAGGCTGGGATTAGTGAACTCGGCGTTGTCGTTGTTGGCGGCTTCGTTGTAAATCCGGACATACTCATCGGTATTGGCCATCGGAATGAGCCGCCCATGCTGTTGCAGGCCCGTGTAGGCGTTGAAGCTGATTCGGGCTGAGCCGGTCGCGCCTTTTTTCGTCGTAATCAACACAACGCCGTTGGCCGCCCGCGCGCCGTAAATGGCCGACGACGACGCGTCTTTCAGGATCGTAATACTCTCAATATCGCTGGGCGTGAGAATGCTGAACGCGTCTTTAGTCGGAATACCATCGACGATGTAAAGCGGATTGTTGTCGTTGATGCTGCCCGTTCCGCGAATCCGGACGGATACGCCTTCGCCCGGGGCGCCGGTATTCTGTGTGACACGTACCCCCGGCGATTTCCCCTGCAACGCCTGATCGACGCCCACCAGCGGTAACCGGCTGATTTCTTTAGCACTCACCGTCGAAACAGCCCCCGTCAGGTCCGATTTCTTCTGAGCGCCGTAGCCGACCACCACTACTTCCGTCAGCGACTGCGCTTCTTCTTTAAGCTGAACGTCAATGGTCGATTGCGTGGTAACAGCTACCTCTTGGCTAACGTACCCAATGTAGGAAAATTGAAGTGTCGTGTTCTGACCGTCGGCGATGGAGATACGGTATTTTCCATCAACATCCGTGCTGGTGCCTCGTTGCGAGCCTTTGACAACCACATTGACACCCGGTATACCCTGTCCTTTTTCGTCGCGGACTATCCCCGACACAGTGCGGTCGCCCGACTGCGCCCATAGGGACGGGCAATACAGTAGTAAACTAAATAAAATGACAAAAAAACGCCGATCCAAGCGGCGGCAAGGTACATCTTCGTTCATAGCGTCGAGCAGTCAGGTGGTGTAACCCCCGTTATACAATCCAAATATAGTTTAACAAAATGGCTGAATTGTTAAATCTTATCGAATGACCTAATGACTAAAAAATAATGCTGATAAATTAGTAAGTATTGACATCGTTATACCTATTGACTGATGGGTATGTTCAGTTGATGAATTCCGGAAAAGCCATCAATCGAGCGAGGCAAACAGATTGTTGAACGCTTCAGCCAATGTTGGGTGAGCGAAAACGGCGTCTCGAAGCCGTTGATAGGGCAATTGACCCATCATAGCGAGTTGGAGCATCGTCATCAACTCGCCGCCTTCCATACCGAGTATAGCCGCGCCAAGCAACTGATCGGTTTTTGCGTCGATGAGCACCTTCATCAGACCGTTGGTATGACTCGTTTCGATGGCCCGCGCCACTTTGCTCATGGGCATACTCGCCACACGTACCTGACGGCCCTGCTTTTTGGCTTCCTGCTCACTTAGCCCAATCCGCCCCAGTTGCGGGTCGGTAAACACCGTGTAGGGCACTGGGCGATTGGCGATGCTGGCCTTGCCCCCATCGAGCAGGTTCTGTTTCACAACCCGGTAGTCGTCGTAGGCAATGTGGGTGAAGGCTGGTCCGCCTTTGATATCGCCCAGCGCGTAGATGCCGGGCTGCGTCGTTTCGAGCCGATCATTAACCTGAATGAACCCTTTCTCGTCGGTCGTCACGCCAGCGGCTTCCAGATTCAGTGCGTCGGAGTTGGGCGTTGTCCCTACCGCTACGAGCAGATGTGAACCCGTTAGCGTATGATGCTGATCGTCGGTGTTCAATGTCAGCTTGATCGTCGTTGCTCCAGACTGACGTACCTGCGTGACCGCCGTGTTGTACCGAATCACGATGCCTTCGTCGGTCAGAATCTGGGCCAGCGCCTCGCTGATATCCGGGTCCTCGTGGGGCAGCAGGTGCTCATCCCGAACCAGCATCGTGACTTTACTACCAAACCGACGGAACATTTGACTGAACTCGACGCCAATGTAGCCGCCACCAATAATCACCAGATGTTTGGGCAGTTCAGGTACGTCCATCAGCGTAGTCGACGTCAGCCAGTCGACCGTATCCAGCCCCGGTATAGGTGGTGTGGCGGGGCGAGTACCGCAGTTGATAAAGATCTGATCGGCCGTCAGCCATTGCTCCTTGCCATCGCTCTTGTGTACCACAACGGTGTTGGCATCGGCGAAACGGGCTTCCCCATAGAGTAGGGTCAGGTGCTTGGTTTCGGCAAACGATGCTTCGATACCTCCCCGGAATTGGTCCACCATCGTATTCTTCCGGTCGATCACCGCCGCAAAGTCAACCACCACCTTACCTGCCCGGACGCCGTACTCGCTCAGACGGCGCGCTTCATGGGCAGCCTGTGCTGATGCCAACAGGGTTTTGGTAGGCGTGCAGCCGTAGTTGATGCAGGTACCGCCCACCCATTTCCGCTCGATTATGGCTACGGAACGGCCCGCTTCGGCCAACGCCATGGCCAGCGGTTTACCGGCCTGTCCAACGCCGATGATGATGGCGTCGTAGCGCCGGGGAGTGTGTGATGCCATGGTGGTGCGTCGGTTCAGGAACACGGCTCGTAATGCCGTTTCACTTGAAACCACCGTAGGCCGTTTTGGTTAGCGAGTATATACGTCTTTTCTATTCACCCTACAGTACGACAAATGCCTGCACAGAACCGTCAGAAAAGACAGTTTCGTACAGGCATTCGTCTACGCTGTGTTAATCAGGGCTATACCTTACGCCAGCTTGGCTTGCAGCGCCTGATCGAGCGCTTCAAGGAAATCTTCAGTATTGAGGTAATGCTCACCTGCTACCAGCTTCGTGCCAACAGGGTATGCCGACAAGGCCAGGTCTTTGGTCATCTTGCCGCTTTCTACCGTTTCCACGCAAACCGCTTCGAGGGCGTTGGCGAAATCGATCAGCTCCTGGTTGTTGTCGAGCTTGCCCCGGAAGGCCAGACCCCGCGTCCAGGCGTAGATCGAGGCGATCGGGTTCGTGCTCGTTTTGTTGCCTTTCTGGTACTCACGGTAGTGGCGCGTCACGGTGCCGTGGGCGGCTTCCGCTTCCATCGTTTTGCCATCGGGCGTTACCAGTACCGAGGTCATCAGACCCAGTGAACCGAAGCCCTGCGCTACCGTATCCGACTGTACGTCGCCGTCGTAGTTTTTGCAGGCCCACACGAAGTTACCTTCCCATTTCAGGGCTGAGGCCACCATGTCGTCGATGAGGCGGTGCTCATAATGTACTTTGCCCGCGTACTCGGCGTCGTAGATTTCCTGGAAAATGTCTTTGAAACGACCGTCGTACTTTTTCAGGATCGTGTTTTTGGTCGACAGGTACAGCGGCCAGCCTTTGTCGAGGGCTACGTTGAAGCAGGCCCGGGCAAAGCCACGGATCGACTCGTCAACGTTGTACATACCCATGGCTACGCCACCACCTTTGAACTGGTACACGTCGAACTCCTGCACGCTGCCGTCTTCGCCTTCAAACTTCATCGTCAGCTTGCCGGGACCGGGTACCACGAAATCCGTAGCGCGGTACTGATCGCCGAACGCATGCCGACCGATGATGATGGGGGCCGTCCAGTTGGTAACAAGGCGGGGTACGTTCTTCATGACGATGGGCTCGCGGAATACGGTGCCGTCCAGAATGTTCCGGATCGTACCGTTGGGCGACTTCCACATCTGCTTCAGGTTGAACTCCTTCACGCGGTCTTCGTCGGGCGTGATGGTTGCGCACTTGATACCCACGCCGTATTCTTTAATGGCGTTGGCCGCGTCGATGGTTACCTGATCATTGGTTTCGTCGCGGTATTCGATACCGAGGTCGTAGTATTTAATGTCGACGTCAACGTAGGGCAGAATCAGCTTGTCTTTGATGAATTTCCAGATGATGCGGGTCATTTCGTCGCCGTCCAGTTCGACAACCGGATTCGCCACCTTAATCTTTGCCATTGTGTTATGATTAGATACGAGAATAAACACTACAAAATTTGGCCGCAAAGGTAGCATGTAACACCGGAATAAAATCTGGTGCGCGCGCTGCTTCGCGGGGGGAGATTGTTCGTGCTATGCTAACAAGGCTACCGTAGCGCTTATCTAACCGGAAGCAGGCCGCTCTCTGGCCGAGCCTCACTTGCACCAGATGCAATCCATTGCTACTTTACAAAAGCAACCTGCATCCTCCATGAAACATACCTACCTACTCTGGCTCAGTCTACTAGTGAGCCTCCCCCTCTGTGCCCAACCCGAAAAAGCAATTATTAGCCAGCTTGACCGGCAGTACCCACACTATGCCGCGCTAGCGGGCCAGATCTGGAAACTGGCCGAACCGGGGTATCTGGAAGAAAAAACCAGCCGCCTGTTACAGGATGAACTCCGGCAGCAGGGTTTCACCATCACTCAGGGCGTTGCGGGCATTCCTACGGCCTTCGTAGCCAGTTACGGACAGGGGGCGCCTGTGATCAGCCTGCTGGCCGAAATGGATGCGCTACCGGGTCTTTCGCAGGATTCGGTGCCGACGCGCAAGCCACTCGTTCCCAACGCTTACGGTCATGCTTGTGGTCATAACCTGTTTGGCGTAGGATCAGTAGCGGCGGCGATTGCCACGAAAGACTGGCTTAAACAGACCGGACGATCGGGCACGATTCAGCTCATCGGGACGCCCGCTGAAGAGGGCGCGGGCGGGGGCAAAACGTATCTGGTGCAGGCAGGCGTATTCAAGCCCGTCGACGCCGTGTTGCACTGGCATCCGGGCGACCACAACAGTGCCAGTCCGGCCTCGTCGCTGGCCTACCGGGTAGCCTTGTTCCGGTTTAGTGGTCGCGCTGCGCATGCGGCGGCAGCCCCCGAAAAAGGCCGCTCGGCGCTGGATGCCGTCGAGGCGATGGATTACATGGTGAACCTGATGCGCGAACACGTCACGCCCGAAACCCGGATTCACTACGTGATTAAACAGGGCGGACTTACCTCCAACATCGTCCCGGATTATGCCGAAGTCGAGTACACTATTCGCCACCCCTCGGCGCAGGGGCTAGAAGAGGTCTGGGCGCGCATCATGAAAACGGCACAGGCGGCGGCGCTAGGCACCGAAACCACCATGACCTACGAAGTGATGGCCGGACTCTACAACCTATTGCCTAATGAAACGCTGGCGCAGGTGATGCAAACCAGCCTGCAAACGGTGGGCGGCGTACAACTCACACCAAGTGAAGTCGATTTTGCCAATAAAATCCGGCAAACGCTGGTAACACAAACCCTGCCGCCGGTCAGCAGCGCGGGTGAGATTCTGCCTTACGCGTTGGGTGGCATTACCCCCGCCTCGACCGACGTGGGCGACGTAAGTTGGGTCGTTCCCACGGCTGGCCTTTCCACGGCGACCTGGGTACCCGGCGTACCGGCGCATAGCTGGCAGGCGGTGGCCTGCGATGGCATGTCGATTGGCTACAAGGGCATGATGGTAGCGGCCAAGACACTCTCGATGGCGGCCATTTCGCTTTTCCAGCACCCCGATTTGATCACCAAAGCCAAAACCGAACTCGACAAAGCGCGGGGTGGTGCCACCTTCACCTACAAATCGCTGGCCGGCGACCGAAAACCACCCCTCGACTATCGCAAATGAACGTACCTGTTCGCTAAATTAACCACGAATCAACCTGTATAGAACCCAATGAAACACACGTACCTCTTCCTCCTGCTGCTGCCCATACTGGCGTTGGGTCAGTCCAAAAAAAGCGCGAAACAGGCCGCCACCACGCCGCTCGACAAGCTCAAAGCGGAAGCCGTTGCCGCCGTGGAGGCTCGCAAAGACCAGGCGCAGCAGATCAACGACATGCTGTTCAGCTTCTCGGAGTTGGGCTTTCAGGAAGTCGAAACGTATACGTACCTGACGACGCTGCTCGAAAAGGAAGGCTTTACCATCCAGAAAAACATTTCGGGTATGCCCACCGCCTGGATCGCGACCTGGGGGAGCGGCAAGCCCGTCATTGCCATCGGTTCCGACGTCGACTGTATTCCGAAAGCCAGCCAGAAACCCGGCGTGGCTTACAAAGACCCGATCGTAGACGGCGCACCCGGCCACGGCGAAGGGCATAACTCAGGCCAGGCACTCAACATTGTGGCGGCACTGTCGGTGAAGAAGCTGATGGAGCGCGACAAGATTCCAGGTACGTTGATGCTGTGGCCCGGCGTAGCCGAAGAGCTGGTTGGCGCTAAGGCGTTCTACATTCGTGATGGCTATTTTAAAGATGTCGACGCCTGCATTTTCACCCACGTGGGCGACAACCTCGTCACGTCGTACGGCGACGCGGGCAACAACGGGCTGGTGTCGGTACGGTTTACGTTTGAAGGGTCGGCGGCGCATGCGGCGGGTGCTCCCTGGCGGGGTCGGTCGGCGCTCGACGCGGTGGAGTTGATGAACATCGGCTGGAACTACCGCCGCGAACACCTCGAACTCACCCAGCGCTCGCACTACGTAATCTCCGACGGCGGCGATCAGCCCAACGTGGTGCCGTCGAAGGCGTCGGTCTGGTATTATTTCCGCGAACGCAGCTACCCCAAAATCCGCAAACTGTTTGAGACGGGGCTGGCCATTGCCGAAGGCGCCGCCAAGATGACCGAAACCAAGGTTACCTACGAAATTCTGGGCTCAGCCTGGCCGGGGCATTTCAACAAACCTATTGCCGAAGCCGCCTATCAGAACATCAAAAAAGTAGGACTGCCTACCTGGTCGGCAGAAGATCAACTGCTGGCTAAAGCCACGCAGAAGGAACTGCAATCGCGCAAAACAGAAGGGCTGGCTGTGAAACTCGACAGCCTTGGCCTACCCGCCAACACTGCTCCCACCGTGATGATGGGCGGGCAGAATTTCGTACCGCTAACGGGCGGCTCCGACGACATTGCCGATATCGCCTGGTCAGTGCCGACGATTGTGCTGCGTTATCCGAGCAACATCCCCGACCTCCCCGGCCACCACTGGAGCAACGCCATCTCGATGGCTACGCCCATCGCCCACAAAGGCGTAGTAGCGGGTGCAAAAGCTGAGGCCATGACCCTACTCGATCTGCTGCTGAAACCCGACCTGATCCAACAAGCCAAGGATTACTACGTCAACGAGCAGACGAAAGAGCAGAAGTACACGCCGCTGATTTCCAACAAAGAATTCCCGGCGGTGTACCTCAACCAGAAGATCATGACCGATTTTAAACCGAAGCTCAAGCCCTACTATTACGACCCGTCGAAATACAAGACGTACCTGGAGCAACTGGGCATCACGTACCCAACCCTCCGCGACGATCAGCGGGCCGAGTTGATCAAGAAGTGATGCATGCTGAACAGTAAGCAGTGGGCGGCATTTTTGTCATCCCAACGCCAGGAGGGATCTTGATGCGTCATTAGTCTCAAGTGAGGATACATCAAGATCCCTCCTGGCGTTGGGATGACAAAAAGCACTACTTAACTAGCTTACTTATCAGCCCACCCTTACTTAGCACGATTCAGCCTGTTTTCCACCGATGTTATCGTTTATGTGGAAAACAGGCTGAATCGGTTTACTGAGCAGTCAATTCCAGGCGCTGCTGGGCAGTCGTAATCACTAATTCAGTAGCGGTTAAGCGTTCGATTCGCCACACTGTACCTGTAGTAAGCTCTGACAGGCGACAACTGACCGCTACACAAATGGGATCAGCCACCTCCGGCCCCAGAAACTCGATCGTGGTATCGGTCGCCCGGAAGCGGGTTGGTGCGCAGCAAATCGCCAGCTGTTGAGCGTCCCCGAAACGTACCTCGTTCTGCCGCGTCAACGTGACGATGGCTGTTTGATCGGTGCCGCCGGGATTCTTTTGAACGTACGTATAGGTCCGATAAAGTAGGTCGGGTGTAATGTCGGCAGGCGTACTACACGCCATCACGAGAAGAGTCAGTAAAGAGACGATATAGCGCATCGGAGAAAGCTTTTTCGCATTAGACCGCTGGGTACGTCCGACCGTTGGAACGGCCACTTCTCCGGGCGGAGAATCCACAAGAAATCGCTTTTTGCCCCGAAATCAGTAAGTCCGTCCAGGCAACGACTCTCTGATGCAAACACCGAAAACCCGATGGTATGCGTCTGTTTCCCGTAAGTCTGTTCGCGTTGGCCGGTTGGCTGGTTACTCTTCCGTGTAGTGTGGCGCAGGTCGTGGTCAAACTGGCCGTTGTCGATCAGCTATTGCCCACCCTATCGGCCCGACTGACGGGCTTTGTGGGCGACAAACTGGACGCGTCGTATCAGCATCGCATTCTGGCGCAGGACGTGGACCGGCTCGTAGCCCCGTTTCGCGACCGCTCCGAAACCCGCTGCTGGCAGAGCGAATTCTGGGGCAAATGGTTTACCTCGGCCGTATTGGCCTACCGTTACCGCCCCGAGCCCAAGCTCAAAACCGTACTGGACAAGGCCGTTGCCGACCTGATTGCCACCCAGACACCCGACGGCTACATTGGCAACTATGCCGACGCCAGCCACCTGCAACAATGGGACATCTGGGGCCGCAAATATTGCCTGCTGGGGCTGCTGGCCTACTACGATCTGACGCGGGACAAACGAAGCCTGACCGCCGCCCGCAAGGTGGTCGACCACCTGATGAATGAACTGGCGACGCGGAAAGCGCTGCTGGTGAAGCAAGGGAACCACCGGGGTATGGCCGCGACATCGGTACTGGAGCCGGTTTGCCTGCTCTACAGCCGCACCGGCGACAAACGGTATCTCGCGTTTGCCGAGGCCATTGTGCAGCAGTGGGAGTCGCCCGAGGGGCCGCAACTGATCGCCAAAGCCGATGTGGACGTAGCCAGCCGATTCCCGAAGCCCAAAAACTGGTTTGGCTGGGAACAGGGCCAGAAAGCCTACGAGATGATGTCGTGTTACGAAGGCCTGCTCGAACTATACCGGCTGACGGGGAAGACCGCCTACAAAGTCGCCGTTGAGAAAACATGGCAGAACATCCGGGATACCGAGATCAACCTGGCGGGGTCGGGGTCGAGCGTGGAATGCTGGTTTGGCGGCAAAGCGCTGCAAACGCTGTCGATCAACCATTATCAGGAAACCTGCGTGACGGCCACCTGGATCAAGCTGAGTCAGCAACTACTACGCCTTACGGGCGACGCCCGCTATGCCGATGCCATCGAGCAGACGTATTACAACGCGCTGCTGGGGTCGATGAAAGCCGATGGCTCCGACTGGACCAAATATACACCCCTGAGCGGGCAGCGGCTGGAAGGCGGCGAGCAGTGCAGTATGGGCCTCAACTGCTGCGTCGCCAGCGGCCCACGGGGACTGTTTACGCTGCCCCTTACGGTCGTGATGAGCCGCGCAGATGGTATTCAGGTTAATTTTTTCGTCGAAGGAACGTACCTGACCAGTACACCGGGCGGGCAGTCGCTCACCCTGCGCCAGCAAACCGACTACCCGGTTTCGGGGCAAAGCACACTGCACCTGTCGCTCCCCAAGGCCGAGTCGTTTACCGTCCGGGTACGTATCCCAGCCTGGAGCGCACAGTCGACCGTAACGGTCAACGGGCAGGCGGTATCGGCAGTGGTGGCGGGTGAGTACATGGCGATTAACCGCACCTGGCAAACGGGCGATCAGCTCAGCCTGACGCTGGATATGCGCGGGCGGGTGGTCCGGATGGGCACTACCCCGCAGTATCTGGCCATTGTGCGCGGCCCCGTCGTGCTCACCCGCGACGCCCGGCTAGGTGGTCCCAGCGTGGATGAAACCATTAGCCCCGTGGTTGGGCCGGATGGGTACGTCGACCTGAAGCCGGTATCGGCAGCGCAGGGCGGGTTTTGGATGCAATTTGACGCCCTATTCCGGCTCGAATCGCACAAGGAAGGCGACAACAAGCCGGTGTTGCTTCGTCTTTGCGACTACGCGTCAGCGGGAAATACCCTCGACGACCAATCCCGCTTCCGGGTCTGGCTCACGCAGCCCATCGACCCCCGATTGAATTAAAGGGAATTGACTATTTTTTGTCATCCCGACCGGGACGCGTAGTCGTCAGGAGGGATCTTGGCGTATTCTTACCCTCTAGCCAGGACGCTCCAAGATCCCTCCTGACGTCGGGATGACAAAAAAACATAAAGCTCTATTAATCAGAGCGCTTTCTTACTCAATAACACAAAGGAACGGTTGTTATTTCTTCGCCTTGAACTCTTTTTCCAGCATCTTGATGTAATAGCCGCCCACCACCGAGCGGGCCTGAAAACCGACCTGTTTGGCATCGGTGGTTTCGTGCCAGTCGGTTAGGGGGACGCGGGAGGGCGTCTCGTTGGCAAACTTCCAGACGGGCGCGATCAACGCCTGAAAATCCTTGTCGGAATCGGCCATGGTGGCGGTCCACATAATCCAGTCCGATTTGGTGTAAGTCTTGCGGCTGTCGAGCGGCAGGCCGTAGGGTTGCTGCTTGGTCAGGTAATAGGCGATTTCCTGTTGCGCCACCGCTTTGGGGAAGATGTTCAACCCCAGCAATTTGTCCCAAACCAGGTTGTATTTCTGGCTCCAGGTATCGGCGCTGTTCTCAAACGTCAGGTCGTAGTGCTTGTTGTCGGCGGCGAGTTTTTGCCAGCGGGTAGCCATGTCGCGGGCAATGCTCAGGTACGTGTCGGCGGTTTTTCGATCGCCTTGCATGGCGGCCATCTGCCCGTAGGCCGCAATACCCAGAATTGCCTTCAGTGACAGGTTGGCGTTGCGGGCCAAGTGACCAGCGAAGTCGTCGGTGCAGAGCTGATTGGCCGGGTCGAAGCCGTTATCGCGCAGGTAGTTTACCCAGGTCGTCAGCACGAGCCAGTGCTTTTTGGCGTAGGCGGCATTGCCCTGCGCTTTCACAATCGCTGCCGTCAGCAGGAGCATGTTGCCGCACTCTTCCACGGGCATGTCTTCGCCGTAGGTTTGCCCGTTGGCCTGTGGGTACGTGCCCACGTCGTGTGCGGCAAAGGGTTTGGTCCAGCGGCCACTTTCCGAGTACTGAAAAATCGGTTCGGTCATGCCCGTCAGCAGGGTGGGATTGTACAGCAGGAATAAGGGGGCTGATGGGTACGTTACATCCACGGTACCGATAGAACCGTTGCTGAAGTTTTCTTTCGAAAAGAAGAACACCTCGCCTTTCGGGCCCGCCACGATTTTGTGCGCCGCAATTGCCTGCCGGTAGGCGAGCGCACACAGATCGGCGTATTGTTTACCGCCCGCTTTCAGGGCATCGGCATACAGTTTCTTGTCGAAAGCATCGCTCTGCTTCACCAGTTGGCCATAATCGGCTTCGGCCGTGCGTAGCAGAGCGGGCATATCGGTTTTGTTGTCGCGCCGCCACCAGGGCCGCAGGTTCTGTCCGAAATACTGTACCGAATACTCATCGTCGTACGCCAGCATGATGTGCCTTTGTTCCACTGTTTTTTCCAGATGCTCCATTGGCAAACTCACAGCCATTCCTACATCGCTGGCCGACCCAATTAGCTGTGCTTGGCTGGTCGATTCAGTGACGCCCTGCCCGATGAAAGCCCGTTTCAGATCAACCAGGTTACCCATCGCTAGCTGAGCGGTTGTCTGGGGTGGCACGGCCAGATACGCATAGCCCCAGTCGATCCGCACGTTGTCGCCTTTGCGCTGAAGAACAGGCTGTTGTTGCGTACCAACCCGCATCCAGTGAACGGTATTCCAGGAGGGGGTCATGTTCGCACTGGCTACCACATCCTGCCCCGGCGTATGCGTTGCCAGTGTACCAGCCACACTCAGGTAGAGTTGCGCGGTATGCATCTTGCCATCCGTAGAGCCCGCCGTGACTGTCAGGTACGTGATGGGACGCGCGGCAACGTCGATGTTGTTGAGCAATAGTGGTGATAGAAAGCTGGCCGTCAACGACACCGGTCCCGCCAAGAAGGTATAGTTGGTTTGGGTGGCCGTGACCGTCACGCCAGTCTGCGTAGCTGGGGTCAACCCGGCCGACGTGGGTGCCGGTACGATCAGGCCCACGTCGATGAACGAGCCGCCGCGCGGGCTTACACAATGCACCGCCAGCACGTTCCGACCTGTGCGCAGGGCTTTCTGGCCCGCCGCCGACAGGGGCAGATTCACGTATTCGCTGATGTAGTCGGCCTTTTCCAGAATGAGCGAGCCGTTGAGGTACACCTTCACGTCGTCGTAGTGGTTAATCGACAGCAACATGGCCGAGGGGTCGCTTTTTCCGTCGTAGTCAAACTCGCGGCGGTAGTAGATACCGTCGGGATTAGTGCGGACATTCCGCCAGCGGGTTTTGGCTTCGGGCGTGTCGCCAAACGGCCCCATGCCCGACTGCCAGCCAGTCGCGTTGAAATCGGGGGCCTCCCAACCGGCGGCGGGTTTCGAAAAGGTGTATTGAGCCGGATAAGGTTTCACTTCGCCCGTGGCCAGGATCGTGCGGTAATTGGTCGGGATAGCACCGAGGAATTGATAGGCTTTGCCATCCACCCGAATGACACCTTCCAGCGACTGCGCCTTGCCCGTCCAATGGCGGGTGGGCGACTCCGTCAGTTTGTCGGTAGTACTCCAGACGCTGAAATACGGTTCGTGGGTAATGAGCGGATAAGCGGGCGGACGCAAGGACTGGGCTTGGACAAACCCGGCAGAGAGACAAACTGATAAAGAGAAGGCAAGGCTACGTAGCATCGCAAACGTTGGTTTTAGGACGAATACGACCCGCTATCAAACAGCCTGGCGGCTGATAGGGCAAGGTATACTAGCGTAAGTCGCAACACAGCCATTTTACCCTTAACCATCGCCCGGATAATTGGCTTCGAGAAACCGCAATTGAAACCCACCGACACAAAAAAGCCCCTACTAAGAGGGGCAGGGGCTATCATCATAGGTTAAGTAATCGATCAACCACCATTGCCGGGACCGCCAGGCCCGCCACCGGGGCCACCAGGGCCTCGTTTGGGTGCCTGAAGGTTGCCGTTCACGTCGAAGTGGGCGTCGCGGGTTTTACCGTTCAGCGTATAGCGCACATCGTAGAACAGCACAGCGCCGGTTGTGGGGTCGGTAACCACTTCAGCCTTCACGAACGTATAGCCGGCAAAATTGGCCGTCATGTAATCGAGTACCGGCTTGGGCAGTTTGTCGATGGTGATGTCGGTCCGGACGGGGGGCGTTGGCGTGAAGCTCTTGGGTCCGCCGGGGCCTCCGCCGGGGCCATGTCCTTTCGGGCCGTTGCCGGGGCCAGCCAGTACGGTGCCCGCTGCGTCGAAGTGGAGTTGCCGCTTCTTGCCATCGAGCGTAAACTGAATCTCGTAGAAAGTCGCGCCGGTAGGATCGGTGCCCTGCTCGGCCTGCACAAATACGTAGGTTGGGTACGTCTTGGCCAGATAGTCGAAAATAGCCTGCGGTACCTGCGCTTTGTCGATCAGGGTTTCGCTACAGGGTTTACCCGTGACGCCCGTAGCGTTGTTGGGATTACCCAGCCGGGCCAGTGAACTAATCACCGCGGTGGCCTCGTCGTCCTGCGGATCGAGTTTACTGTTCTGCTGGGTACAGGCCGCTACGGCGACGAGCAGCGCCAGCCCGAATAAGAGTTTTTGGAGCATAGTGGTTTAGTGAATTGGAGAGTGGTTATATGAAACGCGTATTGGGTAAGGTGATTAAGACGTAGACGGTCGACGCCAGCGGGGCGGGGGCACGGGATCGTGTTCAAGCAGTTGGGTGTGCAGGGCACTGCCCAGCAGTTCGTGTGCCAGCTCGTTGAGATCATCCGTCGTATCAGTCTGGAAGAGCAGGCTTTCCTGATTGAGTGTCGAGGCTACATCGAAACAGGGAATTCCCCACAGCCGGGATTCATCGAGGAAAAGCGACTGGGTTAGCGTTTGCTGCAACGACGACGCGCGGCGTTGCGGCAGTGGTGGTACCATCAGCGTACGGTTGCGATAGGGCTGCGCCAGCATGAGCACCGTGGCCAGCTGATGCCGAAGCACACGCATGGGAGCCGTCTGATGCCGCCGCATCCATAAATGCAACTGACTGATCTGCCGCTGTAACCACGTACCCAGAACCCGTCCGGGTTGGCTGATGGGGTAACGAACCGGCCATTTCTCCTGTAGTTCGGCATCGCCCAGTTGCAGAAGCAGGTAGTCGTAGTCGTACAGTTTCAGCCTCGACAGCAACGTGGCCGCTTCCGGCAACGTCAGGGGCCCATACTGATCGACCTGTACCGCGTAGCCATCGGCCCGGAGCCGCCTGATCAGCTGGCCCACGTAGCTTTTGCGGTCAGGCAGGCCAGGCCCGTAGGCTTGTATTCCACCCAGTATAAGTATATTCATTGTCCTATCGATCATTTGCCAATCGTTACGCGGCGGGCCGGGGGAGCGTTGCACCAGACGCTCAACGAATTGTTGTGTTTTTTTCGATCGATTTAGACCCGGAGGCTGCAACGCTTCCAGGCGTTATGGCGTAAGAAAAAATGACTTCTGATTATGGACCTTAGCTACTAACAGGCTTGCTGTTTCGCCGAAAATCTACGTTTACCGATAACGACCTGCTGAGTGTTATCGAGGCTTGCCGAGGCAACGACGTTCGCGCGCAACGAACGCTGTTTCGGCAATACTATAGCTATGCCAAGAGCATATGCCTGCGCTACATGGCGAATGTCGATGAGGCCGACGATGTGCTGAACGAAAGCTTTCTGAAAGTGTTCCAGCATCTGGGTTCCTACGACTCGGCGCTGCCGTTCAAGGCCTGGCTCCGCACTATTGTGGTGAATACGGCCATCAGCTACCACCGTAAATACCACAAACTCGACACGATCTCATCGACCCCGGCCAACCCGGCGCACACGCCGCCCGACGTCGCCAATACCGACGAGTCGGTGGTGGATCGCCTCTCGGCCGATGAGATTCTGAGTCTGGTGCAGCAGTTGCCGCCCGTGCCCCGCACCGTGTTTATGATGCACGTGGTCGACGGCTACAGCCTGCGCGAAGTGGCCGACAGCCTTAATGCCAACGAGGCCACGGTGCGCTCCCATTTTCTGCGCGCGCGGCTTCGGCTTCAGGAATTAGTTACGATGGCCCACCGGTCATCTCATCCACAGTCTTCTTCCCGCTACTATGAATAAGGACCGTTTTGACGACGCACTTCGGCGAAAACTGGAGGAGGTCAATCCGCCATTTCAAGAAAAAAACTGGACGCAATTGCAGCGGTTTATGGCCAGCCGGGGTTTTCCGCCTTCGATCTGGCATGCCCCCGTGCATTGGCTGCAACCCGCCCTCACGGCCGCGGCAGCCGCCAGCCTGCTGGTCGTGTCGATCTGGCAATACCGCACCAACCAAACCCTGAACGACCGCATTCAGACACTGACCACCACGGTGTCGAAGCTGGAACAGGTGCAGACGACCCTGCAAAAGACCGTTACGGACATTGCCAGCCAACCCCGCCCCGACACGGTGTATGTGGTGCAGCGCGTGCCGGTGGCTATGCCATCGCAACTGGAGCCGGATGGTGGGGCAGGTACGTTCGCGCCTGAAGGCAGTGTATCAGGTACGTCGCTGTCGCGCGCTGCCGTTCCGCAGCGGGTGTTGCCCAATTCAGTGCCAAATCCGGTAGCCGAGCCGAACGCCGCCGACGCGCCAGGTACGTTGCCTGCCGAACGCTGGTCGACCCGAACGGGTCAGCCGCAGGGTGCGTTGCCGCGGGCTACCGACGAACGAATTGTGGCAGCCCCTGCCTCGCCGCCCGAGTCAGCCGTTACGGTGCCCGACGCCGGTGTGTCGCCGAGCAACCCCGAACGCACCAACGCCTTCCCAGCCGATCGGGCAGCCGCCGACCGAACTGTTGTTCGGAAGGGCAACCGGCGGACGTCGTTGGCGCAGCGAGCCTCACCCAACTCGGTGGGCAATCAACCGTCAGGTACGTCCAATTCGTCAGTTCCCAATTTGTCAACGCGTTCCTCATCCCCTCTTTCGAATGAAACACCTGTTTACACAAACGCCAACCCGGCGAATCGGGTAACCAACTCAAGCGGCGCGGGGTCATCAGCCGCCGCCCCCACTCAGCCAACAGAGACTTCGTTTCTGGCAACGGTTAAATCGGTTGATCGGATTGCCAGTCTAACGCAGTCCGGCGAGTTTGCCGATAACTGGCAGCGGCGACTACGGCGGGTGCGGTACCGGTCGCCCTACGCCCCGGCTCTTGCCGACGTTGCCACGGTAGCCCCCGAGAAACGCACCAACCCAACAAGTCTTCGCTGGCGGCTGGGCGTAGGCGGCGACGCAACCACCGCGATGACTACGTATGGAATTTACGGCGAACTGGTCGTTAATAACCAACTAACCATCAGCGCGGGATTTGGGCAGGCAACTTGGTCGGGCGACTCATACCAGACAGAAATTCAGTTCAGCGAACGCACCAAGCGCGATTTCCGCCGCGAATACCCCGACGAGATGTCGGCGGGCAACATGGGACCCGGCAACCCATTCCCGATGGTACGCAAGTTTTATGACATCAACCGGACCGCCTCGGCCCTGCTGATACCTGTTCAGATTGGCTATCGGCTGCCTATCGGACAGAAGTTTTTCCTGACCCCGTTCGTTGGAGCAACGATTGGCCTTGCCCCAAGCGAGACCGTGAGTTTTGCCTACGAACGCGTCCCGCGCGACTACGAACACCGCAACACTACCTATTCGCGGCCTGTCGGGCTGTATAGCAGTTGGACGCTCGGCGCGGGTCTGGAACGGCAGGTTGGGCCATTCGTGGCGCAGCTCAGCCCCTTGATATCGGTACCGGTCATGGGGCAACGCAGCGGCCTGAACGCCTCATCGGTCGGCCTGCGCGCCAGGGTTTATTATCAGTTTTGAGTTTCGTGTTCACCGGTCGACGTCTGTTTGAACTGGCCAAATCGGCAGCAGCAGGTTGCTATGTCAACCAGACGTCAACCGGTGAACCCAACTAGCAAACGTGTCTATACGTACCGCAGCCAGCTTACTTCCGGATGAGTTGTTTTGTAGCGACTGTACCAGCGGCACAAGGGATACAGCACCAACACCAGCCCGATCCAGACCCCATACACCACCGGCAGCGATACACCCGCGCCGGGCGGGCGACCAAAGCTGAGCGTGCCGATGGGCAGTTGACTGAGCGAATACCCCTGGATGAGCACCATGACGACCATGCTGATGTGCACTAGATACCAGTGCAGGATATAATAGAACATCGGTACCGAGCCATACACCTGTAACCAGCGCGTAAAGGCATTATCGGCTCCTTCGGCCAGCGCCAGTATCAGCAGCATCAGCCCGATCATCAGCAGGCCATACAGCAACGAGGGTGGGTATTTGCTTACGTTCAAAAACGACAGCAGCGTAAACAGGCCGGTTGGCTGAACCGCCCAGGGCGCCGGGTCGCCGTAGCCATTGAACAGCCGGAGCAGCACAAAACCCGCCAACGTACCTAGCCCTACCTGCCACAATAGCCGCCGGCGCTGGGCGAGCGGGCGCTCAAACAGGGGGCCGGTGGCGTAGCCTACCAACATGAGCCCCAGCCAGGGCACCAGCGGATAGGCCACCAGCATTGAAAAAGCCGGACTGATGGTAAAGAGATTAGGCCGGAACAATACCGACCAAATTACTTGCCCCCCCTGCGGCGTACTGGGTGGCAAATTGGGTACGAGCAGATGACCGGCTACGATCACAGCGCCCAACACCCCAACCCAGCGAACCGGCAAACGCGCCAGCAGCGACAGCACCACCAGCCCGCCACCAATGGCGAAGATGACCTGCAACATGATGGTGCGAAACTGAATATCGAACCAGAAGGCGAAGTTGATCAGCGTTAGTTCGAGCAGGAGCAGCACCAGCCCCCGCTTCAGCAGAAACCGCCGCGCGGCTCCTCGCGCCGTAGCTCCACTGCGCCGCTGCAACGACAGATAAGCCGACGTACCTGACAGAAAGACGAACGTAGGCGCGCAGAGGTGCGTGATCCAGCGGGTGAAAAAAAGCTCTGGCGTGGTCGTCGCCAGGTCGGTTGGGTTTTGCGTCAGCGCGGGCAGATGCAACAGATCGCGAACGTGGTCGAGGGCCATAATGACCATTACTAACCCACGAGTAATGTCGATACTGGATATACGATGCATAACGAGGAATAGGAACGGTAGCAATATATCCCCAAAAACGGGCAGTTCCTCCCATTCTTTAGGCTGTTCATCCCAACTACTTTGTCCAATGTGAGGTCATGCTGTAGGTTTGGATCGTCAGTCAACGACAACACACTCAACTTTCCTTTTATGCAGCCTGCATCGATTATCAGAACCTTCGCCTGGATCGTGATCTTCCTGGGCTCTCTATCCGTTGTGGCGCTCATCCGACGCAATTTGACCCCGCATTCGCAGGTAGCGCACGTTGCCCGGACGGTCTCCACTCAGGCATTGTATGCCGTTTATCAGACCCGCAGTCTGGTATTGCCAGAATGAACCGGCCCAACCAACTTTGGGGTTGTTTAACCATCCCAACCCTAGTTGCTGTGCCCAAGAAACCCGCCCCGCCTCCCCTACCTTCGCGCCCTCAGTTGCTGCTGGCAACATTATGCCTGCTGGTGGGTGTTTTTTCGGCCTTGAAAGCCACAGTTGATTACGTAGCTACGGGTACGTTAAGCTGGTATCTGGTTGTACTCGCGCTACTGGGCCTGGCGCTGGGCGGACGTACCCTGCGCCGACTAAAAGACAATGCATAGATACCCATTACGCCTAGATCAATAACCTTAGTTGCTGATTATCGCCTTTTAGGAAACCTAGACAAGGAGAAATCTTGTATATTAGTAGACTTTCCTCTTTCAGGCTATGATCCGTACTGATCTAATCAAGCTGCTTGGCTTTGTGCTGGGCCTTCAACTTATTTTCGCCGCTTTACATTACTTTGGCGGCTACGAAGCGTCACCTGCCGTTACAGGCGGTGTAACAGCGGGCCTTCTTACCACCTATTTTGCCCGGAAACGGCGCAAGCAAGCGTAACCCCATGCCTCTTCCCGACGGACAACAACCCCATGAACTTGTTGTGACCAATACGCAGGACGAACCCACTGGTCTCGACCTCAACGCGGTGCTTTTTGTTGAATCGGAAGGGAAATCAGCGGTTTTTTATGAGGCCGACCGGCGCGTGGTGACCCGTATGCGTTTCGCCGACGTGCTGTCGCTGTTGCCGCCCGATCAGTTCATGCGTATTCATAAATCGTATGCCATCAACCTGGCTCATATTCATAAAATTGAGCATGAGCAGGTGCTGATGGGCGACAAACTGCCCGTGCCCCTCAGCCCCGGCTACCGCGACGCGCTCCGGGCACGGGTACGGTAGATCGGCCGTTTGCAGGGTAGTATCCCAAACATCAGGCTCCATACTCCCGTTGACATAAGGTATGTTTACCCGTCTGTATGATCCTGAGCGGGTCATTCAGGCGGGTACCATAACCACCACCTTATGAATTTCCAGAAAGCGGCCTCCCTCATCTACGCTGAGCTATACAGTTGGTTCTTGCAGGCTACCCGGCTGATTCCCAAGCTCGCCGTAGCCATTTTACTCCTGCTCTTTTTTGCCATGCTCTCACGCTGGGTCAGCCGGTGGAGCGTACGTGGTCTTACGCGCGTCAGCAACAACTTATCGCTGGTGAACCTGACGGGGGCCGTAGTGCGGGTGCTGATCGTGGCGGCTGGTTTATTTATCGCTTTAGGCGTGCTTGGGCTCGACAAAACCGTTACGTCGTTGCTGGCGGGGGCGGGCGTCATTGCACTGGCGGTGGGCTTTGCCTTTCAGGATCTTACGGCCAACTTTATTTCGGGCACTATGATTGCGCTGGCGCGCCCCATCCAAGTGGGCGACACCGTCGAGACCAACGGCTTTCTGGGCAAGGTCCTGACCATCAAACTCCGCTCGGTGGTGCTCGACAACGGGCAGGGGCAAACGGTGGAGTTACCCAGCAAAGACGTCTTTCAGAAACCGATCATCAACTATTCGCGGCTGGGGCAGCGCCGGGTCGAGCTTGTGGCGGGGGTGTCTTATCTCGACGATCTGGATAAAGCCCAGCAGATTGCACTGTTGGCTGTAGGTACGTTGCCGTTTGTGTTATCGACACCCAAACCCGAGTTCAACTACCGTAGCTTCGGGGATAGCGTTCAATTCTCGCTGCTATTCTGGATTCACCCCACCGCCACACCCTATTCGATTGCGCTGAGCGAAGCCATGAAGGCCCTGAAGCTGGCGTTCGACAAACACCACATTCTGATGCTCTTTGCCGGCCATACCTTCGACCTGAAACAAAAGCTGGGCTGGAATCCGGAGCCGCCATCGGCTTAAACCATGCCCATGTTTGGCAGGTCAGGCCGCGAAGGTTTTCAGGGCCTGATACACCCGGTGTGTGGGCAGCCCCATGACTGTGTAAAATGACCCTTCGAAGCGATCGATGCCTACCAGTCCAACGAAATCCTGCGCTCCGTAGGCTCCGGCTTTGTCGAAGGGCTGGCAAACGCGGATATAATAATCGATTTCGGCATCGGTCAATGGGGCAAAATGCACCGTGGTTTCGTCAGTAAACGACACAATCCCTTCAGGCGACAGCAGGCACACGCCTGTACGAACCCGGTGTGCCCGCCCACTCAGGCGGCGGAGCATACGCTGCGCTTCAGGTACGTCGGCTGGTTTGTTCAGAATCTGGTCATCGACGATCACCACCGTGTCGGCACAGAGGATAATGCGCTCGCCCAGATCGGCCTCAAATTCAGCCGCTTTTTGCCGGGCCAGGTATTCGGCGACGTCATCCACAGGCATATCGGCCGGGAAAGATTCGTCAGTTGGGCGCGTTTCGATCGAAAAGGCAAACCCGGCATCGGTCATAAGTTGCCGCCGCCGGGGCGATCCGGATGCCAGAACAAGTGGGTATTTGAGGGAAAACATAGCCGCAAAAAACGGCATTTATTGGCGTTTTTTGTCATTGACGGCGAAGCCTAATGACCTTTAAAAGCTTACTTCTATGCCAAATTTCAGTACGAAGCGATCGGTGCCGGGCTTGAGGTAGTTGAGGCGGTGAATCGCTTGCAGGCGCAAAATCTTGAAGATGTTGCTGATCCCGTAGCCCACTTCCACATACGGTACGTCCGGATCGAGATGCCCGAAATTGATATATTGCCCGTCGGTGCCAGGTTGCGGCGTAGGGCGTGGCATGTTTTCGAACCGGCGGCTTTGGTCGCCGCGCGCCCCCCAGAGTACATCGGCGTTCGTCCAGAGGCGCCAGTTCAATTTCTTGATCAACGGAATCCGGTTGAACAGCAGGCCATCGAAACCGTGTGCCCAGTGTACGGTCAGGAAACGGTCGCTGACAAACTCAAAGAAATCGAGTCGGTTGAAGGTGTTGGGCGCGTAGAAAGCCGTGGGGTTACCCAGGTGCGTAAACTGTAACACTGCCGGAAGGCGCGTGGGTGTGTAGCCTGCCTGAAGGACGTAGGATGACCGACCCAACTTACCGAATTTCAGCGTCTGAAACGCGCGGAATGAATAGCGTTCGTAGGCAAACGTTCCCCCAAACATGTGGCCGCCGCGGGTGTATTTCAGCCAGAGGACAGGCGTACGCTTGGTGGCAATCGGAATGCGTTCGTTACCATCCATGATGTAGGTTTCCTTACGCGCCAGCCGAATTTCTGCCGACCAGTAAGCATCGTTATACGTCCGGGCTCGGGGCGACTGATCGCCGCGATCCGGGTCAATCAGGTATTCGTAATCGAACGTAGGGGTAAAGGTTCGGTCGCCAATCGCGGCAGTCAGCATAATACCTTTCAGCGGTTCGTGCCGAATAAACGCCTCCTGCGCACTGGTATAGTAGCCTCCCCGATAGCGGCCAAATCGGCTGAACGCGTAGAATACTTTATTGCCGTTGATCAGTTCGGGGGTAAAACCTAGCCGCTCCAGGTCATAGCCTGCCTTCACGCCCATGATGGTCCACTTTTGCCGAGACAGGATGAAATCACTCTCGACACCCCATTTGAACTTACCGTCGTAGGTACCATAAGCTCCGTACGCCCGCAGGACTACACTTTTGCTGAAGTTCCCGTTGGTGCGGAAGCCCAGCCGCATCCTGAGCCCTTCGATATCGTTGAAAGCCAGCGCATATGGGTATGGCCCCCAGTCGACTCGCCCTTTCCGATACCAGCCCGTCGTGGCAATACGCGTCAGCAGTTCGACCGTTCGGATGGTAGGTACGTTCCGGATGGTATCAATCTGGCTCTGTACTTTTCGGTCATTGACACTAAGCGAATCTGCCCCGCCCAACTCGCGTCGTTTCTGTTCCCAATACGCGTTGTCTTTGCGGGCTTCTTCCTCTTCATCACCGGCCAGTTCCTCCAGCGGAGTCGTATTCGTTTGGGCCGTGTCGGAGACGGCCACCGTTCGGTCGTAGTAAGCGAGTGGCTTGGGTTTGTTGAGCAGGAAATTGCTGTTGTGGGTTACCTGTTGCGCCAGCGCCCCGATCGAATTTTTGCCCACCCCATAGAGTTCGGCGGTGGTGCGCAGGGCCACGGGCATCCAGCCAATATTATTGCCCAGCGAATCGCGGGCCGGTTCAAGTTCCTGCTCGATTTCCAGCCGCCGCACGTAGTTCAGGTTGGCTTCGGCCCCCACTTTAGCCTCGATCATGGTGAGGGCAAACGTGGTGGTGTCGATAAACATCTTACCCGTAAACAGCAGATCCTGCTTGTTTTTGGGGTCGAACTGAATCTCGTAACAAACGAAATTACCGATTTTGGTGGTATCGGCCAGATACATCGAATACCAGCCTTTCCAGTCGGCACCTACGGGCGAAGCAAAGTCTTTGCCCAGCACGCGGATGTAATTCTGGTAGAAGTTGTAGCTGAGTGAGTTCCCCCCCACAAATTGAGCGAGCACTTCCGGCTCGACAATCTCGATGCCCTTCATGCGCGTTTTCACGATGTCTTCGTGTTTCCGCTCGGGCGATTCCCGATAAAAAAACCGGCTGATCGACTCGGTCATCATCAGGGGCAGAATCCGCCGCCCCAGGTCGTCGGTAACGGAGTCTTTCTGGCTGAGTTCGCTGAGTACTTTCTTAATGAGCGGATTACTACGGAGCTTGTCTGAAATGTGCGTGAGCGACAGGCTGGTTTTTGAGTAACTGTCGTATTCGTAAGCCCGTATCCGGCTGCGGTCGTTCTTATCCAGATTTTTACGCACGTTGCGCAGGATGCCCCAAGCCGGGTTTTCGCCCGCCCGCACGATCACCTCCTGCAAGACTTTACCCGCGGCCGGCAGCCGCAACAGTACACTCTGTTGCAACTTGGTCTTGTTTATGCCAAACCGCTTTACCCCAAAGCCAATGGAGCTCACATACAGCGAATCGGTAAGGCGAGTGGTTTTCAGAGTAAAGAGGCCGTTCTCATCGGTTGTAACCCCTACGTTACGACCCACCAACGCCACACTCGCAAACGGGATCGCCTGCCCTGATTTTGCGTCGACCACCGTCCCGCTCACCACATAGCTCGGTGTCTGCGCTTTAGCCCAGATACTGGCGATTGTTAAGCAGACTAAGAGAATAAATCGAGTAAAGTAAACCTGGCGCATAGATCCGTTAATCACTCTCGCAAATGTACGGTAAGGATATTGGCCGGGATGTTTGCAATTAGGCTGAACCGACCGACCGGCTATCTGAATTGACTAAAAGGTTACCTGAATTGGTTGTGGTTGACGCCAGCGACTTATCCGGGTGAAATTGGGCCTACTAAATTAATACCATTTGGTATAAATCATTAGTTAAAAACCCCACATCAACAGAAATTTTACGATTAAATGCCTAATAATGCCACTACCAAGTAACCTCTTCCCTGCAAGTACGCTGCCAATAAGCTTGTGTTGGCTTAACAACAGCTTACGTATTTGTTTATACGCTAGCCGCTGCCAGCTAGATAAACACCTGATATTGTAGTGTAACCTGTCCTAATCGGCCAGCAGGTACCAGCCGGTTGTTGTCGAGTGCGTTTTGATAGTAGGGTCGATTCTGGTAATCGAGTGTCAGTTTCCCGTTATGGCCTTTGATCAGGTAATTCACTCCCAGGTTGTAGACGCCCAGAGGCTGCACAATACGTTGGTAGGTGGCGAATTGTAGTTGCAGGTAAGGCATCAGAGTACCGTTACCGGGGCCAAACAGGTCTTGCTTCATCAGATAACCCAACTGCCCATACACCACGCTCCCCGTTCCGAACATCGGAAATGCGTTGCCCTGCGTGCCTCCGATACTACCGCCGCCCGGTGCCGAGCCACTGCTGATACCCGTAGCCGGGTTCATGATCCCATTGAAGCGCAGGTAGTTGGGACCGTAGTCGGTTCGAAAATAACCCAGATAGGCATTGATTGCCGTTCCCGCGTTGGTGTTGAGCGGCATATCCAGAAACGAGGCTACAGACCATAACGTCATAGCATGGTAGACGGTGTCTGCAATCGCTGTTTCGCGGGTCCAGGTAGCGTTTTTCTGCGTGATAAATCCCGCTTCCAGGGTAAGCACCTTCTTCTTACCCAGGTACGTTCCCGTCATGTAACCGGGTGTCTGGTTCGACTCGTTGTCGAAAAACTGGTAGATCAGAAAGCCTTGATACTGTTTATGATGTCCTTTAAGCGCAAAGCTGGCATTGGGACCAAGCGCCGGCGGTACGGCCGCGTTGGTCTGAATCGGAAAAGGGTCGCTGACAACCAGTCGGTAATCGATCGGCCCAACCTGCCCGCGGGCATATACGCTCAACTTCCGCGAAAACTCGTCGGTCTGGTCAACGGTTGCCTGCGCAAACACAGGTACGTCCATACCCACAATGGTGCTGACACTCGGCTGGCTAAACCGCGATAGGCCGTTGACGATGGTGAGTCCGCCACCGATTTTGAGGTAGTCTTTGTTCTTAAAGACCAGGTACTCGCCTACCGCATCATGGAAAAACGCCGCCACCTTCCGGTTTGAGGGCGTCCCCGTTGTGTTGAAAGCCGGAAAGCCATTCTGATAATTGAAGTTATTCAGCCCATACTGGACATATAGGAAAAGGTGGTCACTGAGTTGCCCGAACAGTTGGATGCGGGTACGTCGCAGTCCAAAATCAACGGTCTCGTTAGCTGGGTCCTGCACCACCGTCGAGCCGGGATTGCTCTGGTTGTAACGTACCCAGGTCTGGTTCAGCAATGTGGCCTTGACAAAACGCGTACCTGACTCATTCAAATTGATTTTGAGCTCGTTCTTGTCGGGTACCGCCTTTTTGTCCGTCTGATCGGCTGCCTGTGGTGCCCGTTGCGCGGGTGTAGCCGGTTGCCCCACTTGCAGGGAGTCAGTCGTCGAAGGCAGCGGCTGGTTGACTTGTGCATAACCGACAGAAGCGATCAGGCACAGAAGCCCGATAAACAGTTTTTGCATAACAGGTTGCTCTATTTGACCGCAACGCTACCCGACGCTGGTTCGCCTTTTGGCTCAAACCGGTTGGCTGCGCCTCAGAAAGGCATTAAAGTCAACAGGCTCTGCCACCGGGCCGATCGTCGGAACGATTGGACCACAGCTACAGAGCCTGTTGGTTGTTGGTTATGCCAGTTCGGCAACGACCGTTACGCCACCTTTGGTTTTTTGCCCCATCGTGACGTTAATTTTTGCATCGAGTGGCAGATACAAATCAACACGGGAGCCGAATTTGATGAAACCCATTTCTTCGGTTTGCTTTACCGGTTCACCCTCGCGCACGTACCAGACAATCCGCCGGGCCAGGGCACCGGCAATCTGCCGCATTAGCACCTCGATCCCGTTTTCCTGCTTGATTACGACCGTCGTGCGTTCGTTTTCGGTACTCGATTTGGGGTGCCACGCGACCAGATATTTACCCGGATAATAGCGGAAGTAGCTTACCACCCCCGACAGCGGGTTCCGGTTAACGTGTACGTTGAGTGGCGACATGAAGATCGAGACCTGCTTGCGCTTGCTCTTGAAATACTCCGACTCTTCGGTTTCTTCAATCACCACCACTGTGCCGTCGGCGGGGGCTATAACCAGCTTTTCGTCGAGGGTATGTTCGCGTTTGGGGATGCGGAAGAACTGAACCACCAACCCAAAGGCAATCAGGCTCACGACCGCCAGCGCGATCACCGCCGTCTGATTCCCCCGGAATAAAAAGTAATAGGCAAGCAGATTCAGCCCCAGCAGAATCAGTGCCGTTACAAGCATGATGGTATTTCCTTCGCGATGAAAGCGCATAACAGGCAGTTAGTGTTTAACACAGCAAAGTTAGGGCATAAGCGGCAAAGAACCCGCCCGTTCACTCGCCAGACAATAATCCGCAACCTACGACTTTGACCCAGATTGATTTGCTCAACCTCGCCGTCCTCCCTGACAGTTTATCTTCGCACTTTAGCACAGGCGGGCGGTTCTTTATGATTAGGAGCTTCTGGTTCGTGCAGCCTATATTACTTATAATCCTTATTAAGGAATTACTTCGTGCGGGGTGGTAGCTAAAAAGGCAAGACCAGTCGGTGTCTGCCAAATGCCTGCTGAAACTTTTATTGAATAGCGCCCGCCTTTCCTGAATAGATGGATATAGTCATAGTTTAACGTGAGCAGCACATCGTCTTGCATTCGATTCAACAATGCCACAAAAAATCTGAGCATATTTTCTTCCTCCTGCGGCCATTCTAAGAGACGACTTTCGCGTAAGGTAATTGATCGATCACTCTGAAATGGTTGGCTTAACCAATTATCTTCATAGCCGAAGGGGTTATTTCGTTCAGAGAGAAATGCCAGTGAGAAACCAGTCACATCCATGAAATCATCAATCCTAAACCCTGTATCCAAATCCTTATGTTCTGCATAAGGGAAGCTTAGCTCTCTTAGTAGTTGATCGATTAATTCTCTATCAACAGAATCTCCTGCTATTAGGAGAGTGTATTCCACGGCCATAATTATGGAAATATATGTTGAACTTTTCCAACTTTGTTAATAATAATTACCTCTTCTAAGCCATCAATAGGCCAAGTGTCAAATTGCCTTTCGAGCGAGGTTACATCACCGCTCCAATTCTCTAAATTTAATACGACGCGCTGTGCCTGTTTTGTTTTGACTTTTTCCTGAACACGGCTCCAAACGTTTCTGATGGGAGAAGACGAGGCTGGGGTAACGCAGTCCATATCCTTCCCTTCTACTTCATAATCGGCCGTTTTTTGTTTTTTGCCGTCCTTAGTAACAGGCCGCTTCTGAGTTACGTCATATCCCTGCTGTGCCAACAAATCAGCGGCTCGATCTTCTCCATTTGCAGCGCGTTGATTATCATAATCTTTATCTTTCTTTGGTCGCTCTGCTCTTGTTCCTTTTGGCTTTGCTTCCGCATTGGGTAAACCAGACGGTTGAGTGCGAGATGGTCCACTTACCGTCTTCCCTGATGGCTTACCCTCGCTCTTCAGCACAGGCGGATGGTTCGTGTTGGCCGGTGGCATCGTTGCTGGGAAGCCCGGCCCCTCAGGCACAAACTGCTGGCCGCCCCCCAGCCGGTTACGCCAACGCGTAAGTACACCTTCGATAAAGCGCATCCACACACCGGGTTGCCAGCCCGCTTCGGCGATGATCGCTACTGAACGCAAGGACGAGCGCACGGAAAAGAATATATCGATCAGATCCAATAGGCCTTTGGCGGCGGCTTTAGAAAAGAACGTACCTGCCCGTATTAATTCCTGCCGGGTACGTGCCTCGGAGGCAGTTTCGTAATACTGTTTGAATAACTGCATAACCTCCGTCAACAGATCGAACAGCCCCATGGCAGCACCAAATACGGCCAATCCGAGCACGACTGGTTCTCCAAAAAGAAGCACCGCCGCTGTAGCCACTATCACGAAGGTCAGCCCTTCCGGCGTCAGGAAGACCTTTCGTACTAACTCCCATATCTCAACGGCAAGTTGACCCTGTAATCCTTTCATACCCAGATCAGCAGCAGCGATCAGCTTAGCTGTTGCCGACATGCCCACCACGCCAGCATCCGTCAGGTCTGACAGTAGTCCCCGCGCCCCATCCAGGCTACCCGGCCCCGATACCAGCAGCGGAAGTATGGCTGGCATGGTATTGACTAAAGGGCGAAACCAGTCGAAAGCCAGCGGTTGCCAGCGGTGATGTAAGCTGGGTACGTCGATTGTCAGTAATCGACGGCTGTCGGCTACGAAAAAATGACGACGATGCCCACCCAACTCACTGATCTGACGTAATTGCAAACCGGGTACGAGTGTAATTTGTCGTACCACTCGCATGTTATGGCTACTGTGAATATCGTGGGCAGGTGATACAACCCGATAACTTTTCGGTTTATGATGGGTGGTAACGTTTGGCCCCCTGGCAGTACCACTCGCAGGTAACTTGAAGAGTTGAGAATGGTGTACCGCATCGGGAGGCAAATTACGTAACCAACGTAAGGCTGCATTCAATAGTATTTCCTGATTGAGTCGAGCCTCCAGTATAAACTGGTATTCCATGATACGTCAATATTGATTCGGATAGAAGTCGCCGAATCTAGCAAATACATATCACTAATTCCAAATGAAAATGTACTTATAGCATTAACTTATACTTTGTGCGGCGTATACTTATGAGTGTGTCATCATCTGGCGGTAAACAAGAAGGTCGGCCTGTTGTGACAGGCCGACCTTCTTGTTTAGGCTGTTCATAGCTCAACTTAGGTACGTGTCAATAGCCGCCCCGGAACTTGTAAGTGCTCGCCACTTTTTCGATGGCTACCATGTAGGCCGCCAGGCGCATCGGCACCTTATATTTCTGCGAGGTTTCGAACACCCGATCGAAGGCATCTTTCATGGCCCGGTCGGCGCGGCGATTAATCCGGTCGAGCGTCCATTTGTAGCCAATACGGTTCTGTACCCATTCAAAATACGAGACCGTTACGCCACCAGCATTGGCCAGAATATCGGGCACCACCATGATTCCCTTGCTGTTGATGATCTCATCAGCCGATGCCGACGTTGGGCCATTGGCCCCTTCAACGATCATCCGCGCTTGAATGGTGTGCGCGTTTTCGTCAGTGATGACGTCTTCTTTTGCCGCAGGGACCAGCACGTCTACCGGCAGCGCCAGCAGTTCTTCATTGCTGATCTTCTCGGCACCCGTGAAGCCTTCGAGCGTACCTTTGTTACCATTACGGTAATTCATTGCCGCCACAATGTCGATACCTCGCTCATTGTAATAACCACCCGAAATATCACTCACGGCCTGCACGGTCACGCCTCGCTCGTGGAGTAGCTCGGCGGCGTATGAACCCACATTGCCAAAGCCCTGAATAGCGGCCGAAGCCCGATACGGATTCATCCGCAACTTATCCATCGCGCTCAGCGCAGCTACCGTAACGCCACGGCCGGTGGCCTCGGTGCGGCCCAGTGAACCACCCAGCACGAGCGGTTTACCCGTTACCACCCCATTGACAGTCATGCCTTTGGCTTTCGAGTATTCATCCACGATCCAGGCCATTTCGCGCGGGCCGGTGCCCATGTCGGGCGCCGGAATGTCGCGGTCGGGACCAAACACGTCCAGCATTTGGACCGTATAGGCCCGGATGAGGCGCTCGATCTCGCCCGCCGACATGTCGCGCGGGTTGCAGGCGATGCCGCCCTTGGCCCCACCGTAGGGAATATCTACGACAGCACATTTCCAGGTCATCCAAGCGGCCAGCGCACGTACCTCGTCGAGGTGAACGGCAGGATCGAGGCGAATGCCGCCTTTGGCTGGTCCTAAAATGTTGGAGTGAATAACGCGGTACCCTTCAAACACCCGGATGGAGCCATTGTCCATCGTCACGGGCAGGCCCACAATAACCTGACGGGCCGGTACTTTCAGAATATCGTACATCTCGTCGCTGATGCCCACCAGTTTGGCGGCCGCGTCGAAACGCGACATCATTGATTCGAGAGGATTCTCTTTGTCTTTTATTGGAGCGGGTTCGATGTATCCCATTACCATGTGAATTTATCTGAAGCAAAATCGGTTTGTTGACTTTGCCGTAAACATAACAATTCTGTAAGAGATAAAGATAAAAGCCTATTTTATCTACAAATCGTTAAATAAATGATAAGCGTATATTGTATTCCGGCGGGCCGATTTAACCGAACACTTCCCTAGCGACAGGCCAGATTGCAAAAGATTACTTTGCTGATAAGCGAAAGGTCAGTTTGCTAATTTTATAAAAAATTTGTGACGGAGGGCTTACTTATTGAAAAAGACCCCAACCTGATTGTATTTTTGTTGTACGATCACCCGGGATTCCCACTTAGACAACCTAATAATGGTGCAGGAAGAGAAAAAGCGGTATTCAGAAGACGAGTTAAAAGAATTTGAGGAGCTGATTTCGCAGAAACTCGAAGCAACCCGCTCTGAACTGAATTATATCAAGGAAGCGCTCAGCAAACGGAACGACAGCGGCACGGACAATACATCAGGTAACTCAAAGTTGCTGGAAGATGGCGCCGATACCAGCGAGCGCGAAAACCTGAGCCAGTTGGCCGCCCGCCTACAGAAATTTATGAATCAGCTTGAGCTAGCTATGGTTCGTATCAAAAATGGTACGTACGGCATCTGTATCGACTCGGGCAAGCTGATCCCGAAAGAGCGGCTCCGAGCAGTGCCGCACACCCAGCAGACCATCGAAGCCAAACTACGCAGACGGTAGTTGTCTGTTAAGCAAACGAGGACCAAGCATTCGTGCCGCTACACTGATGGTAGCCCGCACGAATGCTTGGTCCTTATTTGTTTGGGGGTAATGTTATTCTTCGGTACTGCGGTTCCAGTCGGCGTCCGCTACATGAGTGGGCGCAGCCGGATCAACCGGCGCCTGCCCCCATGAGGCGCGCTTATTCTCATCGATATCGGCTTGCGAGGGGCCATCCGTTTCGGCGATCGTTTCGCGGGCATCTTCCAGGGCGTCAACCGCCGATGGTTGCTCAGCTTCTGCTTCTAGCTTCGACGGCAGTTCGCTGGTCAGGTCGCGGTCGTATAACTGAGAAAGCTCCGGCGCAAGCCCCATCGGGCCATGAATTTGTTGATCAGCGTGCGAGTTGGAGTTTTCTTTCCGGGTTTTGCTGGTAAGGCTCATAACGTTAGTTGTTTTGTTGTTAGGGTATTAAGTAAATTCAGGTAGCCTAGTAAGTAGGCTCATGCGTGAGAGACGTACCTGTTTCAGCGATGTCTTCGTTTTCCTGCTCCGAGTTGGCGCCTGCTTCATCGGTTTCGTCGGCCGTCTCGTCGTCATCGTCCTGCTTTTTTGCTTCCTCTTGGGCGTTAGGAACACCTACTTCCGCATCAGAGGCGTAATCATCAGGCCCAGCGGTGGTCACACTGGCCGTTGATGTGTTGGTTTTACTGTCGCTGGCAGCCGCACTGGCAGCGCCTTCCTCCGTAACCTCCATGGTGCTGTTGTCTTGGTCACCAAGCCGCAACACGCCGTTCTTGCTGTCCATATCGGTACTCCCGATGCCTCGGTTGTTGCGGCCATCCTGTCCGCCCCGTACCTCTTCACTATCCAGACCATTCGCCGAGTCTTCCTGCACGGCCGTGTGCAGATTGTCGGCCGTACGGGCGTCGGGGTTTGTGTTGTCGCTACCTTTAGGGCCTTCCGTTTGACCGTTGATCTGCGTATCGTCGCGCGAAACGGTTTTCTCTTCAGATTCCATAACGTTGATTTTTGGTTATAAAACGTTACAGGCAGGCAAAAGGTTATCGGCTTTGCGTGAACGGTTTAGCCATTCCTTTCAATAAATTTTACTTGGACAGGTAACTACTGATTGACAAAAGAATGCATCTTTGTGGCGGATTCTTTGAGCGATTACCCTATGCACTAGTACATAGTGCGTTCTACTTAGCAACAACGCAGTGACATGCTGTAAACGGCACTGTTTTTGATATCGATATAAGACCTTAATAGTTGGATAAAGCGTAATTGAAAAGCGAGTCGATGTTATCGGCTCGCTTTTTTGTGTTATACGCCATTAAAATACGATTAATTACTTGCTTTTTATTTCATAATAGCTTGTTACAGAAATTAGAAGAAAGTCTCATACCGGTATAATATTCTGATATTAAGCCATTGGCCACTATTTTATTTTTGGATTCATTGTTTTGACAATTTTATGCAAAACATTGGCGAACTTTGTCCTCAACCGGTAGAGTTGCCGGAGTATTTTTTAACAAAAACCTCACAACAACATGATGAGATTATTACTAAAACTCTGTCTGTTCATGATGGTGTCTGCGTCGGCATTGGCGCAAAGCCGTACTATAACAGGCAAGGTGACTTCATCAGACGACGGATCACCAATTCCGGGTGTTAGCGTAGTGATTAAAGGCACTACCCGCGGCACCACCACCGATGCAAATGGCGGTTTTCAGATTTCTGCAAACGACAACGCTTCGGTTACTTTTTCTTACGTTGGTTACCAACCGCAAACGGTTGTAGTTGGCAACCGAAGTGTGCTGAACATCATATTGGGTGTTGATGCTTCTACGCTTAATGAAGTGGTAGTCACGGCATTGGGTGTAGCTCGGCAGCAAAAAGAGCTGGGTTCGGCAACCGACGTGGTCAAGTCTGACAAACTCGTGCAGGCGAAGGCCGTCAACATTTCGCAGGCGCTGTCGGGTAAAGTAGCAGGTTTGCAGATCAACACGATCAACAACGGGGTAAACCCCCAAAACCGGGTCGTCCTGCGGGGTAACCGGTCACTGCTGGGTAACAACCAGGCTTTGATCGTCATCGACGGTACGCAAGCACCTTCTGACGCCCTTAACTTTCTGAACCCCAACGACATCGAAAACGTATCGATTCTGAAAGGGGCTAACGCTGCGGCGCTGTACGGTTCAGAAGCGTCAAACGGTGCCTTAATCATTACGACGAAGAAAGGTTCTGCTGGTGCACCTAAAATCTCACTGCAAAACACCTCATGGGCAGAAAGCGTCAGCTTCATGCCTAAGCTTAACGAACGGTTCGGCGCAGGTACGGAAGCCTACAGCCGGGTCTATATTCCCTTCGAGAACCAGAGCTACGGACCAGAGTTTAACGGTCAGACCTACGATATCGGTCAGACGCTAGAAGATGGTACCATCCAGAAAGCCCTGTACAGCAACTCGCCTAATAGCAAACGCAACGCCTATGACGTAGGGGCTACTACTCAGACCGACCTGTCGTTGTCGTCGGGCGATGAGCGGGGTACGTTCTACATCTCGCTGCAAAACCTGAAAACGAAGGGTATTCTGCCCGGTGATTCATACAGCCGGACAGGTGGCCGCTTCAACGCCACTCGCCAGTATGGTAAGTTCCGGGGCGCGTTCAACATCGATTACCGCGTGGGTAATTTCGAAGGCACCACCAGCAACTTCTACAACAACGTGCTGAACACGCCTGCCAACATTACGTTGACAAATTACCGCAACTGGCAACCGCTGAAGCTGGCTGATGGGAGCCTCAACCCGGCTAACCCCAATAACTACTTCAACGACTACTTCCAGAACCCGTATTTCGAGAAGGACAACAACCGCCAGAATCGCCTTGATTACTACCTGACGGGCAACTTCCAACTCGATTATCAGGCTGCTCCCTGGATCAACTTTACGTACCGCGCTGGTATCAACAATCAGAGCTACGAAAGCAAGGCGTTTGGTGGTAAATACACGTTTAGCGCTTACGCCAAGCAGCACGTGTACCGGGCCAAAGACATCCCGGGTGGTGTGGGCGACTTTATGGGTTCATTCCGTCGGCTCAACCAGGATTTCTTCCTGAATGCGAAGAAAAACCTGGGACCGATCTCAGCCAACCTGATCGCCGGTGTCAACTTGCAGGAGCGTGAAGGTCGTTTGATTCAAACATCAGCCAGCGCCCTGGTTATTCCTGAGCTATACAACGTAAGTAACCGAGTTGGTGAACCGGGCGTATCTCAGCAAAACGCCAAGACGCGCCTGTTGGGTGCCTATGGTGACCTGACACTGGGCTTCAAAGACTACCTCTTCCTGCACGTGACGGGCCGTAACGACTGGAGTTCAGTATTAGCTCCACAGAGCCGCTCGTTCTTCTATCCGGGTGCTGATATCTCGTTTGTGGTTAGCGACGCTATCCCATCAATCAAGAATGGCAACTTCCTGAGCAGCGCCAAGATCCGGGCGTCGGCTACGAAAGTAGGGCAGATCAGCCTGGGCGGGCCGTTTGGTATTGGTGCCTATCAGTTGGAAACGATCTTCTCACCGGGCGGTGGCTTCCCATATGGTGGCCTGGCCGGTTACACGCTGGGCAACACGGCCAACAACCCCAATATTCAGCCTGAATTCGTAACCTCGTATGAGATTGGTGGTGAATTTTCGTTCCTGAACGACCGGGTTGGTCTTGACCTGTCGTACTACACACAGCGCAACACAAACCAAACGGTGCGGATCGACGTGTCGACGGCTACAGGCTATTCAGGGGCAACGATCAACACAGGCCGTCTGGACAACAGTGGTTTTGAAGTGGACTTGAAAACAACGCCTGTGCGGCTGTCGAATGGCTTCCGCTGGGATCTGAACGTCAACTACTCGCGCATCAACACGCAGGTAGTCGACATCGCCGAAGGTCTTGACGAAATCAACCTCAGCTCGTACTACGGTGTGGTAAACTCATCGCTCTACCAAATTTTCGCCGTGAAGGGTCAGCCTTTCCCGGTTATCAAAGTGGTTGGCTACGAGCGCGAGCGCGACAGCAAAGGTGCCCTGATTCCCGGTGGTCGCGTAGTGGTTGATCCGGCATCGGGCTACCCGCTCAAGGCTGGTGAGCTGATCAACATGGGTCAGACCAACCCGCCCGACCGTCTGGGTATCAACACCTCGTTTAAATTCAAAGGCTTCACGTTGGCAGGTACCGCCGAATATCGGGGTGGCAATGTGATTGGTCATGGTCTGGCCGAAACGATGTGGTTTACGGGCTCAGCCTACGCCACGACGGTGTATGGTCGCGAACGGTTTGTATTCCCCAACTCGGTAACGAAAAATGCCGATGGTACCTATACGCCCAACACGAGCATTGCTGTGCGGGATGGTGGTCTGGGTGCCTGGGATAGCAACCTGCGGAACTTCGGCGAGAACTTCGTAACGAGCGGTGCTTTCTGGAAACTGCGCGAGCTGTCGCTGACCTACGAGCTTCCGCAAACGCTTCTGCAACGGACCCGTTTCCTGAAAAACGCCTCAGTTGGCCTGGTTGGCCGTAACCTGGTTACGCTGCTGCCGAAAGACAACATCTACACAGACCCCGAATTCAACAACACGACGAGCAACGCCGTAGGGGTTAACGCGACTGGAATTACGCCGCCGACACGCACATATGGTTTCACGGTTCAGGTTGGCTTCTAACTCATTGACAATTATGCTACGAAAACTTAAATACATAGCCGCACTGACTGCCGTTCTGACGCTGAACAGCTGTGGCTCTGACTACCTAGACATCAACAAAAACCCCAATGACGCCGTAAGCTCTACTCCTGAGCTGGTGTTGTCGGCGGCGTTGAATGCAACAGCTGGTTTGTTGACGCATAACCAGGTTGGCCACTTCTGGGCCGGTCATTGGTCACCGTCGGGTTCAGTTTCGGGTTTTAACCCGGAGAAGACCTACGATTTGCCCTCGAACTTCAGCACGGGTATCTGGACGTCATCGTATGATAACCTGGCCGACTACGATTATATCGAGAAAGCAGCAACGACGAGTAAGCAGCCTGCCTTTATCGGTATTGCCAAGGTGATGAAAGCCTATGTCTTTCAACGTCTGGTTGATACATATGGTAACGTCCCCTACACGGAGGCCCTGAAAGGCACGTCGGTTCTGCGCCCGAAGTATGACGACGCGCAATCGATCTACGACGCGCTGGTGGCTGACCTCGACGTAGCCGTTACCAACCTGAAAACGCCGATCGCCTCAGATAACCCGTCGCCGGGTGGTGCTGACATCGTGTTTGCGGGAGATATGGCTAAGTGGCTTCGTTTTGCCAATACGCTGAAACTGCGTCTGCTGCTTCGCCAGACCAACATCGCGGCTAAAGAATCGGCTATCAAATCGGGCATTGCTAAGGCCGTTACCGATGGGGGCTTCCTTGGTGCCAATGAAAATGCGCTATCGACTCCCGGCTACCTGAAATCGACCGGTAAGCAAAACCCCTTCTGGGAGAACTACGGCTTCACGGTGTCGAACACGCTATCGGGTAACCACGATTTCTACACTAACGCCGATTTCTTCATCACGTACCTAGTGAACAACAACGACCCGCGTCTAACACGCTTCGCCGTATTGGCCAATGATGGCAAGTGGCGGGGTGTACCGTTTGGCGAAGGCAGCGACCCTTATCTGTACGCAAAAACGTCAGGCTTTGGGCCAGCTATCCTGAAGGGCTTTGATCAACCGCAGGTGCTGATGCAGTCGGCCGAAAGCTTCTTCCTGCAAGCCGAAGCGGCTTTCCGGGGCTACACGTCGGGCAACGCCCAGACCCTGTTTGAAAACGGTATTACCGAGTCGTTCAAATTCCTGGGTGTAACCGATGCAGCTAAAGCGGCGGCCACGTATTATGGTGACCCCGTCTCGGGCCACAACTATGCTGCGTCGACTAATAAACTGGAGGCGATCATCACTCAGAAATGGGTAGCCCTGGGTGCCTTTGGTGGCTTTGAAGCCTGGACAGAATACCGCCGCACCGGCTTCCCCAAAGTGCCGCTATCGACGCGCGCTGTGGGTACTAAACCCGTAGCACGGCTGCTCTATCCGCAGCAGGAACAAGGTACCAACTCAGCCAACGTATTGGCTCAGGGCACCATCAGCCAATTTGACACCAAGATTTTCTGGATGAAGTAATTCCTCATCAACCGTATCAATAATCATGAAAAAATACATTCTGACGGGCCTCTCCGCATTGAGTCTACTGGTAACGACCAGCAGTTGCTTGAAGGAAAAAGGATATACCGACATCATTAATGGCGTTGGCGGCCAGCCCATCGTGAGCATCTATGGCGGCGGTGGTGGCAGCAAAGTGTTGGGCGTCGATTTCTCATCGAGCGCAGTCCCCACGACGCTGTTCCAGGTGAATATGGCCTCACCCGAATTGCTGACGACCGATGTAACGGCCACTGTAAGCGTTGATCCCAGCTTACTTACGGGAACGGGCTACGAACTGCTGCCAGCTGATACGTACACGATTCCAAGTACGCAGCTGACCATTAAGGCCGGGCAGCGTGACGTGCCATTTGTTGTGAACCTGACTACGTCAAAGATCGACCTGAAAAAGTCGTATGCATTGCCGTTGAAGATTACCGCAGCAACGGGCGCTATAATCGCCTCGAACCTGAACACGGGTGTGTATGCCATCAAGGTAAACAATATCTACGCTGGTTCGTACCAGTCAACAGGGGTATTTGATCACCCTACGGCTGGCCCGCGTGATATTAAGCGGACCAAAACACTGTCGACGATTGATGCCAGCACGAGCGAAACGGAGTTTGCTGATTTGGGCTCCGCTGCTACCATGCAACTGCGCGTTAACGCTGACAACACGGTTACGCTGACGCCGGGTGGCACAGCCAGTGCGGCTACTGTTCAATTCGGGGTAAATAAGTATGATGCTGCGACCAAGACCTTCACGCTGAGCTACAAATATGCAGGTGCAGGTGGTGACCGGGTCATTACTGAAACGCTCAAGAAAAGCTAGTAGGGACGTACCTGAGTAAAGTAAACGCCCCCGGCCAACACTGGCCGGGGGCGTTTACTTTTGGTTCAATACCAATCTGAAATTTAAGGACTATGTACTGCGAGCAAACACGTTTTAGGTTTAGGTGTTGAAGCGTTCCAGCACATAACAGCGCTGCCACTTGGGCACGAGCAACGAGATTGAACCGCAAACCCATTTCAGATCTTAGGTACGTAGTCAAACTTAAATTCGGGTTGCTCGCTCAGTATGGCCCCGATCGTTTTGTCGATAAAGCAGCCGTAGCTGGCTGGGTACGTTACCAGTTGTTTACAACTATATAGTAAGTAAATCAGGCACGTTGATCTCGTCTGTACAGGTACGTCTAAACACTATCCACCGCCGTATTCTCAACAGGATAAATATGCAGGTTTAAACGCAGAACGCCCCGACCAGGAATAGTCGGGGCGTTTTTTGTACTAACTGTATTGCCATCAATACACTATGGCTTGATCTTTTGCCGGGAGGCTTATTGTTTATCCCACCAAACGCGCGTATACTGATCGTCTTTACCTTGACGAGCCGTTACGTCGGCGTAGTTTTTGGCATTGAGCGTCGTTTCCGTTACCGGGTAAGCCAAACGACGAGGGATACCCGTTCCACCATTCAACGTTGCCACGGTTGGTTTCAAAACAGGATAGCCCGTCCGGCGCCACGACGACCACGCCTCCATCCCCTGGAAGAAGAGCGAGATCCAGCGTTGCGTACCAATGCGCTCAATAGCAGCGGCGTCAGAATAGGCTACGTTGGGTTGAGCGATGTAAGCTGTGTAAGCGGCTTCAGTGTAAGCCGAGCCCATCCACTGTTGCATTGACGCTTTGACGGCGGCTTCGTACAACGCTTTAGCATTTCCAGTCGTCCAACCAAGTTTAGCCGCTTCAGCCTGTGCGAACAGTACCTCTGCATACGTCAGGATGTTCGTCGGTGCCGTGCGGGCACTGATGGTGCTTGCTGCCAATGAGAAGTCCTGTGCCTTGCCTTGTGCCGGGAAAACGCCGTAAGGAACTCCCCGATATTCGCCCAAATTGTTTGTTGCCGCCATATAAGGCAACCGCGGATCACTGACGCTCTTCAGGTAATCAACAAACGTGTTGCTTACCGCGTAATCTTTACGATTGGTCGTGATGTAGTTGTTGTAGAGCGGGTTTTCGTTGTTGGTTTCTGCCAGCCACTGATACTGAATGTTATCGGAGTTGGCCGTAAATACGCCAGCTGTCAATGCATCGTTAAATTCCTGCTTACCCTTAGTTGGGTCGGCTTTCGAAATGCGAAGCGCTGCGATCAACCGTAGCGAGTTGGCAAATTTCTTCCAGCGAGCCGTATTGCCATTCAGGATAACATCTCCCTGAACGGCTGCCCCCGTTGTAAACTGAGCCGAAGCCTCACGCCACTCTTTAAACAGGTCAGTGTAGATATCCTGTTGTTTGTCGAAGGCAGGCGAGAAATTAGCACTCCCCTGTAACGCCTGCGAGTACGGGATATCCCCGAAACGGTCGGTCAGTTGCTGGTAAATAAACGCTTTCAGAATCCGCGCAATGGCAATCTGATTGGTGTTCGATCCGTAGCTACCTGCAGCTCCTTTCGTAGCCTCCGTCGTGTTTTCAGTGATGATTTGTTGAAGGTTAACCAGCGGGCCGGCATAAATGCCATTATAGCTGAAGTTAATCGTCTTGTAGCGCGACTCTTCGATATATGTCACATCGCCGAAATGCTGTACATAAATAGCAGGCGTGATGTTAAAGCCACCGGGAGACGTTTGGGCTGTAAGCGCCCCTACAGTTCGCTCGACCCCCGTCAGCAAACTAGCCGTATTCGGTTGCAACGGGTTGTTAGGGTTGACGTTAAGGTCTCCGAAATCGTTGCAGGCGGCTGTGGCAAGCAGCAACCCTGTCAGGAGAATGGACGCTTGTGCGTTGATCCGTTTCATCGAAATTAATGGAAGATGTGTTTACTGTTTGTGAGACACTATGCCGTAAGTAGATAACGTACCCGTGGGCAATAACGTCTCACAAACGGCATTTTTAGAAGCCTAAACGAACATTGATACCGAACGAACGAACCGGTGGCAATTGACCGCCTTCGTACCAGAGCGTTTCCGACTCAGAGATGTCGATACCACCGCCAATCGCGCTGTAAATCAATAGCGGGTTGCGGGCGATCAGCGATACGTTCGCCGATTTCACGACATTACCCAGAAAGCGCTTGGGGATGCTATAGCCCAGGGCCACTTCCCGCAGTTTCACGTAGGTTTTGTCGTAAATCCAACGCTCGTTGAGCGCAAAGAGCCAGTTTTCGTAGAGGTTTTGCGAACTAACGCGATACGTGTTAGGCTGACCTTCCGGCGTAACACCATCAAGCAGAATCCCGCCCTTGGCATTGTAGTTTGGCGCATCCGTATCGTAAGGTTCGTCGCGGATGTTGCCACCGATCTCATTTGACCCTACGGTTTCAGCACCTAGCCCAGAATAAGCGTTAAACATCTTGGTCGTCGAGAAGAATTTACCGCCAACCACGAAGTCGGTGCTCACCCGCAACGATAAACCTTTGTACGTAAAGGTGTTGATAAATCCACCTTTAAATTTCGGCAGCACAGAGCCAAGGTTCACATTCTCCTCCTTGATATACAGGCCGGCACGACCAGCATCAATGTTCTCCTGCGTGGCCGGGTATACGAGATTGCGTCCCTGCGCGTCTTTCTGAATACCCTGACCATACAACGTACCCCACGCCTGACCGGCACGAGCATTGAGCGTCAGTGTACGCCATTGCGGGCCATCAAGTTGGTAGTTATCCAGGCCTTCGGCCAGACTTACCACCTGCGAGGTATTCCGGTCGGCGTTGATATCGAAGTCCCAGTTAAAGCCGTTGGGGCTACGGAACGGGCTAGCCGAAATGTGCAGTTCCAGACCGCGCGTCTGAATCAGACCAGCATTGGTAAATGCATTAAGATAGCCACTTGTGGGGGCCACTGGCAGTGCAATGATCTGATTGGTGTTGTTGTTCTGATAGGCTGTGAATTCCAGACCAATACGGTTTCCGAAGAAACGAAGATCAAACCCACCTTCATACGACGATGACAGACCCGCCTGTAGCGTACCGCTGGGCAGCGTCGTGGGCAGTGCGCTGGAAGGCGTATTGCCAAACGGTAGCCCTGTCTGATAGGCAAGCGATGTCTGGTAAGGCCCAACGTCGGTACCTACCTGTGCATAGCCAAACCGGAGTTTACCATACGAGACAATATTGCTGCGTGGCAGCAACTCCGTCACGATCAAACCCGCCGACACCGATGGATACAGGTACGAGTTGTTGGCTTGGGGCAACGTTGATGACCAGTCGTTACGCAACGACGCTTCGATGAAGGCAAACTCTTTGTAGCCAACGCTCACGTTACCGAACACGCTATTGACCTGCCGCTCGAACAGATAGTTGTTCAGCAGGGGTCGGTTAAGCGAAGCTGCCAGATTGTAAAAGTTTGGCGCAGACAAACCACCTACCGTTGAACCGAACATCCCCTGAGTCCGATTGAAACGGATGTTCCCCCCGGCGTTGGCGATGATTGAGAAATTAGTCAAGTTCTGGTTGTATGTCGCCAGTAACTCGTAGTTATTTTCAATCGTGTTGGCCGTAAGCTGCGAGTAACCGCCCAGACTGCCTTCGTTCAACGTACCAATGGCAATACGACCATCCTGCGTGTAGCTGCTCTGGTCACGGCGAATCGTACCGGCAAGCCGGAGAGCAGGCGTCAGCTGGTAAGCCAGACCTATGTCGCCAAATAAACGTGTGCCCCGGTTTTGGTTGGTATTGGCATACGCCTGAGTGTAGGGGCTATCCCAGTATTTCGGACGTGGATCTTCGGGGCCACCAATATTCCAGCTCCGGAACGTACCGTCGGGGTTTTGGTAATTGCGCAGGTCTTCAATGCGCAACTGACGCTGGAACCACTGGTTAAACGATCCGATCGTTTGGTTAAAGCCGTTCAGGATCGGGTTAGATACGCCAAATAGCGAGTTACTCACGCCCGTCCCCCCTGTCGAGCCGTAGCGGTCGGCTGGCTGGTTTTGCGTATTTGTAGCGGTATAGTTGATATTGAGCGTAGCCGTTAGCTTCTTAGCGAATGTCAGCGAGTTTTTAGCGCTGATATAATCGCGGGTCTGCGATGAGTTCGGCACGATACCATTGTTGATGATGTGCGTGTACGAAATACGGCTCTGGAAATTTTCAGAACCTTGCGAAAAGGCAATGTTCGTATTGTTGCTGATTGGCTTCTCAAAGAAGTCACGTACGTTGTTCGGCTGAGCTTCGTAAGGAGTCTCAACGCCAAACTGCGGACCGGGCTGCCATGAGAAGGCCGAGCGGTGCGGCTGTCCGTCGAGGCGGGGGCCCCAGCTTTCATCGGCCGAATAATCCAAAATGCGCTGACCGTTGAAACGAGCCCAATCGGCAGGGTGAATAGCTGGATTATACGTAAATGTGTCGAAAGCTTGTGAGTAACCACCACCATACTCGTTTTGGTACTTGGGCAGCAGAGCCACCATATCGAGCGTGGTGCTGTGGTTGACGTCCAGATGGGTTTCACCGGCTTTAGCCCGTTTCGTCGTAATAACGATAACACCTGCTGATGCCCGGTTACCATACAGGGCCGTTGCAGAAGGCCCTTTCAACACCGATAGCGTCTCTACGTCATCCATATTTACCTGGCTAATGTCGGTAGGCGTACCATCTACTACATAGAGCGGGTCATTACCCGTCAGGGAGTTGATACCCCGGATACGGATCGTTGGGTTACCAAACTTAGCCCCCGACTGACCTAGTACCTGCACACCGGCAATTTTACCCGCCAGCGCGTTACCTACGTTCTGATCACGAGCGATGTTCAGCTTAGCCTGTTGAATGTCCTGTACAGCGTAGTTCAACCCTTTACGATCACGGGCGATGTTAAGCGCCGTTACGACCACTTCGTTGAGTGTTGCCTGATCGGGTGCCAGCGCAATGTCGACAGTGGTACGGTTGCCTATTTGTACTTCCTGCGAGGCGAAACCGATATACGAAAAGACAACCACCGGATTGTTGGCAGGTACGTTCAGCGTGTAACGCCCTTCAGCATCAGTTGTCGTACCACGCGTAGTGCCACGCAGGGCTACGCTTACTCCCGGCAGGGCAGAGCCATCTTCACCGGAAGTAACCCGGCCCGTCAGGGCCCGATCCTGCGCCAGTAGCGGCATACTAATCAGGCACAGCAAGAGCGGCACCAGCATTAGAAGTTTTCTCATTGTGAATGAAGTAATTAGATTAAGTGAGCTATAAAAAATGGCAAAAACTTAACTCAAAGTTAAAAAATCGTTAGCAGGCTAACCAACTAAATTTTAACATTTTTTAGAATTTCATTCGGCATATAAGCTACTTTACCTACATTTTATTCTGTATATATAAGTAATTTAAGTAATTACTCAAAATAAAAAATGCCAACCCTATGTTAGGATTGGCATGACCATAAGCAGTACTACTTACGCTATAAGGTGACTTGTCTATTCGGCAGTAACCGGCTTTTCTACCAGTTCCTTACCTGTCAGTTCGGCTAGCAATTCATCGACATTAACGGTAGCAAAGCTGCTCGCGTAGTCCGACATGGCGTAGGGGATGATGAGTGTATTACCATGAATTTGCCCACCACAACTATAGACTACATTGGGTACATAGCCTTCCCGCTCGTTTTGATCGGGACTAAGCAGTGGTTCTTTGGTTCGGCCAATCACTTTCGAAGGGTCGTTAAGGTCGAGCAAAAACGCTCCAATAGCGTATTTCCGCATCGGTCCGACGCCGTGGCTAAGCACCAGCCAACCCGCTTCAGTCTCGATTGGCGAGCCACAGTTACCCAGCTGAACATACTCCCAGGGGAAGGTCGGTTTGGCCAGTATCTCTTTCGTTTGCCAGAAATACAGATCATCGGAATACATTAAGTAGATATTCTCGCCATCCTGTCGTGACAGGGTGGCATACCGCCCGTTGATCTTCCGCGGAAACAGCGCCATGCCCTTATTTTGAACCTCGGCCCCATTGAGGGTACTCACGGCAAAATGCGTGAAATCTTTTGTTTCAAGCAGTTGCGGGAACGTCACGCGGCCGTTATAAGCGGTGTAGGTTGCGTAATACGTCACTTCGCCGTCGTCGTCCCGAAACTCCACGAACCGAGCGTCTTCAATGCCATTGGTTTCGTTGGGCGAGTAAGGGAAAATACAGCGTTCATCGAGGCTCTGATCGTCGTCGAAGTGCATTTCGTAGTTCGACCGGGCCAGCGCCAGCAGCCCACTCGTAACGGCTTCATACTCGGCATTGTGCCGGAACTGACTCATCACCCGCTTGACCTGCGCCTCGATGTTGGGCAGCGTAAATTCGTCGGGTAAGCCAGCCAGGATGTTCTCCGAGATGCTGTTGATGAGCCGGAGTTCATACAGTTTGCGCACAAACTGCGCCTTATCAAACTGCTGACTCACGATCGCTTCGGGCGACGTCACGTAACGGGACGGCTTTTGCAGCACAATTTTCCCCTCGCCATCAACGTACCCAGTCCGGAACGAGATCGATGAAATGTGGCCTTCTCCCGTAGCACGCAGGCTCAGTATGAACCGCTTATAGCCGTCGGGGAGGTTGCTTTGGTCGGGATGCCAGATCATCGACGGGTTGAACAACGCCGCCGATTCAAGCGAATATTCCATTGTAAAATAAGCCCCCAGCAGCAGTTTTCGCTCGTCGGTGAGCGGCTCGTCGGTGAGCAACTGCTCCTTTACCTGATCGAAGCGCCTCAGGAAAAAGTTGTTCAGCCGGTAATGTCGGCTGCCGAATTCCCGAATTACTTCATCGAGTTTTTGCTGTACTTCGTCTTCGGTCAGCGAGTTGACACGGGCGATAATTTTCAGGACGCGGCTGCTATTACCCAGCTCAAATGGTCGGAACAACACGCGGGCCGGGTCGGGCCGAAGAACAATACCCGTACGGGTGGCTTTCACGCTCATAAAAAAAGTTCAAAGTCCAAAGTTCAACGATTAACGTTCAAATAGCCTGCTTGGTACATCCTTGAACGTTAACCGTTGAGCCTTGGACTTATTTTTCTATCAGTTACCTTGCTAAGATAGCGCAACCGGCGTTGTGCGGACAAAGCTTTTTTCGGGGGTTGGCTGTAACGTCAGCTGCAAATCGGTGAGCGCCAGCAGGTAAGACAGCGTCGATTCAGCACCCTGATTCTGATTGACCCGATCAATATGCAGGCCGTCGCGGCAGCCGCCCGTCGTGGAGTCGTACAAGGGCAGACCGAGGTCATTCTGGCCCATAAACCAGCGGAATACCCGCATCGCCCGTCGCTGCCACTCAAGGTTACCGGTGAGGCGCCAGGCCGTCAGCGAGGCACTAACCGAGCTTTGGGCTTCGAGCGGTTGTTGATCGAAATAGGCGCGCTGTTGCCCCTTCACGTAAAAACCGTTGGAACCAATAGGCTGGAAGTGCCCTCGTTGGGTACGTTGCGCACTGTCGCCCGATCCTGCGGCGGTTTGAATGTCCATCAGCCAATGCAGTGCCCGCAGCCCCGTATCGACGGCCTCGGGGTCGTCGGAGGTCAGCAGCGCATGGGGCAGTACGGCGTTGTCGTAGGCCAGGGTATTTTCAAACCAAACCCAGTCGGGCGTGGCGGTTTCGTTGAAGCAGAACAGCAGTTTCTCCACCAGCCGCTGCCGGATTGTCTTCGCCAGCCGGTCGTCGGAGAAGCGTTTAAGGTATTCGTGAATTCCCAACAGGGCAAACGCCCACGCCCGCGGCGAGCGCATCGTCACGGTGCTTGGCAGCACTTTTTCCATCAGGCTCATTGCCCACGTCAACGAATTGGAATCGTCGGCCCGACCGATACACGTACCCAGCGCCCAGATTGTACGCCCGGTGCTATCTTCCGAGCCCACATCTTCGAGCCAGCGACGGTCGTAGCTCATGAAGTTCCGAAACTGCTTATGCTCATCGGAATAAGCATAATTCAGGAACGCCATGTAGGTATCAGCCAGCTGTTCGACGCGCCGGTCATACTGCCCGGTCTCTTTCAGCAACATGCTCAGAATCAACGCCCGGGCATTATCGTCGGTGCAGTACCCCTCTTCGTAAAAAGGCAGGTGGTAACGCGCGTGCTGGATAATACCGGTGGAGTCGGTTAGGCGGAGCAGATGATCGAGTTTGATCGTCGGGAGTTGCAGGCCATTGCTACCCGTGTAGAGGCTACCCGGTGCAATGCCCACCATCCGCTCCTGACGAGCCTGCCCAAACGAATCGGCGTATTGGTTGATCACATTTTCCCAGATCATCTCGCGGCCCATCAGATACCCCCGTTTCCGCATGGCGTGACGGGTTGGCTCGTCGGTCAGCAAATCAATGATTTGATCAGCAATGGCGTCGGCGTCGCCAAACGGCACCAACCGGCCCCGGTTTTCGGCCAGTAGTTCCTCGGCATGCCAATATGGTGTCGAAACCACTGCTTTCCCCACGCCGAACGAATACGCCAACGTACCTGAGGTAATTTGGGCGGGGTTCAGGTAAGGCGTGATGTAAATATCAGCCGCGCCCAGAAATTCGAGCAAGTCGTCGAGTTCGACAAACTGATTGTAGAACTGCACATGATCGCGTACCCCATTGTCGTCGGCCAGTTTTTTCAGACTGTCGCGGTAAGCTTCGCCCTCATTCCGCACCAGATGCGGGTGGGTCGCTCCCAACACCATATAGACTACGTTCGGGAATTTCTCCACAATCCGCGGCAGCGCGTTGATCACGTTCTCGATGCCTTTGTTGGGCGATAACAGACCGAAGGTAAGCAGCACCTGTTTGCCTTCCAGCCCAAACCGGTCTTTGTAGAAGTGTGGATCGACAAACGGCATGTCGGGAATGCCGTGGGCGATTACGTCAATTTTCTCGTCGGGGATTTCGTAAATATCAGTCAGGAATTGCCGCCCTTTCTCCGACATGCAGACCACGCGGGCCGACAGATCGGCGATGGCCTTCAACGTCAGGAGCTGATCCTGATCGGGGGTTTTCAGAATGGTATGGAAGGTCGATACGATAGGCATTGACAAACCGCGCATCAGCGTCAGAATGTAATTACCCGCCGGCCCACCGTAAATGCCGTATTCGTGCTGCAAACAAACGACATCGACGTTCTTCGAATTTAAAAATTCAGCGGCTTTTTTGTATGATTCCAAGTCATGCTGGTAAAATTCATACCGCACTTCATCGGGATATTGATAGCCCTCGGGCGTATCGTTCACCGAAACCACCCAAGGCTTAGCTTCCGGCACAAACCGGGCGTAGGATTGATACAGATCAGCCGTGAAGGTAGCGATACCGCACTGACGAGGCAGGTAATCGCCAATAAAGGCGACGTTTTTGGGTTTGGCTTTCCAAAGGGAAGGAGTAGTCGGGTCGGTCATCATGGCAGCAGTTCAAGTAACATTGAGTGTATAGGCCGTTGTCTGTGAAGCAACGCTACGCGTATACAACTGCCGCTACGATCGTTCTGTTTGGATTATTTGTAGAAATGGACTCACCGCTTAAACAAGGTAGGGTTGATCATACGTACGGCCCCGAAACACACGGTCGAAGCCTATACGTTGATCAACCCTACGGGGGTGATGTTCATCACGGCAAAAAAGGAAATTCCCTGGCCCGCCAGCCTTCGATTACAAAGTGGCTTCCGGCTCGAACACCAAGGAACTGAACTGATCTTCGTTGAGCATAGCCACGGCTACGTCCTGTAACTGAGCAGCCGTAATGGCCTGAATGTCATGGAAAATGTCGGTCAGTGGCTCTACCCGGTCAATATCAAGCAGGCTTTTGGCCATCATCAGCATAAAGCTGTTGTTACCTTCTTCGGCCATGGCCAGCTGCCCCATCAGCTGCTCTTTCGTATTGTGCAACTGGCTGGTGGTCAACGGTTTTTCGCGCAAAGCTTTAAACTCACGGTGAATCAGCGTCATGCTGCGCTCAACCTGTTTGGGGTCAGTACCGAAGTAAATACCCAGATACCCCGTGTCCAGATACGGCGTGTAGCTGGCGTCGATGGAATACACCAGTCCATAGCGTTCGCGCAGGTTCATGTTGAGGCGTGAGTTCATGCCGGGACCGCCCAATAAATTCACGAGCATGAAAAACGGCAGCCGCTCGGGGTCGGTGAGGCTGTAGGCGGGGCGACCAATGGCCACCTGCGCCTGCGTAATTGGCCGCTTGACCCGGTCGTGCCGGGGTACGTAGATGGCCGGTGCAGTGCGCTGCCGAGCCGACGATTTGGCCGGAATTGGCGCCAAATACTTACTAACCATCTTGATTACCTTGGCAAACGGCATGTTGCTCACCGAACCAAACACAACGCGTTCGGTATCAAGGTTTTCATCGATAAAGGTCTGTAGCGCTTCTTTGGTAAACGACCGCACGGTATCAGCCGTTCCGAGGATATTATTACCTAAAGAGTGACCCGGAAAGACAAGCTCGTCAAAATCATCTTGAATAGCATCTTCGGGCGAGTCGTAATACATTGACATCTCTTCCAGAATCACCCCCCGTTCGCGTTCAATCTGCTTTTCGGGAAAGGTGGAGTAGAAAGCAATGTCGGCCAGCAGTTCGATGGCTTTTTCAGCGTGAATACCCAGTACCGAGGCATGAAAACAAACCTTCTCTTTAGTGGTGTAGGCGTTGAGTTCACCACCCACATTTTCGAGCCGGTTAATAATATGGTGCGCCTGCCGACGAGCCGTTCCCTTAAAAGCCATGTGCTCCCAAAAGTGGGCAAGGCCTTGTTGCAGAGGTTGTTCGTCGCGGCTTCCAATGTCGAGCATGAGGCCCACGTGGGCAATCTGCGTGTATGGAACCTGTTTATGGGCAATGCGGATGCCGTTGGGCAGCCGGTGCATCTGGTATTCTTCCAAACTAAATGAAGGTTTCAGTTTTCAGTTTGAAGTTTTCAGTTCTCAATTTGTTCACCAACCTTTGACTAAGTATGTACAACTGATGGGCGACCATCGAATAGCTGAAAGCTGAAAACGCTACACTAAAAACGTTAATCAAGTTAACCCCTTCCATGCCGGGTCGGTTCCTACTTATTCAAACCGCGTTTATTGGCGACGTCATCCTGGCGACGGCGTTGCTGGAGCGGTTACACGACCACTACCCAGACGCCCAACTCGACATGTTGGTGCGGCGGGGTAACGAGTCGTTGCTGGCCAATCACCCTTTTCTGAACAAGTTGCTCATCTGGGAGAAGAAAACCGGAAAATATAGCAGCCTCTGGCAACTGGGGCAGCAGATCCGGGATACCCAATACGACGTTGTCATCAACCTGCAACGCTTCGGCGCCACGGGCCTGCTCACGGCGCTGTCGGGGGCAAAAACAACCATTGGGTTCGACAAAAACCCCTTTTCGCGCTGGTTCACCCACCAGGTCCCCCATCAGTTTGGGACTGGGCTGCACGAGGTCGACCGCAACGCTCAATTGCTGACGCCGCTGGGTCATTTCGGGACGGAACGTACCCGCCCCAAGCTCTACCCTACCCCCGCCGACTACGCCGCCATCCGCTCGTATCAGACGCAACCCTACGTTTGCATTGCTCCTACGTCGGTGTGGTTTACCAAGCAGTTTCCGGCGCAGGGATGGATTGAGGCCATCCGGCTCATGCCCCCCGACCGGCGAGTCTATCTGCTCGGTGCACCGTCGGACGGGGCCGCCTGCGAAGCCATCCGAACCGCCGTAGCCGACGACCGGGTCGTCAACCTCTCAGGTACGTTGTCGTTGCTTCAGTCGGCAGCGCTCATGCAGGGGGCCCGCATGAACTACGTAAACGATTCGGCACCGCTGCATCTGTGCTCGGCCGTTAATGCCCCCACCACCGCCGTATTCTGCTCAACAGTGCCCGCCTTCGGGTTTGGCCCGCTGGCCGATCAGGCGCGGGTGGTCGAAACCCACGAGAAACTGGAGTGCCGCTCCTGCAACCTGCATGGCCGGAAAGCCTGCCCACTGGGCCACTTCCGGTGCGCCTACGGCATCAACATTCGCGAAGTCGTTTCCTGAACACAATTGTATGCTTATTGAAGTTTGTGCGTATTCGGTAGCCGATTGCCTCGCTGCTCAGCAGGCGGGCGCGAGCCGGATTGAACTCTGCGCCGGGCGCGCTGAAGGGGGCATCACACCCAGTATCGGGCTGATCCGGCAGGTACGGGCGGCGGTTACGTTACCCATCTACGTGATGATCCGTCCACGGGGCGGCGATTTTGTCTACACCGACGATGAACTGGCGGTCATGCTCGCCGACATCGACGCCGCCCGCGAGGCGGGTGCCGATGGCATTGTGCTGGGTACGTTGCTGCCCGATGGTCAGATCGATACCGAACGTTCCCGGCAGTTGATCGAGCGGGCGGCGGGGCTACCCATTACGTTTCACCGCGCTTTCGACCTGACTCGCGACCCACGCGAAGCCCTTGATACACTGATCGAATTGGGCGTGCAAACCATACTGACCTCAGGGCAGCAGGCCCGCGCTATCGCCGGCATCGATCTGTTACGGGCCCTGGCGGGTCGGGCGGCGGGGCGTATTGCCCTGATGGCGGGGTCGGGCGTAAATGCTACTAATGCCCGGCAACTGGCCGCTGCCGGTGTGGCAGCCCTGCACCTCAGCGGCAGCGTGTCGGCCGATAGTCCCATGCATTTCCGGCGCGATGGTGTACCAATGGCAACGGCGCTGTTAGGCGAATACGAGCGGGTTGCCAGCAGTGAAGCGGTCATACGGGCGGTTGTGGAGCAGGTTAGCCTCGGCTAACTACTCATTACCCGCTACTATGTATTACCAACTAACGATAAAAAAGCCCCTTTATCCGAATCCCTATCCGCTCTTACCAACTCCATTTGCCGTTCATCATAGCCAACGTAGGTTTGATCCAATCAAACGCCCCTGTAGGGCCGCTATGACATGGAAAAACGATTGGAACGCTACCTCGACGAAGCACAGATCGGGGGCGTTGCGGCTGGCTTAGCCCACTATTTTAACATCGACCGAACGCTGGTACGGGTGTTGTTCGTAGCCGGATTGTTTATTCCTCACTTTCCGGCCATCATTCCGTACGTTATCTTGTGGGTAGTTCTGCCCGAACGCCGCACGAGTTTCTCGCCCGAATCGCAATCAACTATCTTTTCTAATCCTGCTTTTTCTATGGCTTCTCCTGACCAACGCCGCAATGGCAGCCTTATTGGCGGTGCCGTTCTGATTGTGCTTGGCGTCATCGCCCTGCTCGAACGCTACACCGACATCAGTTTCCGCGACATCTGGCCACTGCTGTTGATCGGTTTGGGAGCCTGGCTCATTCTGCGTGATCGCCGGGGCGGTAACCCGTTCGACAATGATGATCGGCCGTCGTCACCCACGAACAGCGATCCCTACGACCCTAACCGGCCCATCAATCAGGTCTAAACAGTAGTCTGTTCGCTGTTTTCAGTTCACTGTCTTCCGTTCGCTTATGTCAGCCAGCGAAGAACAGTGAACTGAAAACGCAACCAACTCTCTTTCCTATGATTTCCCGACAAAAGCTTTTCTGGGGCCTCTTTTTCATCACGCTGGGCGTGTTGTTTCTGGCCCGCAACTGGGGGCTCTTCGCCATGCCCGACTGGCACTTTGTGCGGGGCTTATGGCCGGTGCTGCTCATCCTGGGCGGTATTGCCCTGATGCTGAACCATTACAGCGCGGGTCGGGGTAGTTCGGCGGCTTCGATGGTTGCGACCACCGCCCTGGCTGTCGCCATCCCGTTCTGGCTGTTCAGCTTCTCTACCCGCGACCGGCACTGGCGCGACCGTGACGATTACTCGTTCCGTATCGATCCGCCCGACCCACCGGATGCACCCGACGCCCCGGATGCGCCTGACGCACCCGATTTCGATGACGACGACGATGATGATGACAACGACCGGGATGACAATCGCCGCAAAACGATAGGTACGTTCGCTGAAGACATGCCAACCCCGGCCCCCACCGAAGCCCGGTTTGTGCTGGAAGGTGGTGCCGCTGCCTTCAAAATGACCGACGGCACCTCACGCCTCATCGATGCCCGCAGCGAAGCCATTACGCCTTACTCAATGAGCATCGACCGCAACGCCAATGGCAGCGCCCCCACCATCCGGTTACAGCCGGTAAAGAACGGCCGGGGCGATGGCGTCAACATTGACCTGTCGGGCGACCATGATGTTGATTTCGGCGAAGTAGCCGTTAAACTGAACGAAGCCCCCGTTTGGGACATGGAAATGGACTTTGGCGCCGGTGCGGCCGAGTTCGATCTACGCCGCTATGCCGTGCGGAAACTGAAAATTGAAGCTGGTGCGGCAGGCCTCGAACTCCGGCTGGGTGACAAGGCGGCGCAAAGCGACGTCACAATTTCGTCGGGGATGGCTGCGGTGAAGATTCGGGTGCCGAAGAACGTAGGCGTTAAAATCACCACCGATGGTGGGCTGAACGCCACCGACATTGATAATGATTTTGAGCGTGTGGGCAACAACACGTACCTGAGCCCGGGTTACAACGCCTCGACCAAGAAAATCAGCATCCGCTACGACGGCGGTATGAGCCACTTCGAAGTCGATCGCGAGTAATCACATAGCTTGCTAAACCAGGAGGGGCCACTGAAGATCATTCAGTGGCCCTTTCCGTTTTTTATTATCTCGGCCACAGTTTTGCTCCGGCTCCGTAGCGAAGCTGTCCATCCGCTCCGAAGATAACTCGTTGCACGGGCGCTGCTTGGCCGGGGGGCATCTGCACCACATGCCGAATCGTGACGGCATCGGTGGCCAGCGGCACGCGCCCACATGACCAGGTAGCCGGGTCATCCCAACTACCGGGCAACACCGTCACCATTTGTGAGCAGGGCCCCGCCACGCCGGTCGTTCGAAAGGTAACGGGCCGATCCGATAAACTAGAGGTTCCGCCGCTGCCACAATCGTACACAACTTGCCATTCGTAGGTCGTTTGCGGTGTGAGCCCAGTCAAGGTGTAACTATAAGCCGATTGGTTCTTCAAAATGCCTTGGCTGACCGTTATCCAGCTTGTCGATCCCGATGGCCGGTATCGTAGCGTGCGGACATAGCTGGTTGAGTAAACGTCATACCGCCAATTTAGCCGGGCGCTATTGTCGGTCAGTTCACTAGCATACAGATCACTAGGCGCCGGACAGTTCGTCGTGGCATAGCGCGATGGCGACCAATCGGACCATACACCGGGAGCACACAGTTTTCGTAACTGCATCTCATACTGTGTATTAGCCGCCAGCCCTACCAGATAGACTGGTGCTGAAGGGGCAGCTTTCACGGCCCAGGCTGTCGATCCGACTGGCCGATAACGTACCTCGTGGTCTGGTGAGGTACTTCCGAAATAAAAGCGAATTGAATCAGCCACCGCCTGAACACCATAAATCTCTGTAAACGGCTGACGACACCGCGCTCGGAAAAATGAAGTAGACCCAAACCCACTCGCCGACGAGCATGTACTCCGCACCTGCCACTCATACACGGCGTCGAGCGTTAATCCTTCCAGTTGGTAGAACGTATTATTGAGTGAAACAGTCGTCCAAGCCCCACCCGCCTGCCGCCAGCGCAGTTCCGACGGGCCACAGGTGGTCTGCCAGTTGAGATACCCCTTCGTACCATCAACCGATGCACTCAGGTTGCTTATGGTCGGCGGTGGGCAAAGGGACACCGTATTCGAATAGTAAACAGTATACGAATCACCGCCAGGACAAACGGTGCCGACTTCAGCTTCCACATACATACCACTGGTAAGCGTCCCCAGGTAAAATGAAGTCGATGAGGTAAACCAATATCCAGTCCAAGCACCACCATTATAGCGTAACCGAACCGCATAGCTAACGCTGCCTGCACAGCCATGCTGCCAGCTTAACGTATAGTTGCAATCGTTGCTCCGAATCAGCGTCAAGCCCGTTGGCGAACTACACTGTGGATAAAACGAAGGTCCCCCGCTATATACCGTGCTGGACTGCGGTGAACAGGCGGGCCGAACCTGCCACTCGTAGCTGCTATACGCGCTGGTCAGGCTTGTCAGCATGGCGGTGGTACCATTAACCAAGTTAGTATTCCAGGTCGGGGCGCCACTCTGCCGCCACTGTACCTCATATGTACTGCCTGCGGGGCCTGCCCAACCGACTTTTGCCTGATTGCCCATGTTGCAAAGCAACGTCAGGCTGGTTGGTTGGCCACAGGATGTGGTAAAACGCTGCACGGGGCCAAACTCGGTTGGTTGACCAGTTGGACAAAGCACCCGAACCTGCCATTCGTATCCAGTATTTTCAGCCAGCTCCGTCAGCGAGTAAGATGATGACATTAGCTGCGACGCTACGTTCCAGGCCGGTGCACCCGCGCGCCGCCAGCGCAGTTCCGTTACGAAACCGGCCGAATAGGTCAGCGTAGCCGAGGTATTCTCTACCTGGCTTCGATGCTGAGTAATCAAGCCGTTAGGGCATGAGGGGATCACAAACGGCGGTCCCCCTACAAAGGCCGATTTCGTCCCATCGACGCATTCACTCTGCACCTGCCACTCATACGTACCCGGCAAAAACTGCGTAACAAGCAGCGTCCCTATTAGCCCCGCCCGGACGTTCCAGTCGGGCGCGGGCTGCCCCGTCTCTGCCAGTCGCCGCCACCGAACTGTATACGTGATACCCGGCGTCAGGCTCCAAGAAAACGTCCGGCCCGGCTCAGTAAAATAATAGGTGCTGGTCGATGATAAGGCCGTGGGGGTTGAACACACCGCCCCAAACGATCGGGAATCGGAGTAGGCCGACTGCGTGGTACCGCACTGCGCCAGCACACGCGTTTCATAGACCGTGCCGCTCGTTAAGCCCGCAAATGTGTAACTGGATTGGGCAAGGTCCGTCACGGTTGTCCAGGCTGAGGTACCCGCTTGTCGCCATTGCAGCGTATAAGGCGAATTGATAACCTGATTGCCGCTGGTCCAAACCGCCGTTGCGCCATATGAATTGAGGTCATTAATGGTCAAATTGTTCGGCCTGTTGCAACTTGTCGAAAACGACTGAATCGGCGAATAGTCGGAGGTTAAGCCGTTGACGCAGTCGGCCTGAATTCGCCACTCGTAAACACCAGGCGCACCACTCCAATTGTATTGGCTGCTTGAAGCACCCACCCCAACGGTTGTCCAGTTGCTACTACCCTGTGGTCGGTATTGGAGGTTGTACCCGGCAACGTTTGGGTTATAGTCCCAAATCAGTTGAGCCAGTGTCTCGTTGACGTAGCTTCTGAGATTCGCCGGGACGTAGCAATTGGTGGTAAACGTCTGGATGGGTGAAAAATCACCTAAGTACGTGCCCTCGCAGATGGGAGCGACCTGCCATTCGTAGTTGGTGTAGGCTAAAAGGCCGGTTAACGTGTAGTAGCTGTTGGTAATGGTCAGCACATTCCAGTTGGCCGTCCCTACCGGCCTGTAGCGCAGTTGGTAGCTCGGTGCGTACGTCTGGAAGCCGAAACTCAGGGTTGCTTTGACAGCCGTAACATATTGTGTCTGGATCGAATATAGGCGGCTCTGACAACTAGTCGTAAACGACGTACCGGCAGTGTAGGCACTGGTCACGCCAGCTGCACAAACCCGCGCGACCTCCCAGTCATAGGCCGTATTCAGGGTTAAGCCCGTCAATGAAAGCCTGACCGAATAGTTGGTGGTGGTGACCGCCTCTGTAGCCCAGCTTCCTCCCGTCGGCCGGTAACGTACCTGATAGGTAGTTGGCACATTATATTGGTAATCAGACTGATACCAAGACAAATCTACCGAAGTGATTCGATTGGCAATCGAAAGGCCCTGTGCCTTTTGTGAACAATTGGTTGTAAACGTGTTGGGAGCCGAGTAAGAGAAAGATGTCGCACTGGCACTGCAAACCGGAGCGACCTGCCATTCATACGCCGTATTCCCAGCCAACCCCGTTAGACTTATTGAATAACTGGTTGTCAGCGGTAACACAGTATATGTGTTGCTGCCTGCGAGCCTGTACCGGACGCTGTATTGGCCCGCCTGGGGATAGTATTCATTCCAGCTTAGAGTAGCTGATGTATAATCGACGTTGTAGGCATTGGTAGATGTGATTAGGTTTGTCTGGCAGGCGAGCGTCGTAAACGTCTGGATAGAACTGGGGGTCGCGGCACTCAGCGAGGTCGTACAGTAGGTAACGACTCGCCATTCATAGGTGGTCCCCTCCTGTAGCCCACTCAGAGAGACCGAACTGTTTCCTGTATATGTACCTGGCCCTACCTGACTCCACGACGACGTACCTGCTACCCGATACTGCGTGGCGTAATACACGTCATTATCGCCCGACCAGCTTAGTGAAGCGCCTGTCCAGCCTACCGAACCAACGTATAAGTTCCGTACCGTATTCACGCAGGCACTGGTTGTGGCACTCACTGGCGGGTTGGTAAATGGCGAACTGGTACTGTTCGGGCAGGTTGTTTGCAGTTGCAGGTCGTAGCCCGTCTGAGGTGACAAGCTATACACCGTGCCGTAAGCCTGCGTGGAGGTAGCCGGATATTGCTGCGACGAATAAATGGGGGTAGGTTCACTCCAGGGACTATTGGCGGGCGACTGCAACCGATAACGTACCTGCGTGCTCGTCCCCGCGCCGCCATAGGGCGGATACGGGCTTTCCCAACCCAGCGTAATCTGTTTAGCCGCTGTTGCCTTGATTGAGACCGACGTGGGGGGGCTACAAACGGTTGTAAATGACTGGATCGCCGATTGTGCCACCGTATTACCACATTCCCACTGCAGTTGCCAGTCGTAGCCGGTGTTGGGCGTAAGGTTATACAGTGTGTAGGATCCATATAAATTCTGAACCGTAGTCCAGTTGCCTCCCTGTTGCCGCCACAACAGCGTAGCGACTTGGTAGGTACCCCTCTTCCAACTGAGTTGGCTTTGAGTGGGTGTGGCATAACTAGTCAGATCCGTTGGTTCACACTTGGGCGTCGTAAATGTCAGCACATTGGAATACGGCGAGCAACGTTGTCCTATCCGACACTCGTAGGTGGTCGCTGGCGATAATCCCGTAAACGTATAGGTGTTCGAGTAATACACTTCACTGGCGGGTAACGTAGCGGCCATCGTCCAGCTAGTGGTTCCGCTTAGCCTGATCTCGACAATCACGGAGTTAGCCGATGAAGTCGACGACCAGCTTATCCTCACTCCCGTAGATAACAGGTCGTATGTACCGAACAGATAAGGTTGATAACACGAATAGATTGTTGTGAACGAAGCTGGCCCACCCAGCCAGGCCGTAGCGCCCGCCGGAAGCAATTGCCATTCATACGATTGCCCGGCATCGAGGTCGGTAAGCAAAAAGCTATTGGCCTTGATCTCCGAAGTTGTCACCCACAGGTTGTCCCCCTGTTTGCGCCAGCGCACATCGAATGAGGTGGCGGCAGCACCCGTCCAGTTCAGCCTGACCGAATTTGCCGCGATGTTCGACGTCGATAGGGTGTACTGGTCAGCGCTGGTCAGTATCGGGTCGGCCAGAACATGATTTGGTAAGTGAAGGATAGCGAAAAAAGCTAAGCAAAGCAGCGCCGTAAATCGTGACATGAACGGTTGAAAGAAAGTTACAGGTAAGTATATAATTACAGCAATTTGTGATCCAACCTGATAGCCAACAAGTCGATACGGACATGGACTCGCGCTATATCGGTCTCTGCCCTAAAAGGTGATTCGTTTCTTCAGGCATCGTTCTGAGCAAAATCAGCCGCCCTGTCTGGCACGTTTCCCCGGAAAACTTTGCTTTTTTTGTGAGGCACCGAACAGCTACCCAACCGCGTTGTTGTCTGGGTAGCACGCCTGCTTACGCACATGAAAGAGATCAGAGCCATTCTTGACACGTACCTGCACAAAGCCCCCGGCGTGGGTGCTGCCCTCGCCACCGTCGTGCACGTCGAAGGGTCGTCGTACCGGCGAACGGGAGCCCGCATGCTCATCCTCGACAACGGTACCTGGGTGGGCGGTATCAGCGGCGGCTGTCTGGAAGGCGACGCGCTGAAACGGGCCCGGTTGGCCATCGCACAAGGAAAACCCGGCATCGTTACCTACGACACCACTAACGAAGACGACTACCAGATTGGTGTGGGCTTAGGCTGTAACGGCATCATCAGCGTGTTGCTCGCTCCGATCGACGCCAATGCCCCCACGCCCATCGATCTGCTGACCGCCTGCATCAACGGTCCTCGCCAGACCAACGTGCTGCTGACCATCCTGAAAGCACCCGCCGACAGCAACCTGCCCATCGGCACGATGCTTCGATATGATGGCGCCGACAGTCTGACTCTGTTTGGCGACGCGGCCGACGAGTTGGGGCAAACCATTCAGGCATTCGTCAAAAAAGGCAAATCGGCCCCGGTTGCAGTGAACGTATCTGGCGGGTCGCTTGAAGTGTTTGTGGAGGTAATGCTGCCCGTGCCGCACGTGGTCCTGATGGGTCAGCAATACGACGTGTACCCGATGGTGCGGCTCGTGAACGAACTGGGCTGGCAAACCACGGTCGTCGCGAATCCTCAGAAAGTCACGCGGGCGCTGTTCGGTTCAGCCAATGCGCTCGTTGCACCCGCCGACTTCGACAGCATCGCCATCGACGACCAGACAGCCTTCGTGCTGATGGCCCACGATTTCAATACCGACAAAGCCAATCTGCCCCGCGCCTTGGCGACCAGTGCCCCCTTTGTGGGTGTGTTGGGGCCGCGTGTACGCACCGAACGCATGATCAGCGAACTGGCCGAGGCCGGTACCGTTATTCCCGAAACCGACCGGCTGCATGCTCCCATTGGGCTCGATATTGGTGCCGTTTCACCCGAAGAAATTGCCTTATCGGTTATGGCCGAAATCCGGGCAACCCTATCAGGGCGTAGCGGCTCGTTTCTGCGGTTGCGGCAGGCCCCCATTCACGAACGGGATTAAATCGAACCGGATGCAATTCGGCGAAACCAAACACCCATGAATTACCCAACGTACCTCGACTATAATGCCACGACGCCCGTTGATCAACGGGTGCTCGATGCGATGCTGCCTTACCTGACCACGCACTTCGGTAACGCGGCCTCGCGGACGCATGTCTATGGCCTTAAAGCGGAGGAAGCGGTCGATCAGGCCCGGCGGCAATTGGCCGATTTACTGGGCGCACACCCCGTCGAAATGGTCTTTACCAGTGGCGCTACCGAGTCGATCAATCTGGCCCTGAAAGGCGTGTTTGAGGCCAACCAGCACCGGGGCAATCACATCATCACGGTACAGACCGAGCACAAGGCCGTTCTCGACACCTGCGAACACCTGGCCCAACTAGGAGCCGACGTAACGTACCTGCAACCCGACGCCACTGGCCTGATTTCGCCCGGACAACTTGCCGCCGTCCTCACACCGCAAACAGTACTGGTATCGGTGATGTGGGGCAACAACGAAACGGGCGTTATCCAGCCCATCACCGAACTCGCCCAACTGACGCACGAACACGGCGCCCTGTTTCATACCGACGCCACGCAGGCCGTGGGTAAACTGCCCATCAATCTGGCATCGGTGCCAATTGATCTGCTGAGCCTGTCGGGCCACAAATTGTACGCACCCAAAGGCATTGGCGCCCTGTTTGTCCGCCGCAAAACGCCCATCATTGCCCAGCAGGATGGCGGCCGCCACGAACGGGGCCGGCGGTCGGGCACATTGAACGTACCTGGCATTGTGGCGCTGGGTGCCGCCGCCGAGCTGGCCGGTTCCTTGCTGGATACCGATGCGCAACGGCTGACCGCATTGCGCGACCGCCTTGAAACTGGCATACGTACCTACCCGGCAACCGCCGACGTGCGGCTCAACGGCCACCCACAGCATCGCCTGCCCAACACACTCAACCTGGCTTTTCCCGATCTTGACGGCGAACTGTTGCTTATGAGCCTGAACCAAATCGCTGTCTCCAACGGCTCAGCCTGTAACGCCGCCTCGACCGATCCGTCGCACGTATTAACAGCAATGGGCCTGCCCTCCGACCTCGCCTATGCCTCCGTCCGCTTCAGCCTAGGGCGCTTCACCACCGAAGCCGACATCGACCTCTCCATTCGCCACGTAACCGACGTAGTCGAAAACCTGCGGGTAATGATGACCCGCGGATAAGGGCGGAGGGATAGTGACGGAACGCGGATAACACGGATTAGCCGAATGACCGCGGATTTCGGGCTGGGTTCTCTCAGCTTTAAATTAATCATGTGATATCTGCGGTCATCTGCTCCATCCCTTTTGTCCGCGTTCCATCTTCTGCGACCATCTGCTTCATCCGGCCAATCCGTGTCATCCGCGTTCCATCCTTCAGCCGCGCGTGATTGAAAATCACGTTACTTTTGTCTTTATGACTCCTTCTTCCCTTCGCGTACTGGTTGTCGGCTGCGGCAACATGGGTGCTTCACACGCCACCGCCTACCACAACCTCGACGGCTTCGAGATCGTCGGCATCGTTTCAACCGGCCAGAGCAAGCATGTGCTGAACGAGAAACTCGGTGGCGGCTACCCGCTGTTCGACGACTACGCCACTGCCCTGCAACGTACCCAGCCCGACGCGGTCTGTATCTCAACGTACCCGGATACCCACGAAGCCTACGCCATCATGGCGCTGGAAGCAGGCTGCCATGTTTTCATCGAGAAACCCCTGGCCGATACCATCGAGGGGGCCGAGCGCGTGGTAGCTGCCGCGCAGAAAGCCAACAAGAAAGTGGTCGTAGGCTACATCCTGCGCGTGCACCCGTCGTGGATGCGGTTCATCGACGAAGCCCAACAGTTGGGTAAACCGCTGGTGATGCGCATGAACCTCAACCAGCAGAGCCACGGCTACATGTGGACCGTCCACCGCAACCTGATGAAATCGCTCAGCCCGATTGTCGACTGCGGCGTACATTACATCGACGTCATGTGCCAGATGACCCGCTCAAAACCCGTTTGGGTGAGTGCCATCGGCGCCCGCCTGACCGACGACATTCCGGCCGATAATTACAACTACGGCCAGTTGCAGATTCGCTTCGACGATGGATCGGTGGGCTGGTACGAAGCGGGCTGGGGTCCCATGATGAGCGAAACGGCCTTCTTTGTGAAAGACGTGATTGGCCCTAAAGGCTGCGTGTCGATCACCGCCAAAAACGCCGGAGCCACCGGGCAGTCCGACAACGTCGATGCTCACACCAAGACCGAATCGCTGCGGGTGCACCACGCCCAACTCACCGATGGCGACGCCTTCGCCCAACCCGACACCTGGATCGACCTCACCGACGAGCCTGATCACCAGGAGCTTTGCAACCGCGAGCAGCGGTATTTCCTGAGCGCCGTCCGCGACAACCTCGACCTGACCGACCACCTCGCCGACGCCGTCAATAGCCTGCGCATCGCGTTTGCCTGCGACGAGTCCGTCAAAACGGGCGAAGTCGTTCGGTTGTAACGGGAGCTTGGCCAGTAATCAGGTACAGCAACTGCCAACGCCGATGCGATTGGAAAGGTCTTTGTCGTTATATAGCAAACTTGCTGTCGCTTGTCGAAGGCACAAGCGACAGCAAATCGTCATAAATGGCTCATGAAAGCCCGCCTGATAGAGTAAGTCGGCGGCTTATGGTGATTCTAGAAAAGAGTATCAACTGACTCACTGACTTACTCAATTTCGCTTTTCTCTTTCGCATGCAACGACGTTCGCTTCTCAAAGGACTGGCCCTCACGGTGGGTGGCCTGGTCGCTCTCCCTGCCTGGGCAACGGGCTGGAATCCCCAATCACTCGGCCCGGTTGCCTTTGGGTCGGCCGACGACGAAACGCTGCTGGGCGACATCGTCGACACCATTATCCCCCAAACCACCACGCCCGGCGCCAAGTCGCTGAACGTGCATCAGTTTGCGATGCGGATGATTCGCGATTGTTACGACGAAACGGCGCAGACCACGCTGCAACAGGGGCTGGCCCTCACCGAATCCACCGCGCAGCAGACCTACGGCAAAGCCTTTGCCGCCCTCGACGCGCCGCAGCGCAAAACTGTGCTCCTAAACCTGACCACCGCCACCGACCCCGCCGGGAAAGCCTTCGTCGACCTCATCAAGCGGCTCACCATTCAGGGCTATACGAACTCGGAGTTCTACATGGTCAACGTGCAGCACTTCAACATGGCGCCGGGTTATTACCACGGCTGTGTGCCCGTAGCCAGCCTCGCCGCGGCCGGTAGTCGCTAACGCTTTTTCTTCCTCCCGACTCAACTCAACAATGTCTTTCTTAACCATCGACTCCATCAAGGCGCGCACGTTCGACGCCATCGTGATCGGCTCCGGCATCAGCGGTGGCTGGGCCGCTAAAGAACTGACCGAAAAAGGCTTGCGCACACTGGTGCTGGAACGGGGCCGCGACGTAAAGCACGTAACTGACTACCCCACCACGATGATGCAGCCGTGGGAGTTTCAGCACGCAGGGCAGCTTTCCAAAGCCTACCGCGACGCCAACCCCGTAGCCAGCCGCTGCTACGCCAACCGGGAAGACGCCAGCCATTTTTTCGTAAAAGATGCCGACCATCCCTACATTCAGGAGAAACCCTTCGACTGGATTCGCGGCTATCAGGTCGGTGGCAAATCGCTGATGTGGGCGCGCGGCACCCAACGCTGGTCACAATACGATTTCGACGGGCCCGCCCGCGACGGCTTTGCCGTCGACTGGCCCATCGGCTACGCTGATCTGGCGCCCTGGTATAGCCACGTGGAGAAATTCGCGGGTATTTCGGGAAATAAAGACGGGCTTCCCCAACTGCCCGATGGGGAGTTTCTGCCGCCCCACGAGCAGTCGTGCGTGGAGAAGCACTTCAGCCAGCAGATGGCGCAGCATTACAACGGCACGCGCCCCGTCATCATCGGCCGGTGTGCGCACCTGACCCAACCCAAGGCCATTCACCTGGCACAGGGCCGGGGCCAATGCCAGAACCGGTCGCTCTGCCAGCGGGGTTGCCCTTACGGTGGCTATTTCAGCAGCAATTCATCAACGCTGCCCTGGGCTGCCAAGACCGGTCGCCTGACGCTGCAACCCGATTCGGTGGTACACTCGATTATCTTCGATGACACCAAGAACAAGGCGACGGGCGTGCAGGTAATCGACGCCGACACGAAGCAGATGACGGAGTATTACGCCAAAATCATCTTCGTGAATGCCGCTTGCCTCAATAGCAATCTGATCCTGCTGAACTCTAAATCGCGCCGTTTCCCCAACGGCTTTGGCAACGACAACGGCCTGCTCGGCAAGTACATGGCGTTCCACAACTTCCGCACGACGATCTCGGCCGAGCACGAAGGCTTTCAGGATACTACCACCGACGGCATCCGCCCCAACGGCAGCTACATTCCCCGCTTCCGCAACGTCATGAAACAGGAAACCGATTTTCTGCGCGGCTATGCAGCAGGTTTCGGTTCGTCGCGCGCCATGGACATCGACACGTCGGGTCTGGGCGACGACCTGAAAAACAGCCTGATGCAGCCCAAGTACGGTAACTGGCGGGTCAGCTCGCACATGATGGGCGAGACCATTCCGAAAGAAACCAATTACGTTGCCCTCGACTCGGCCCTTACCGACGCCTGGGGCATTCCGCAACTGCGCGTCTCGGTGGCCTACGACGACAACGACGAGAAGATGATTCGGGATTTCCATGAGCAGATGACCGAAATGCTGACCGTATCGGGCTTCAAGAACATTCAGACGCACGACAAACCCGACAAAGCACCGGGCCTCGACATTCACGAAATGGGCGGCGTGCGGATGGGCAAAGACCCCAAAACATCGCTGCTCAACAAGTGGAATCAGTTCCATAGCTGCAAAAACGTCTTCGTCACCGACGGCGCCTGCATGACCTCGACCAGCACGCAAAACCCCTCGCTTACGTTCATGGCCATCACCGCCCGCGCCGCCAACCACGCCGTGAGCGAGCTAAAACGGAAAGCGCTATAGTCGTTGCCCACATTTGTTTCGTCTATCGAGTACGGCTCTGCTTCTGGTGGAGCCGTACTCGTTCAGAGACCGGGTAAACCTCTTGGCGGGTAGGTTTGTCTCTTTAGTATGAACCACACGATATCATGCTGAAACAGCTTCTGGAATTTAAGCAGTCCGACCGAACCTGGCCGATCCCGGTGTTGGCCGGGCTGAGCGTGGGCATCCCCATTCTGGCAGGCTATTTCACCGATTCGCTGCCGGGCGGCAAGCTTGCCTCAATGGCCGGGCTGGTCATCCTGTACATTCCGTCGGTGGGCGTCGGCACCGTCAAGCGACTCATCACGCTGATGGCCTGCTCGTTCGGAATGATGGTCTGTTTTTCGCTAGGCAGCCTCTTTAGTTTCAATCCCTTTGTCGCGCCGTTGCTGCTGGGTCTGCTGGCGTTCAGCATCCACATCGCCGTTTATTACCTGAAGATGACCCGCCCACCCGGCAACTTCTTCTTCATCATGATTGCCTCCATTGCCATCTGCATGCCGTTTAAACCGGAGGCCATTCCCCAACACATCGGGTTTGTGGGTATCGGCACCATGATTTCGTTCGGGCTGACGCTGGTATACAGCCTGCTTATCCTCAAGAATCAGCCGCAATTGAGCGCGATTGTGGCGGTGCCCAAAAGCCGCTATGTCAATCTGGTTGAGTCGGTTACGTTTGGGAGCATGGTGGGGCTATCACTGCTCGCGGCGAATCTGCTGAAACTGCCCAACCCCTACTGGGTGCCCATGTCGTGCGCCGCCGTGATGCAGGGCGTCAGCACCCGGCACATCTGGCAACGCAGCGTGCAGCGCATCGTCGGGACGTTTATCGGGCTGGGGCTGACGTGGCTCATTTTGCTGCTGCATCCGTCGGCGCTAATCCTCTGCCTGAGCATCATCGGTCTGCAACTGATCGTCGAGTTTCTGATCGTGCGTAACTACGGCCTCGCGGTCATTTTCGTTACTGTCCTCACCATCTTTCTGGCCGAATCGGGCAGTTCGCTTACCGTCGACCCCACCACCCTGATTGCCGCCCGTTTCGTCGACATCGTGCTGGGTAGCCTGATCGGCGGCATCGGCGGCTGGATGCTCTACAACGAACGCCTGCGCCGCAAAGCCGCCCACCAACTGCGACGTACCCGGCTCCTTCTTGGCGTACGTAAGTAGGTTTGGGGGTTTGCGACTTACATAGAGTGTCTTACTGCCCCTTAATAAATACACAATTATATACCAGACAAAAGATTTAAATTTTGACAACATCAAAAATCCTTAAACTTTATACATGAAAAATTTCTTTGCTTTTATCGACGAATACGGTAACAACTCTTTTGACTTCTCATCACAGGGCACTCACTTCATTATATCTGCAATACTTGTTAACGAGAGCGAGAAAAGCAAAATAGAAGAAGAAATAGAATCAATTAGAAAAAATCACTTTCAAACTGGCGAAATAAAATCAAGTAAAGTAGCCAACAATGACAAGAGACGCATTGCTATACTTAAAGACATGGTTAAAAGTAATTTTAAGATATACGCAATATCAGTAGACAAAAGAAAATTGACTGGACAAGGATTTGGGCACAAAAAATCATTCTACAAATTTTTGAACGGGCTAATCTATAACGAACTCTATAAAACCTTTCCAGATCTAAAAATTACAGTCGACGAACATGGCAGCAATGAATTCATGAGAGGCTTTAAAAAATATGTTTTAGAGTATCATATGCCTGATCTGTTCTCTGGTTCTGGCTTCTTTTTTTCAGGCAGCCCAGACAACGTCTTGATACAATTAGCTGATTTTGTATCAGGTACTCTAGGTAGGTGCTTTGACGAAACCAAACTATCAGATAATTCTAACGCCTTCCTAGAAATTCTTAAGCATAATCTTATTTCAATAAGATCATTTCCTGATGAAGCTAACCCTTTAGCTTATTTACCTGACCAAAGTGATAAGTCATATGATCCAACCATAGCTAACTATTCTATAAATTTAGCCAACATTTTCATAGATAAAAAGAAGGGGAAATTAAGCACACAAGAAATAGATCAGGTAAACTGTGTCAAATTATTACTACTCTACTTCAGAGCCTTTGGATATAACAAATATATTTCTGCTAGAGAAATAATTAATCATCTTAACAATTTCCGTAACGAACCGATGCAAGATCAATACTTTAGAACAAGTGTTGTGGCCAAACTTCGTGATGCTGGCATTATTATAGCCAGTAATAGTTCGGGGCAAAGAAAAGGTTATAAGCTTCCAAGCTGTGCAGAAGATTTATACAATTTTATTAACCACGGGAACAGTATGATAATTCCCATGTTAAATCGTATCAAAAAATGTAGGGATGGAATAAAATTAGTTACCAACAATGAGCTCGATATATTAGATAAGCCTGAATATAAAGAACTTAGAGAGCTTATTTTTAAGTAAAACTAAAATTCCTTCTCCGTTTCTTATCTATACCCTATGAGCCAGCCCTCTGCTACCCGGCGTTCGTTTCTCAAAACGGTTTCGGCCGGCATTCCGCTGGTAACAACGGCGGGGAGTCATCTGGTACCCCCCGCCCCCAAACCCGACCCGGTGCGGCTCAGTTGCAATCTGTATTCGTTCAACGAACCGCTCGTCAACAAAACCATGACGCTGGAGCAGGTGCTGGCGTTTTGTGCCGAGACGGGATTCGCGGCGGTCGATCCAACGGCCTACTACTTCCCCGGCTACCCCACCCTACCCGACGACAGCTATACGTACCGGATCAAACGACAGGCATTCCGGCTGGGGCTCGACATCAGCGGTACAGGCGTGCGCAACGATTTCACCCTGCCCGACCCCACCCGCCGCAAGGCTGAAATCGACCTCGTGAGGCGCTGGATTGGCTTCGCGGCGAAACTGGGGGCGCCCGTACTCCGCATTTTTTCGGGGAAGAACGTACCTGACGGCCACACCCGCGCCGAGGTGACCCGCTGGGTCGTCGATGCCATTGGCGAATGCTGCCGGTATGCGGCGCAGGAAGGGGTAATGCTCGTGTTGCAAAACCACGCGGATTTTATCGAAACCGCCGACCAACTGCTCGACATTCTGAAGCAGGTGCAGTCAGACTGGCTCGCCGTTAACCTCGACATCGGTAGTTTCAAGATCGGCGACCCCTACGCGCAGGTTGCGCAGGTGGCTCCATTCGCCGTTACGTGGCAGCTGAAGGAAAATCTCTTTGTCGATGGCCGGGAAGTCGAAACCGACCTGACGCGTATCGTCCGCATTGTGCGCGAATCGGGTTACCGCGGCTACCTGCCCATCGAGACGCTCGGCAAAGGTGATCCTCGCCAGAAAGTGCCGGTTTTCTACGAAAAGGTACGGCGGGCCTTACAAGGCTAACCGGACCGACAGACAGCCTTACCGCCGAATCCGTTCCAGTTCAGTCAGTAGGTAATCGAGCCCGTTCAGCCGGATTTCGTAAAGCGTTTGCAGCAACGTACCCAGCTTGCCCGGCGGAAAGCCTTTCTGGGCAAACCATTCCAGATAGGCCATCGGCAACTCCCGCAGCCGCTGCCCTTTGTATTTGCCAAACGGCATCTGGTAGGTCAGTAAATCGACCAGTACCTGCGGATTGCCCAACGGCGCTTCTTCGGCCATGTGTACGTAAAGGGGTAATGATAAGGATAAACCAGATAAAGGCAGCAGCGCCCAAAAGAGTTGCGCAGGCAGCCCATACGCCGCGAATTACCTCCAACAGACGTTGTAAATTTGTATAGGAGCCATCCAGTAATCAGCCTCTTCAAAACTACTTGCATCCACTGTCTCCCCTTCCATCCAGCCTATGCCCGCGCTTAAGCTCTCCGTCTATATCGCTACCAGTCTCGACGGGTTTATTGCCCGGCCCAACGGCGACATCGACTGGCTGACGGACCCGGCCTTCACCATCCCCAACGAAGATTTCGGCTATCAGACCTTTATCGACAGCATCGACGCGCTGGTGATGGGGCGAGGCACCTACGAGAAAGTGGTGACCTTCCCCGAATGGCCGTACCCAAAACGCGTATTCGTGCTGAGCCGCACGCTCACCAACGTATCTGACGCCTTCAGGGACAAGGTCGAGTTGCTGTCGCTATCGCCGCGTGAACTGGTAACGTACCTGACCGGGCGCGGCTATCGGCACATCTACCTCGACGGCGGGCAGACCATTCAGCAGTTCCTGGGCGACGGCTTGGTCGATGAACTGACCATCACGCGCATCCCCGTTCTGCTGGGCGAAGGAATTCCGTTGTTCGGCGGCACCGGCTCCGATATTCCGCTTCAACACCTACGGACGACAACGTACCCAAACGGCTTTGTGCAGAGCGTCTACAGACGGGCGTAAGGGCGGGGCGGAATTTACGCTATTTTGCAGGTGGTCAACAACCGCCTAAACCAACCGCCCTGCATGCGCTGCATTCGCCCCCTTATTTGCCTGTTTTTTCTTGCTTGCCTTGCCCCCACCATCGGCTGGTCTCAGACGAGTCCCGATTCGTTTGTCGTCGGCGATCCCCTGCCCGACGCCCCTGAGTTGGCCGCGCGGGGGCCGCACAGCATCGGTGTTCGTTCCCTCACGCTCACCCACGCCGATCAGCTCGACGTGCTGCGCGCCAAAGACGGCCAAACGCCACGCTACAACCGCGTGCTACCCGTCGAAATCTGGTACCCGGCCCGGATTCCGGCGGGCAAAACCGAGCGCGTCACATACGATCAGGTGATGGGCAGCGCCAACGACCCCAAACGCCCACTCATTCCGTTTACCTTCGACGGCCGGGCCCTGCGCAACGCCGAACCAGATCGGGGCGATAAGGCGTACCCACTCGTGATCGTATCGCACGGCTACCTCGGCTCGCGACTGCTGCTAACGTACCTGACCGAAAACCTGGCCTCCAAAGGCTATGTAGTGGTTGCCATCGATCATGCCGAGTCGACGTTTCGGGATGCGGGCGGTTTTCCGAGCACGCTGCTCAACCGCTCGCTCGACGACCTGTTTGTGCTCAACGAAATGGCCCGCCTGAGCGCCAAAGGCAGTAACTCCTTCCTGTCGGGCCTGCTCGACGCCAACAACACCGGCCTGATCGGCTACTCGATGGGTGGCTACGGAGCGCTCAACGTGGCCGGGGCGGGCTACAGCGCGCAGGCCGCCAAACTCTTTGCCCAGCTATCGGGTGGCAGCACGGCCCTCGACAGCCGCACCATGGCCTCGCCCGACTACAAAGCGACGGTCGACCCGCGCATCCGGGCCGTCGTGGCGTTTGCGCCCTGGGGCATGGAACGCGGCGTCTGGGATGCCGACGGGCTGGCGGGTCTTAAAACCCCCACCTTTTTTGTCGCGGGCAGTAAAGACGATGTCTCAGGCTACGAAAAAGGCATCAAAGCCATTTACGACGGGGCCGTCAACGCCGACCGCTACCTGCTCACGTACCTGAACGCCCGCCACAACGTAGCCCCCAACCCGCCCCCGGCCGCGACGCTGAAACCCGGCCTGCATTTCGACGAATATTACCGCTACGCCGAACCCGCCTGGAACGAACGGCGCATCAACAACATCAATCAGCACTTCGTCACGGCCTTTCTGGGCCTGCACCTGAAACAACTCGATTATGCCTCGTTTCTCGACGTTCCGCAGGAAGCCAACGAAAAACCGTGGAAAGGTTTCAAACCCCGCTCATCTGTAGGATTAGAAATGAGACATAATAGGCCTTAAGAAGATATGCCATTCCATTAGCGGGCGGTTTAAACTGCCCGCTAATGGAAGCCAATGGAAGTTCCCAGCGAAAACCTCATGAAAAACGAAGACAACCCCCAACCAGACAACTCCCGCCGGACGTTTCTGAAAACCCTCGGCGCTGCGGCAGCAACCGCACCCGCCGCCCTGTCGGGCACGGCCAAGGCCGCCCCGACTACCCAATACCTCAACCTGGTGAAAAACCACGCCAGTACGGCCGCCAACAGCAAAGTGCGCATGGCGCTGATCGGCACCGGTGGCATGGGCATCGGCGACATGCAAACGGCCCTGATGGTCGATGGGGTCGAGATGGTCGCGGCCTGCGATCTGTACGACGGCCGCCTGCGCCGGGCCAAAGAACTGTGGGGCGATGGCCTCACCGTCACCCGCGACTACCGTACTCTACTCGACCGGACTGACATCGACGCCGTCATCAACGCCACCACCGACCACTGGCACGAGAAGATTTCGAGCGATGCCATGCGCAAAGGCAAGCACGTCTACTGCGAAAAACCGATGGTGCAGAAGGTGGAAGACGGACACACACTGATTAAAGTCTCGAACGAAACGGGCAAGGTGTTTCAGGTGGGTAGCCAGTTTGCGTCGTCGATCATCATCAGCAAAGCCAAAGAACTGCTGAAGGCGGGCGACATCGGCGAGCTTGTCTTTGTCGAAGCCATTTACGACCGCCACAGCGCCATGGGTGCCTGGCAATATTCGATTCCACCCGATGCATCGCCCCAAACCGTCGACTGGGATACGTACTTGGGCAGTGCGCCCAAACGCCCCTGGGACCCGCTCCGCTTCTTCCGCTGGCGCAACTACCAGGACTACGGCACGGGTATCGCGGGCGATCTGTATGTGCACCTGCTCACCACGCTGCACACCATCACTGGATCGCTCGGGCCTAGCCGGGTGTATTCGACTGGGGGCACGCGGTACTGGAAAGACGGTCGCGACGTACCTGATATTCAACTGAGTATCTACGACTACGCCAAAACTGATCAGCACCCCGAATTCAACCTCACCACGCGCTCCAACTTCGTGGATGGTGGCGGCGGCAACTACCTCGTCCGGCTCGTGGGTACCGAGGGCGACCTTTCCATCGGTTGGGATAGCCTGACGGTGCACCGGAACAAATTCCCGAAAGCACCGGGCATGTCAATCGACAATTTTCCGAAGGATCAGAAAGAACTGTTTGTGGCCGAGTACAACAAAATGTACCCCAGCAAACCCGAAATGGAAGGCCCGAAAGAGTTTAAATATCAGGTGCCGAAAGACTACAAGGGCGACCGCTACGAGCACTTCGTCAACTTCTTCAGTTCGGTGCGCGACAACAAGCCCAACATCGAAGACGCCACCTTTGGGCTGCGTGCCTGCGGCCCCACTCAGTGCGGCAACATGAGTTACTTCCAGAAGAAAGTGGTTAGCTGGGACCCCGTCAAGATGAAAATCGGCAACGCGGTGTAGCCTGATACGCCTTCACTTTTCCGTTATTCAGTCAGTCCAACTTAGAGCCGGACTGACTGAATAACCCCTTACCGTTTGGCGACGTACGCCATTTCATAACGAGCTTTCGTAGTCGGATCGGTTTCCGAGAAATTGAAGATAACGACGCTGCCCTCCACGTCGGCAACACGAAGGCCGTCGACAAACAAACCATACTCCGACCCAACCTGACGTACCTCAAGGTCGGCAATATCGAACGCAAAATCCTCGGTATCCGATGATTTCAGCTTAAAATTCATATCGACGGTCGTATCGGTTTTCTTCACCAGTGCCACCGTCCCGCTGATCGTCTGTCCATCTTTGGTTAATGGCAGCGTGGGCAGGTCAAGATTTATTTGCGACTGCGTGTCGATAAAACGAAACGAATTGAGTTTGTATGTACCGACGAATTTGTCGGCCAAAGCCGTTGGTTTCGGCGTAATCTCTTTGTCTTTTTTACAGGCTGTAAACGATATCAGCGCGAAGAAAACCAGGAGGAGCTTTTTCATTGTATTTGTGCTTGTTTTGTGAATACAGCCACAAACCTATCGTCCGCCACTAGCCCGCCTCAGCGCAACCTGCACAGGCTGTCGATCCAACCGCCTGAACTGGCCGAATTGCCACTTTACCTGTTCCCCGCACCAACGCCCGACTTACGCATTCCCTCATCCTTAAACCCGCGGAGAACCCCTCTCCCAACTAACGTATGATTGCGAACCGCCGCCTTTTCCTGAAGCAATTGGGCTTCGGAGCCATCGGCCTCAGCGTCGCGACGTCGGCCTCGGCAATGCCCTGGTTCGACGCCGCCCGCACCACCCGCCTACCCCGTAGTCTGCCCGGCGCCAACGGCGTCAACGCGGCCAAGCTGCTCGACTTCGTGAATGCCATCGAATCGGCCAACCTCAACCTGCACAGTGTGATGGTACTGCGGCATGGCAAGGTTGTAGCCGAAGGCTGGTGGGCACCCTACGCGCCCGAACTCAAGCATACGCTCTACTCGCTCAGCAAAAGCTTCACGTCGACGGCGGTAGGCATGGCCGTCGCCGAGGGCAAACTGACGGTCGACGACAAGGTGATTTCGTTTTTCAAAGACGATCTGCCCGCAACGGTCAGCGAGAATCTGGCGGCGATGCGCGTCAAAGACCTGCTCACCATGTCGACCGGCCACGCCACCGAACCGACGGGGCAGATGCGCAACGACGGTAACACCAACTGGCCCAAGGCGTTTCTGGCGCACCCCGTCGAACATAAGCCGGGCACGCATTTCGTCTACAACAGCGGGGCGACCTACATGCTGTCGGCCATCGTGCAGAAACTGACCGGCCAAACCGTGCTAACGTACCTGAAACCGCGGCTGTTTGCGCCGTTGGGCATCGAAGGGGCCGACTGGGAGGTCGATCCGAAAGGCGTCAACGTGGGCGGCTGGGGCCTGCGCGTCAAGACGGAAGACATCGCCAAATTCGGCCAGCTATACCTGCAAAAAGGCCTCTGGAACGGCAAGCGCCTGCTGCCCGAAGCCTGGATCAACGACGCTACCCGCTACGAAGTGATGTCGGCCGGGGGTAAGCGTAAAGCCGAAGAGAACGACTGGCTACAGGGCTACGGTTACCAGTTCTGGCGTTGCCGCCACGATGCCTACCGGGGTGACGGGGCCTATGGTCAGTATTGCATCGTGATGCCGAAGCAGGATGCCGTCATTGCCATCACCTCCGAAACCGGCGATATGCAGGCGGTGCTCGACGCTGTATGGGATCACATCCTGCCCGCTATGGATGGCGCCGGTTCGGCCGATGCCAAACCACTGACCCAGAAGCTAAGCCACCTTGCGTTGACGCTGCCCGTGCAGGAAGGCCGGTCGTCGCTGACACCAACCGTCAGCGGGCAAACCTACGCCTTCGCTGACAACAGCCTGAAAGCACAATCGGCATCGCTGACCTTCGGCAAGGATGGTGTCATTTTCAAACTCCACGACGACCGGGGCGATCATCAGGTGCTATGCGGCATCAACCGCTGGGCTACCAGCGACTCTACCTTTTCGGCTCTGCCCCTCAAACTAGTGGAAACGCCTGTTCCCGGTGAAACCAAAACCCGGGTGGCCGGTACTGGCGGCTGGCAGGACGCCAATACGTTTGTAATGACGTGGCGCTTCATCGAAACGGCTCATTACGAAACCGTTACCTGCCAGTTTGGCGCCGATAATACCCTGTCGGTTGCTTTTGAAAGCAGCCTGGCCAAACTGACTAAAACCAAAGACAAGCGCCCCGTATTGCAGGGTAAACTGCGCGAGTCGGTTGGTATGAAAAAGGTGTAGTAAACGCGCTTTTTTATCCTTTCGATCGGAACACGTAGTCGACAGGAGCTTCAAGATTCCTCTACCGACCACGCGTCCCGATCGAAAGAATAAAAAAGCGGCAAAAAAATCGTTTCAGCCCGCACTGATAATATATCTGAGCTTCCCTTAAACGTTTGCCGATCAATCGCATCTAATGGCTATAAGCCAAACAGAAGGCGATGAAACGATCAGCGATTTTTCAACTAGCGGTAGCCGGACTGGTACTGAGTGTATCGGGGGGGCTCACCTCATGTGCACAGGGTAGCTACGGCCAACAGCCGGGTTATGGCCAGCAACCGGGCTATGGGCAACAGCCCGGCTACGGTCAGCAGCCCTACGACCAGGGCTATGATCAATACGGCCAATACAACAATCAGCAGGGCAATCCCGACTTTTACGGTCAGTTGAGCCCCTACGGTCAGTGGGTCAACACACCCGAATATGGCCGTGTCTGGATCCCGGGGAACGTTGATCCGAATTTCCAGCCTTACGCCTCCAACGGGCATTGGGTCTGGACCGAATACGGCAACACCTGGGTGTCTGACTACGCCTGGGGCTGGGCGCCCTTCCATTACGGACGCTGGTATCAGGACCCCCGGATGGGCTGGGCCTGGGTGCCGGGCTACGATTGGGGTCCCGCCTGGGTATCGTGGCGGTCAGGATCCGGCTATTATGGCTGGGCACCGCTGAGCCCTGGCCTCAATATCAACGTAAATGTCAACATCCCGGCCAACTACTGGGTGTTTGTGCCAGAGGTGTATATCGGCAGCCCGCGTCTCTACAGCTACTGCGTGCCTCGCCCGCAGGTGGTAAACATCTACCGCAATACAACGATCATCAACAACGTGTACCGGGTCAACAACCGGGTATATGGCTACGGCCCACGGCGGGAAGATATCGAGCGGGTAACGCGCCGTCCTGTGCCAGTCTACCGCGTCGAGAACTCCGGCCGACCAGGCCGCGATGAAGTTCGGGGCGATGCCGTAGGGATCTACCGACCCAATGGTGGCCGCACCAACGGACCGTCGGATGCTAACCGCAGTGGCCGGGGCAGCAGCCGCACCTATAACGAGCCATTCAACAATGGCAACGGAAGTCCGCGCGATGGTGGTGGCTATAACCGGGGCCGGGGTAACGCCGGTACATATGGCACCCCAACCCCCAACCCAGCCGGCGGTGGCTACGAAACCCCACGCAGCACCCCAGCCGACGCTACCCCATCGTACCCGTCGGGTGGGTATGGCTCATCGAGGGGCAGTCGGGGTCGTTCGGGTTACGAAGGACAGCCCCAATCGCAACCGAGTCAGCCGTCGCCACAGCCTTCGCCGCAACCGCAGCAAACGTACCCACAGCAGCCTAATCCGCAACCGCAACGCGAGTGGGGCAATCGCCGGGCCGAGAGTGGCAGCTACCAGCAGCGGGAAGTGAATCCCGCCGATGCGGGTCGCCAGCAACAATTGCCCCGCGGCGGCACCGAAACGCGCGGGCAAGGCCAGCCGGGCGGCGAGTATCGCAGCGGTCGCGGTAGTTCACGCGGCAATCAGTAACAATCCCACCGTAACCAGCGGGCGATGGCTAACTCCATCGTCCGCTTTTTTGTGCCTCGCCAAGACATCAGACGAGCTAATTATTCACCGCATAGTATGCGGTGAATACGATTCCTATTCACCGCATCTGCTTGGTAACCATCCGATAGATGGGGTCACCGTTGAATAAGTCTATAAAACGATATAGCTGCCAGGCGGTCTAGACAAAGCAACCTGACACCAACCGTATGGCAGCTCAATCCCCCGTGCCCGAACAAACCGACGACGAACAAGCGCCTCTCGATCCCAACACGACGCTCGACGTATATGTGGGTCCCAACAACTCCATCACCGAACTGGCCGACACAGTAGATACGATGGACGGCGTCCGGGCAGAAACGATTGGTATCGTCAATGAACACGACGGTACTCACGTAGAACTGATCTCGCTGGAAGAGCCCTCTCCGACCGACCCCGACATGGACGTGGTCGACAATTTTGTGTCAGTCGAAGGCATCGGGCCGGAGGTTGCCTCTCTGCTGATCGCCGGAGGGATTCGTACGTTCAACCAACTAGCCAACACACCCGTTGAGCGCATCCGTGCTATTCTGGAAGCAGGAGGCACCCATTTCCGTATTCACGAAGCCGTCAACTGGGCCGAACAGGCCGGTCAACTCGCCAACGCAAGCCCATTTGGCCCCGACGCCGATCTGCAGCTACCTTTCGGCTTTGCGCAGTGGCCCAACGAAAAAACGGGTGGCGAAGCCACTGCCTGAGTGAATGGCGCAGGGGCCAACGCTGCTTTACCGTACCTTGGTAGAGCAAACCCGTTATGACCATGCGCCTCATTCTTCTCTTCCTGTGTATCTGGCTCGCCAACCCGGTTGTTGGGCAGGATCTGGTTAGTAATCGCCAGCGGGCCATTGTGTTCCGGTCGGCCAACGTGATTCCGATGGACCGCGAACGAGTCCTCAGTAAACAAACAGTAGTGGTGCAGAATGGCCGGATCACCGCCTTGGGCAACGACGGCAACGTACCTGTACCGGCTGGTGCGCTCGTCGTCGATGCAAGCGGCAAATACCTCGTACCCGGCTGGGCCGAAATGCACGCCCACATTCCGCCCATCGACGACATCGAACCGATGAAAGACGTGCTGATGCTGTATCTGGTCAACGGCATCACAACGATCCGGGGCATGCTGGGCCATCCGCGGCACCTCGAACTCCGCAGTCAGGTCAATGCGGGCACCGTATTGGGGCCGCACGTGTATACCACCGGTCCCTCCTTCAACGGACAAACCGTAAAAACGCCGGAGCGTGGGGCCGAGATGGTGCGCGAGCAAAAAGCGGCAGGCTACGATTTTCTCAAACTGCACCCCGGCCTCACCAACCAGACGTTCCCCGCCATTGCCCGCACGGCGAAGGAGGCAGGCATTCCATTCGTGGGGCACGTATCGTTCAACGTGGGCGTTTGGCGGGCTATCGAGGCGCGCTATTCGTCGATCGACCACCTCGACGGGTTCATTGAGGCCATTACGCCGGGCAGCGATACCCTGGCCGAGCCCGAAACGGGTTTGTTTGGGGCCTGGATCGCCGACCGCACCGACGAAGCCCGCATTCCGAAGCTGATAGCCGCCCTGCGTGGTACCAACATCCGGGTCGTACCCACGCAGGCACTGGCCGAGCGGTGGCTGTCGGCGCAACCAGCCGAGGCCTACACCAGTGCGCCGGAAATGCGCTACATGAAACCGCAGGAAATCACAAACTGGGTCAACGCAAAAAACGGGTATCTGAACAGCCCCAACTTCGCCAAAGCTAAAGCCGACCGGCTGATTCAGGTACGTCGGAAATTGATCTACGAATGTCAGAAAAATGGCATTCCGCTGCTGCTCGGCTCCGACGCGCCACAGGTGTTCAACGTACCTGGCTTTTCCATTCACCACGAAATGCAATACATGGTCGACGCGGGCCTCACGCCGTACCAGACCCTGCGTGCCGGAACGGTCAATGTAGCCGATTACCTCAACAAACCCGATTGGGGTACGATCAAGGTCGGCAATGTATCGGATCTGGTTTTGCTGACGGCCAATCCACTCACCAACATCGGCAACACCCGGCAAATCGAGGGCGTGATGATGGGCACCAACTGGCTCCCCAAACCCTACATCGACCAGACCCTCAGCCGGTTGTCGCGACGGTAATCAGATTGTCGTTCAGCGGGGCCACTCGGCATCGGGCCAGGCGAGGCGGGGGTTCATGTGATGCCAGACTACCGTACGCAACGACTCCCGCGACCCATTTTGGTGGAACAACCGCAAGGCCATCTGGCTGCAACGTAGCCGCTGAAAGCGCTGGCTCAATGGGTTTTTCGGGATAGAGCTTAGCAAGTCGAAATAGCGCTGCTCGGCCACGGTAGGTACCATCTGGCGCAGCCGTTGCTGCACGGCGGGTGGCAAGACCAGGTCAACGCGCGTCTGCAGGGCCATCAGGCCCCGGCGCACTGGAATCCGAAACGTAAAGCGCTCGGTCAGATCCAGCAGTTCGTCCCACACGATCTGCCCGGTCCGAATCAGTTGCATGCTGTCGGGCAGGGAAGGCAATGCCGTTCGGCGACCTCCCTGATAGCCAATAACCAAGGTCTGGAAGAGCAGATGCGTAGGCGATAGGGTCAGGGCAGGTAGTCCCGTTGGTAGTTCGAGCAGCTGCGCATCAGCCCAGAACGGTTCGTCGGCTCCGACGTAGGTGTGTTGGGGCAATGTATGCCAATGCAAGCGAATACTCAACCCATCGGGCCGCGTTAAGGGCAAAGAGTCCAGTTGACGCCGGTGCCGGAATCCGTAGGCCGACGGCAAAAACTGTTGCTGATGCAGAACGGCCAGCGCCGTGTCGGCCTTTTCGGTCGGGATTAGTAGCGCTAATTTGTCCATCGTTCGCATGCCCACATCGCCGTAATGCAGCAGCGACAAGGGCAGGCTACCCAGCAACAACGACGACACATTGGCCTGTCGGAGTGCGTTGAGGACTGTGCTCATCACGCTCAATCGGCGCTGGTTGTCGCGCAATGTCGTTTCGTAAGCCTGTTGCAGGTGTCCCATCAGCGCATCGTCCGACTGTTCCAGGTTACGGCAGATCATCGGCAACAACTGCTGGGCACTGGCGTCGAGCAGGGTGAAGGCGCGCTTAACCGACTCAGCGGCGGGCGAGGCGATATGCAGGTTTCGGATCTTTCGCCAGGCCTGCCAGTGGGCCAGCGCCTCATCGGGCGGACAAAGGGCGGCTCGGAGTAAATGGGCGTGTTCGGTCGTCAGGGAATAGGAAGCAGCGGTCATTCGGCGCGCCTTCGTGAGCAGCCATCGGTGGCAACTGGTGCAGGCTTATGCCAACCGTGGCAAGTATTGTACCAGTTGCTACTACTTAGAAAAAAGTTTAGTGGACGCGCAATCATCCCCCCACCGGGTACTTTCTCAGGTACGTTCTGCGGGCCGTTAACGGAGGTTTAATTAGTAAAACTGCCTATCCGGTTCGAACTTTAATGAGCGTAGTAGAAAGCCCAAGGTATTGGTTGCAGTAGCCAACGCTTTTCTGTTTTCTACTACCGCTTCCCAGCTCGTTTATGGCGCTCACTGACCCTCTTCGGAAACCGCTCACCCAAACTCAGGCAACGCACCTGCTCCGGCGGGCAACGCTGGGCCCGACACCCGCGCAGATTCGGCAGTTTACCGGACAAACGCCACAGGCTGCGGTCCAGACGCTACTGGCTACGGCTGCAACGCCTAACCCACCTATTGACCCTACGACGCTTAAACCGTTCAATACGCTGGCGTTCAGCCAGGCCTTGCAGGGCACGTGGCAGTCGGCAACCAAATACTGGTGGCTGGGTCTCATGCTGAACGAAGGGCCGTCGCTGCGCGAAAAAATGACGCTGTTCTGGCAAAACCACTTCGTATCGACGTTCGCCGTCGTCAACGATGCCCGGTATATCTACCGCCAGAACGCCATGCTGCGCCGCCATGCGCTGGGCAATTTCCGGTCGTTTGTGGTCGACGTGACCAAAGACCCGGCCATGCTGCGCTACCTCAACGGCAACCAGAACAGCGTGGGGAAGCCCAACGAAAACTACGCCCGCGAACTACAGGAACTGTTTACCATTGGCGCAACCAACCCCGTTACGGGTAACCGAAATTATTCGGAAGACGACGTAAAAGCGGCCGCGCGCGTGCTGACCGGCTGGGCCGATACTGGCTACCGCAGCGAAACTACCGCCGACATAACCGCCACCTTCCGGGCCGCTCAGCACGACACGACCGACAAACAGTTTTCGGCGGCGTATGGCAACACCCTCATCAAAGGCCGGAGCGGCACCACCGCGGGCGACGCCGAACTGGGCGATCTGGTCGACATGATCCTGAAACAGCCCGAAACGGCCCGTTTTATCGTTCGGAAGCTATACCGCTGGTTTATCAACGCCGATATTCCGGCCACTATCGAGCAGGGATTCATCGAACCCCTGGCAGCGCTGTTTCGGAAAGATTACGAACTGAAGCCCGTGCTGACTGCGCTGCTTACTAGTGAGCATTTCTTCGACGATGCGCTACGCGGGGCCATGATCAAAGCACCCGTTGAACTGACCATCGGCACCTTGCGCTACTTTGGCGTATCGGCCCCAGACCCGGTAGCCAATACCACCGGGTTCACCACGCTGATGGGCTATCTACAGGCCCGCACCAACGAGCAGCAGCAGAACGTGATGGATCAGCCCAGCGTGTTTGGCTGGCGGCCGTATTACGATGTCGGGTTCTACGAACTCTGGATCAACAGCACCACACTGGCCCTGCGCAACCGTTTTGCCAATGAGATGAGTACGAGCGCCGTGAAGTATGGCTCCGATCGGATCACGTTTGACCTGATTGCGCAGGCCAAACTCACCAGCGACCCCGCCGACCCGGCCAAACTCATCGACGAATGGACGGCCCTGCTGTTTGCCACGACCCTGACCCAAAAGCAGCGCGATTTCCTGATCGACAATGTGTTGATGGTGGGCGTACCGCGCTACGAGTGGACCGAAATCTGGAATGACTACGTGGCGGCCCCCACCAACACGGCCCGGCTAAACGCCGTCCGAACACGCCTGACCAATTTGCTCACCTACATGCTCAGCATGGCGGAATATCAACTCAACTAAACCTATTCACCGTTTACAGTCCTCCGTTGCGTGTCAGAGATGATGCCTAAGCCAACGCAACTGAAAACGGCAAACTACGCTTCCGATGAATCGCCGACATTTTCTACAGCATGCGACCGCCGCGTTGGCGCTACCTGTTTTCCTGGATGGATTCGGGGCTAAAGCGTTTGGGCAACCGACATCGGCCCTGATGCAGACGCTGGCCAGCCTGGCGACGGCCACCGACCGGGTGCTCGTATTGATTCAACTGGCGGGGGGCAACGACGGGCTCAACATGGTGGTGCCCATCGATCAGATGAGCCAGTATAACAGCCTGCGGGCCAACATTGCCTTACCCGAAAGCAAAGTACTCCGCCTGACCAACAACGCCGCCACGGGTCTGCACCCCGCCATGACGGGCCTGCAACGGCTTTACAACGATGGGCTGCTGTCGATTGTGCATAGCGTGGCCTATCCGGCTCCCAGCTTTTCGCACTTCCGGGCCAGCGACATCTGGTTTACGGGCGCCGATTCCAGCCAGACCCTGCTCACCGGCTGGGCTGGTCGGTATCTCGACGCCGAATGGCCGGGCTACCCGACAGGCTACCCCACCGCCGACATGCCCGACCCGCTGGCGATCCAGATCGGCTATATCACGAGCACCGCCTTTGCCGGACCGGGTGGCCCATTGGCTGTTGCCATTCCTAATCCCGACACCTTTGCGCAGTTGGTTGGTGATAAACCGGTGGTAGATACCGAACCCGTTGCCAACACGGTGGCGGGCAAGCATATCAGCTTTATCCGGCAACAGCAGGTCTCATCGGTGCAGTATGCGGCGCAGATCAAGACGGCGGCAGGCAAAGGCAAGAACCTGGCAACGTACCCAGCCAGCAACGGCCTGGCCGATCAGCTCAAAATTGTGGCGCGGCTCATTCACGGCGGGCTGCAGACCCGCGTTTACTACGTGACTATCGGCGGCTTCGACACCCATGCCGGGCAAGTGGTCGCCACCGACACCACAACGGGTACGCACGCCAACCTGATGAAGCAATTGTCGGATGCCATCAAGGCGTTTCAGGACGACCTGAAACTACAGGGTGTCGACGATCGGGTGGCGGGCATGACGTTCTCGGAGTTTGGCCGCCGGGCCATTTCCAACGGTAGTTTTGGTACCGATCACGGGCTGGCAGCCCCGCTGTTTGTGTTTGGCAAAGGCGTGAAAACGCCGGTCATCGGTAAAAATCCCAGCCTTACCGACCTCGACAATAACAACATCAAGATGCAGACCGATTTCCGGCAGGTCTATGCCACTCTACTGACCGACTGGCTGGGGGCGAATAAAGCTGAAATGACCACGGTCTTGCAACGAAGCTTCGATAACGTACCCATCTTCCAGCGAGTCATTACTGCCACCGAGCCCCTCGCGACCTCTCTCCGCCTTTACCCCAACCCCGCCACGACCACCGTCACCCTCGAAGCCGATGCCTTTGCCAGCACTCTTGGAGCCGTGCAGGTCTACGATGCCGCTGGCCGATCGACCGACGTACCCAGCACCCGCCTTTCCGACCGTATGCTCGGCCTGAACGTACAGCAACTCCCCGCCGGGGCCTACGTCGTTTCGGTCGAAACCAACGGGCAACGGCTCTCAGCCCGGCTGATCGTGGCGCGGTGATGAATTAATTGCGCTTTCTCGACTAAGCAACCGCAGTTCGTTAATAGGTCAACGAAATATTCTTATCGGTGCATTTTGGCACCGCGTCTGACCCGGCCCATCGGTTATTATCAGATCCCTTAGCCTCGTAAGTAAACGTGACATCGGGCGATATGGCGGTTGTGCATTTGCCACCCGGCGAAACAAAACCGCACCCGCTGGGAATGGAGCCGTTGACCTTTATTTGAAGGGATTCTGGCGTTTTGTTTGTAAAGCTGATGGTAGAGCCACAATCGGGTTCCTCCGTTTCGCAGGCCGTCAGCGCGAGCAAGGACGATAAATAGATCAATTTCTTCATGGTAAATGGAGTCGATAGATGCTTAAACCCAAGCAAAAATCGACTACACCCCAGTCATCGGAAATACTGTTCTGCCAGTATTTATGCGCCTTACTTAGTCGCCTGAATGTTGACATACAGTCACTTACACATAGAAACACACCCGATTAACTGTACCAGTTGATCTACCGATTTTATCAATGGCTAAACCAGCTATCGGGTACGGGAGCGGGGTCCGAGCCGTTGAGGCTGTAGGTCAGTTTGAGCGTGAATCCACCACCGCCTTCAATGAAATCGGCTTCGATGGGATGCTTACCCGCCGCAAGGGCCACCTGTCCGCTTTTTTCGATCGGGAAGTGATTGCCGTCGTTGTCGACCACGAGCCGGTTAGCCAGGCGCAACACGCCGCCGTCGTCGCAGGTATAGAAGAAGGTGTAAATGCCCGTCTCAGGTACGTTCAGATAGCCGCGAAACTGAACGCCAAAGCTCGGCGCGCCGACCGCCGCTGGTATCGCCACGTTGGGCGTCACAAACGTACTGTCGGGGGTCAGCCCCTTCATCAACTTCGTTTCCCGGAAGTATTTTTTGAAAAAGTGTGCGGTCAGACCGGGTTGGGTCGTAGCTGATCCGGTGGGTTGGGCGTAGGGCTGCTGCCGATAGCGCAAGGTATAAACGTCGCCGCGCAGTCCACCCGCCGTAAACGCCGCCAACTTAATCGTCTGTGGTTGATTGATTACAAACCCATCGGGCAAACCCGGTGAGGTGGATTGAGGTAGAGAGCCGTCGGTGGTGTAACGAAGCGTGTAACTGGGCAACGGGCGTTTGATGGTCAGCTTTGCCTGATCAACAAACACGTTCTCTTCGGCGAAACCCGTCAGGTCGGGCAGGCGATAGTGAATATTCAGCTGCTCCATACGGTCATAGTGCGCCAGTAGCCGCTGCTGAAATGACGTGTACAGGTCGCGGCCCGTCCAGACGGCCTCCGACAGCGCCACCATCCGGGGCATCACCATATAATCGGCGCGGTTTTCGGTGGCGATGTACTCCGTCCAGAGGTTGGCCTGCGCTCCCTTGACCAGGTGAGCCTGTTCAGGCTTGATCTCCGCTGGCACCACCGGCACCCGATATACCTGCTCCACCGACTGTTTGCCCGGCGGGCTATCGAAATAAAGCGCGCTCACGGGCGTCATCACGATGACATTCCCGTTTTCGGCCGCTTTGCGGGGGGCGTCTTTCACCCAGCTTCGCCAGTACATGACAGTCGCCGACGGCTGGAGGCCACCTTCCAGCGCATCGTCCCACACCAATAGTTTTTTACCTTTCGACTGAATGTACTCGCCCATGCGGTGTACAAAGTAGCTCTGCAACTCTTCGACGGTTTTGACTCCCTTTTCCTTCATCAACGCCTGGCAGGCAACCGATTGCGCCCAGGTCGTCTTTTCCACTTCATCGGCTCCGATGTGTACATACGGGCTGGGGAAGAGGGACATCACCTCGTCGAGCACGTTTTGCATGAACGTATAGGTGGGCTCGTTACAGGGGCATACCGGCACCGAAAACGTCTTGCCCATTCCCGGCTGTCCCGTGCAACTCAGGAACGGATAGGCCTGAATAGCGGCGCTCAGGTGGCCGGGCATATCAATCTCCGGCACAATCGTGATGTGGCGCGCGGCGGCATAGGCAATCAGCTCGCGCAACTGCGCCTGCGTGTAGTAGCCACCATACTCGGTTTTCCCGTCGCGCTGCCGGATAAACTGCCGGGGTAATTCAAAATCAGGTTCCGACTTGGCTCGTTTCATCACCACCGAATCCTGATTGTTGAAGGTGCGCCAGGCGCCTTCACTCGTCAGTTTCGGGTATTTCTTGATCTCGATGCGCCAGCCCTGATCATCGGTCAGATGGAGGTGGAAGGTGTTGAATTTGTACAGTGCCAGCCGGTCGATGTAGGTGCGCAGGTAATCGAGCGAGAAAAAGTGCCGCGATACGTCGAGGTGCATACCGCGCCAGTCATACGCGGGCTGATCCTGAATCTGCACGGCGGGCAGGGTTAGCGACGGGCTCGCTTTCCGCTCGGCTGTTGGCGGCAACAGTTGGCGAATCGTCTGCACGGCCCGGAACATCCCCGTGGGCGTACTGGCCCGCAACAACACCTGTTTCGGCGTAATGGTCAGCGCATAGGCTTCGGAGGCAGTAAGGGTCGCGTCGTATTGCAATTGGATCATCGGCGCATTACCAGTCGTGGGCAGGCGTTTACCCAATCCGTGCACCAGCAGTTGCTGCAACTGCTCGGCTTCATTCCGAAACCGGCCATCCGGCGATCGCACTACCGTTTTGGGCGTAATCACAAACGTACCGGAAGCCGACGTCAACGACGTAGGATAGGGAATGAGCGGATAGCGTACTGATTCCGTTTGTGCCTTTACCGCACCGGTCAGCAGCAGACAAGCGCCCAGCAGGGCAATCAATTTAGGCATGAGCAGAAACGTCCAGACCTATAAGGTTTTAAAAACCTTATAGGTCTTTTATTAGAAAGAGAACCAGACTACCTACCGGCTAGTGAGTTTGAACACCCAGGCGGCTTGCTTCGAGGCTGTTTGCCGGGCGACTTCAGGCAGGCTGACGACCAGGCCAGCTGCTGTTTTCTGAGCTTTCAGCGGTTTGGCGTACCCCAGCAGCCGCACCTCGGCCTTGGCCGGAATCGTGCCCGCCGAGAGCGTCACCGAGGCCGGGAGGGGTTCGTTGTCTTTGGGCAGGTACGTCTGGTAAAAAGCCTTGCCGTTACCCGTAAACGCCCACTGCCCCTGCCGGTAAGGCGCTACAGGTTTGGTGCCGTAGATCGACTCACCGTTGACCTGCAACCAGGCCCCGATTTCCTGAAGGCGCTGGTAGGCTTCTTCGTGCCACTCGCCGTCGGGGCCGGGCGCGATGTTGAGCAGCAGGTTTCCGTTTTTAGCTACGATATCGACCAGCGTCTGCACCAGTTTGCGGGCCGGTTTGAAGTTCTCTTTCGGAATGTACGACCACGAATCGCCCATCGTCAGGCACGACTCCCAGGGAATGGGCAGGTACGTCTCCGGAATCGACTGCTCGGGCGTTACGTAGTTTTCAAACTCACCCGTCACGGTGCGGTCGACCACCAGCAAACCGGGCTGATGCCGGCGACCCATCTGGGCAATGCGCGCCATGTCGATGTCCTGATCGTAGGGAATGGTGCGCTGCCAGCTAATCGAGGTGTCAATAGTACTGGCCGGACGTACCCAGCCGCCGTCGAGCCACAGAATATCAACCTTGCCGTAGTCCGTCATCAGTTCTTCGATCTGATTGTAGGTGAAGTCTTTGAACTTCTGCCAGCGCTCGGGGTACTTTTTCGGCGAATACGACACGTTCCGGTCTTTGGGTGGGAAATACGGGTCCCAATAGGTCGTGGTGTGCCAGTCGGGTTTCGAGAAGTAGGCACCCACCATGAAATTCTGGTCCCGGAACGACTTGAACACCTCCTTGGCAACGTTGCTGCGGGGGTTTTTCGAGAACGGCGTTTTGGCGTCGGTGATTTTGTAATCGGTCTGCTTGGTGTCGAACATGCAGAAGCCGTCGTGGTGTTTGGTCGTAAATACCACATACTTCATGCCCGCGTTTTTGGCCGCTGTGGCCCAGCGGTCGGGGTTGAACTTCACCGGGTTGAAGGTCGTCTGCAGGTTTTCGTAGGCCTTCTTGTATTCATACCAGTTGGCAGCGTAAGGGCCGCGCCGTTCGCACCAGCCCTCATCTTCCGGGCATAGCGACCACGACTCTACAATCCCCCATTCGCTATACGTACCCCAGTGCATCAGCAGACCAAACTTGATGTCTTGCCACTGAGCCAGTTTCTGGCGTACGAGGCTGTCTTTGGGTACGACGTAATGCGCGTGGTTCTGTTCGCTATGTTGCTGCGCCAGCAACGTGCATGGCGCCAGCAAGAGCGCCAGCAACCAGCTAAAAGGGAGTGAACGTAAGTTGTGCATGGTAGTAGGAAGTGGGGGAAGATATGAACTATGAAATAGGAGATATGAATGATGAATTGGCTTCGCTACGCCAAAAGCCCCTGATTCATCATCCATATCTCCTGTTTCATAGTTCATTTCATCTTTTTCACCAGGTGGTTAAGCAGGACGTTTTCTTTTAGATCGTAGATGTACTCCCAGAACATGACCCCGGCCAGGCCCTTCTGCTTCACGTAGTCGATTTTGGGGTCGAACGATTCGGTATCGGCGTAGGAGATAAACGTGCGGTTGTCGGGGTTCCAGAGGTAAGGGGCTTTGGCGTCGTCGTCCCAGTAGCGCACAAAGCCGTTTTTGTTGATGTACTTGGCCACCAGTTCGTCGTAGCTGATGAACGAGTGTTTGCCAGCAGCAGGTTGGTAAAGCCCGTTGTCGACGGGCTTGCAGTCGGCCCACCCCCGGCCATAGAACGGAAGGCCCAGCACAATTTTTTCGACCGGCACACCCGCCCGAATGTGTCCATCGACCGCCGACATCGAGCTGTTGCGCGACTGATCGCCCTTCTTCGATTGCGCCAGCGGGCTGTGGTGGCCCGTTACTTTGTCGTTGCCGTGGTAGAGATCATACGTCATGATATTGACGTAGTCCAGGTAGCGCTGGGCTTCACCCAGGTTGGTGTGGTTCACAAAGGCCGTGTCGCCGCCGGTAGCCGCCGTCAGCAGGTAATGGTTGGCCCCCGTGCGTTTGTCGAGCTTACCCTGCTCATCGAGACGGTCGCGGAGAGCTTTCAAAAACAGCGTAAAATTCTCCTTGTCTTCGGGCCGGTAGATGTTACCCGCCCCAATCTGGGCCGGGTATTCCCAGTCGATGTCAAGGCCATCGAGCCGGTGTTTTTTCAACAATGCAACGGCACTATTGGCAAACCGGCGGCGCGAGGACTCCGTTAATGCGGCGTCTGAAAAGTATTTGCAGCCGCCCCAGCCACCAATGGAAATTAGGATTTTCAGGTCTTTGTTCTGGCTACGTAACGACGTCAGTTCGGCCAGATTTGCCACGTCTTTAGCCGAGATCGGCGCGAGCTCGCCCGTTTCGGCCGGCACCGCAAACGCGTAGTTGATATGGGTTACTTTGTTGGGGTCGATCTGCGCTTTGGTCCACCCGCCGCCACTCACGTACCCAATGAGCACCCGCCCCTTAGCCGGTGGTGTCGCTGCTGTCGACGGATTACCAAAAACAGACAAACTAAATAGGCCAGTGAATAACGCCGATAAAAGGAGTCGCATAGAAGCTGATCAAAAGAATGTATGGCAAAAATATAGTTTTTTAATTTTTTTAAAAACTCATCTACTTTTAGACAGATTTTTAATTTACTGTCTTCGACCTTTCCTATCTTTCAAAGAAATTAGATGATTTTGCTCTTTTTTTACCTTAAAGCTGGATTTCATCGTGATTTTTCAATCAATTCCCCCTTTCACCTACACTACTACCAATCGACTTCCTCAGCGCGGCCGCTCCTATGTTACCCTCTACCACGCCCGATGACTCCCTTACCAAACAGTCTGTTGTTGCCTACAAGAAGAACCTGAAGTTTAGAAAAGCACTTGCTTACCTCTACCAGGAAGGCTCGTGTACACTGGCCGAACTAGCCAGTGAACTGCACACCAGTATCCCATCGGTAACCAATCTGGTCGATCAGCTCATTGAAGACGGCTGGGTAATCGCCATTGGTACCGCAGCCGGTAACAACGGGCGGCGCCCTGCGGTGTTCAAGTTTAACCCGACCGGGCATTATTCGGTCATTCTCGATAGCGGCACCCATGGCACCCGCCTACTGATTGTCAATTTGTTACGCCAGATTCTTTTCGAGAAAAGCGTCGACTACCCCCTGGAAGACCGGCCCGAATTTTCGGCTTTTCTGGTCGATTTTGTCAACGATTGTCTGGCCGACTCGGGGCTACCCCGACAGGATATGCTTGGCGTAGGACTATCCCTGCCGGGCCTGATCGACTCCCGGCACAGCCTCAACCTGAGCTATCCCCAACTGGGCATGCCGGGACAGTCGCTGACTTCATGGTTAGAGTTGCAATGGCAGATGCCCGTCTTTTTGCTGAACGACACCAAAGCCACGGCACTGGGCGAGCATCGGTTTGGGCGGGCTAAAGGTAAACAGCATGCCCTGGCCATCAACATCGATTGGGGCGTTGGGCTGGGGATCATCATCAACGGCGACGTGTTTCAGGGCGCCTCCGGGTTTGCCGGTGAGTTGGGCCATATTCAGGCCGACCCTAAGGGCTCTCTTTGTTACTGCGGCAAGATTGGCTGTGTCGACACGCTGGCTTCCGCTTCGGCGCTGGTGCGGCGGGTGCAACAGGCGGTCGTTTCCGGGCAGATAACCCAGTTGGCAACCCTTCGGCACGTACCTGAGCAGATTACTGTCAGCCAGATTGTGCAGGCTGCTTATCAGGGCGACGCCTTCGCGATCGAACAGCTGTACGAAACGGGGCTTCATCTGGGCAAGGCACTGGCCATCGCCGTTACACTGTTCAACCCCGAAATCATTATCGTCGACGGGGTACTGGCCGAAGCGTCGCTTTTCGTGACCAATGCGCTACAACAGGCGATCAACAGATACTGCCTCAGCGGCTTCCGCGATACGCTGACCGTAGAGATTACCCAACTGAACGGCGACGCGAAATGGCTCGGCACTCACGCGCACCTGATCGAGAACCTATTCGCGTCGGCTTAGGGCTCTTTTGCCCCCTTTCACTCCCGCTTTTTTCAACTTATTGACCACGAACGTACCCAGCGCCCGCCCCTGCGCCAATCCGTTGTCGACGGCGTCGCGGTAGTGAATACCACCGTATAGTCGAGAAATCGCCGCCTCTGCGGCCGCCTGCCGAAACGACGTAAACGAGCGCGAGGGGAGTTCAAAGAGTTCTTCGGTGGTATCGGTAAACGCAAACTGATCACCCAGCAGGTACGTCAGTACCTCCGACACGGCGCCCGAAATGACGCTGTGGCCGCTGGGGTATTCGGGGAAAGGCGGCGTTTGCAACATCGGCTGCCAATGCGGGTCGATATGGCGATTAATCACGGTTTCGGGACGTACCCGGCTGCTGCGGTACTTCTCATCCCAGCAACTGATGAAGGCGTCCATCAGCGTCAGGGCCGCCAGCGAATGTAACTGAACGGCCTCATCGAAGGGCAGTTTAGCCTGCTGCGTCACCTGGCTGGTGATGTTGATCCAATGCCCGCCGGGGCTGATTTTCTTAAACCCGATGGCCATGTGCCCCGCCGTATTGACGGCAAACGGATTACAGTCCCAGTAGGCTGCAATCAGGCGCTGTGCTGGCGTCAAGGTCTGGCTGGTGCGGTGCACCTCGCGCGTCAGTCGGTAGAACGTGCTGCTCGTGTCGGTGCTGAACGCGGCGGGCGGTGGCGGTATAAACTGCGTGCAGGAGTCGATCAGCATGGGCCGGATGGTGCGCCAATGCGGCTCGATCGCTTCCATGTAGGCTGGTGGCGTCGGGTACCAGTAGCCATCTTTTTTAGTGGGGCGGTAACGGCCTCGGGCGCTTAGTTTGCCGTAGTTGTCGGTGCGGGCATAGGCTACGACGGCCTGAGCGACGCGCTGCGCCTCCTGTACCGACCGCTGGATTTGCAGCTCGGCATACCCATCGCGCCGCAGCCGTTCCAGCAACTGTTGCTGCTCTTTTTCCAGCGAAGCCCCCGACGGCAGCAGGAGCCGCCCCGTTTCCAGAATACAATAGAGCGCGGCAAGTTGATAATCGTAGGTGTTGTCGGTAACGGCTGGGTACGTTGGCGCGGTTTGCAGCAGTTGCCGGGGCGACACCAGTTGCGGATTGTGGCGAGCCACCAGTTCGTGTGCGCCCAACAGACAATAGCTGTAAAACCGGCTCGCCGCGGGCGGATTCACCACGTCGTGCATCATCACCATCGTGAGCGCAAACACGGTGGGTTGCAGTTCTTTGGTGGCCTGCGGACGAGGTTTTGCGCCCGCCACGCCGTTCATCAACCACAGCAGGGCGATCAACAGGTACGTTTGGGCGGTGTGTGGCTGTGCTTTCATGGACGTTGGGTTTGGTAGACCTGAAGCGGTTGGTTGTACGCCCCGATAAGCCAGTTTGGTTTTCCACCGATGGTCAGTTCAACTACCGATTTGACATCACCAAGTACTGAGAGTCCCGATTCGGTTTGGGGTACGTAGGTGAAGCCCCCGCGTCCGTCGTTCAGCAGCAGGCAACCGTAATTGGCGTCCATGCTACCCAGTTTGAGCCGGTTATCTGATTTGTTACCCAACAACAGTAGATCGGCGCGGCCATCGGCGTTCACATCGTTAACCACCACCTGGCTTACCGGCGAGAACTGCGCCTGAATGGGCAGAAACTGTTTGGCAAACCCCCGGCCTGTATTCAGGAAATAACTCGTCTGCACGTCGGTAACGGCCAGTTTCTGTGCTTTGCCCAGCTCATCGGGTGTCAGAATTTTCTCAATCGAGGCGTCGGCGTAGTCTTTGTAATAGCCAAACCGCCGCCGCATGCCGTAGATCTGATCGTTCAGCTCGTCGCGGCTCACAAACGGGTACATTGTTCCCTGCACGTAGAAACAGAAGAACGGGTCGATTGACCCGTTACTGTCGAAATCGGCGTAGAGCAGTTCGGCGGGTTGTTCGGGGGTGATGTTGAGTTGCGTATTGGTGCCCAGATTCCCGGCAACCAGATCGGGCCGACCGTCGGCGTTCAGGTCGGCAAAGGTGAGCGTTTGCCAGAAGCCGGGTGCCTGATTGGGAAAGAACTGCTTGCTCTGATCGACAAAGCCGGAGGGCGTATTCAGGTAGGCTTTCAGCGGCATAAACTCGCCACAGAGTACCAGGTCGGCGCGGCCATCGGCGTTCAGGTCGATCCAGCGGGCATCCGTCACCATACCCACGTTGGCAAACGGCACCTCGGCCAATTGAAACTGCGGCTGGCCACCCGGCCCCTTACCGGTATTCACCAGCAAATACGACGGTGGCGGCTCGGGGTAGCGACCGGGAATGACGCGTCCACCCACAAACAGGTCCATATCGCCGTCATTGTCGTAGTCGTAGGGCCGCACGCAGGCCTTGCTGCTGCCCGTCACATTGGGCAAGGCGTTGGTCGCGAGCGACAGACCACCTTTGCCATTGTTCAGGTATAATTCATCCTGAAGCGAGGGCGAGTTCGGCTCAAACAGCGAATAGCCGCCTTTTGCCACATACAGATCGTCGTAACCATCGCCATTGGCATCGAAAAAATGGGCTGCCGACACGGCCGATACCGTTTCATCGCCAATGCTGAGGCTGGTCACCGGCGCGAGCGTGCCGTTGGGCTGTTGCACCCAAACGGTCCCGGCCTGTTTCTGGTCACCGCTGATAAACAGGTCGGCGCGCCCGTCTTTGTTCAGATCGCCCTTAGCCATTATTGGCCCAACGTGCGAGTACATCCAGAGCATTAGCGGCTGCCGCTTGAAATCGTTTTCCTGGTACCCTTCAAACGTTCGATCAATGGGCGACGGCTGCCGCCGAAACAGGGGCACCGGCGTTTTGCGGGCGGTAGTGGCTTGGTTGCCCGTCGATTGTTGTTTGATGGTTAGTTGCTGATTGGCCTTTACGCCATCAAGCCGTTGCATCGATCCGTCGGGCCAGACCACCCGTACCGAATCGGCCAGTGTGGACGTACCCAGCCCGAAATGCAGCGTGGTGGGTTGAGTAGAGAGGTATCCCCGCACCGGGTTTAGCTCCTGAAACTGCTGCTGCGTGCCGGTATACACCCATACTTTCGCCCCTACGGCCTGCGTATTCCCGGCGGTCGGCTCCAGACGGATTTGCAGGTACGTATTGCCCGATGCGCTGCTGGCCAAATTCTCGTAAAGCGAGGCAACGTCGTTGGTATTGTTGATGATCAGGTCCAGGTCGCCATCATTATCGAGGTCGGCACAGGCGGCTCCGGCCGAGATGGTGGGCTCCTGCAAACCCCACTCGCGCTGCCGATTGGTGAAGGTGAGGTCCTGATTGTTCCGGAAAATGTAGTTGGGCACTTTGGTTGACGGCATGGCCCGCACCAGGTCCATTAGCTGCACCGGCTCCCGGTCGATAGCCTTTTTGATTTTATAGTCGCCCCAATAGCGCAGAAAGTCTTTGTTGGTGTAATCGCGGAGGTATCCGTTGGTAATGAACAGATCTTTATAGCCGTCGTTGTCGAAATCGGCCAGTAGCGGCGACCAGCTCCAGTCGGTGTTGGAGACACCGGCCAGTTGGGCAATTTCGCTGAACGTACCGTCGCCGTTGTTCAACTGAAGCATGTTGCGCATGTATTGCCGTTGTAAACCCTGCTGCTGCATCAGTTCGAACGACTCGTAATTCTCCTGTAACTGAAGCAGTTTCTGCCGCCGGTTGTCTTCGGGCAGCATATCCAGCGACATCACGTCGGGCAGGCCGTCGTTGTTGTAGTCGGCCACATCGACGCCCATCGAAAACTGCGGCAGATGCCGGAAGCTTTGGGCCGTCTGATCACTGAACGTGCCGTTTTTCTGGTTGATGTAGAGGTAATCGGGTTCGTTGTAATCGTTGGTCACGTAGAGGTCGGGCCAGCCGTCGAGGTTGATGTCGGAGACGGCCACGCCGAGACCAAACGTCAGCGGATACTGGTGGATGCCTGCTTTTTTCGACACATCGACGAACCGCTCGCGCTGGTTTTCCAACAGCTTATTACCAGCCAGTTCGTCGGTTTCCTGGTGTAGCCGGGCTAGCTCCAGGTTGTCGTATTTCTTCACGTTGTGGTGTAACAGAAACAAGTCGAGGTCGCCATCGAGGTCGTAGTCGAAGAAAGTCGCCTGCGTGTTATAGCCGGCATCGTTCAGCCCATATTCCTTTGCTTTCTCGACAAACCGGACCGGGCCCCCTTTCTGGCCCGTCTGGTTGATAAACAGTTGATTGCCCCGTTTGGCTGCATCGCCTTTACCCGAGTAGCAGACGTAAATATCGAGCCAGCCGTCGTTGTTGATATCGACCAGACTGACACCCGTTTTCCAGCCGCCCGCGCGCCCGCCCAGTGCCGGGCTCGCCTCGCGGGTAATGTCTTTGAAGCTGAGGTTGCCCTGATTCAGGTACAGCCGACAGTCTTTCATATTGGCCGTGAAAAACAGATCAGGCAGACCGTCGTTGTTAAAGTCGCCCACGGCTACGCCGGCGCCGTTAAAAAAGTATTCGTAGGCCAGCACGTTGAGGCTTTCCGTCTCGTCGATATCATTCCGAAAGCTAACGTGTGTCTGGCTGGCGGGCAGCGGCCGAAACAGGGGTTGTGCCTGACCCAACGCCGTGCCGCCGCCGATCAAGGTTAGCGTCACCAGCCCCAGGTACGTTGCCCATCGGCGCTTCCCATCCGCTTTATTTCGACTCATCTGCCAATCCATTCCTCAACAACTAATCAATAAAACTACTAAAAAAGCCAAAGGCCTCCTATCACAGAGACCTTTGGCTTTAGACTACTCAGTGCACTATTTATCCCACCAAACGCGGGCGGTCCAGGTGTCGCCACCCGAGAGTTTGCCAGTCACCGACTGGTAGTTGGCCGTGTTCAGCGACCCTTCAGACGTTGGGTAGGGCTGACGGCGGGGGATTTGCCCACCCGAGAAGTTACCCACGTAGTTCACGGGCGTCAGCACGGGGAAGCCCGACCGTTTCCAGTTGTTCCAGGCTTCCGAGAAGTTCATCAGCAAGCCGGTGGTTGCCCAGTATTGCTCGTTGATCTGCTTCAGCGCGTTGGCGGCTACCAGCGGGTTAGCGTCGGCATAGGCCGTTGCCGTAGCGGCATCAACAGCGCCACCCGCTCCATACGTAGCCAGTGACTGGATACCGGCCACAACCCCATTTTTGTAGTGCTGTGCCGCTGTGCCACCCACGTTGAAACCACGCGTTGCGGCTTCGGCCAGCAGCAGTTCAACTTCGGCGTAGGTCAGCACGAACAGCGGCGCACTGCGGTTGCGGTAGATGTTCGTTGGGCGTGAGTATTTGCCAATCGGCGTCACGTCGGCACCCGAACCGGTAGCACCCGGATACCCCGGCGCCTTGCTGATGTCGGTAGCGCCACCATTCAGGTCATACCCGTTGGGCAGGCCAACCTGTGCAGCAGGCGTCGAGTTTGACGTACCGGCAGCCGTCTGGTTGGCCGCCAGACCAGCAGCGGGCACTTCAGCGACTTTGCTCAGACGCGGGTCGTTGGTTGCTTTGAGGTAGTCGATCAGCGTCTTGCTCCAACGTACCTGATAGATATCGGCCAGGGTAGTCAGGGCCTGCCCGTTGCTGTTGGTGAACCCTTTCGAGTCGTCGGTCAGCACATAGGCGTCGTCGGCAACGCTGCTGAACACGCCACCGGCAGCCGCCTTTTCCGCATACGTTTTGGCAGTAGCGGCATCGGATTTTGTCAGGCGCATCGCCAGCTTCAGCATGAGCGAGTAGCCAAACTTCTTCCACTGCGCTACATTGCCTTTGTACGGATAGGCGTCGTTGGTCGCAATGGGCGACGAAGCGTTCAGCGCGGCCGTAGCCGTTTCGAGGCGGGTCAGCAGCGACTTGTATACGCTTTCCTGAGTGTCATAGGCGGGCAGGGTAGTGCCTGCTTTCGCCTGCAAAGCCTGCGTGTACGGAATGTCGCCGTATGTATCGGCAATCGTCGACAGGGCCTGTGCCTGCATGATGACAGCGATACTGTTCAGGTTGGCCAGAGCGGGTTTGCCTTTGGTCAACTGCTCCATTTCGTAGGCGTAGCTGGCCGCCTTGTAGTTGATATTCCAGGTACGTTGCTGATAGTCGCTGGTGTTACCCGAGATCACGTACTTGTCGGCATTGGAGTAGTAGTTGGCAGCCCCCGACGACGTCGAGGCCATCAGCTGCACCCACATGCTCTGGAACAGAATGGGACCATTGTAGCCAGCCGTTGCGTTTACGTTCTCATATTGAGCACTTGCCAGCAACAGGTTGGGGTCGAAGGTAGCCGCCGACGCTTTCGTAGGGTCGGTATTCAGCTGATCGAGGTCGTTGGTGCAGGAGAACTGCATGGCCCCGATTAAGCACGATAAAGCAATTAGTTTCTTAGTCATAATGCGAGGGTGCCTCTTATTTGAACTTGATGTTTACGTTGACGCCGTAGTTCCGCACCGACGGTAGGTTGCCCCCTTCAATGCCTGAGTAGCGGAGGTTGGCACCAAACGAAGCCTCGGGATCGATGTTATCAGTCTTCTTCATGAAGTAGAAGAGGTTACGCGCTACCAGCGAGACGTTGATGCCCCGGATCAGCGGCAGTTTTTCGAGCAGGCGAGGCGGCAGGTTATAGCCGAACGTAATCTGACGCATTTTGATGAAATCACCGTTTTCAACGCTCACTTTCGTTACGTTGTTAGCCAGCGCCGTGTAGTAATCCTGCGCCGACGCTTTCACCGTGTTGGGGTTGCCATCGCTCGTTACCCCGGTCGTGATACCACCTTCGCGGCCAACCAGCGTTTCCTTATGCAGGCCGCGGCGGTAGGCGTAGTTCTCGGTAGCCGACAGGATTTTGTTGCCGTAGTTGTAATCGACCAGGAACGACAGGTTGAAGTTGCCGAGCAGGAAGTCGTTGTTCCAACCACCGTAGAGCGTGGGCAGTACCGTACCCAGGTTGATCAGCTCGCCACGTACCGGCAGGCCCGATGCGTCGACGACAATCTGGCCATTGGCGCCATACTTGTAGTCATACGCCCGAATCTGCGGACCCGATTCGCCCACGACAAATGCCGTGATCGCGTTGCCCAGCGTGGCCCGGTTTGACCCAAGGCTGATTGGGTTGTTACCAGCGTCTGTCTGCAGAATCTTGTTGCGTACCGACGTCAGGTTGAGGGAGCTGTTCCAGGTGAAGCCAGCCTTCTTGATTGGCGTGCCGTTGATCTGGATTTCTACACCTGTGTTCTGCGTCGAGCCCGTTCCTACTACACCACGCGTATAACCCGTAGCCCAGCTGTAGTTGGCAGGCATGATCTCGTTCTGCGTTTTCTGGGTATAATAGGCGATATCGAAGCCCAGGCGGTTGCCGAAAAAGCGCAGTTCCAGACCCAGTTCGACCTCGCTCTTCGTGAATGGCTTCAGGAACAGGTTGGGCAGTTCTTCGCTGAAGTTACCCGTAGCGGTACCGTTGATCGCATTGCCAACGCCGTAATACACACTTGTACCGTAGGCACTTGTAGGCTCACCGCTGGTTACGGCGTAGGCCGCCCGCAGTTTACCGAAACTCAGTTGCGGTACGCGCAGGAAGTCATGGAAGATGAACGCACCCGTTACTGATGGCGTGAAGATGCTCCGGTTGGCGCTCGGCAGCGTCGAGTACGTATCGTAGCGGCCCGTTGTGCTCAGGTTCAGGAAGCCTTTATAACCTAGGTCTACGTTGTAGTAGGCCGATTGCACTTCGGTGTTGGCTACCTCGTAGTTCCGGCCGAAGTTCACTACGTTGTTCCAGCTATACAGGTAAGGCAATACGAAGGGACTACCGCTTACACCGACTTTCTCATACTGATTCTTCCGAACGTTAGCACCAAGTAAGGCGTCGACCGTGAAGTCAGGGGTGATCGACTTGTTGATACCTACAAGGGCGTCTACGTTCAGTTCCGTACGTTGGGCATTCGACAGTTCGTCGAGGCCGCCTTTGGTACCATTCGAGAAAGCGGTTCCCCAAGGCGTTACCTTGAAAATTCGGTCGTTGGCGTTGTCGTAGCCGATCCGAGCCTGCGCGTAAATCCAGTTGGCAAACTGATACTTCGTCGAGGCCATCGAGATCAGACGCTTCCGATCCACGTTGTTCACAAACTGGCTCGTCACGAAATATGGGTTCGTTACGTATTCATCGTCGCTGAAGATAATCTCGCGGCCCGTTACCGGATCGTAGCCCGGTGCCAGAATCCGCTGATCGATGTTCGTAGCCAGCAGCAGACCGTTGTTAGCGTTCAGCGGGGCATCGCTCAGGCTGGGCTTGTTCTTCACGCGCTCATCGATGTAATTGGCCAGCACGCTGAAGCTCAGCTTCGACGTAATGTTCTGATCGATCGTCAGGTTGATCGTCTTGCGGGTCAGGCCGCTGTTTTCGATGATCGCTTTGTTGTCGAGGTTCGACAGCGACAGGCGGAATGAGCCATTGTCACCCCCTTTGGTTACCGATACGGTGTTGGTGAAGTTCGAACCCGTCTTGTAGAAATTCTTGATGTTGTCGCGCTGTGCCGTGTAGGGGTACATCTTGCCATCAAACTGGATGGTGCTGCTACCGTCCAGTTTACTACCCCAGCTCATACGACCCGTTTGCTGGGCCAATGCCTGCGTAGTCGGTTTGGCACCCTGGAGCCCCTGACCGTATTCGTACTGAAAATCGGTGAAGTTAACCGGGCTATCGGCCGTGAGGTTCATGTTATACTCTACGGCGAAATCACCTTTCCGGCCCCGCTTGGTCGTTACCAGAATAACCCCGTTCGATGCACGAGCACCATACAAAGCAGAGGCCGATTGGCCTTTCAGTACCGTCATCGTTTCGATGTCGTCCGGGTTGAGGTTACCCAGGCCATCGCCACCATCGGCACCACCCCACTCACCCGCGCTACCACGCTGGGTGTTGTCCATCGGTACCCCGTTGATGACGATCAGCGGTGAACCAGCCGAGTTCATGCTGGGCATGCCCCGCATCAGGATCTTGGCCGTACCGCCGGGACCGCTGCTCGTACCTTTTACGTTCAGACCAGCCACGCGGCCCGCCAGCGAGTTACCGATGTTGGTTTCGCGGGCTTTGGTAAACTGAGCGGCATCGACGGTTGTTACGGCGTAACCTACTTTACGAGCATCTTTCGACACGCCAAGCGCCGTCACGACCACTTCATTCAGTGTGGCGTCGCCGGGTTGTAGTTGTACGTTGATTACCGTTTGTGTACCCACGGTAATCTCCTGGCGGGTGTAGCCAATGTACGAAACCACCAGTACGGCATCGTTCTGGGGTACGTTGATCCGATAGCTACCGTCGGCGCCCGTATTCGTTCCCCGTACGGTTCCCTTGATGCTAACCGTGGCGCCTGCCAGGCCATTTCCTTTTTCGTCTGTCACGACGCCGGTGATTTCCCGGTCGGCAGCCAGAAGGGGTACTAGCCCTACGACTAACCACGCTCCTACCAGGAGCAAACCTTTCAGAAAGGCTTTTCGTAATCTTTGTTCCATACGCTATGCTTGAAGAGTAGCTGTAAGATGTACTTAGTCTGAACCGGCCTTTTGTTGGCCAACCCTTTTGGCAAATATATTTCGAGTTTTTAAAATTTTTTAATAAATTAACAATGCAATCGATTTATTTTAAAAATATTCTGCGCTCATAGGCTTGAAAGGCCTACTATATAGGTGGAAAGTAGCACCACCTGCATCTACTCTAAGTACTTATTCATAAAAATCAGATACCTACGTGTAGCGCATTATTTATACGGATCGGCACAAAAAACCACTAGCCATGATTCAGATGGCTAATGCATCCGAATCATGGCTAGTTTGAGCGTATTAGCTCTGTTTAGACTACGTTTCGCTGATACCGAGCGGTTACATATAATGCTCGGCCTGATAAACTTTGTGTTCGATTGTGGCGGTGGTCAGTGTGTAGGAGAAACCCTTCTGAACGGAAAAAGCCCCGATTTCGCCCTGTTTGTTAACGGCGATAAAGCCCACCTGAAAGTCTTTGGCCCGCGCCGGATCGCGCTTGACGATGCGTTCGATAGCCCGCTGGCAGGCTTCTTTAGGCGATAGCCCGTGCCGCATCGCCTCTACAATAGTATGGGCGCCACACATCCGGATCACTTCTTCGCCTTGCCCCGAGCCGGTTACAGCCCCCACTTCGTTATCGACATACAGGCCCGGCCCAATCAGCGGTGAGTCGCCAATGCGCCCACGCATCTTGAACGCCATACCACTGGTCGTGCACATGCCCGACAGGTTCCCCGCCGCATCGAGGGCTACGGTGCCCATAGTATCGTGGTTGAAACTACCATCATCGAAGTAGTTGGGGCTGAACTGCATAGGGTCGTAAGGACCGCGGCCCCGCTGCGGCGCTGATTTCGTATTCTCGATGTTGATTACCGGCTTGTATTCCGACTTCTTCAGCCACTCGCGGTACGCTTTTTCGGCGTCGGCCGAGAGTTTGGCGGGCTCCAGTGCAAAGCCATTGGCCACGGCAAACTGCTGTGCCCCGCTCCCGACCAGCATCACATGCGGTGTGTTTTCCATCACCTTGCGGGCTACCGAAATCGGGTGTTTGATTCGTTCCAGAAACGCTACCGAACCGCAGTTGAACCGGTCGTCCATAATGCAGGCGTCGAGCGTTACGAACCCATCGCGATCGGGGTTCCCATCGAGCCCTACGCAGCAGCTTGGCTCATTTTCAATAGCGATGCCGGCCTGCTCCACCGCATCGATAGCCCGTCCATTGGCTTTCAGCATTGCCCAGGCGGCTTTGTTGGCCGTTACGCCACTATCCCAGGTAGAGATCACAACGGGGCGTTGCGGAGCCGGGGCGTTGGCGGCCCAAAGGTTGGTCCAGGAAAGGCTGGGCAGCATAGCCCCTAAGCGGAGAAATCGGCGGCGCGAAGGCATTGGGAAGCGATTGGTTAGGTGACAGAATCAGGTTGAGTGGCTAAAAATAGAAAAAAGCAGGGGCCGCAACTTCGTTGCGGCCCCTGCTTTTTCACGAAATACCAGCGCAGTTTATTTGATCCGCGTCCAGGTTTGCGTTTTACCGATCGCCCGGATTCCAACGTACCCACGCACATAGAGTGAGTTGGGGTCGTTGAGTTTCATGTAGCAGCTATACGTTTTGCCGTCTTCGGGATTATAGATTTTTCCGTCTTCCCATTGGTCGTCGCCGTCGAACACAAAGTCCTGCATAATGTTCAGATTAAGCAGGGGGCGGCTTTTCAGTTTGGCGTCGGGGTTTTTCGAGTCAACTTTGGGCTTTCCGGTGGCAGGGTCGTTGGGCTCCGACAGCCAGATTAGCTTGCCATAGTACTTGTTGGCCTGTTTGTAAATCTGAATATGGCCTTTCTTGGTGCCGTTGAGCCACGTACCCAGCACGGCATCGGGGTTTTCAGCCGATTTAAACGCCGTTGTCAGAAAAGTAACCAGCAGTATGGGTAAGATGAAGCGCTTGCCGTTCATGCGTTGTGCAATGGTTGGTTTAAATATGATTTTAACAAGAAAGCAAAGATACAGTACTGAGACAAGATTCGCACCGCAAGGATTAATTAGAACGAGATTAGGATGACCATCACCATTCGCACTGCCGTCGAGCAGCCCGTCGACCAGGTTTGGGCCGGCTTTAACCGCGACCTCTTCGACCGGCTTAGCCCGCCCTTTCCGCCCGTCAGGGTATTGCGCTTCGACGGCTGCCTTACCGGCGACGTGGTATCGCTCGAGCTAAATTTTCTGCTCTTCAAACAAACCTGGACCAGCGACATCATCGATCAGCAAACTACGCCCGACGAAATCTATTTTATCGATCAGGGCGTGAAGCTGCCGTTTTTCCTGCGTGCCTGGCACCATAAACACCGCCTGATCAGGCAGGGCAGTGGCACCGTCATCGCCGACGAAATCACCTACCAAACACCCTATCGTCTGTTCGATTACCTGATGTATCCGCTAATGTGGGCGCAATTTGTCTATCGAAAACCTATTTATAGACAGACATTTAGCCGTTTAAAATAAAAAATCATACAGCTGTTGTGTTCAGTTGGGAAGGGTCCTAACTTGTTCACGCAAGTGATTCTTAAACCTAAACGTTCTCCGCTTCCATGGAACCTGTTTCTTTCTCTTCTCCGTCTGTTCTTTCCCGCGAAAAAGCCAGTCCTATTATTCGTTTTGTTGCTCTTTTTATTGATGGCATCGTTGGGTACGTTCCCATGCTTGTGCTTTCGTTTATCTCCTACAAGCTGGGTACGTTGGGGTACCTCGCCTCTATCGGTTACCTGCTGACCCGCGACAGCCTGCCGTTCCTGAACGGGCAAAGTGTTGGCAAAAAACTGATGGGCATCAAGGTGATTAAAGAAGACACCGGCGCCAGCATCATGGGCGATTATGGCACGGGCGTGGTACGGGCCATTCCGCAGATTATTCCGCTGCTCAACCTCGTCGATGCCCTTGTGATCTTCCGTGACAACTCAAAACGGTTTGGCGACGAGTGGGCCAAAACGATTGTCGTGAAAGCCTAGTAGGCTCGTTTGTCATAGCTTGAACGCCCAACATCCAACGGGCAAAGTGACCCATACGTGGCTTGCCTGCGTCGGTTAACTTCATCCGTTGGACGTTGGGCGTTCTTTTTGCCGATGGTGGATGAAAAAGCCCATTCTCCCCTTTGCCACAGCGGGGACTGCCCCAGCCGGTGTATCTTTGATTATTAACCGAACAATGGCTGTATGACGATTCTGGAAACCCGCCATATTACTAAACAGTACGCCGAACACCGGGCGCTCGATGATGTCAGCGTCAGTATTCCTAAAGGGCAGATTTTCGGGCTATTAGGCCCCAATGGCGCAGGCAAAACGTCGCTCATCCGCATCATCAACCAGATCACCGGCCCCGATGGAGGCGAGGTGCTGTTTGATGGTAAACCCCTTGGCCCGGAGCACATCCGGCGCATTGGCTACCTGCCCGAAGAGCGGGGCCTGTACAAGAAAATGAAGGTAGGCGAGCAGTTGCTCTACCTGGCCAAGCTGAAGGGCCTGAGTGAGCGCGACGCGATGGATAAGCTCAAGATCTGGTTCGAGAAGTTCGACATCAAAACCTGGTGGAGCAAGAGCGTCGAAGACCTCTCAAAGGGCATGCAACAGAAGGTTCAGTTTGTGGCAACGGTGTTGCACCAACCCGACCTGCTCATCCTGGACGAACCATTCTCGGGCTTTGACCCTATCAACGCCAACCTGATCCGCGACGAAATTCTGGAGCTCAAACAGCAGGGTACGACGATCATCTTCTCGACGCACCGCATGGACACGGTGGAAGAGCTCTGCGACCACATCGCGCTGATTCACCGCTCGAAGAAAGTGCTCGACGGCCCCAAACTGGCAATCAAGAACCAGTTCAAAACGCACACGTACCGGTTTGAATACCAAGGCGAACTGGGCGAACTACCGCCCGCTTTTGCGGCAGCCCCGGCCGGACAAACCGAAGACGGCTGTACCCGCGTCGACATTAAAATTCCGCCCGATGCGTCGGCCAATGAGCTGATCCGCCTACTGCTCGACCGGGTGCAGGTACGTAGCTTCGGCGAAAATATTCCCAGCATGAACGACATCTTTATCAAAGCCGTCGGCGAGGTGCCAACCACCTGACCAAACCTTCCATTTATGAACATCATCCTTACGATCATCAAGCGCGAGTATCTGGTTCGCGTGCGGAAGAAGTCGTTTATCGTCATGACCCTGCTGGCTCCGCTGCTGATGGCGGCCTTCTACGGGGCTATTGGCTGGGCAGCGGTCGGCTCGATTTCGCAGAAAAAAGTGGCTATCGTCGACCAGAACGGGCAGTTTAAAGGGCAGTTTAAGAACAACGACGAAACGGCCTATGTGTACCCGACCGAGTCGCTCGCCAACGCTAAAGCCAGCCTGGCCAACAAGGGCTACGACGCCCTGGTGGTCATTCCGGCCGACGTGATTGAGAAGCCCAAGACGGTGCAGATTTTCTCGAACAAGAGCGTCAGCCTGAGCATGCAATCGAATATCGAATCGGCCATTTCGAAACGGATCGAACGCATCAAGCTCAGCGCGGCGGGCATTACGCAGCAGGTCATCGAAGACGCCAAGGTAAACGTCGACGCCACCACAATTAACCTGAGCGATCAGGGCGAGAAAAACACCAACTCGATTATTACGACCGTGATTGGCGGTTTCTGCGCCTTTCTGATCTATCTCTCGGTGTTTATCTACGGCGCGCAGGTCATGCGGGGTGTACTGGAAGAAAAAACCAACCGCATTATCGAGGTCATCATCTCGTCGGTGAAGCCGTTTCAGCTCATGATGGGCAAAATTGTGGGCGTTGGGCTGGTGGGTCTTACGCAGTTTCTGCTCTGGATTTTGCTCACTATCGGCGTGATTTCGGCGGGCACGGCCATTCTGGGGGCTAAATACACCCGCGATGCCGCCAAAGCCCGCACGTCGATGGCGATGGGTCCGGGACAGGCCGATGTGCAGCGGAAGATGGAAAACAGCAAGAACCCCGTTGCCGAACTGACCGCTGCCCTCGACACGCTCAACGTACCACTGATTGTCTTCTGCTTTATCTTCTACTTCCTGGGTGGCTACCTGCTCTACAGTTCGCTGTTCGGGGCCATCGGGGCCGCCGTCGACAGCGAGACCGAGACGCAGCAGTTCATGTTCCCGATCACGATCCCGATCATCGCGTCGATTGCGCTGGCGCAGTTCATCGTTCGCGACCCCGACGGTCCGCTGGCGTTCTGGATGTCGATGGTGCCCTTTACGTCGCCCATTATCATGATGGTACGGATTCCGTTTGGCGTACCGGCCTGGCAGCTTATCCTGTCGATGGGGCTGCTCGTCGGGGGCTTTATCGGCACGACCTGGCTCGCCGCCCGCATCTACCGCGTCGGTATCCTGATGTACGGCAAGAAGCCGACCTACAAAGAGCTCTCGAAGTGGATTTTTTATAAAGCGTAAGCGTTCAGTCTGGAGACTCCGTACTCGTTTCTGCATTGATTCTCCAGACTATAAAAACCATGTGGCAGGAAACCGACAATAAGCTCGTTCGGCAGTTTACGTTTGCCGATTTTACGGAGGCCTTTGCCTTCATGACACGGGTAGCGCTGATTGCCGAGAAGATGGATCACCACCCCTTCTGGACCAACGTCTATAACAAAGTCACCATCGAACTCACGACCCACGACGCCGGCAACACCGTCACCGACAAAGACCGGGCGCTAGCGGAGGCGATAAACTCAATGTATAATGTATAATGAATGATGTACGATGTACAATAGGGAAGCGTCAGCGGTCCGCCGCCCGCCCCATTGTACATCATGCATTATTCATTATACATTCTTTGTTCATGAAACTGTACCTCGTTCCTACGCCCATTGGTAATCTGGACGACATTACGCTGCGGGCGATTAAGGTGCTGCAAAGCGTCGATGGAATTCTGGCGGAAGATACCCGCACGACGGGCTTCCTGCTGAAGCACCTGGGTATCAACAAGCCGCTGCACAGCTACCATATTTTCAACGAACACGGCAGCATCCAGAAGATTATTGCCCAGTTGAAGCAGGGCAAAACCTTGGCGCTGGTATCAGACGCCGGCACGCCCGCCATCTCTGATCCCGGCTTCTTGCTCGTGCGCGAATGCCTTGATTTCGACGTACCTGTGGAGTGTTTACCCGGCCCTACGGCTTTCGTGCCAGCGCTCGTCAACTCGGGGCTGCCCAATGACCGCTTCACGTTCGAGGGATTTCTGCCTCACAAAAAAGGGCGTCAAACGCGCCTTGAGGCGCTGGCCGACGAAACCCGAACGATGATTTTCTACGAATCGCCGCACCGGCTGCTGAAACTGCTCGATCAGTTGACCGAGTTGTTTGGCCCCGACCGACCCGCCAGTGTGTCGCGTGAGTTAACAAAGCTGTTTGAAGAGACCGTGCGGGGCAGTTTGTCGGAAATTGGGGCTTATTTTGCCGAAAAACCGGTCAAAGGCGAAATCGTGGTGTGCGTGGGAGGCAAACCCGAAGCCAGCCGGTCAGAGAAGCGCAACAAGAAAGGGGATGATTATTACAAGCAACGCCATACCGATGACGACGACGACGATGAGCAGGACGACTAACCCGGTCAGGTACGTTCTCTTCGCCCTGAGTCTGGTGTGGGTAACCCTCGGCATACAACCAACGGCGCAGGCCCAAACGCTCTCGCCCTCGGCTCGCGTCAGCCTGATCACCTACGGGCCGGGGCAGGATGATATTTCGTCGGTATTTGGCCACACCGAAATCCGGATCTACGACCCGATGCAAGGCATCGACCGCGATTACAGCTACGGTGGTTTCGACTACAATGCCGATAATTTCGTCATCAAATTTCTGCGGGGTACGTTGCCCTATCACCTATCGTCGCACACGCTGAGCCAGGTAGTCTGGTATTATCAGCAGAACAACCGCAGCATCCGCGAACAGGAGCTGAACCTGTCGGCGCCGCAACGGCAGCGGCTGTTTACGGCACTGGAAACCAACCTGTTGCCTCAGAACCGCGAGTACCGCTACAAGTTTTACTACGACAACTGCGCCACCCGGCCCCGCGATATGATCGCGGCGGCGATAGGCGACAGTCTGGTTTGGGCGCCCACCGTAAAACAGCCGACCAAATCGTACCGCGCCTGGATGAACGATTACCTCGCCCCCAAGCCCTGGGAACGGCTGGGTATGAACCTGGCCATTGGTCGGCCTTCCGACAAGGTGACGACGGGCTGGGAGGCAATGTATCTGCCCAACAACGTGTTCAACGAACTGGCTAAAGCGCAGGTGCGGCAGCCCAATGGGCAACTGGTACCGCTGGTTACACAGACGCAGACGCTGTTTGCCGGACAGCCGCTGTTCAAGCCGACACTGCCCATTGTGCTCTACCCCGACTTTGTCTTCCTGATCGTATTATTGGTAGTTGCCGGGCTGACGTGGCGGCACTGGAACACCGGAAACCGTGCGGGCGGTCGTACGGGGCTCTGGCTCGACCGGCTGCTGTTTGGCATTGCGGGCGGCTGGGGCTGGTTTCTGTTCCTGCTCTGGTTTGCTACCGACCACGGCGTGACCACTTGGAACCCCACGCTGCTCTGGCTGATGCCGCTACACCTGCCCGGCATTTTCTGGGCGACGTCAGCCAAACGGCATCCATTTCAGATGGGTACGTACTTCCGGATTACGGCCGCGTTGCTGGTGGTATCGTTCTTTTTCCTCAACGCACCCGGCTTTGCCGATAACCTGCTCGTAGGTACGTTGCTGGTGCGGGCGCTGTTCCGGTCGTGGGTAAAAACCAGCACCATCAGTGAACGCGTCGATATCGTTCGCGTCTAATTGCTTCGACTCTTTCAGACAGACCCCGGGCGACCGCCATGCGTCTGTCGCTCCTTTTGCTATGACCTTTTCTGATCAATTTCGCCCCCAACTCAACGCCATTGCGCGGGAGGCCGGCGCGTTTCTGCTGGCTGAACGCCAGAAATTCAGCCTCGACGCCATCGAATACAAAGGCCTGAACGACCTGGTGTCGTATGTCGATAAAGAGTGCGAGAAACTGCTGGTGCCGAAGTTGCACGCGCTGTTGCCCGAAGCGGGTTTCATCACCGAAGAAGGCACCACCGAGCAGGCCGATCGTAACGGACTGAACTGGATTATTGATCCACTCGACGGTACCACTAATTTTATTCATGGCCTGCCCATTTTTGCGGTAAGCATTGGGCTGGCGCAGGGTAACCGACCCATCGCTGGCGTCGTATATGACCCCAACCGCGACGAGTGTTTTTCGGCCGTCGACGGGCAGGGAGCGTGGTTGAGCGTAAACGGTGGTGCCGAGCAGCCTATGCGGGTATCGCCCGCCCAACGGCTGGCCGACAGCCTGATTGCCACCGGGTTTCCGTATTACCGTTTCGAGCAGATGCAGGCCTATTTGCAGATTCTGGAGCAGTTGATGCAACGTACCCACGGCCTGCGCCGCATGGGGTCGGCGGCGATTGATCTGGCCTACGTGGCGGCGGGTCGGTTCGAGGCGTTTTTCGAATACAATCTGAAACCCTGGGATATGGCGGCCGGCATCTGTCTGGTGCGCGAAGCGGGCGGCATTGTTACGGACTTTAATGGGGGCGACACCACCCTGTTTGGCGGCGATGTTGTATCCGGCTGCGCTATTCAACCCGAACTACTGAGCGTGATCGATACGATCTGGCGGCAGTAACGTACTCACTGACAACGGTTCTGGGGCGGTAGCCAGAAAATGTGCGATCTCGGCGTTGCTGCGCAGAAAATACACGCTTTTCTGGCCGCTCAGACTCAACAGCAGTTGCCGGGTACGTTCGACCTTGACGGGAAATTGCCAGACAAAGCGCAGAAAAGCCCAGTCGAAGCGTTCGGGGCAACCCGCTGCCTGATCAGGACGTACCTGGCCGTAATACATCACCATCCGCCGGATGACCCGCCACAGGCACAGCCACCGCGGCCGTTCCAGCAGAATCAGCGTATCGGCTCGGTCGATGCGCCCCGTGCGTTGCGACTCGTTGGTGTAGTTACCGTCGGTGATCCAGCCGTCAGCGGCAATGGCTGCGGTGATGGCCTGTCGGAAATCGGCGTCAGATTTGATGACCCAGCCGGGGTTGAAATAATACGTATCCAGATGAATGACCGGCAGGGCTGTGCGGGCCGACAACTGCCGCGCCAGCGTGCTTTTCCCCGACCCCGGCGACCCGAAAATGGCAATTCGTTTCATCGACGCAAGTTACGCCATCGCCCAAATCCAGCCCGACAGTGAGCCGCGAGCTCAATCGCTGTTGATCTAAGCATCCATGACGTTGATGATAAATGGCTCAAAACTTTCTGCCTGCGGATTGCTTCCATCAGTATGGATAAACAAACCGCTCAGGCCCTGCTGACCACCATCGTGGAGCAGGTGGGCCGCCATCTCAACGCTGATCGCTGTTTTCTGTACGTTCGTCAGCCCAGTCAGCAGCACGGGCGCATCGCGTTCCAGTGGCGGGGCAGTACGGCCATTCCCGATGTGATCCAGCCCGACTGGCAACCCGACACCACCGACCTACCCCAGGAAGACCCGCTTTTCCGTGCCGCGCTGACGCTCCAACCATCGGTATACGTACCTGACGTAGAAACCGCCGGACCCGATGTACTCAACCGCGATTTTGAGCATAAGACGTTTGGGCACCGCGCCCTCATTCACGCACACGTTCAAACCGACGGGCAGCTTTGGGGCATTTTGCAACCCTGCATTTTCGGTCAGGTACGTACCTGGACTGCCGACGAGCGAGCCTATATCGAAAAAACAATACCCGAACTGGTTGGACCAATCCGGGCGTTTGTGGGGGAGTGAGACCGCCTTGAGTAGCGTCTCAGCTATACCGATCGTTGCGCCATGGATAGGCGGTGTCTGAGTAGCCGCGCTCTTCCCAGAAGCCGAGCCGGTTACCCGCCATAAACTCAATCCGCTTGATCCATTTCGAGCCTTTCCAGGCGTAAAGCTGCGGCGTAATCATGCGCAGCGGGCCACCATGCTCCTTGGTCAGGGGTTGGCCATCGGCGGTGTGTACCAGCAATACGTCGGGCTTGAGCGCTTCTTCGAGCGAAATGTTCGTGGCGTAGCCGTCGTAGCCGTAGCACATCACATGCGTGGCCGAGCCTTTGGGATCGACGAGGGCAGCCAGATCCATAAACCGCACGCCAACCCAGGGCACGTCAAGCCGCGACCAGGTCGTAACGCAGTGAAAATCGCTGGTGTCCTCCACCTGCGGCAGGGCCATCAGATCGTCCCACTTCAGCCGAACGGGGTTGTTCACTTCGCCATCAATATTCAGTTGCCACTTGTCGAGCGGAATCACGGGTTGATAGCCCAGATCAAGCACCGGCCATTTCTGCGTAACTGTTTGCCCAATCGGCACCTGCGGCATCCCGTGCCGGTTGGTTGGCCCCTTACCCCGTGGCTTGAACGGTCCGTCGATACGGTCGGCAACCGATGGCGTCTGGGCCATTTTGTCTTCAAACCGCCGTTTCAGCTTCATCCGTGCCTCCACGATCCGGTCCAGTTTCTCGTTCTCTTCCATACTAGTCTAACGCAAAGGGCGTAAAGTAAGTCGCAAAGGGCACGAAGCGATTTGTGCTGCGAGCCGCTTGCGTAGATTTTCTTTTTGTTAAGAATAGCCGCAAATAAAGACTTTGCAGCCTTCGCGAATCACTTTGCTCCCTTTGCGTTAGAAACGTGTTTCAAGGTTCGCTTGTTCGGGTTGTACCTTTGTGCCACGAACAACACCCATATGAGCGAGCAAAAACCGTCGGGCCGGTCCGACGCATCGGGCGCACCGCTGATTTTAGTAACCAACGACGATGGTATCACGGCGCGAGGCATTGGCTTTCTGGTCGAATGCATGAGCGAACTAGGCACCGTGGTGGTCGTTGCGCCCAACAGCCCGCAGTCGGGGATGGGCCACGCCATTACCATTTCGAGTCCGTTGCGGCTTTACCCGTCGACTGTCTTCTCGGGCCTGCCCGCCTACGAATGTTCGGGCACCCCGGCCGACTGCGTGAAGCTGGGTAAACATTACGTACTGAAAGACCGCGCTCCCGATCTGGTGGTGAGTGGCGTCAATCACGGCAGCAATACGTCGGTCAGTGTGTTGTATTCGGGCACGATGTCGGCGGCCATCGAAGCGGCTATTGAAGGGATTCCGGCCATCGGCTTTTCGCTCAACGATTTCAGCCGCGAACCCGATTTCTCGCACATCCGCGACTATGTGCAGTCTATTACGCGGAATGTACTCGAACGGGGTATCCCGACGGGTGTCGCGCTGAACGTGAACTTCCCCGTGCGTGGGCCGGAGCCGCTGAAAGGCGTAAAAATCTGCCGACAGGCCAACGCCAAATGGCACGAGATTTTCGATGAACGCCGCGACCCGCACGGCCGTCGCTATTTCTGGCTCGATGGGGAGTTTGTCAATAACGACACCGGCACCGACACCGACGAATACGCCATCGCCAACAATTACGCATCCATTGTCCCCTGCCAGTTTGACCTCACCGCCTACAAGGTGGTGAAAGAAATGGAAGGGTGGAAAATCTAATGTACAATGTATAATGTACAATGGCCCCGAAATGGCTAGGTACGTTCCGTCGCATCCCCATTGTGCATTATACATCGTACATTGTACATTAATCTATGGCAATCCTCGGCACACTCTTAAAACGCGGTATTCGGCTGACCAACGCGGTACAGCGGCGCAAGAAGTTGAACCCGTTTAAGCTCCAGAAGAAAACGCTGCTCCGGCTGATCGAAAAAGCCCGGCACACGCAGTTCGGGGCCAAATATGGATTCGATGAGGTGTTGCGCGAAGGCCATTTCGGCGCTCAGCGGGCGTTTTACGACGCCTACAAACGCCTGGTGCCGATCTACGACTACAACAAGATCTACAGCGAGTGGTGGCACCGGTCGCTGACGGGCGAGAAGAACGTGACCTGGCCGGGGCGGGTGAAATACTTCGCGCTCAGCTCAGGTACGTCGGAGGCCGCTTCGAAATACATTCCCGTCACGAAGGCCATGAGCAAGGCCATCCAGAAGACAAGCATCCGCCAGATTCTGACGCTGGGCCAGTACACGCACCTGCCCGCTTCGCTCTACGAAAAAGGGTACCTGATGCTGGGTGGCAGCACGCAGCTCAACGCCCGGCAGGGCCACCTTGAAGGCGACCTCAGCGGTATCACGGCGAGCCAGATTCCGTTCTGGTTTCAGCGGTTTTACAAGCCCGGCCCCGACATTGCCAAAGAGCGCGACTGGGGCACTAAACTCGACGAGATCACGCATCAGGCCGCCGACTGGGACATTGGGTACGTGGTGGGCGTACCGGCCTGGATTCAGTTGCTGATGGAAAAGATCATCGCGCACTACAAGGTCAAAACCATCCACGACATCTGGCCAAATCTGGCCGTATTCTGCCACGGCGGCGTATCGTTTGAACCCTATAAACCGGGTTTCGAGAAGCTGCTGGCGCGGCCCATTACCTACATAGAGACGTACCTAGCGTCGGAAGGTTTCATTGCTTACCAGACGCATCCCGAAGCCGAAGGCATGCAGCTGGTGCTCAACAACGGCATTTTCCACGAGTTCATCCCCTTCACGGAAGCCAACTTTTCGGCCGACGGCGTGATGGTGGAGAAACCCGAAACGCTGATGATCGACGAGGTACAGGAAGGCAAAGAATACGCCCTGCTGCTGTCGACCTGCGCGGGTACGTGGCGCTACCTGATTGGCGACACCATCCGGTTCGTCTCAAAAAAGCGGGCTGAAATCGTCATTACGGGCCGCACCAAGCATTTTCTGAGCCTTTGCGGCGAGCACCTGTCTGTCGACAACATGAACAAGGCGGTGGAACTGTCGGCGCGGGAGATGCACCTCAACGTGCGTGAGTTTACCGTAGCGGGCATCAACCACGACCCGCTCTTCGCCCATCATTGGTACGTGGGTGTTGAGGGCGACGGGGTCGACGCCGACCAACTCCGTGACCGCATCGATGCGCACCTGAAAGAACTCAACGACGACTACGCCACCGAACGGCAGCACGCGCTGAAGAACGTATTTTTGACGGTATTACCCGCTCAGCGTTTCTACGACTGGATGGCCGCCAAAGGCAAGATGGGAGGTCAGCATAAATTTCCCCGCGTGTTGAAGAAAGATCAGATTAAGGAGTGGGAGGCGTTCGTTGCAGACGGAACGCCGTCTATTCACCCTGACAAATAGGTAGTTCGGTGTAGAAATCCGTGAAAAATCCCGGCAAAAAGTGAGCTGTAAGGTGAGTATGTTTGGCACGTAAGTCAGACCGTACATCACTATGTCTTCGCGCCACCCCCTTCGCCTGTCAACAGCCCAATGGTTCCTCTGGACGATTGGGCTGTTGTTGTTTTTAGCAATCAGTTATCTGTTACCTCACTGGCAGCTTTCCGTCGGTCGTTCAGCTACGACTTTGACGACCGGAGACATGACAACGCTCAGCTCGCTGCTTTACGAACCCAAACCGATCTCAACAACGACCACATCCCCTACTACCCAAACAGCCACGATTCCAGACAGCCAGCGACAGCTTACCGACAGCCAGCGTCTACGTGCTTACAGCTACATCGTAAACACGTACCCTATGTATCCGAACGATGCAGATACCCTTCAAAACTGGATAAACCTGTTCAATCAGCCGGGTGCCCTGATGAGTGCCCTGAAAGAACATACCTTTCCGGTTCGCTCCTATTTTTGGCTGATGGGCGGATGGCTTTACTGGGAAGTCATCTTCTGGACTTGGTTTGGTCTGATTGCCAGTCTATTATTTAGCGTATCTGAGGCATTACGCACCAACTCGAAGAGCTTTGACCAGTCTGAAATCTGGACCCACATTGCCAAGTTTTTCTACGCCCCCCTCTGTTCAATCGCCATTTTTCTGGGGTTAAGCCTGGCTATCACTGATCAGAAAGTGCTGGATATGGTCAAGTTTAGCCCTAATCAAATTCTGGTGGCCTTCATTCTGGGTTTCTTCTCAGGACGGGTGGTTGATCTGTTGCAACGCATCAAAAATGTGATTCTGCCCGATGGTAGCCTTACGCCCCCAGTCCCGCCAAATACGCCGGTAAACAGTCCGAGTACAACGGCAATGCTAGCGTTGCCGCAAATAGAAACGGCCATCCGACAGTACGGGCCGCTTTGGCAGCAAGCGTATCCAAACGTAACAGGCATAGCTGCTCAGCTTAAAACCACGGCAGGTCGACCCACCGGTCAGGCAGCCATTGTGTTTGAAGTGAGCCAGAAACCGGCTAACCTGACTGTGGGTGCCATCCCGCCCTCGTTCACAGTACCGCTAGCCAATGGACAATCGATCGACATACCTACTGATGTTGAAGAAGTGGGTATTACCCGATTTGGTTACCGTGAAGGCCAGGCCCGACGCAACAACCGGCTACCGACAGGCTTGGGAAGCAGCGTAGCAACCCGGTCAACCTTAGCCGAACCCGAAAATTGGGGAACCTTAGGCCTACGGGTGCATGACAGTACGGGTGAGTATGTTCTGACTTGCTGCCACGTTTTATGCGGGCACCTTATCAACGACATGCCCTGGTTTTACGATTCGTCCCAGCACGGCCCCATCGATGTGGTAGTGCCTACCAATCATGATACGCAGCAAATCGGCATCGTTGTGAAGGCATCGTTCAACAGTAAAGAAGACTTTGCCTTGGTGCGTTTGACGACACCCACAGATGTCGATAAAACACCGTTAGGGATGTCGATTCGCTTCACGGATACCGAGCCTCAGCCCAAGCTACATCAACTAGTGAATATGGTTGGGGCTTTCTCAAACGTTCAATCGGCCACAATTTCAGCGCTGTATCAGGAAGGGCAGTATGAGGACATTCCCGACCTGGTGCGGCCAGCCCGCATGGAGGGATTGATAAAAACGCAGCTTCTCTCTCATAAAGGGGATTCAGGTGCAGCGGTTTTCATACTTGATACGAACCAGAAAGCAACAGTCATCGGCCTGCTCATCGCCAATAATGAAGTGGCCTCCTACATCCTTCCTGTTCATAATTACCTCATCAACAACGGCCTTTTTCTGTCAGTTTAACAACCTACACCATGCGCTATATACTACTCCTCTTCCCTTTACTTGTGAGCTTACGGGTTTGCGGTCAGAACACCCACGTAATTAACCACACCTTGTCGTACACCCAACTTCAGGGAGCCACCCCCTTGGTCGTACCTCTTCCGATAACGGCTGCTGAGTTTGCGCAGGCGAAGGCTAATAAGAACCAGTTTCAATTGAGGCTGACGGTAGACGATGCACCCTCCAGCGCTAATCAGTCACTTGCCCTGGCGACTATCAGGCATCAGGAACCGGCCTCTGTCAATTTGGTAAATGGTACTATTCAGTTAGACTACGTATTGAATTTGCAACCAGACAATAAAACGGAATTCGTTCCGACTAAGAGCCAACTGATTCGGGCAGTAACCTGGTCAGACACCACTCTCCGGCCTTTACACTTGCTGTTGCCTGATATTCAGCCTGGCTTTACTTCTCAGGAGGACAACGCCATCCAGATTGATTTCTGCGCAGAAGACAACCAGGGAGTCCGCTTTCCATTTGCCAGAAAGTGGCCATTCATTAAAGCCGACGAGACCATACGAGCAGTGGTGCGCCACGTAAACCCGCTTCGCTATAATGCGGCATTAGGGGCAGACGGTATCGCTTTCAACACCGACCCCGGCGCAGCCTTTTCAGCGGTCAGTGGCATCTTCGATCAGAGCGGTATCTTCTTCAAGAAAAATGACCTCAGTTCCTCTATTTCTATTAGTGCGCCTGTTCGAAAACTGGAGAAGTTAACCGGTATTGCGCCAGTTATCAGTCAGCGGCTAAGCGTAACCAAACGGCTAGACTGTTTATCAGAGGCGGATCTTGCGCTACTGCGCTCACTCAAAGTTGAACAGCAACGCGTTTTAGATGATTATAAGATAGCCGATGAATTTGCGCTCAAAGCCACACTTACCCAAACTGCCAATGCAGCGCTGGCCAGTCTGACAGCCGTATCGATGACTAATTCCACGAGCATCAGTAGCACCACAAGTGCCGTGAACTCCAGTACAATAACACCGGCCACCGGGCTGACTACCACAGTCAGAAGTGTTACCACGAGCCAGAATAACAGTCTGGTTACCGATGCCGGTCAGGCTGATGAATACACGCTGTATGTACGGGCGCTTGCTGAATATGCCCTAACCGCTGATCTGGCCAGTCGTACGTTTAAATTGATACAAACCCTCGACGACGTCGTAGAAGGCAGCACATTGCGGCTGCGTCCGTTCAGTCCAAAACAATACACTGGTGCCGATGTCATTCGGGTTACGCTTAGCACGGCTCCCGCTGGCAATACTGCCGTTTCGCCCACTAAACAGAGTTACGATTTATGGGTAACAGGACGCCTCAAAATCGACTATAGCGCAGGCGTCTTCTTTTCTGGATTGGCCGACGAATCCTTCAGCACCCGCGACACGACCTTCAAACCGACGTCATCAACGGCCACTGTTACCCGGCAGATCAAAGATGTTGATGACGCCAACAAACTAACGGTCGCACTGGGTGTTTTGGCTCATGCCTACTGGCGGCTGCCCATTTTGGACGGCACCGTTACGCCTGGCCTGACAGCCGGCAGCGGAATTACGTTTAGAGGACGCCCAATCGTAGTCGCTGGGGCCAGCCTGCTGTTGGGGCGCGCTCAACGGGTCGTCTTCACATACGGGTGGTCGTTTGGCATTCAGCGTGAGTTGTCTGCTCGGTATGAGAAACTGAATAACTATGCTACCAGCGACTCAACTCCGTTTACCTACGTAGATACGTTCAGGGGCAGATGGTTCTTCGGTCTGACTTTCAATTGGGGCAAAAACGAAAAAATTGTAACGACGAACTGAAGCTATGGTTGGGTTACCATTACCCGCGTAGGAGCGTTCGGTACTTCATCTTGGTTTCAAGCCATTCTTTTTGCGGATTGGAAGCGCCAGCTAAGGGATCACCCCCAGGCGTTTTGCGGGGTACGTTGCCCGATTTTCTTAAGAGAAATAGGCTCACGCCAGTTCATCTCAAATGAACTGGCGTTTTTTGTGAGACGCATGTGGGCTAATTTGGTATAGTTTTAGCGGGTTAAACTATAGAATCAATAGGTTTCAATATGTTAACTTGCTGCCTACCGTAATCAGCCTTGTCACTTTAGCCTCTCTGATCCAATGTTAAGACATATACCCTCCCAATACTATGTTGTTCAGGCAGTAAAGGATAACTACAATTTGCCCACGTCTATAGACACGATCTGTCCGCACTGCCGCCGCCAGGTCAACCTGTCGCTTCCGTGGGATAATCCGAAAACGTATGTCGTTGAGCATTGCAGCGCGCACTGCCCCGCCTGCCAGAAAAAAGCGACGCTGCTATTGCTCACCGATACCACTACAACAACCGGTGTTCGGTCAGGCAGCTTATTCATCACCCCGGATAACGATGTTCGGCAACCCCTGGCGGGCCTTGCCGAAACAAACAAGATCGAGGACGGACTGAAGCGCGCTTATTTTTCAACGATCACTGTATTAAACGCGCAGGAGTGGACAGCCACGGCCATTTTGTGCAAACGAGTACTGGAAGGCATCACGAAGTCGATTGTGGCGGAGGAGCACAAAAGCAAAAATCTGTCGGTTCAGATCAGGGCCTTGCTGACGCAACTCGACTTGACTAAACCCATCTCAACGCTGGCCGACGCCATTCGGAAAGGCGGCAACATCGGCGCTCATTTCGAGTTGGAAAAAGAACCCAATCAGGAGATTGCCACGCTGATGGTCGATCTGCTCGACGACCTGATTGAATACATTTTTATTCTCCCCGGCCGCATTCAGCAACTGCACGACCGGATGGAGAAGCTATCAGAACCCAAGCCATCGGTTCTACCGCCTCACGCTGGTGTCAGCCTGAATGGTGCCGCTAAATCGGCCAAAACGCAGTGATGCAGTTACACCAGCATGCACCGATTTCCTACTCATGCCGCGTAGGAGCATCTGGCACTTCATCTCGGTTTCGAGCCATTTTTTTCGCGGGTCGGAGAATCTATGGCTAAAGGATCAAACCCAGGGATTATGCAAGTGCAAGTCGGGAATTCGCCGGAAGTCCTTTTCATTGCGAGACAGCAAGGTTAGATCATACACAATAGCTGTCGCAGCGATTATAGCATCTGGTAGTTTGATAGCATACTGTCGGCGTAAGTCAGCTGCTTTCCATTTTATTGCCTGCTCTAGTTCGATCACCAGGGAATTACTGATAAACTGACGTAACAACGTCAATTCCTGCTCGCTTGCTGTTTTCCAGCATAAAAGTTCGATCTCCGTTACTGCCGAAAAACAGGGAGACTCGTTCAATAGCAGTTGATCGATAAACGTCTCGGCTTGAAGCGGAAACTGTTGTTGCAGATAATAAATGACCGTGTTGGTATCCCAAAGATGCGTCACTCCCATTCGCTACGCAGTTGATCGAGTTGAGCATCAACGTCAGCGAGGGGTTGTTTTGCCATTCGTCCTTTGTACAATTCAGCCCAGTTCGGCCCTGCCGGGCTACTCGTCTCTTGCCGAACCCGGATCAATTGCAACGACTCAAGGTCGTGAAGGAGTTGCAACGCCTTTTCGTTGAGGATGTCCACAGTTAACGTTTGCATACGATTAATTTCTGAGTCCCGGTAAAAGTAAGCAAAGCAAGGCTAAGAACCCGGCAGGCTGGTTACCCGCGCATGCCGCGTAGGAGCGTCTGGCACTTCATCTCGGTTTCGAGCCATTCTTTTTGCGGGTCGGAGTCTTCGGTGAGGCCGGCCCCGGCGTAGAGCGTAGCCGTTTTGCCTTCCAGTTTCAGGCAGCGGATGTGCACAAACAGATGGCTCGCGGCGTCGATATTGATGGGACCGGCAAACCCGGCGTAGAAACGGCGGTCGTGGCGCTCGTGGGTCTGGATAAAGTCCAGCGCCTCGGGGCGGGGCATCCCACACACGGCCGACGTGGGGTGCAACAGCCGCAGCATCACCGTGCCCAGTTGCGGAAAATTAACGGCGTTGGTATCCACGCTGTACTGCGTACACAGGTGCATTAGATTACCCGCCTGTGCCGTTTTTGGGCCTTCCTCGATGTATTCCCGCAACCGGATTTTCTTAAAACAGCCGATGATGTAACGGCTAACCAGTGCCTGTTCCTCAATCTCTTTCTGCGACCAGAGGGCGTCGGCCGTGCGCTTCAACATGCCGTCGGGGTAATAGGCCGACTGCGTACCGGCCAGCGCGACGGTGCGGAAGATGCCATTGGCATCGACACTAACGAGGCGTTCGGGCGTGGCCGAGAGCCAGATTTGAGCCGGGGCGCCGCCCGTACCTTCGGGCAACCACACGGCCGACACAAACGCCGCCGGGTAGGCCGCGCACAACCGATCGAACAGAATCGTGACATCAGGTTGCTCAGCGAATTCGATCGTCTTCGTGCGGGAGATTACCACTTTCCAGAACTTCCCGGCCTGCATGGCCTGCACGGCTTCGGCAACAGCTGTTTCAAAGTCAATCTGGGCCTCGGGTTGGGTGGTCTCAGTAAACTCAATTGCCGACAAGGAACCTGCCCCGCTCGGGCGGGGTACCTGACCAGCCTGCATAGCGGCTCGCACACGTACCTGAAAGGCGTCAGCTAGCGCCGAGTTGGGTACGTTATTTGTCAGTTCAGCCTGCCTGTCACGGCCAATGGTGTATTGCAAATCGGCGTGCAGGTAAAAGGCTTTCGCCAGTTCGTCGCGATTGGGATCGGTGGGGGTATCGAACAGGCCGATGGCAAAACCGGGGCGAAGTTCGTCCAGATCAACAGGCTGCTCGGTCAGTTGGTCGCCGAGGTGAACAATCAGCCGCTTCTCGGTCTGGTTGGGTAACCGCCACAGCGCGGCAGGCTGATGGGTATCGAGCGCCGTTTGCCAAATGTGACTCAGCGTAGGAGCAAGTTGGATAGCGGTGGGGTTAGCTGACGAAGCGATCATTGGATAAGCACCTGTTCAATCCAATAACACGTTTTGCCCCGAAAAGAGTTTTTACACGTACCTACATATGGGCTCCTGTTTTCGCCGAACAAAGCGGAGGCGCGACACATCGCGCCCCCAACCGGCCTACGGCTTCTCGACAGCTTCGCCACTTACCACTTCGCCTTTGAATTGCAGCGTCGTGACGCCCTCGCCAGCATTTGATTCCACAAAGACCGACTTGTTGAACGTACCCAGCGCCGCCGCATTGAAGGTCGCGTTGATCTGCCCCGACGCGCCGGGCAGTATGGCTTCTTTGGGCCACTCAACGCCCGTGCAACCACACGACCCCTGCGCCTTCGTAACGACCAGCGGCGTGGTGCCGGTATTGGTGAAGGCATAAGTGACCGTTACGGGCTTGCCCTGCGGGATCCGGCCCAGTTCCTGAACAGTCTTGGTCCAGCCAAATGAGGCCAGCGTGTGGGCAAAAACGGTGCCTGCGAGCAACAGCAGCGCGACCAGAAACGGGAATGTGTTTTTCATAGAAAACAGCGATTTGGTTGATTGACCCGGTGGCCGTTCGTCGGCCGGTGGGTAACGGCACAAACGTAGTGTGTGCCAGCGGGCGGGGCTGTTAATGAGTCGTTATCAGTTGTTAATGACTTGTTAACGCCAACCAACCAGCCGCCAAAGCCCGTAAGTTTACCGCTGTATCTGACTAACCCGGCAGGCTATGTCCCGTGCGTTGATTCGAAGTTTGGTCGTCTTATCCGTGATTGCGATCGTCGGCATCCTGACGGTGCAGGCCGTGTGGCTGCGGCGGGCCTATGCACTGGGTGAGCGGCAGTTTCGCCAGACGGCTTTCGTGGCCTTGCAGGAAGTGGCCGATCAGGTGGCTCAGCTTAACCGCATCCGGCAAACGCAGGCAGCGGTCGTTCAGTTATCGGCCGATTATTTCGTGGTTCGTACCGATGCGCCCATCAACCCGACGCTGCTGGAACATTACCTGCAAACGGCGCTGCGGCGGCACCGGCTCCTGACCGATTTTGAATACGGCATCTACAACTGCGAAACCGAACGGATGGTCTACGGGGCCTATGTGTCGTCGGCCACCCGCACAACCGTCAGCAACGCGCCAACTGGCCGACAGCAGCCGCCGCGTTTCCCCGGCTACACGCACTATTTCGAAATCCGGTTTCCGGGGCAGGCGGGTTTCGTGACGGGGCAACTCAACGGCTGGCTGGCGTCGTCGGTGGCCGTGGCGCTGGTGGTTGTGTTGTTTGGTTATACGCTCTGGGTCGTATTACGCCAACGTCAGCTGGCCGACATTCAACGCGAGTTTATCAACAACGTCACGCATGAACTGCAAACGCCCCTTTCCACGCTTCGCATTGCGGCGGGGGTACTCCAACAACCCGGCATCAGTCAGCAGCCCGACCGCCTTCGGCAATATGCCCGCGTGGTGGCCGAAGAAAGCGAGCGCCTTCAGCGGCAGGTGCAGGCCGTACTCAATCTGGCGCGGCGGCAGCATACCGGCTTTGCCACAGATCGGGTAGTACTCGATCTGAACCGGGTACTCACCGAGGTAGCGCAGGCCCATAACGTACCCATCCGGCTCGATTTGCAAGCCACGCCCGCCTGGTTGCTGGCCGATACCTACGCGCTCGAAACCCTATTGAATAACCTTATCGACAACGCCCGGACCTACTGCGTCGGCCACCCCGACATTCTCCTGAGCAGCCATATCGTGGAAGGGCGGCTGGTCTGGTCGGTGACCGACAGAGGCGTTGGCATTGATAAGGCGCATCAGCGGGCGGTTTTCCGGCAGTTTTATCGGGTGCCAACCGGCAACGTACCCACGGGCAAAGGCTTCGGTCTGGGGCTGTATTATGTCTGGCGGGTGTCGCGGGCGCACGGCTGGAAACTCCATCTCGACAGCACGCCCGGCCTGGGCAGCACCTTCACGTTTACGGCTCCACTGGCAAACCCCATTCCTCAACCCGCTGTTGCTGAGCCCGTATGCTAACTGCTTTACCCCATTCGACGCCACCCAAAGCTCGCCTGCTGTACGTGGAAGACGACATCAACCTGAGCTTTGTCACGCGCGACAACCTCGAAGCGGCGGGGTTTTCGGTGCAGCATTGTGCCACGGGCCGCGAGGGCTGGCAAACGTTTCAGTCAGGTACGTTCGATCTCTGTCTGCTCGACGTGATGTTACCCGAAACCGATGGCTTCGCGCTGGCGCAGCAGATTCGGGCGGTCGATACCAACGTACCCATCCTGTTCCTGAGCGCCCGAACCGACCGCGCCGACCGCCTGACGGGCCTGCGCCTAGGTGCCGACGATTACTTGACCAAACCGTTCAGTATCGACGAGTTGTTGCTCAAAATCGAGGTGTTTCTCAAACGAAGTGGGCGACAGGCTCCCATTGACGCAACTGCCTCAGCCCGCGTACAGCCGGGTGGCATGCCACTGGGTACGTATCGGTTCGACCGGACGAATCTGACGTTGCACCATGCGGAACGTACCTACGAACTGACCCAGCGCGAAGCCGACGTACTGGCCTATCTGCTGGCCCGGCCCAATGCCGTAGTGCGGCGCGACGAGCTGTTGCGCGCCATCTGGGGCGACGACGATTATTTCATGGGGCGCAGCCTCGATGTGTTTGTGTCTCGGCTGCGGAAACGGCTGGCAGCCGACCCCTGCCTGCGCATCGATGCGGTCCACGGCGTCGGGTTTCGGCTGGTCTTGGGACCGGGTGTTTAGCCCCCTCCTTTTTTTAGGAGGGGTGGCCCGCATAGGGTTGGGGGTGGTCATTTCGAACGGATCGCGTCGACGGGGTTCATGCGGGCAGCCAGCGCAGCGGGCAAAATTCCGAAGATGACGCCAATCAGGCTGGACACCATCACCCCGAGCAGGATGTTGCCCGTACTCAACTGAATATCCAGACTGCCCAGATTGGCAAACGACATCAGGTACACCAGCCCGATACCCACCAGCCCGCCAACCAGGGCCAGCAGCACCGATTCGAACAGAAACTGAAGCAGGATCACGTAGTTTTTGGCCCCCAGCGACTTCTGAATCCCGATAATGTTGGTGCGTTCTTTCACCGACACAAACATGATGTTGGCGATTCCGAAGCCACCCACCAGCATCGAAAAGCCGCCGATAAACCAGCCCGCCACCGTCAGCACGGCAAAGATGCCACCGATAAACTTGGCCAGCGCCTCGGGGCGATTGATGGCAAAGCTGTCTTCCTGTTGCGGGCGCAGGCTGCGGCGGGCGCGCAACAGCCCCTTGATCTCACCTTCGAGGTTTTCCAACCCTTTGTCTGACTCATACCCTTTCACGGCGATGGTCAGGTTGGGGTTGATGGAATTGAACAGTTTGGCAAACGTGCCGTAGGGGATAATTACCCGTTTGTCGGGGTCGCCGCCAATTTCCAGAATGCCCGCGCCTTTTTTCTCACCCACGCCGATTACCACAAACCGCAGCCCGGCAATCTGCACCGACTGCCCCATGGCGCTCTGGTTTGGGAACAGCGTTTCGGCCACCGTTGAACCAATGATGGCTACGTTGCGCGAGGCTTCCACCTCCTGCGGCACAAAGTAGCGCCCTTCGGCAATGGGTACGTCGGAGATTTTGTTGTAGTCGAACGTAACACCCGATACCCGCGCCGACAGGCTGTTGCTACCGCGTTTGATGGTGATGCCGCCCCGGCCGCCCATCGCCACGACGGCCTGCGCGTTTTCGAGCCGGTCGGCCAGCATCCGGTATTCGGTGTATTTGGGTTCGGGGCGCTGAAAGTATTTCCACCAGGGATAGTCGCCGCTGAAGTCGAACGGCCATTTTTGCACGTACACCACGTTGGTACCCAACGAACCCAGCGTCTCCTTGATGTTGCGCTGCAACGAATCGACAATGGTAAATACGGCGATAATGGCAAAAATACCAACCGTTACGCCCAGCAGTGACAGGGTCGTGCGCAGCAGGTTGGAACGCAGCGCCTGCCAGGCAAAACGCAGGCTCTCATAGATTTGGCGAAAAACAGCGATCACAGCAAAGGGCGTTTGTCGTGGGTAGGCGTCGGTCAAAAACCGTTCGACAGCAACCTACCAATAAGCCCTAAACTTCCGGGTCATCCGCCAACAATCCAACCCGTTTAGGCTAAGGGGTTGGAATACGGGGCGAATGGTTGAGAGAGGATGGATAATGTATAATGTACGATGTATAATGTACGATGTATAAGATGTATAATGTACGATGTATAATGAGTTTGATCGCGTCTAGCCTTGCTTTCGCGTTAGCCCATTGTGCATTGTACATCATACATTGTACATTATTCATTATTCACTATACATTCAACACCTCCCCCTGCCCTACCGGCTGGCTGTCTTTGATTTGTTCGCGGATGATGAATAGTGGACGGCCTTTGACCTGGAAGAAAATCCGCAGGACGTATTCGCCAATGATGCCCAGCGCGATCAGTTGTACGCCGCTAAAGAGCGTGATCAGGAAGATCGTCGCTGTAAAGCCCTGAGGAACATCATCGTAGACAAATTTGCGGATCAGGTTATAGATCAGGTAGATACCCGCAAAGCCCAACGTCCAGAGGCCGAGGTTGGTGATGAACTTGATGGGGTATTCGCTGAAATTGAAGATGCCGTTGTAGGCCAGCCGCCACAGCATCTTGAAGGAGTATTTCGCCTCGCCGGCAATACGTTCGTCGCGTTCGTAGGGCATCCCGATCTGCTTGAAGCCAATCCAGCTCCGCATACCGCGCAGGTAACGGCTTTCTTCGGGCATGCTGTTCATCACGTTTACCACCCGGCGGCTCATCATCGCAAAATCGCCGCTATCGAGCGGAATTTTGATGGACGAAATTGACGCCAGAAAGCGGTAGAACAGAAAATAGGCCGACCGTTTTACGATACCTTCCTTGCGTTTCTGCCGCACCGCATACACCACGTCGTAACCCTCTTTGAGTTTGGCGTAAAAGCTGGTGACGAGTTCGGGCGGATCCTGCAAATCACCATCGATTACCATTACGGCCTCGGTACCCCGCGCCACGGCCAAACCCGCCGTCAGGGCCGTCTGATGCCCATAGTTGCGCGACAGAAACACGGCGTGGTAACGGGAATCGTTCAGGGCTAAGTCGCTCATCATCAGTGCTGTCTGATCGCGACTACCGTCGTCTACCAGCACCACGTCGATATCGAGATCGCTGGTGTCCATGAGCGCGTTGAGGCGTTTGACCAGATGCGGAAACGTGGCCTGTTCGTTATACAGCGGCGCGACAATAGAAACCTGCGACATAGGGATACGTTCAAAGTCTAATGGGCAACGTCCAGCGTTCAGGAAGGGGTTGAAGGCTTCCTGGTGAAGGACGGTTGACCGATATTACGCCCCAAATATACGGCAACAAGGCTGCCCGCGCCCCTCAGGTTATCCTACGCACGCCTAGATTGTGTAGTTTCGTGAGAAAGACTCACCTACCAGCCAGCCCCGTTAGCACCACCAACTGCTGGGAGCTTATCATCAACTTATCACCGTATGCGTTTTCGTTTATTCCCGATCGTCGCGGCAACGTACCTGCTGGGGCTTGCCTGCAAAACCACGCAACCCACGTCTCAACCAACAGCGTCCACTGCGCCCATTCAAACCGGGCAGGGCGTTTATCAGTATCGGGAAGAAGACCCACTCCGCAAACCATTTTTCTCGGATCGGCAGGGGGTCATCGGGCGAAACGGCATGGTGGCCTCGGCGCACCCCGAGGCGTCGCTGGTTGGGCTTACTATTCTGAAAGCGGGCGGTAATGCCGTCGACGCCGCCGTGGCCGTGCAGTTTGCGCTGGCAGTTTGCTATCCGGTGGCGGGCAACATCGGCGGGGGTGGTTTTATGGTGTACCGCGACAAAAACGGCAATACCAGCAGCCTCGATTACCGCGAAAAAGCACCGGGCCGCGCTACGCAGAATATGTATCTCGACTCGCTCGGCAATGTGCGGGCGGGGGCGCTGAGCATCAACGGCCACCTGGCTAGTGGTGTGCCGGGGGCCGTCGACGGCATGGTGCAGGCACATCAGAAATTCGGCAAACTCCCCTGGGCACAGGTGCTGCAACCGGCCATTGATCTGGCCGAAAAAGGATTTTTGCTCACCGAACGCGACGCCACAGGGCTTAACCGCATCAAAACGGACCTGCTGACGTACAACCCCGGCAAGACGTATTTTATGCGACCCGACGGACGTACCTGGGCTAAAGGCGACACACTAGTGCAGGCCGATCTGGGCAAAACGCTGCGCCGCATTCAGGCACAGGGCCGCGCGGGCTTCTACGCGGGCGAAACGGCCCAACTGCTGGCAGCCGAGATGGAACGCGGTAGCCCCACCGGCGGCAAAGGGCTGATCAGCGAAGCCGATCTGGCAGCGTACCAGGCCGTTTGGCGCGACCCCATCCGGGCCGGTTACAAAAATTACAGCATCATCACCATGCCCCCAACCTCAAGCGGTGGGGTAGCGCTGGTGCAACTCATGCGCTTTGTGGAGCCCTATCCGCTGCGCCGCTGGGGCTGGAACCGCGACAGCACTGTGCAGACGATGGTTGAAGCTGAACGGCGCGTGTATGCCGACCGGGCTAAATTTCTGGGCGACCCCGATTTCGTGAAGGTACCCGTTCAGCAACTGACCAGTCCCGACTACCTGCGCCAACGCTGGGAGACGTTCAGCTTCGCGCAGGCTACCCCAAGCAGCAGCGTGCGAGGCGGCAACGTACCTGGCTACGAAAGCATGGAAACGACCCACTTCTCCATCGTCGACCGCGAAGGCAACGCCGTCAGCATCACCACCACACTCAATGGTGGGTTCGGTAGCCGGGTGGTTGTAGGCGGCGCGGGCTTCTTCATGAATAACGAGATGGACGATTTCAGCGTGAAACCCGGTGCGCCGAACATGTACGGGCTGATTGGCAACCAGGCCAACGCCATTGCGCCCGGTAAACGGATGCTGTCGAGCATGACGCCGACCATTCTGGAACGCGACGGCAAGCTGTTCATGGTTGTGGGCACACCGGGCGGATCCACCATCATGACGTCGGTTTTTCAGACGATACTGAACGTCGTGGAGCATGGTATGACGATGCAACAGGCTGTCAATGCCCTGAAATTCCACCACCAGTGGTTGCCCGAAAAAGTCATTTTCGAGAACGGCGCCTTCACCGAAGCTACCCAGCAGAACCTCACAAGCAAAGGCTATCAGCTCGAACGCCTTACCAACACGCTCGGCCGGATGGACTGCGTACTCGTCCGCCCCGATGGCACTTACGAAGGTGCCTCCGACCCCCGCGCCGACAACACGGCGCTGGGCTGGTAGGCCTTCCAGGTCAAACCATTTGCTCAAAATGGACAACATCAACACCCGTCTTCACGTGAAGTAACGTTACTTTACAAAGTGTTGCTTTGATAAGTCAGGGTTAGCCTGACTTATCAAAGCAACATCGTAAGCGTGTGCCGATGATCTACCGAATGAACGAAGCCAGCATTGAGATACCCGATGGCTGGCATGAACAAACCCTGCATATTTTTTCCTCGGAAGGACCTGGAAAGGCCGGTCATAGCCTCGTCATGACGGCCGAACCATTACCGCCGGGTAAAACACTCGACGCGTACAAGGCGATGGCCTTAACGCGCCTGCCTCACGAACTGCCGGGCTTTCGATTACTTCAGGACTTACCCGCTAACATTCAGGGGCGCATACCGGCCGTCGTGCTCGAATCGCAATGGGAGCAGGAAGGGAGTATTATGCACGTGTTTCAGGCGCTGTTCGTCGTTACAACGGGTTCGGCAAAACAACCCATCAAAGGCTACAGCCTAACCATGACCGTACCAGAACTGCTTTACACGGAGCAGAGTCAGCTTTTGTTCGCCCAAATTCTACGCAGCTATCAGTTTGACCGCTAGTTACTATGCCTGAAGCCGCTCACCAAACTCATCAGGTCGCTCACAGTCTGGGCATGGCCGGGCTGATTGCCGGTGCCGTTGTCGGTGGCATCCTGGCCGTGGGTATCACCGTGGCAACTGGTGGTGCCGGCGCGGTGGTCATCGCGTCGGCCGTAGCGACGGGCGTATCAGCCGGTGGCGGACTGGGCAAAATGATTGGCTCGCATTTCAGTGGGATGCCCAGCGGACCAATCATGCTCAACTGCGCGACTAACGTACTGATCGAAGGACTACCTGCTGCCACAGTGGGCAGCCTCACGATGTGTACGGGTGGCATGATTGGTCCGCCGCACCCGTCATCGCCTATCGTGCAGGGCAGCCGTACCGTATTCATCAACGGCAAACCCGCGGCCCGCAAAGGCGATAAACTGGCCTGCTCAGCTTCAGTTAACGAAGGTTGTGCTACGGTCATCATCGGCGGCGAAACGATAACCGTCGGGCCACTCAATCCCGAAATTCCCGAATGGGTCGACTGGGGCCTGATGGGCCTGGGCATGCTGGGCGGCTATGGGCTGTTGCGAGCGGGTGGGATGGGTGTCATGGCCGCTGCTGCCCGCATTGGCGGCGCCACTGCGGGTGGTATGGGCGGCAGCCTGCTCGGCGGCTGGGGTGCCCAACAACTGGGTTATCAACCCGGCAGTTGGGGCCACGACCTGGCTAGTCTGGGTGGCGGGCTGCTGGGCGGTTGGGCTGGCTATAAGGTGGGAGGCAGAGCTGTCCCAGTTAGAAACACAAGACTAGCAACTGATGTAGAAACCCAACAAATAGCCAAAATTCGAGAAGATAATATTATATCAAAAAAGAAAAACATTGCTTATGCTGAAGGGACAATAGGTGATGAACCCTATTACAGAGAAGGACACAGTGGACAAAACTCAAAACCAGGTACTGCAAATGCAAAAGATTTTCCTGATCAAACATTAGATACGAAACCAACTAAGCAAGACATTGAACGTGGTTCAACAACTCCAGACCAGCGGGCATACGATTCTGAGGTAAAAATTTTAGAAGAGGTTTTGGATCAGACGAACAATAACCCTGATGTAAATGGCACAATAAAAATCGTTTCTGAGCGGCCTATCTGCGACTCTTGCATGGATGCGATTAGGCAGTTTGAAAAGCTTAGGCCTAACATTAAGATTGAACGGGTGGAAACAACGCCACCCAAAAAATAATGTCAAACTCAAATCATTAATGCGTAAATCATATGACAGCGCCAGAAAATAAGCACCAGTTTATTAGGAATATCTTCGCCGAAGATTTTGGGGCAGTAAGACGTTATATAGCGTCTGGGGGTTCGGTTAATTTTGAGGATGAAAAAGGCAACACACCTTTGCTAGTAGCTATTGAAACATTCAATACAGAATTGGTTGAGTTGCTTCTTAGCAGCGGTGCGGATCCCAATAAATTTACTGATTATGCCACACCGTTAAACGCAGCCATTGATGTTTCTGTAGAAGCATATAAGAATGAAGAGACTGAAGTGTGCTCAACAGATATCATCGAACGTTTACTTGCACACGGTGCCAATGTCATGCTTGCAGACAAAAAAGGACGCACAGCTTACGACTTTGCAAAAAATTACCATCTACCTGCTGAAAAGCTATTCAATAGCTTGAACATTTGACCTCATGTATTGGCAAATTGGCCGGTCATTTTATTTACTCTGTCCGCTAGTGTAAAAGCGATAATCTGTTCATCAATGGCAAACCCGCGGCCCGCAAAGGCGATAAACTGGCCTGCTCAGCTTCAGTTAACGAAGGTTGTGCTACGGTCATCATCGGCGGCGAGACAATAACCGTCAGGCCACTCAATCCCGAAATTCCCGAATGGGTCGACTGGGGCCTGATGGGCCTGGGCATGCTGGGCGGCTATGGGCTGTTGCGAGCGGGTGGGATGGGTGTCATGGCCGCTGCTGCCCGCATTGGCGGCGCCACTGCGGGTGGTATGGGCGGCAGCCTGCTCGGCGGCTGGGGTGCCCAACAACTGGGTTATCAACCCGGCAGTTGGGGCCACGACCTGGCTAGTCTGGGTGGCGGGCTGCTGGGCGGTTGGGCTGGCTATAAAGGCAGTGAACGCATAGTACCGGGTACCAAGCCGCCTAGTGGTTTAACACCCCCAAGATTTAACCAACGAACAGTTTGGTACTGCTTCACAAAAAGCTAGAACAAGGGCAAGCGAACTTGACTACGGCGATGATATTGCCTTCTAGGGTTCACGTGCCAAGGGTACTACGCGTACTGACTCAGATATTGATATTGGGATTCGCGTATCCGAAGAACGTTTTAATCAAATTTTAGATGAACGTTTTGGCACATCAAATCCGGGAAGTGCCAAAGAGCGAACGCTCAACCAAGCCAGAGAAACAGGAAAAATACAACGAGGAGAAGCAGGGATGCGCGGGGTTGGGAGAGAGCTAGAAAATGACCTTGGCATGGCCGTTGACATTTCTGTTGTTCGCATTGATGGCCCATTTGACACTCCTCCTTTTGTCCCTCTCAACTAATCGACACCCATGGACCTTTACGCAAAAATTTATTTATATTCGTCCGCTGCGAAGCCACAAGTTGATGAGCTATTGTTTAAACTAACCATCAACTTAAAAAGCATAGATTGGTCAGTCGCGAAGAATGACGATTTTAATAGCGAGAAAGCGATACAATTTCCGAATGGTTTTCTGTTCTTTCCCTATATGATTGAGGTAGATCCTTCCCCCTCTGCCGATCCAGTAATTTATTTGAATGAAATAGCAACCTTATTAAACCTTCTTTGGAAAGAAGGTATTTCGGCTGTTACTGCCGCTAATTTTGAAAATCAACTACCAGAACAAGGCGGATATAAAAATATAAGTATTCTATTTAATAGCATATAAAATTTAAATTTTCTTACAAATTATTGAATAGTTCGACTTACAAATTTACCAACAAATCAAATTTTATATTGTCAGTTTTAACCATCTAGCCTTACGAAAATAGACATCAATTCTGAGTTTCAGCTACAAATATATTTACAGACAGCACAAACTAAAACAGGTAGGCCTAGTAATGGTACCAACCCAGCTCCAACATGTGGGAATTGCACGGAAATTTTGAATGGTACTCACTCACAGGCAGAAAAGAAAAGAGAAAAAAAAAAAAAAAATAGTCAGTATATGAACGTTGTAAGCTCAAAGCAGACAGATAGGGATGATAATGGATATATCTATCACCGGGGCGAACTTTTTACAGGAATTGAAGAATGGCATTATGATACGGGCGAGCTTGGTACGACAACGGAATATGTGAGTGGTATTCCCAATGGTTTTGAGCGTGGTTGGTATAAAAACGGCGCAAAACGAAGTGAAAAACAGTACGTTGCCGGTAGCGTCCAAGGTATAGTTAGAAAGTGGCACGAAAACGGGCAGTTACAACTTGAAAAAGAGGTAAAAAACGGAAAGCAAATGTGGATTAAGCAATGGGACGAAACTGGCAGGCTGATCGTCGATTCAAAAAGTACTAGTATATGATTCTGGCCGTTGATGCCTATTATCTTGACAATACAGCCAAAGTGGTGGGTATTTTGGTAAAGGATTGGACAGATCCTACTCCTTATCTAACCGAGTCGACTATCATTCACGGTATAAATGACTATGAACCCGGTGCTTTTTATAAGCGAGAACTGCCTTGCCTCATCAAGTTCCTAGAAAAAATAGATCTATCACTCGTTACCATAATAGTTATTGATGGCTTTATTTTTCTTGATGATACTAATAAAAAAGGATTAGGTGCTTATCTGTATGATTATCTAACTTGTAGCATACCCGTCATTGGCGTCGCTAAATCGTCCTTTCTTTCTGCTGAAACTTCAGCAATAAAGGTCTGGCGACGCGACAGCAAAAATCCGTTATTCGTAACGGCTGTTGGTATTGAGTTATCACAAGCAGCTGCTCACGTTAGATCCATGGCAGGTAATTACAGAATTCCAACTTTATTAAAAACGCTGGATCAAGAAACAAAGAATTTTTCACTCACGTAGATAAGCCGTATTACCTATATCTTGGCTAATTGGACAATTCACCGAACCGTGTAGCCTCCGAATGACAAACAGACACTTATAGCTTATATTTAGGGGGTAATTGCTTATTAGTTACGGATTATCTCGTAAAGTACTCCTCTAGTAAAAGGCGTTCCACTCAGCAACATCTGATAATCTTTCTATAATTTTTATGACTTTTCAAAAATCAATAACACGTAACAAGGCTGTTTTCTAGCAAAAAAAGTACGCCAATGTCATTATTTAATGAAGAATTAAATCAACTCCTTTACGCTGATCAAACGGGCGAAATTATTGGTCTGGATGAGGTTCAGTTGCTGGACCCGATACCCGAGGAGCGGATTCCCGCCATCATTGCCTTGCTGTCTGCCGATGATTTGTACGCAGCCTATCAGGCCGGATTGATCTTGGCAGCCTGGGGGGTTGAGGCAGGTGTTGATTTCCTCCACTCTCTCGTTATCCAGCGGATCGACCAGACGATTACGTTAGAACCTCATCGGCTTTGGGATGAAGACAATGTCTATGATGTCATAGCCGACGCGCTTAGTGTAGCTATTCTGTCTGGTTATGAGGTCGAAAAAATACTTACCGTGATACGCCCGATCCTCGCGCTATATGGCACCTGCTATTTTGAGAGTAAGCTGAAGCACGTTTTAGTAAAACTTAATACACCCGCACTACTGCCTAACATCGAGGAAGCGCTCCAATTGGCGCTGGACAACAAGCGTTACTATCAGGCCAGTCAGTTGCTTCCCGTGATTGCGCATTACAACACGGCTAGTGCCTTAAGCAAGCTCCCCACGTTCCGGAACCTGGTCAGCAAAGACAAGCGCATCAAGTACAATATCGACGAAATGCGAGCCTACCTGCCGTAAGCCGCTTAACTGCCGGAGCAGTATGTGGCCGATTGCCTCATGAATCTACTGGTTGACAGACGGCTTCCGGAAACGTACCTGATTCTCCAGCAGCAGCAAACCGCTGGGGCTGTCGTGCCAGTGTTGCCGCCAGGCGGCGGGGGTGTTGGACAGCGACCGGAAATTGGAACCCAGCACGATATCTTCGTCGCCGTCGCCGTCGAGGTCAGCCGCGTCCATCACCAGCCAACGGCCAACGTCGGCACCGGGCCAGGTACGTGCCGAAAAGCGTAGGTTGCCCTGGTCCTCGAAATAAACGAACACCTGGGCAGGACGTTGGCGGTTCGGGTCGAGCACCGGGAAGAACGAAATCGCGGCCATGTCGAGGTCGCCATCGCCGTCGAAGTCGCGGGCCAGCACCTGCCCGGCGCCCGGCATGGCGTAGGTCCAGGCTTTTTTGAAATGGAACGTACCGTCGTTCAGGAAAATGTGGACGCCGTGGTAGGGCTTGTACACCTGTGAATAATCGGCATTATCGCCATTGGTATAAATGATATCAACCTTTCCATCGCGGTTCATATCGGCCAGTTCCAGATACGATGAGCCGTTGGCGGGCGGAAACCGCAATACGGTCTTCTTCAGAAATTTCCCATCGGGTTGCCCATAATAAACCGCGACCTGCTCATCGCCCTGCGCGAGCAACGCCACCACGTCGGGCCAGCCATCGGCGTTGACATCCTGAATGATGGCCCGGCGGGCACCCGGCGTCGGGTCGAGGATCGTTTCCAGGTACGTAGTCCCCGTTTTGATGAACGCGCTCAGTTGCCCCACATTATGCCCAAACTGACACACCACCCAATCGGGTTTGCCATCGCGGTTGAGGTCGCCCATGGCGAGCTGCACGGGGCGTCGAAGTGTATCGACGCCTTTTTCACCCGGTAATCGCAGTTCACCCGTTTTTCGGTCGTTAGGGTTCATGATACCCACCAGCAGCCGGGCGTAGGTGTTTTGGCCCGGCACCCGCACTACGTCGGTCAGCGGACTCACGACGCGCACCGAATCGGTCCGTTGCAGCCGGGCATCGAACGTTTGAATGCCGCCCATCTGATCCCCCACGATCACGCGGTGTGCAATAGGGTCAATCCGAACACAGGTTGTGAGAGCCGCCAGCGGTTTGGCAGGCGATACGGGCTTGAATAGCGTCAGTGAGACCGTTGGAGCGGGCTCCGTAACCGGTAACGAATCGGGTGCTTTGTCGACGTAAAAATCAACCAGCCGTTTCCATTCATCGGGTGTCAGCAGGGGTTGCGCAGGCAGATAGCCCTGCTGAATACCCCGTTCGCGTTCGTCCTGTTGACTGATCTGCTGAGCCAGCGCCAGCGTATCGCCAACCAGCCCCAGGCGAAGGGCCATCTGCGGCAGCACCCCGTGTAGCCACGTTTTTTTGGGCAATAACGCCGGTTCAGGGTATTGGTGGCAGTTGCCGCAATGCTGCTCAGCCAGTTGCTGCCCGGTGGCTTCGGCGGGTTTGCAGGCCATCGGCAAACCGATACTCAACGCACTTATCAGAATAATTCCGCTAGCCAGCAGACCCAAACCATTTTTCATTACAGACACGACAAAGCAAACGTAATAATACGCGATTCCGGCCAATAGTACCCCAAAAAGGCAGGCTAGGTACGTTGTAAGCGGCTTTTGCACAGCCACTAGCCCGAACAGCCCTATATTTGTGCCCGACGAGCAGGCCGAAGCGTGAGCAGGTACGCTTTCCCCTGTTCGCTCTTTCACTCTTTTTGCCCACATGCACGTTCTCAAATTTGGCGGCACATCGGTTGGCTCGGTCGAGAGCATCCGGCAGGTAATCCGCATCGTTGAATCTCACCGTCAGCAGTCGAACCCCATTGCCGTTGTGTTGTCGGCGATGGGCGGCGTCACCAATCAGCTCATCGAAATCGGGCGTATGGCCACCAACGGGCAGCTCGATTACATGGAACTGGTGCGGCGGATCGAAGACCGCCATTTCAACGTCATCAAAGCGCTGATTCCCATCAAGGAGCAAAGCAAGGTGTTTGCGACCGTGCGCGGGACGATCAACGAACTCGAAGACCTGCTACGAGGGGTGTCGCTCATTCGCGAACTGACGCCCCGTACCATGGACCTGATTATGAGCTTCGGCGAACGGCTGTCGAACCTTGTGGTGGCGGAGTGCGTGAAAGCGGGCGGCACACCCGCGACGTTCTGCGACGCCCGTGATCTGATCAAGACCGACGCGCAGTTTGGACATGCCGAAGTGAATTACACCTTGACGACTCCACTCGTGCAGGGTTATTTTGCCGACCTGAGTAACTCGTCGTCACCGATCCCGTTCGTGACGGGCTTCATCGGCTCGACCGAGAAAGGCGAGACCACCACGCTGGGCCGCGGCGGCTCCGATTATACGGCCAGTATTCTGGGCGCGGCGCTCAACGCCGAGATCATCGACATCTGGACCGACGTGGATGGCATGATGACGGCCGACCCGCGCAAGGTGCCCAACGCCTTCAACATCCCGACGATTACCTACGCCGAAGCCATGGAGCTGAGCCACTTTGGCGCGAAGGTGATCTACCCGCCCAGCCTGCAACCTGCCTTTGCCCGCAACATCCCTATTCGAGTGCTGAATACTTTCAACGCCGACCATCCGGGTACGTTGGTGAGCCGCACCGCCGAGCGCCGACAATACACTATTACGGGCATCTCGAGCATCGACGACGTGGCCCTGGTGAACGTGCAGGGGTCAGGCATGATTGGGGTAGCGGGGGTTTCGGCCAAGCTGTTTGGTGTACTGGCCACGCATCGCATCAGCGTTATCTTGATCTCGCAGGCCTCGTCGGAGCACTCAATCTGTTTCGCTATCGACCCGAAAGGAGCCGATCGGGTGAAGGCCATTCTGGATGCCGAATTCGCTGTCGATATTGAACACGGGCATATCGATAACATCAGCATCGAGCGCGACCTGAGTATCATCGCGACGGTGGGCGAAGGCATGCGCAAGTCGAGCGGTATTGCCGGTAAGCTGTTTTCGGTGCTGGGTAAAAACGGGGTCAACATCGTGGCAGTGGCACAGGGATCGTCGGAGATCAATATCTCGGTCGTAATCACGAAAAATAACCTGTCCAAAGCCCTCAATGCGCTACACAACGTATTCTTCCAATCGGAGGCCCGCGTGCTGAACGTGTTTATGGTCGGCACCGGCCTGATCGGGCAGACGCTACTGCGTCAGATTCATGCACAGGATACGTACCTGCGGCAGGAGAAACTGCTCAAAATCTGCGTGGTTGGTTTAGCCAACACCAAAAAAATGGTGCTTGATCCCAAGGGGCTAAACCTCGAGCAGTGGCAGGATGCGCATCAGATCGACGGCGTAACGACCTCGCTGGAAGCGTTTGTTGAGAAGATCAAATCCTACAACCTGCCCAACTCGGTCTTCATCGACTGCACGTCGGACAAGGATATTGTGCAGCATTACGAATCGCTGCTCGACGCCAACATTTCGGTCGTGACGCCCAATAAAGTAGCCAATTCGGGTTCGTATGCCGAATATCGCCGGTTACAGCGTACGGCACTCAACCGGGGTGTGAAGTTCCTCTACGAAACCAACGTGGGCGCGGGCCTGCCTATCATCAACACTTTGCAGGGTCTGCTCACGTCGGGCGATCGGTTCCTGAAAATCGAGGCGATTCTGTCAGGTACGTTGTCGTACATCTTCAACTCGTTTGCGCCGGGTACAAAGTTTGTCGACGTGGTACGGGAGGCCAAAGAAAAAGGCTACACCGAACCCGACCCCCGCGACGATCTTAGCGGGCAGGACGTAGCTCGGAAAATTCTGATTCTGGCGCGCGAAGCCGGTTTTGAGCTGGAGCCAAGCGACGTAACCGTCGAGACGCTGCTGCCCCCCGCCTGCCTGGCCGCGCCCACGATCCCGGCCTTCTTCGAGTCGCTGGAAGCCGAGAATGGCTATTTCGAGAAGCTCTTGAGCGACGCTAGCGACCGGGGCGAAAAACTCCGTATGATCGCTACGTTCGAGAACGGCAAGGCGGTAATTGGCCTGCGCGGCGTGGGTCCCGAACACCCGTTCTACCAACTGACGGGTGCCGATAACATCATCTCGTTCACGACGGAGCGCTACAAAGAGCGCCCACTGGTGATCAAAGGCCCCGGCGCGGGTGCTGAAGTAACAGCCTCTGGTGTCTTTGCCGATATGGTCAGTATCGGGAGTTACTTAGGGTAACTCCTTCAAACCTATAAGGTCTTTGGAGACCTTATAGGTTTACAAATCCAGGCTTTTCAGATAAGCTCGGAACGGCTCGGCAAATTCGGGGCGTTTGAGGGCAAATTCGACGGTGGTTTTCAGGAAGTCGAGCTTGTTGCCGATGTCGTGGCGTTTACCCTCGATGCGGTGCGCAAACAGGTTTTCGCGCATGAGCATCAGCTTCAGGGCGTCGGTGAGTTGCACTTCGCCATTCTTGCCAACGGGCGTGCGGTCAAGGGCGTCGAACACGTCGGGCGTGAGCACGTACCGGCCGGCAATGGCCAGATTACTGGGCGCTTCTGCTATGGATGGTTTTTCGATCAGGGTGTCGAGGGCCATAATGCGTTCGCTCAGGGCTTTGCCACCCACAATCCCATACCGATTCACTTTGTCGGCTGGCACTTCTTCTACCGCAATCACCGACCCGCCATACTGCTCGTAGGTGTCGATCAGTTGCTGCGTGACGGGCATGACGGCGTCCATGATGGTATCGCCTAAGAGCACAGCAAACGGCTCGTTACCAACGTGTTGTCGAGCGTAGCGAATGGCATCACCGAGGCCGTTGAGTTCGCGTTGCCGCACGTAATGCAGGTTGGCCATGTCCGACAGGCGGCGCATCTCGTCGAGCAGCAGCCGGTCTTCTTTTTCGGCAAGGCGGCTCTCCAGTTCATAGTTACGGTCGAAGTGGTCTTCGATGGCGCGTTTGCCTTTACCCGTAATAATCAGGATGTCTTCAATGCCCGAATCGACGGCCTCCTGCACCACATACTGGATGGTGGGCCGGTCGATGATCGGCAACATTTCTTTGGGTTGGGCTTTGGTGGCGGGCAGGAAACGGGTGCCCAGACCAGCGGCGGGAATAACAGCTTTTTTGATCATGAAAAGGTGTAGTTCAAGGTTCAACGTCTAAAGTCCAACGGACGTGTTCAAGGCTTTAGTGGGTACGTTAAAACAGCCCTTTGACCGTTGGACATTAGACCTTGAACTTACTTCATTGTGCAAAGGGACGGATGACGCGGGCATCCAGACGTTTGAGTTCGACAAAGAGACGGTTGAGCATGGCGTCGTCCTGATAGGCGCCGATAATCGATCCACCCGAACCGGTAAACGAAGCCGAAGCGCCGCACCGCCGCGCCGTGTCGATCATGGCCTGATTGGCTTCACTGATGGGGTAAATCTGCTTGCGGTAATCGAAATTCTGGTTGATCAACTCATTGAGCCGGCCGGTTTCGCCGTTAAGCAACGCCTCGCGGCCCTGCCGGGCCAGATCAGCAATGTTGCGCAGCGTATCGACCACCAACGGCTCACCTTTTTGCCAGCGCGAGCGCACATCGGAATGCACCCGACCCGACTGTTTACCGAGCGTGGTTTTGTAGGCGATGTACAGGTTGGGCAACAGCTGCGGCGGAATCGGTTCATACAGCCCGTGGCCCTGCTGCTCCATCAGCGTCTGGTCGAAGTCCATGTAGACGCAGCCTTCGTAGCACTGAATGACCCTGTCCTGCAAGCCCGCCGCAATGCCCAGCTCGTTGGTTTCGGTAGCCAGCACAATGTTGGGCAGTTCGGGCAGCGGAATATCGATGTTGTAGAAGGTCATCATGGCCCGGTAGGCCGCCACAATGATGGCGCTGGAGCCCGACAGGCCCACCTGACGGGGAATCGACGTGGCGTAGCGTAGCGTAAAATTCTTGTTGGGCAGCCGAATACCCTGCCGGTCGCAATGGTCGAGAAACGTTTTGGCGGCGGCTTTCAGCAGCGGAATGCCGCCCTGATACCCCAGCGTTGCCACGGCGTCGCGCAGGTGATGCAGGCTGCGGAAACTGTTGGTATCCTGCGGCTGTGGTTCGATCACCAGCTCGGGCGACTCATACAGCTTCACCGACGCCCCGAAGTTGCGAACCGATAAGGCGATGGTTTTCCCAAAAAATCCGTCGGACGGATTGCCCAGCAGCCCGGCACGGGCGTAGGCGCGCGTTTCAATAATCAAGAGATTCAGAATCGTTTACCGACAAAGAAACGGCATTTGAGAGTTCGTTTGACGTTGGGCGTTTAACGTTTGACGTTCCTTGCGTGCCTCATGACTGGTAATGGTAAGTCCGTCTAGTCCCGGCGTCGGGCGACCAAGAAAGCTTTACCATCCCGGCTCAGGGTTAACTGGCCGCGTTCGATCGTGTAGGATAGGGTGCCCGTAAGCGCCCGGAACAGCTCGGTTTCGAAGGCATTTACTTCGTTGGCACAAGCCATCTTGGTAGCTATAACGGGGCTGAGCTTAATCGTCTGGTTGTCGGCACGGAACGTACCTGAGAAGCGATTACAGCCACCGCTACCCATCACCCGATTGGCGCTGGGCTGAAACTCGATGAAGGGTTGCTGACGTCCCTGCGCCGGGGTGTTTTTGCCGTTCAGGCTGACGATGCGCCAGTTTTCACCCAGGAGCATCAGTTGGTTCAGGGCGGTGCCGCCGCCAGTATAGGTACGTACCGGCCCGCGCCCTTTTTTCACGGTTACGTTGGCGGTATACCCAAATTGCTGCCCCGACATGTTGTCGGTATATCGGCCCGGCCGCAGGTTAACCCGAATTGAATTGCCATTGGCGCGACCTTCGTAGGTACGTTCGCCATTGGCCGATACGACCGGGCTGGGAGTAGGTACCGACAGGGTATCCGACGGGGTGCGCAGGTGCATCCGCCGATCCGACTGGATAATCAACCCCCAACTGGGTTCGTTACCAACGGCAAAGAAACTGACGCCCTGCCGCACATACTGGCTGTAGTCGGGTACGTCGTCGGCGGCAGCGGGTGGTGGCGTGGGGCGGCTCGTTGTTTTGGGAGCGGGACGATGGCAGGCCGACACAACGACCAGTAGAGCAAGGGGTAGCAGGCGCATAACGTGAAGGTGTATTCGCCCATATAGACTACCGACACCGCCGGAAGGTTTGAAAATCCAAGGGACTATGTGGTTGGGCGTAAATACCCTTCCTCATAGCCCCTCGCCTTTATTTCATCCTAACGAGCGTCACGCCGGGACCACCGCGGTCGGCGTGTTCGTCGGCCATACTGGCCACCTGCTTGTAGGAACGCAGGTGGTTACGGATCAGCTGGCGCAGAATGCCGTCGCCTTTGCCGTGCACAATGCGGAGTTCGGGGTAACCAAGCATGAGCGCACTATCCATAAACTTATCGACTTCCACGAGGGCTTCTTCGCCGCGCCGCCCCCGAATATCGAGGTTAAACGAGAAGTTCATCATCTTCTCGTTCAGGTCCATACCCTGGCTGCGCGGAGCCTGTTTCTCGCCCACGGCTTCGCGGTACGTCTTACGACTTACTTTTTCCAGCCGGTTGAGCTTTATGTTCGATTTCAGCTCGCCAATCCGGATTTCGGCGTCTTTCCCACGAATGGCCAACACCTCACCAATGGCGTTCTGCCCTTGAATCCGCACGAAATTACCTATGCCGATCTCACCGCCCGCCAACTCAAATTCTTCTTCGGGCGATTTGGGCTTCTCAGGTTCAACGATGACCTCGGGCTTCAGGTTGGCCTGCTCGAAGCGTTGCAGTTCGGCACGTACCTGGCGGGTCTGTTCCTTGTCGGCCTTCGTTTCCTTTATCTCGCGAATCGTGTTTTCGATCTTCTGGTTGGCTTCCTGTACCAACGCCTTCGCCTTGGCTTTGGCCGTGTTGATCAGCTGCTTCTGTTCGTTGTCGAGCTTGGTTTTCAGGGCCGTATACTCGGCTACCTGCTGCGCCAGCTTCCGCTGATTGATGCTGATGTCGAGGTTCTTTTCCGAGAAAACGCGCTTTTCGATATCCAGTTCTTTCAGCAGTTTCTCGAAGTTGACCTGCTGCGACCCCAGCTTCTCTTTCGCCCGGTTGATCACCGCGTTGGGCAGGTTGATCTTCTGGGCAATCTCGAAGGCAAACGACGAGCCAGGCCGACCCATTTCGAGTTCGTAGAGCGGCTCCAGCTTTTCACCATCGAAGCGCATGGCCCCGTTGATGAGGCCCGCCGTCTTATCGGCAAAGACTTTCAGGTTGGTGTAGTGCGTATTGATCACGCCATACGCGCCCGACTTGTTCAGTTCCTCCAGAATGGCTTCGGCAATGGCGCCCCCCTGCCCCGGCTCGGTACCCGTCCCGAATTCGTCGATCAGGAAAAGTGTGCGCTTGTTGGCTCCCACCAGAAACCGCTGCATGTTGGTCAGGTGCGACGAGTAGGTACTCAAATCGTTCTCAATGGACTGCTCATCGCCAATATCGATAAACAGGTTCTGGAACACGCCCATGTCGGAGTACTCGGCCATCGGCACCAGTAGCCCGCACTGCATCATGTATTGCAGCAGGCCGATGGTTTTCAGGGCAATGGATTTACCGCCCGCGTTGGGCCCAGAGATGATCAGGATGCGTTGCTGTTCGTCGAGCTGGATGTTGAGCGGCACTACGGCTTTGCCCTGCTTCTGGTGCGACAGGTAGAGCAACGGGTGGCGGGCGGCGGTCCAGTTTACAACGGGGCGGTTCATCACCTGCGGCATACCGGCCTGTAGCTGCCCGGCCAGTTTGGCCTTGGCCCGAATGAAGTCGATCTGCGCCAGGAAATTGACGGCCTTGTTCAGTTCGGGCAGCGCAGGACGTACCTGATCGGTCAGGGCGAGCAGGATACGAAACACCTCGCGGCGCTCTTCGTATTCCAGTTCGCGCACCTCGTTGTTGCCATCGAATACCTCGGCGGGTTCGATGTAGACCGTCTTGCCCGTGTCGGATTCGTCGTGCACAAAGCCGCGAATCTTGCGTTTATGTTCGGCCGCAATCGGGATAACAAGGCGACCACCCCGTACCGTCAGGCTCAGGTCATCGGGAATCCAGCCCTGTTGGCGGGCCGTGCGCAGAATGCTGTCGAGGCGTTTGCGCAGGTTGGCCTGCTCCGAGATGATCCGCCGCCGGATGTCGGCCAGCGCGGGCGAAGCGTTGTCACGTACCCGGCCCCGATCGTCGATCACGCGGTCGAGCGCGGCTACGATGCCTTTATCGACCGTTACCGGGCCGGCCAGTTCAACCAGATACGGATACTGACCTTCCTCCTGTTTTTCGAGGAAACGAAGGCAGTCCTGAATCGTCTTGAGCGCCAGTTTAAGATCAAAAAACTCGTCTTCCATGAGCGTAATGCCTTCCACGCGGGCCTTCTGCAATTGGGGGCGTACGTCGAGGTAGTTGCTCTGCGGAAAATCGGGCTCGTACTGCACAATCTGCGTAAACTCATAGGTTTGCCGCAGTAGTTTGTCGATCAGTTGGTGGTTGTCGGTGAAGCGAATTTTGTCCACGTAGTCCTGTCCCAACGGCGAAATACAGGCCTGCCGGAGCAACTCGCGGATTTTGTCGAAACCAAGTTTTTGTTCGAGGGTATTCGGGTAAAGCATTTACGCTGGATGCTAAAAGGGATAGTCCGCCTTGGGCTGTTGAGCTCGGCGGAGCGTTTGTTTACCGGCGGCAACCAACTGAGGCTGAGCCCTCGACGGAGCTCCCTCAGTTTGCCAGACGGCCATATAGAGAACACGATAACAAGCAGAATGGCTCCACTTGCCGAAAAACTGCCGGACAAGCAGAGCCATTCTGGGGTAGACTACGAAAGCTGGGTTATACGCCGCCTGCGGGTTTTACGCTCTTGGCAACGTCGAGCAGGTCTTCGGCACTCATGTAGCCGATGGCTTTTTTCACCACGCGTCCGTTGCCGTCGATGAAGAGCAGCGTCGGGTACGCTTCGAGCGGATAAACCTGCGACAGGGCCGGGCCTTCGCCTTTCTCCATGTCCATCTTCACGTTGATAAACCGCTTATTGAAATAGTCGCCGACGGTCCGTTGCGTAAACACCTGCTTCTGAAGCATTTTGCAGGGACCGCACCAACTGGCATAGGCATCGAGGAAGATAACTTTCTTCTGCGCTTTGGCTTGCTTCAGCACCTCGGCCCACCGGGCGCTGGAGAATTGAATGCCCGGTTCTTCGCTCGGTTTGAACGATGAGGTGCTCAGCACAACAAGCAGGCAAACGCTGACTAATCGAAACATGGGTGCTTCTCGTCGATAGACTTTTTGGTGATATAGCGAAGTAACGAAGAATTAACCAGTTTTCGTTTTCGCCAGCTTAGAAACTAGTGACAGGCTCCTTTGAGCCGCTCGGTTGCCTCCCTGTTCATGTCAAGTAGCCTGTAAAGGTTTTCATAAGTACAGATACTTATTAATAAGGCCTCTATATGCGACGTACTATGCTTATTATTTGCTGCTGTAGCATCTACGTAAATCGCTCATTAACAAGCTTATAAAGCAATCAAATAGAGCCTTTTAGCCTCATTACATATGATAAATATCACCTTTATGTGAATACTTTAACCGGATAATCAATACAGAGCAGTAATAGATAAAAATACCCTATTCACAGTATTGTTATCAACCTTGTTTCAAGCTAACCTTTGTGTAACCATTCGCTCGTTTTCAAGAGTACTTGATTCATTAAGTCTATGAAATAATTCACCTACTAAAACCATCAATCTGTATGAATATCCGGAATCTATTCACACTGGTTGCTTTCATCTGTCTGCTGTTTGGCTTGGGACTGATTTTTACCCCTCAACTGATGGCCGACCTCTATCTGACCGACCCTACTTGGCTCAACCCGGCCGCGAAGTTGCTGGCGCAGGGCTGGGGGGCGATGTTGCTGGCTGAAGGCACAGCCTGCTGGTTACTTCGGAACGACGGCCTTTCGGCAGGTAGTCGGGCCATGCTGTGGCTGCTTATAACTTCAAACGTGGGCTTCCTGTTACTGCACCTCAACGCCATCATCAACGGAGTTGAAGGACCGACGGCCTGGCTACAGATTCTGATGGCCGTGATTGTAGGCGGCTGGGCAGCACTGCTTGTTCGCCAGTCCACCAGCGTTGTGGCCTGATATACCTCATTCTATCGCATTCCCTATCTCCCTTTATGAAACATAGTTTACTGACTTTTCTTTTCCTGAATCTGCTGACGCTGACTGCCAGCGCCCAAACCGAAATTTTCAACTACAAACAGGCTATTTCTGGCAAAGCCCGTACGCTATCGGTCACTATCAATTCGATCAACCGCACGACGGGTGAAGTGGAATTTGGCGGTGTCGATAGCCGGGGGCCAACCACACCTAGCCTATTTTTTACCTGGATCTGGGGAGATGGCACCAGCACCATTGGCTTCTTCCCGCAAACCAAACGCTATACCGACGTCACCAAAAATTACATCGCCAAGGTTGTATCTACCTACTCGGCTACCGAGAAGGACACAGTGGAGGTGCTGGTTGCTTTTATCACGGGAAAGGTTTCGCCGGTTGCGCTTGATCCAAAGCTGAACGTGTATTTACCCAGCCAACCTGTTCCTATCACTAGCTCAAACAACTATGGTGTCCCAGCGGCATTACGACCGTTACCCGACGCTTTTTTTACCGATGTGTCGCGGGCCGATTTTGAGTATCTGTTTCGTATCGGTGCCAATATTGAGTACGACTTTGTCAATGGGAACCTTGTCATGCCAAACGGAAAATTCGAGCAATACGCGCTACGCGACTCGACCTTCAGCGGGGCGTACGCCCTATGGTATGCCCGGCCGGTCGTGTTTGGCATTGGTAATGGATATATCAATGGAATTGACACGGACTTCTCCTCGATGTACCATGAGATGGGCCACAACCTGACGCTGAACTTCCCCGCCAACTACCCGTATGGCGGCAAAACAGACGGGCCAGCCAACGCTATTTTTTCAGAAGCGATCGCCCAAATATTTCAGTACTCGACCGGCTATGAGGTCATGAACAACTACCAGAAATATGGTCTGGATGACACTTGGCTCTTCAAGTTAAAAAGCAATTTCGCGAACGGCGCCCGATCACTACGGGGTACGTTTGACGAATACATGAGCACCGGCATGGCTTTCAGGACCTACAACGTCCCTAGCGATGCACAACGCAGCCGGGAGGTCTTCCGGTCGTTCCTGTCGGTACCCTACATGTTCTTGCGGTATGCCGAGCAGGCCAACCAAGGGTATCGCCAGCCTGTGAAACGGCTGATGCAGTTTCTGGGCAACTTCAATCCGGAGTGGCTCAAACGCTTCGACTCGCAGAATGACACGCCCGCCGCCAACGCCTTCCGGGCAACGATGTGGGTAGCCGCCATGTCGTACGCGTTTCAGCGCGATCTCCGGGCCGACTTCCGGGCCATTGGATACCCCATAAGCGATGCCGACTGGACGTACCTGAACCCGGCGCTACTAGCCGTATCAACCAACAGCCTAAGTATATCGGCCACGGTAGGCAGTACGGCGTCGTTCAGCGTAATTTCGTCAGCCACTAGTTGGAATGTAAGCAGTTCGCAACCGTGGCTCGTAGCCAGCAGTAGTGGAACCGGCGGCAACCAGACCGTTACGCTCACAGCGGCGGCCAACACGTCGATCTCGTCGCGCACGGCGGTCGTTACGGTTTCGTCGTCGGGGTTACCCGATCAGGTCATTCAAGTGGTACAGGCGGGAGCAGCGCCTACGTTGGACGTATCGGCCCTCACGCTCGACTTCACTTCGGCGGGCGGCACGAATTCGCTGGCCGTAACCAGCAACACGAGCTGGAGTGTAATCAGTGCCGCCTCGTGGCTCACGGTAAGCCTGTTGGCAGGAACTGGTAACCAGCCAGTTAGCGTAACAGCGGAGGCCAACACGCTGGCATCGCCGCGCAGTGCGACGCTACTGGTACAGTCAAATGGCCTATCGCAACGCGTGGTGATCGTCAGTCAAGCGGCAGCTCCGACCTCTCTTGCCGTGTCGGCGACAAGCTTCACTGTCAATGCCAGCGGCGGCAGTGCGACGGTCGCTCTCACCAGCAACGCCAACTGGACGGTTACTGGTTTGCCTACGTGGCTGACAGCCAACCCGGTCTCAGGTAACGGCAACGCGAGCATTGCTCTAACGGCTACCGACAACAGCAGTACCGACAGCCGCACGGCGTCGTTCTCAATTACAGCCTCGGGTACGTCGGCACAGGTCGTTACACTCACACAGCGGGCTACACCTATCCTGGCTACTGAACCGGCCCTTCCGGCGCTTGCGCTACAGCTATCGCCAAACCCCACCGTTGGCCAGTTGATGATCCGGCTCGCCCTTCCCGAACCGGCACCAGCCCACCTTAGCCTCACCGACCTGTCAGGCAGGACTGTACAGCAGTGGCAGTTACCCATTCCTCAGACCCGGCACGAGCAAAACGCCGACCTACGCGCCCTGCCCCCAGGTACGTACCTGATCGTGTCAGAAGCCGATGGGCAACGCCTGACCGGAAAGCTTATCCTACAATAACTACATCTTAAATCCATCTCCATTTTCAGCATCATGAAACTAATCCCGCTCCTATTCCTGCTGGCTCTTGGTAGCCCAGCCACGCTTGCACAGGTACGTCCGATGGCCAAAGCCGGTCAGGAAGTCCACGTATGGGCCTATCCAGTCAAAGCAGGCAAACAGAAACAATACGAGCATTTCGTGCACGATATCTTCTGGCCAGGTGCTAAGAAGCTCTCGGCCCCAGGCCAACGGGTATTCCGGCAAACGCGCGTGATGCACCCTACGCAGGCCAACCCCGACGGCACCTACACGTACCTATTCATCATGGACCCTTATATCAAAGGCGAAGACTATGATATCGAATCGCTGATCAAAAAAATGTACGGCGCGAAGCAGGGTGCTACGTATTACAAGCTCTTCACCGATGCCACAGTAGCCGGCAAGGATGTGGGCTATCGCGTTACGCAATCGGCCGATTGAGTCAGCCAATAAGGACATGCGATGCTTCCATCACTTGCTTACCAGCGCTCGAGGTTCAATCGTAAACCTCGCTCAGCTCTCAGCTTGTAAACAGGCTGGCTCATCGGTTTTTATGATTCAGTAGCTAGTGAACGTCGCTGTTGTAGGGAACAGCCATGCTCAATGGCGTAAAAGAGCCGGTTGCCTGGTTATAGCGCCTGATTATCTATCACATAAGCTACGTGCGCTATTTCTAACGGTCGTCTTCCTCTAAATACCGCCTTCTTTTTATGTTAAAATCACTTGTTCTCTGCCTGCTGCTAGCGCTAACGATCACCTATACAAAGGCGCAAACAAACCCGTCGAAAAAGATGAACATGCTCGTACACATTACCTGTGGCCCCACCGACCCAACCCGCGCCGCCCTGGGCTTTCTGGTAGCCAAAACCGCCCTTGCCGAAGGGCATACCGTTACGCTGTTCCTGGCAGGTGACGCGGCGGTGTTGCTCCGTAACGCCGAACTCGACAAGGTAGAAGGCCTTGGGACCGGCAAACTGCGTGAGCATTTCGACGCCATCGTAAAAGCGGGCGGACGATTCTACGTGTCGGGCATGTCGGCGAAGGCGCGGGGTATAACCGAGGCCGACCTAAAAGGAAAGTCCGCCGAATTTGCCATGCCTACGAAACTGGTCCAGTTGGCGGCCGACAGCGACCGTATGTTTAGCTACTAACAATCAATGCAACTTCTGATGGATGAATCGATATCAAGGCGCAGCCTCCTGACGCAGGGAACGGTGGCTACCGCCGGGCTTCTGAGTTGGCCAGCTGACCTCCCTGCTAGTCTATTGCTCACAAAAGACGTACCTGAGCCCGACGAAGCTGCCTTGCTGCGGCACGAAGTCACGGTGGTGCGTGAGATGGCTAAATCAGCGTACGAGTTCTTATGGCAAATCATGACCGGCATCGACGAAAAGGAAGCCGACTGGAAGCCAAACCCGGAGTCGAATTCAACGCGCTGGATGGTTGAACACCTGTGCTGGTTTGAGCAATGGGCTGCCGATACCATCGAAAATAAAGGCCGCTACCTCACAGATAAGAAGCCCGGAAAATTATCAGAACCTTCTTTAACAGCGCTAAAAGCGCGGTTTGACGCCGACTTCGACCGGCTGGATCAGCTGTCGGCAAAGCTGACGCCGGAGCAATTGAAACGGGAAATTACGTTTGTGGGGCGTTTTCCAACTACCATTCGGAATATGCTCCGAATCCACGTCTCACACCTGTCGGGTCACCTCTACCAGATCCGGTATGTGCGGGGTACGTATAGCCGCGTGTTCCATACCAACAAAGCAATTTTCGACCCTTGGTGAACTGTTTGAATTGCCTGGTTCAGCTACGTACCTAGTGATAACCGAGGATGAGAACGGCAGTAATAACTCCTGATGTAGTTAACGAAGAGAGTCGACGGTATGTCTTCTGATGTATGACTATGTCGTTGAACATCGGGAAGCACACCAACACGGAATCGAGGTCTAATTGATGAGCGAACGGTCCCGGTGGTTCGTAGGGTCGTGCGTACCTTCGCCGCCCTATGACTACGCCTGACCAAACCACCGAACACATTGTGATGCAGGCCGATTACGACACCGTACTGGCCAGCCTACCACCCACCGGCACAGACGGACAACAGATCGCATCGGCACCCGTCATGACCCGCGAATACCGCCTCAACACCAGCGACACCATCAACGCTGGCAAGTGGCTTATGTGGGCCGTTGCGCCCAAACCCATTCTCTTCACCTGGCAAAACGGCGCGTGGCAGCCACCCGCTACGCTTGTCGTTCGGCGTAGCTGATGGCAGTAGGCAAGGTAAGGTTCTGCGTTTTGGGCATACGTTCTTTTGCTCATCACGCACGTTTTCGTTTATGAAACCTTACCTATTCCTGCTTCTTTGCCTGCTAAGCTACCCGACGCTGGCTCAGCCCGCCAGGCAAACGACGTATTGTAACCCCATCGACCTCGATTACCGCTACAACTTCGAGCAACAGAACGAAGGCATCTCTTACCGGTCCGGGGCCGATCCGGTCATTATCCGGCATAAGGATGCGTACTATATGTTCGTCACGATTCAGGGCGGCTACTGGCGGTCGACGGATCTGGTCAACTGGAAATACATCACCCCGTCGATGTGGCCGATGGAAGATATGTGCGCCCCGGCAGCCGCGTCGGTTGGCGACACGCTCTATCTCTTTCAGTCGACGTTTCAGCAGCGACCCATTCTGATCTCCACGGCGCCCGAGACCGGTAAGCTGCAATTCTACAATCGCTGGTTACCGCAGTTGCCCAAAGACATTGGGCCCTGGGACCCAGCACTGTTTCATGACCCCGACACCAACAAATGGTACATGTACTGGGGGTCGTCGAATGTGTATCCGCTGTTTGGGGCCGAACTCGACAAAAACCGGCAACTCACCTACGCCGACCGCAACCCGGCTAATGCCTACAAGCCCATGTTCTGGCTCGACCCCTGGGTGCACGGCTGGGAACGCTTCGGCCCCAACCATGCCGATCTGGTCAAACCGTTTGTGGAAGGTGCCTGGATGACGAAACATAACGGCAAATATTACCTGCAATACGGCGCACCCGGCACCGAATACAACGTCTACGCCAACGGCACCTACGTGGGCAATTCGCCGCTGGGTCCCTGGGAATACGCACCCTATAACCCCATTGCCTACCACCCCGGTGGCTATGCCGTGGGCTGTGGGCATGGCAATACGTTTCAAGATGCCTACGGCAATTACTGGAACACAGGTACGTCGTGGATTGGGCTGGTGTGGGCGATGGAGCGCCGCATGGTGATGCACCCTGCTGGCTTCGACAAGACGGATCAACTCTATGCCGATACCCGCTTTGGCGACTGGCCCCACAAGCTACCCACCCGGAAATGGGACACGCAAAATGGCCCCATCGCCGACGACACGTTCACAGGCTGGATGCTGCTGAACTACAAAAAGCCGGTCACGGCCAGCTCCACGCTCGACACGCTACAGGCCTCATTCGTCAATGACGAAAACGTGCGCACCTTCTGGGCTACCCGCAACAAACCCGGCGAAACCCTCACCGTCGACCTGGGTAGCGAGCAGACGCTCCGGGCCGTGCAGGTAAACTACGTCGACCATAAGAATACGATTTTCAAAACGGATGCGTCGGTCTATACCCAGTTCAAAATTCTGGGCTCGGCGGATGGCAAACGCTGGCGCACACTGGCTGACCTTACCGATACCACCCGCTACGGCAAACGCGACCGGGCCAGTGCTTACGTGGAGTTGGCACAACCCGAAAAAGCCCGGTACGTTCGCTACGAGCATGTTTACACGGCGGGACCCTATCTGGCAATCAACGGGTTTCGCATTTTCGGAAAAGGCACGGGCAACGTACCTAGCGTACCAACCGGCCTGATCGCTAAACGCCAGCCCGACGACCGCAACGCCGACCTGAGCTGGCAGCCAGTGCCGGGTGCCGTGGGCTACAACATCCGCTGGGGTATCGCGCCCGACAAGCTGTACCAGACCTACCAGTTCTGGGCCGATGACCCCATGGGCAAACCAAACCGCCCGTTTGAACTGCGTGCCCTAAACCGGGGGGTGCCTTATTACTTCGCCGTCGAAGCCTTCAACGAAAACGGCGTATCGGCGCTAAGCCCGGTGGTGGCGGATGGGTATGTGAAGAAGTAAGTTCAAGGTCAATGTTCAAAGTCCAAAGCACAGAGGACTGCCCAAGTCCGTTGAACATTGAACCTTGGACGTTGAACCTTGAACACTAATAGTCAATCTGTTCATCGGCCAGTAACTGACCAATATTGAGCGTACAGCCATCGAGCACCTTGATGGTTTCCGACCAGTCGACTACGTACCAGGTAGGGTCGTTTCGGTCGATAACGTATGTTTTCTGTACGTTCGTCACAATCCAGAGCACACGTTCCACACCAAAGTCGAGCAGTTTACGCGCTTTCTGCATGAGATAGCCGTCGTTTCCGTTCTCGAACTCGGCCACATCAGCTTTGATATCGACTTCGATGACCACCTTTGGCGGCACCTCGAAGTACTTGCCACGCAGTTTACCGACGCTGGCCTTCTCGTAGATCACAATGTCATTGCCAAGGTTATCATTCGTCGCCAGATGAAGACCAGCTTCATTTGTAGCCAAGAGGTACTCTTTTCGGTCAATTAGCCCATACAGCGTACCATGTAAGATAGATACCAATACCCCTTGTAAATCTGAACATGACATGACTTCCTGGATGGTTTTTTTGCCAGCCATAACCTCCCGGTAGCCTTTATAATACACAGGTTTCCCGGCCCACATCTCGTAGATAAGGGCCGACGGTACGGTACGGGCCGGTGAACGGCGTGGTTTTTTCTCAGCGACCATGTTGGGCAATCAGTTGAGTGCTACGACAAGTTATACAGAAAAAGCCGCTTTCTCAAATAGGGTTCCCGGTCGTATTTTGCAGGTCTGATGCTTCATCGTTCTGCTCCCCGATCGTTCTGGATTCCCCGCGACAAGCCCTATCTGTGGGTGGCGCTGGGTACGTTACTGCTGTATATCCTCCCCTACCTCTGGCTGGGCGAAGGGGCGTACCTGACCATCCACGACAACCTCGACAGCGATTTCCTGTACCTGCGGCTACTGGCACATAGTGGCAAAGCCGTTACGTTCGACTCAGCAGCCCTACTTCCCAGCGTGATGAATGGCCTGCCTCGTGCCGTGTTGCGGTCGGGTTTGAATCTGGAAGTGCTGACCTACGCCCTGCTCCCCCCCTACGGTGCCTGGCTGGTCAATTTTGCGCTGATTCACGCCATCGGTTTCGTAGGCATGTATGCGCTGCTCCGCTGGTACATACTGCCCGATACGTCCCACGCGCCCATCCGCGTGGGTGTGGCCCTGCTGTTTGCGCTGGTGCCGTGCTACACGGTACATGGTGCGAGCATAACCGGCCAACCGCTGCTGCTGCTGGCTTTTCTGAATCTGCTGAACCGGCGGGCATCGTGGCGCGACTGGCTTATTGTCGGGCTGTTTCCGTTCTATTCGTTTCTGGTGTGGTCGGGCTTATTTGCGGGGTTATTGCTGGCCGGGCTGGGTACGTTGGTGATGGCACGGCGGCGCGCTATCGTATGGCCGTATGTGGGCGCGCTGGCTCTGCTGGCGGGATTATATGTGGTATCCGAATGGCAGTTGCTGTACGCTTTCGTCACCCAAACGTATGTCTCGCACCGCACCGAATACGACTACGCTCAACTCATGCCCATGACGGTATGGGCTAGCCTGAAAGCAGCCTTCTATGGCTTCATTCAGACACAGTACCATGCCGGCGCGTTCTATACGCCGCTGATTCTACTGAGCAGTCTGTGGGTGGTGGCGGTCGGTTGGCGGCAGCGCAAGGCAGCGGTTCAGCTGTCGGCCATGCAATACCAGACCATCCTGCGTCTGAGCGTGCTTATTGGCCTTATCTGCCTATGGCATGGCTTTTACCGGTTCCCAGCTGTTTGGGCGGGGGCAGGCAGCCTCCCACAGGCCTTCCAGTTCGACCGCTTCTATTTCATGCTGCCGTTTCTGTGGCTGCTGCTATTTGCGCTGAGCCTGCGCGAGCTTGTATCAACGGGCTGGGTAGTGCCGAGTCTGTTGGCGGGCCAGCTGGTCGTGATGGGATTGGCCAATACCGAATGGCGCATCAATGTAGCGAAAATGGCAGGCGTCGATAACGAAGCAACGTACCCAGCCTACCGGGCGTTTTTTGCGGAGCGGCAGTTTACCCAAATCAGCAATTACACCGGCCTGGCACTGGCCAGCTACCGGGTCGTCAGTGTGGGTATTCCCCCGACGGTGGCGCTGTACAATGGACTTTATACACTCGACAGTTACCAGAACAACTACCCACTCCCCTACAAGCACCTGTTTCGGCGCGTGGTGGCGGCCGAACTGGCTAAAAACACCACGCTACAGACTTATTTCGATTATTATGCCAACCGGTGCTATGCCTTTTCGGCAGAGTTAGGGCTGTCGGAAAAAGACGTGATGGTGTCGAAATACGAACAGCAGGCTATTCAGCAGTGGCAACTGAATACCGATGTGTTGCGGCAACTGGGCTGTCGGTATGTGCTGGCGGGGTTACCCATCCGCAACGCCACGACTCAGCACCTGCGGCTCGAACGCATCTTCTCCGACTCGGAAAGCTACTGGAAGGTGTATTTGTATCGGATATATAATGCACGATGAACGATGTACAACGGGCTGACGCGAAAGTACACTTGCGTCAGCCCATTGTGCATCGTACATTATTCATCGTGCATTAATTCAAATGCACCAGCGCCGATTTGTAGACCCTCGACTCCATGGTGTTGAGCCACTCATTGAAGGCGTCGCTGTCTTCGCGGGCGTTGGTCAGCTCGGCGTCGATCTGCCGCAGTAGAAAATAGAGTTGATGCACGTGGCACCACTGCTGATTGAGCGCTTCGGCCTGATCGGCATTGCCGGGGCGGCGGCGGGCTTCCGACGTGAGGCGGCGCAGGCTCTGGCGGAGGTGAAACCGCAGCGTCATCAATCGGCTGGCGATGGGCAACGAATGTTGCTGTTGTTCTAACTTCGAAATGCCCCGTGATAAAAGCGTGTTGCGCTGATTTAGTTGATCTGATACCACCATCCAGGCCTGATCCGCCTGAAGTGATTCATACGATACGGTTCTCATAGTAGGTTACAGTTACAGAAACAAATCTATTCGTTTGACCGAATAAATCAACCGTTCGTTTAATCTTGAAGTAGATTAAATTTTGCCTAATCGATCATTCGCCAAATTACTTAAGTAGTAGACCAATAATCATTCCAATAAACCATTGTTTTTGTACAATGCCGGAGTGGTAACGTAGGCTTCCTGTCTGGGGTAACTTACGTCTTCGCTCAAGCCATAGATATCGTGCAGTTTACGTTGCCATTTCCCTTGTGATAATCAAGATAAACCCCTACTTTTGCGGACTCATTTTCGGAACACGAATCAAGTCCAATCAATGGCAAACCATAAGAATACCAAGAAAGCTATTCGGAACAGTGCTAAAAAGCGGCTACTGAACCGGTACCAGGCCGTAACCAGCCGGAACCTCGTGAAGAAACTTCGCAGCACCACCGATCACGCCGAAGCCAGCGAACTGCTGAAGACGGTTATCTCGAAACTCGATCGGCTGGCCAAGCGCAACGTCATTCACAAGAATAAAGCCTCGAACAACAAATCGAAGCTGACTCGCTACGTGAACGGCCTCGCTACGGCGGCATAACCCGCTGTTGGTAGTAGTACAGCAAGACCTTATCTGTCAGCGCGGATAAGGTTTTTTGTTTGTATAGTGGCTAAGTTTGGCGGCGGTCGTGCATCGCCACGACCGAGCTTTAAACCTACCGACACGCCATGAACACCTACCAGCCACTGCGCAGCATTAAAAGCTGGGCCGAAGAAGACCGCCCCCGCGAGAAACTGATGTTGAAAGGGACCGCTGCCCTCACCGACGCCGAACTGATTGCCATCCTGATCAACTCCGGCACGGCAGAGCTATCGGCCGTCGACGTAGCCCGGAAGGTGCTGGACGGTGTCGGCAACAACCTGCACGAACTGGCCAAACGGAGCGTGAAAGACCTCTCGAAGTTTCGGGGCATTGGCGAAGCCCGCGCCATCAGCATTGTAGCGGCACTGGAACTGGGCCGACGCCGTCGCGAACAGGCCCCGGTCGAGCGCCGCCGCATCACCTGCTCGCGCGACGCCTACGAGGAAATGCGGCCCTACCTGCTCGACAAACAGCACGAAGAATTCTGGGTGCTGCTGCTCAACCGCGCCAATGAGGTGCTGCGGCCCGTGCAGATCAGCGCGGGTGGCATTTCGGGCACAGTGGCCGATCCGCGCCTGATCTTCAAAGCCGCGCTGGAACACCTGGCGAGTGGCGTCATTCTGTTCCACAACCATCCGTCGGGCAACCTGACGCCCTCGCAACCCGACCGCGACCTAACGCGCAAGCTCAAGGAGGCGGGCCGGGTACTCGACATGCCTGTACTCGATCATCTCATCTTCTCCGACCGAACGTACCTGAGCTTCGCGGATGAAGGCATACTTTAAAACCAGTTTAGAGTTTTCAGTTCAGTGTTTCCAGTTGGCTGGCGCAAGCCTACTAACGCGCCAGCCAACCGGAAACACTGAACTGAAAACTGGAAACCGCTTATGAACATCATCTTCGACCTTGGCGACGTCATCATTCCGATTGATCTGCGGGCGCCCCTTCGCAACTTCGCCACGCTGGCCAACCAATCAGAAGAGGCTATGGAAGCCCTCTGGAAAAAACACGGTATCTGGCAGCAATATGAAACGGGACTTGTCGACGACGAAGCCTTCCGGGCGGCGGTGCGGAATTTGGTGCAACACGATACTACCGGAAACCATGACGCCTCCGACAAGTGGGCCGATGAACTGATCGACACGGCCTGGAACACCGTCCTGCTCGACCTTCCCGTGGAACGTATCGAGCGCATTCAGGCTTTGCAGGGGCAACATCACGGGAGGCCGCCCCGGCTGTTTTTGCTGAGTAATACCAACGCCATCCACATCCGGGAGGTAAACCGTCGGCTGGTTTCGCTGGGCAAACCCACCCTGGAAGAGTTGTTTGAGCGGGTGTTTTATTCACATGAAGTCAAGTTATTGAAGCCCGACCCAGCCATTTACCAGCATGTGCTCACCGAAGCGAACCTTGTTGCCGAAGAAACCGTCTTTCTGGATGATAACCGGGCAAACATCGATGCCGCTGCTTCGTTAGGTATTCGGGCCGTGCACGTGGTGGCGCCCAAAACGATTATCGACTACCTCGCCGAATTAGGAGCTTAAAACGAGTTCAACGTCGATAGCTCAAGGTTCAATAGGGTGATGCGTCGCTTTGAACCTTGAGCTATCGACGTTGAACTTCCCGTTCATGCAACGACCCAATTATCTGCTTCATAGTATTCTGTTTCTGATTACGTTAGCCACTACCACCGCCGCCGGTGCTGAGTGGATCTACGGTCTCAATTTTATCCCGCCCGAATGGTATGCCGACGCCAAAACCATTGCGCAGTATAAGCTGCGGGCACTGGGCTGGCCCGAGTTTCTGGCTGGACTCAACTTTTCAATTCCGTTTCTGACGGTGCTGACGGTACACGAGTTCGGGCATTTTTTCGTGGCGAAAGCCAACCGGGTGCGGGTTACGCTGCCTTACTACATCCCCTTCTGGCTACCGTCGTTTCAGGCGATTGGCACGATGGGCGCGTTCATCCGCATTCAGGATTACATCAACAGCCGCCGCAAGTACTTCGACATTGGGCTGGCGGGCCCACTGGCGGGCTTTATAGTGGCACTTGTGCTGCTGTGGTACGGGTTCACACACCTGCCCCCCATCGACTACATTTTCCAGATTCACCCGGAATACAAGAAGTATGGCCTGCGCTACGGCGAATACATCAACATGAATCTGGCGAAGGGGGGCGGCTCGGCGGTAGCTCTCGGCGATAACCTGCTGTTCTGGTTTTTCAAAACCTACGTAGCCGATGCCAGTTTGTTGCCGCACCCGTTTGAGATGGTGCACTACCCCTACCTGCTGGCGGGTTACCTGTCGCTGTTCTTTACGGCGCTGAACCTGATTCCCATCGGGCAACTCGACGGTGGGCACATCCTGTATGCACTCATTGGGCGCAAACGGTTCAACATGGTGGCGCCGGTGCTGTTTACGGCCTTTGTGTTCTACGCAGGCATTGGTTTCTTCCGCATTTCTGACTTCGCTACCGGCGACAACGCCGCCTTCACCAGTCAGTTGTGGAGCCTGGTTATTTACGTGGGAGCGCTGTTTCTGGCTTTTTCGCGTATCAACGATCAGCCGGTTACGTCGCTGCTGATGGCGCTGGCGGTCGTATTTGGGCAGTTAGTGGTGTCGTATTTCTTCCCGCAGGCAGAGGGGTACATCGGCTTTATGGTCTTTGCCGTCGTGCTTGGCCGGTTTCTGGGCGTATACCATCCCGAAACCGAGCTTGACGAACCGCTCGACACTAAACGAAAACTGCTTGGCTGGCTGGCCCTGCTGATCTTTGTACTTTGCTTCAGCCCCAAGCCGTTTATTTTCAGCTAGAAAACACGGAGTGGATTATGAAATAGGGACTATGAATGATGAATCGGCGTGCCAGTAAGGTTTTAGCGCAACCAATTCATAATCCCTATTTCATAATCCACTATCCCTTAAGTCAACCTATGTCCCTGCTATATAGCCTGTCCATCCTGCTCTACGGTTTGCTGATCCGGCTGGCGGCTCCGTTCAACCGGAAGGCACGGCTGTTGGTGGCGGGGCGGGCCGCATGGCGGGAGCCGTTTCGGGCGAAACCCCTCGACCCCACGCGCCCCGTGGCGTGGTTTCATGCGGCCTCACTGGGTGAGTTTGAGCAGGGCCGGCCGGTGATCGAAGCGCTACGGGCAACGTACCCACAATACCAGATTGTGCTGTCGTTCTTCTCGCCTTCGGGCTACGAGGTGCGCAAAAACTATGCGGGTGCCGACGTGATCACGTACCTGCCCGCCGACACCGCCGCCAACGCCCGCGAGTGGCTGGCCACCGTGAAGCCGCAACTGGCCTTTTTTATCAAATACGAATTCTGGTATCACTACCTCCGCACGCTCAACGAGGCCAATCCCGCCCTGGCTAGACAAGCGGTACCCACGATTTCCTTTTCGGCCATTTTCCGGCCCAATCAGCTCTTCTTCAAACCGTGGGGCGGCTTCTACCGGAAGCTCCTGACGTATTTTCAGGCCATTCTGGTGCAGAATCAGGAGTCGGTCGACTTGCTCCGTGGCATTGGCATTGAGTCGATCCTGGCGGGCGATACCCGTTTCGATCGGGTCGCGCAGGTGGCCGCCAGCAAACGCGACATCCCCGAAGTGGCGACGTTCGTAGACAGCAACGTACCTACGCTGATTGTAGGCAGCGCGTGGGCCGCCGATATGGCCGTGCTCATCCCGATGCTTAATCAGTTTTCGGCCCCTCTCCGCGTTATCATTGCCCCCCACGAAATCAACGACGCCGAGATCGAAGGTTGGCGGACCCAACTCACAGCCCCGTCGGTGCGCTTTTCGGAGTTGACCCCACCCCCGGCCCCTCCCCTCAAAAAAGGGGAGGGGAGCCCTCCTTGGGAGGATACTATATCTCTTGGAGAGCTGCTCCCCTCCCCTTCTTTAAGGGGAGGGGCCGGGGGTGGGGTCCGCTACCTGTTCATCGACAACATTGGCATGCTGTCGTCGCTCTATCAGTATGGGACGATGGCCTACATCGGGGGGGCGTTTGGTAAAGGGCTGCACAACTGCCTCGAAGCGGCGACGTTTGGCTTGCCGCTGCTGTTTGGGCCTAATTACCGCAAGTTTCAGGAAGCCGTCGATCTGGTGGCGCAGGGCGGCGCGTTCGCCATCAACAACACCGACGAACTCACGCAGGCCTTTACTCGCCTCTACGAAAACGCCCCGACACGCGAACGGGCCTGGGCGATCTGTAAAGCGTATGTACTGGATAATGTCGGCGCCACCGAAAAGGTGATGGCCGTGGTGGCGGGGTTAGACCGATAAGGCTCAGGCGACCCTATTTCAGAAACCTTAAAGGCCTGGCGCTACTCCAGCATCTTGATAAAATAGCCGCCTACCACCGACCGGGCCTGGAAACCCACTTTATGGCCGTTGGTGGTCTCGTGCCAGTCGTTGAGTGGAACGCGGTCGGGGCTTTCGGTCGCGAACCGGCGGATGGGCTGAATCAGCGCTTCGAAATCGGCTGGTTTGGTGGCGAGCGTGGCTGTCCAGACAATCCAGTCCGATTTGGTGTAGGTACGTCGGCTGTCGAGGGGCAGGCCGAACGGTTGCTGCTTGGTCAGGTAAAAAGCGACTTCCTGCTGTGCTACCTCGGCCGGGAAGATGTTTAGCCCCAGCAGCTTATCCCAAACCAGATTGTATTTCTGGCTCCACGTACCTGTGTTCTCGAACGTCAGTGTGTAGTGGGTGCCCGACGGGTCTTTCGCCAATTCCATCCATTTTTTGGCCATGTCGCGGGCAAGCGTCAGGTACGTTGTCTCGGTTTGCTTATCGCCCAGTTTACCAGCCAGATAACCGTAGCTCGCAATGCCCATAATGGCCTTAATGCTCAGGTTGGCATTGCGGGCAATGTGGCCGGCAAAATCGTCGGTGCACAGCTGATTGGCCGGGTCGAAGCCTTCTTTCTTCAGGTACTCGACCCAGGTGGTCAATACAGGCCAATGGCGGCGGGCGTAGTTGGCGTTGCCTTCCACGTGCGCCAGCGCGGCCGTTAACACCAGCATGTTGCCGCACTCTTCCACCGGCATGTCTTCGCCGTAGGTTTGCCCCGTCGCAATCGGGTACGTACCCACGTCGTGCGCGGCGAAAGGTTTGGTCCAGCGGCCGCTTTCCGAATACTCGAAGATCGGCTCCATCATGCCTTTCAGCAGTGTCGGATTGTACTTCAGGAATAGCGGTGCCGACGGGTACGTCACGTCGACGGTACCGATGGAACCGTTGCTGAAGTTTTCTTTTGAGAAAAACAGCGGTTGAGGCGCGCCGGTCTGCGCTGGGTTTGCCACCAGCTTATGCGCCGCAATGGCCTGCCGGTACGCCAGTACGCACAGATCGGCATAGGTGGCCCCGCCCGCCTTCAGTGCATCGGCATACAGCGTCTGATCAAAGGCCGTGCAGGCTTTTTGGAGGGTCGGGTAATCGGACTCGGCAGCTTGCAGCGCCTGTTCCATCGCCGCATCGGTGCTCGCTTTGTCGTACCGCCGCCACCAGGCATTGAGTGGCTTTCCGAAATAATTGATCGACTGCCGGTCGTCGTAACCGACCAGCAAATGCCGCTCGACGGGTTTCTCCGATACCATACCCAACGCAAACGACGTCGACAGCACCACCGCGCTATCGGTCAGCATGAGGGGTCGGCCACCCGCCCGGATATCGGAAACGATGCCCTCGCGCTCAAATTGGTTGACTGCACCCGCCAACGTACCGATGCGGTGGCTGATGCCGGGGCTAGCCGGGGCCGCCACATAGAGGTAGCCCCAGTCGATGCGGACGTTGTCGCCTTTCTTACCCAACACCGGTTGTTCGGCCGTACCCACGCGCAGCCAGTTCAGCGCCGATTGCTTCGCCGACCGGGCTTCGGTCCGGCCGCGCCGCCACGTAACCGTCTGACCGGGGTTGTCGATGGCAATGTCCGACGAAGCATCCTGATACAGTTCCACGCGGTGCGGCTTTCCATCGACGGAACGTACCTGATATGAAACGTACTGCACGGGTCGGGAGAGCACATCGAGGTTATCCATCAGCAGCGGGGCCATAAACGTGACTGTCAGCCCGACACCGCCCGCCTCGAACGTGTAGCGCGACTGCGTGGCCGAGAGTTGTTTGCCCGTTTGGGTAGCCGCCCGCAGGTCCAGCGTGCGCTCCTGCAACAGCCCGACGTCGACAAATTGCTGCCCGGACGCGGTACCGCCGCCGAAATTCTGGCTGTGAAAAGCAATCACATTCCGGCCGGGTTTGAGCAACTCGCCGATCGCACGGTTGGTGCTCGTCAGTTCATAACGGGCCGAAACGCCGCTTGCCTGCGCCACCCGCTGCCCGTTGATAAATAGTTCGTAGTTGTCGTTGTAGATGGCACTAACCAGCAGCCGCCCGGCTGGTACCTGATCGAGCATCACCTCGCGACGCACCCAGATGTCGGGCGTTTTCCAGGGCGTGCGATCGGTGGGGCGTGAGCCAAACGGAGCCAGACCACGCTGCCACTGGCTATCGTCGAAATCGGGCTGCATCCAGCGGTCGTTGTCGGGCGCTTCCGTTCGAAAACGGGCTTCCTGAGCCACGCGCGCTCCGGGCCGAACGAGTGTATCGCCCGCAAACGTAGGGTTACCCATGAAACGGTACAGCCGTCCATCGACGCGAATCAGTCCATTGAGGTCATGGGGTCGGCCCGTCCAGTGGCGGGTAGGCTGGTCGTTGAGCTGGTCGCCGAACGACCAGATACTGGTGTATGGGTCGACCGTGATGAGGGGTGTAGCCGGCGGATTCAGCGCCGCGCTGGCGGCGCCGGGCAGTGCCGCAGATGAGTGAATGAGTCGGGCCGTGGGTTGCGCCAGACTGTCGGTTATGTTCATCGTTACGAGAAAAAAGGCAAATACAAGTTTACCCTTAAAACTAGATGACACAACGCAATTATTGTACCTATATAACATATTCATGTACTATTTTAATTTCGGTTAAGCCCAGACCATGTACTATTCAATGCAAAGACTGGCGCGTAGGACACCCCTCAAGGCCAGAACAGAGCTTATTCGAAAAGCACGGGACAAAACAACCAACTGATTGCATCATACAGAGCCGCAATAGGCTTATTCTCCTATATTAAATCTATATTTGATAGAGAGAACGTCATTTCACAGAAATCGACCAGCCTGAAGGCTATCTTTTATCTACTCAATGTTTTATCAGCAGAGCCGGGGCGTTGTTCGTCATTGGCGCACCGTCATTCAGCGGCTATATCTGATTATCGGAGCTGTACTGAGCTTGACGGGTTGTGCAGACCCAACTCCTGAAACAACGTACCGCATTGGTTTCTCGCAACGGACTACCGCCGACACCTGGCGCCGGACGATGCTGGAAAACATGAATCAGGAGCTTTCCTTCACACCGGAAGTAGCGTTTATCGTTAAAGATGCCGGTGGCCAAAGCGCCCGGCAAGCCGCCCAGATTCAGGAGTTTATCGATCAGCGGGTCGATCTGCTTATTGTATCGCCCAATTCGGCGCAACCCATTACCCCTGTTGTCGAAAAGGCCTATCAGCAGGGGATTCCGGTTATCGTGCTCGACCGGCGGACGGCTTCCGATCAATACACAGCTTATGTAGGCGCTGATAACGAGGAAGTGGGGCGCACCGCTGGTATTTACGCCAGCAACCTGCTCAAAGGCCGGGGCACGGTCGTGGAAATTGGGGAATCACCGGGTTCCTCGGCCGATATCGACCGGCACCGGGGTTTTATGGAGGCGATTAAACAAACGCCTGGCATTCAGCTGGCCAGGAAACTGGCTGGTGACTGGGACAAGCAGTCATTCGACGAGCAACTGACCCGCCTTCTGACAGCCCAACCGGCCATCGATCTCATTTTTTCTCAGAACGACCGGATGGCCTTGAAAGCCTACCGCGTCTGTCAGCGGGCGGGTGTGGCCAATCGCGTGAAGATCATTGGCGTAGACGGGCTACCCGGCCTAAATGAGGGTATTGATCTGGTGGACCGGGGAGTCCTTAATGCGACGGTGCTCTACCCCACCGGTGGCCGCGAGGCCATCCGGACGGCGCTGGCGATTCTGAAGAAACAGCCCTTCAAGCGGGAAAACCGCCTGCCCATTACCCTCATCGACTCGACCAACGTGCCGATCATGAAGCTGCAAAACGATAAAGTAATCGAGCAGCAGCTGGACATTGACCGGCAACATAAACGCATCAGCGACCTGAACCGCACGTATTCCAACCAGCGTAATCGGCTCTATGTCACACTGGTCAGTTTACTGATCGTGATTGTGCTGGGTGCCTACGCCCTGTATCTGGTGCGCGAAAAACAGACGGCTTACCAGCGCCTGACGCAGCAGACCGAAGAGATTCGGCAACAGAAAGATCAGATCGAAGCCGTGTCGAAGCAGGCCCGGCTGGCAACGGAAGAAAAGTTACGGTTCTATTCATACATCTCGCACGAGTTCAACACCCCGCTGAGCCTGATTCTGACACCCACCGAGGATATGCTCGCCCGCAAACAGACCGACGGCCGCGAGGTACGTAGCAACTTACAACTCATCCGAAAAAACGCCCATCGCCTGTTACGACTCGTTGATCAGATGCTCGATCTGCGCCGGGCCGACGCCGGGAAGCTGCTGCTACGGGCTCAGGAAGGCGATATCGTTGGCTTCGCGCGTGAGATCGTGCAGGATTTTCAGGCCAAAGCCGACAAGCAACGCATCGACCTTCGATTGCTGACCACGGAGCCACAGCTGTCACTTTGGTTTGATCCTGAAAAGCTGGATAAAGTGCTGTTCAACCTGCTGTCGAATGCCTTCAAATACACGCCGCGGGGTGGGTTTATTCACATTCGTCTGACACGCACAGACGATACCGTTCAGCTTCAGGTGCAGGACAATGGCGAAGGGATGACGCCCGACGAGCAGACGCGCATCTTCGACCTGTTTTATACCAGTACCACCAATTTTACCCTGGGCAATGGCCTCGGTCTGGCGCTGTCGCGGGAATTTGTCACCTTACATCATGGTGACTTGCAGGTAGCGTCTGTGAAAGACAAGGGCACCACGTTTACCCTGACGCTGCCGCTGGGCAACGCTCACCTCGATACGTCTGAGCTCGGGCCAATGGGTTCACCCGCCGCTTATCTTCCCACCAACGACGAGTGGCCGCAAGCCGAGCCGGTGTTGACCCCGTCGATCAGTCGAAAGAAAGCAGGTACGTTGCTTATCATCGAAGATCACGACGACTTGCGGCAGTATTTGGCTAACCGGCTGGGCGACCGCTTCGAGATCTTGGCCGAGTCGTCGGCCGAGCGGGGTTGGGAGCAGATCTTAGACACCCTTCCCGACCTGATTATCAGCGACATTATGTTGCCGGGCGTCAGCGGTCTTCAACTCACACAACAGATCAAAGCCGATTTCAGAACGTCGACCATTCCGGTCATTCTACTGACGGCCAAAGGGCAGATGGACGAGCGGATCGAAGGTACCCGTGCCGGAGCCGATGCCTACATTGCCAAGCCGTTTCAGATGACGTACCTGCTCGAAACGATCAACACCATTCTGGCCAACCGCGAAAAGTGGCAGAACCGGTATACGGGCGATTATTTGGCCAAAACCGAAAACCGGCAGGAGAAGAAGTTCCTGAACGAACTAACCGCCCTGATTGAGCAGCACCTCACCGACCCGGCTTTTGGCGTGGAGCAGTTGAGTCGCGAAATGGGCCTGTCGCGCGTGCAGCTCTACCGAAAAGCGCAGACCCTGCTGGGCAAAAACGTGAACGACTATTTCGCCGAAATCCGCCTGAAAAAAGCCAAAGTGCTGCTGACAGAAACCGGTAAACCCATTGCCGAGATTGCCTACGAAACCGGTTTCAGTTCACCCGCTTACTTCACGACCTTTTTCAAGCAACACACCCAGCGTACGCCGTCGGAGTTTCGGAAAGCGGCGGTTGCCTGATTGGCCGGTACGTTGCCCGCCCCTATTCGGCCTGAGGTCATACAAGGCCACAACCAGCCTGTAACAAAATCCAAACTAGCTGTATCAAAAACGAAAATCGACTATTATACTTCGTTTGTAAATAATTGATAATCAATGATATTTCTTATAAATCATTTACATAAGTATCTGAACGATTTTCGTAAGTCGGCCGGGTAAGTGTCTGAATAGCTTTGGCTCATCAAACGACGCTTTCCCTGTCTGACATGAGCCAACAACAACGCATCTTTCTTTGGTCTATTACGGCTGCCCTGGGCGGCTTTCTCTTTGGCTTTGATACGGCCGTGATCTCGGGCGTCGAGCAGTCGCTACAGGAACTCTGGCAACTCAGCGTGTGGGAACACGGCCTTACGGTGTCGATGGCCCTGATCGGAACGGTGCTCGGCGCCATGCTGGGTGGTATCCCGGCCGAGCGATTTGGTCGCCGTAAAACCCTCTTCTGGATTGCCGTCCTGTACCTGGTTTCGTCGCTGGGTACGTCGCTCGCCGTCGACTGGAGCGTCTTCCTGGTCTTCCGCTTTTTGGGCGGGCTGGGCGTTGGGGCCTCGTCGGTGGCCGCCCCCATGTACATCACCGAAATCGCACCGGCCCGGTCGCGGGGGCGGCTGGTGGCGCTGTTTCAGTTCAACGTGGTGCTGGGCATTCTGATCGCCTACCTGTCGAATTACCTGTTACAAAACGCGGGCGACGCTGCCTGGCGGTGGATGCTGGGTGTACAGGCCATCCCATCGCTGTTGTTTCTGCTGGCGGTGCTCAACATTCCCGAAAGCCCCCGCTGGTTGCTGTTGCGGGCCGGGCGCGAGGATGAAGCCCGCGAGGTACTGCAACTGATCGACGCCGACAACTACGAAGATACCCTCGACGCCCTGCGCTACACGGCCGAGCAGCAAACCCTGACGCAGCAACCCGCCCGGCTGTTTTCCGCCCGCTATAAGACGCCGGTCATGCTGGCCGTGTTGTTTGCGGTGTTCAATCAGGTATCGGGTATCAATGCCATCATCTACTACGCCCCCCGCATTTTCGAAATGACGGGTCTGGGCAAAAGTTCGGCGCTGCTGTCATCGGCGGGCATTGGCGTCATTAACCTGCTCTTTACTATGCTGGCCATGAACCTGATCGACCGCTTTGGCCGCCGCACGCTCATGTTCATCGGTTCGCTGGGGCTGATTGCCACGTTGGGGCTGGTTGCCCGTGCCTTCTACGTGCACGATTTCGGTGGGATGTCGGTGCCGGTACTGCTGTTTGTCTACATCGCCTTTTTCGCCTTTTCGCAGGGCGGTGTCATCTGGGTGTTCATCTCCGAAATCTTCCCCAACGAAGTGCGCGCCAACGGGCAGGCGCTGGGCAGCTTCACCCACTGGCTCATGGCCGCCATTATCACGTTTGCGTTTCCCTACTTCGCCGAAAAGCTGGGCGGAGCCTACACCTTCCTCTTCTTCTGCCTGATGATGGTGATCCAACTGGTTTTTGTCTGGAAATGGATGCCCGAAACCAAAGGGACCAGCCTCGAACAGGTCGGAAAAACCTTCGTGGTGCACTGAAAGCCGACCTATATCCCCAACACCAAATTCCTGTAAACACCCCGACCAATGACTACATCATCCCCATTCGTCTGCTTCGGTGAGGTTCTCTGGGACGTGCTACCGACGGGCAAACAAGCTGGTGGTGCCCCCATGAACGTGGCGCTGCACCTGCGCAACCTTGGGCAGCAGGCCCAGCTCATCAGCCGGGTAGGCACCGACGATCTGGGCCGTGAACTGCTCGATTTCCTGCACGATCACGGCCTGCCCACTACGTACGTGCAGATCGGTCAATCGCATCTGACGGGCGTGGCCAAAGCCAACGTATCGGATGCCAACGAAGTCACCTACAAGATTGTGCAGCCGGTTGCCTGGGATTACATCCAACCCGACCAAGTCCAGACCGAACTGGTGCGGCAAAGCGAGGTATTCATCTACGGCAGTCTGGCGGCGCGTAGCCCACAGACCTGCGAGACCCTGCTCGGGCTGTTGGACGTCGCTGCTCAATCGGATACCCAAACGGTATTCGACGTGAACCTGCGCGCCCCACACTACGACCGGCCAACGATCGAGGCGCTGCTGAGCCGGGCCAATCTGGTGAAGCTCAATGAGCATGAACTGGTTGAGTTGACCGGCTGGTATGGTTTCGAACCAGATTTAAAAAAGGCCATGCAGCAGCTTTACACCCGCTATCGCCTCGACACACTATGCGTCACGCTGGGGCCTGACGGCGCGGCGCTGCTCGACCGGGCCGGGTACGTTCGGCAGGTGGGCTTTCCGGTGCAGGTTGCCGATACCATTGGCAGCGGCGACTCCTTTCTGGCGGCACTGCTGGCCAGCCTGCGAACGGGCGTTGCCACCCGACAAGCCCTTGAATTTGCCTGCGCTACCGGCGCTTACGTGGCCACGCAGCACGGCGCAACACCCTCTTTTTCCGCTAGCACGATTCAGGATTTTCTGGCCGCAGCGCGCCTAATTGCTGGTCCCTTGGCTACTGCCTTGCACTGACACCCTTTACTAAATCCAATAACTTCTCTAAACGTATGAAAAAAGCCATACTCTTCGTTATGCTGGCTTTGGGCCTGGGCCAGATGGCGCTTGCCCAAAGCAAACTTACCGTCACCGGCGTCGTGACGGGTCAGGCCGACGGCAGGCCCATCCCCGGTGTAACGGTCATTGAAAAAGGCGATGGCCCGGCGGTTCGGCAGAACGGGACAACGTCCAACGCCGACGGTGCTTATCAGCTCAATGTTTCGTCGGGCTCCACCCTTGTGTTCTCCTTCGTGGGCATGCTACCCAAAGAGGTGCCCGTGGGTGACGGCGGTACCATCAACGTAACCCTGACTGAAGACCAGCAGAACCTCACCGAGGTGGTCGTGACGGGGTACCGAACCGAACGCAAAGCCGACCTGACTGGCGCCGTGGCCGTAGTAAACGTGAGCGATGTAAAAACCCTGCCCGCTCCCAACGTGATGCAGAACTTGCAGGGGCGCGTGGCGGGTGTGTTTATCACTACCGATGGCAACCCCGGCGCGGGTGCCAACGTGCAGATTCGGGGAGTAGGTACGTTGGGGAACAACAGCCCGCTTTACGTCATCGACGGTGTACCGACGACCGAAGGACTGCAAACGCTCAACCAGAACGACATCGAGTCGATTCAGGTGCTTAAAGATGCGTCGGCGGCCAGCATCTACGGCTCGCGAGCAGGAAACGGCGTTATCATCGTGACGACCAAACGGGCCAAAAAAGGTGTCAGTCGCATCGACTTTACGGCCTATACCACCGCCCAGCAGTACAACTCGAAACTCGATGTACTGAACACCGAGCAGCGGGGTCGGGTATTCTGGCAGGCTGCTACCAACGACGGTGTCACGCCCGTCAGCCCCATCTATTCGTTCCAGACCGTGCCCGGCCCCGATGGCAAGCCGGTGTTGCAGAGCGTGAACGTACCTGAGTTTATCGACCCGCAAAAAACAATGCGCCCGGCCGATACGCGCTGGTTCGACGAGGTGTCCCGAACGGGCATTATCCAGTCGTACGACCTGAGTCTGGCCAACGGCGGAGAGCGGGGTAACATGCTCTTTTCGCTCAACTATTTCAACCACGACGGCATCATCCGCGGCACCAACTTCAACCGGATCACGGCCCGCATGAACTCGGATTACAGTTTCCTGAACGGGCGGCTAAAAGTGGGCGAAAATGTCATGTTCACCAAAACGCGCAACACCGAGATTCCGGTGGGCGACATTATGTACCTCGCGCTGGTGCAGCAGCCCATTGTGCCGGTGTACACCGTGACGGGCGGCTGGGGCGGCCCCGCACCGAGCATGACCGACCGGCATAATCCCGTGCGGCTCATCGAAGACAATACGCAGAACAAAACCTACGGCGGGCGACTCTTCGGGAACGCGTTTATCGAGATAGAACCGCTGAAAGGGCTTCGCCTGCGCTCGAACATCGGCGTCGATTACACCATGACCAGCCTGCGGTCGATGTACAAAGCGTACACGTCGGGCTTCCTGTCAGACAACACCAACCGCGTGACCAACTTCAGCAATTTCTACGGTAACTGGGTCTGGCAAAATACGCTGAACTACGACCTAGCGTTGGGCAAGAGCCGGGTGGAGGCCCTGGCCGGTACCGAGCAAATCCAGTTTACGGGCAGTGGTTTCTCGGCCATGCGCGAAAACTTCGCCCAGCAAAACCCCGACTATATGTACCTCGACGCCGGGTCGGGCAACAAAGACAATGGCGGGTCGGGGCAGGCCTACGCGTTGATGTCGTTTTTCGGGAAGGTCAATTACTCGTTCAACGACCGCTACCTGGCGTCGGTTACGCTCCGGCGCGATGGTTCGTCACGCTTCGGGCAGGACAACCGCTACGGTACGTTTCCGGCAGCGTCGTTCGGCTGGCGCATCAGCGAAGAAGCGTTTATCAAAGACCGGCTTCCCATCCTATCGGACCTAAAACTGCGCGCGGGCTGGGGCCAAACGGGTAACCAGAACATCGCCAACAACGCCATCTACTCGCTCTATATCCCCCAGTACGGCACCGACGCTACCTGGGATAACGACAACGGCACGGCCTACGCCATTGGCGGGCAGGCGTCAGGTACGTTACCATCGGGCTTCCGGCGCATTCAGTTGGGCAACAGCAACCTGCGCTGGGAGACCTTGACCCAAACCAACGTCGGGCTCGATTTCAGCCTGTTCAACTACAAACTGACGGGCTCGATCGACTACTTCGTCAAGAATACCAAAGACATTCTGGTGCAACCACCCTATCTGGCCGTTGTAGGCGACGGCGGTGGCCGGTGGGTAAACGGGGCTGCCCTGCAAAACAGGGGTATCGAAGTGCAGCTGGGCTACCAGAATAAAATCGGTTCGGAGTTTAGCTACAACATCTCGGCCAACGCCTCGACCTACCGCAACAAGGTGGTGGCGCTGCCCGAAGAAGTGGTCAACGCATATGGCGGAAACGGCACGACCGACAATATCCTGGGCCGGTCGATCAACTCGACCTACGGGTACGTTACCGACGGTATTTTTCAGAGCCAGGCCGAGGTCGATGCGGTAGGTGATCAGGTAGGTAAGGGCGTCGGGCGTATTCGCTACAAAGACCTGAACGGCGACAACAAGATCGATGCGAATGACCGCACCTGGATTGCCGTTCGCGACCCGAAAGTCATCTACGGGTTCAATACCAGTCTGTCGTACCGGGGCTTCGATCTGGCCCTGTTCTTCCAGGGCGTGCAGGGCATCGACGTGTACAACGACAACAAAATCCTGACCGACTTTACGTCGCTCTGGGCGGGTACCAACTGGGGGGCGCGCACGTTGCAGGCCTGGTCGCCCACCAACACGGCGTCATCAATTCCGGCCGTGACGTTGACCGATAAAAACAACGAAGGCCGTACGTCGACGTACTTCATCGAAAACGGGTCATACCTGAAACTGCGGAATATTCAGCTCGGCTACAACGTACCCACGGCGCTGGTACAACGGCTGAAGATGCAGCGCGCCCGCGTGTATGTGCAGGGGCAGAACATCCTGACAATCAAGCCCGGCACCCGCTCCAACAACTACACAGGCGTCGACCCCGAAACGCCCAACAGCACGTACCCCATCCCGGCCATGTACACGGCCGGCGTGAACTTCTCCTTCTAAACCAACGGCCTCTGTTGCCCGCAAACGACGGCAGAGGCCATGAACCTATTCCTTATGAAAACGATAAAGACGTTACTCCTTTCGGCGCTGCTGGCAACGAGCTTCTCCTGCCAGGATACACTCGATGTGACGCCCAAAGCCGTCATCAGCGGCGACGACCTGAACACGCCCGAAAACCTCGACAAGCTGGTGGTAGCGGCCTATTCGGCCATCGGCAACGACCATTTTACGGCTCCCTTCACGCTGTGGCCTTACGGCAACCTGCGGTCGGGCGACGCGTATAAAGGCGGGGGCGGCACGGCCGATATTTTCGAATATCATTTCTTCGAGACTTTCGCCTACATCCGGCCCGATCTGGGGCCCGCCGACAAACTCTGGTTCCGGTATTACGTGTCGATCTCGCGGGCAAATGATGCCTTGCGTCGGCTGAGTACCATCAGCGAAACCGAGTTTCCCAACAAGAAAGTCCGCATGGCCGAGATGCGTTTTCTGCGTGGACATTCCTATTTCGCGCTGAAAACGCTCTGGAACCGGGTGCCGTACATCGACGAAACCGTAGCCGACGACCAATACGCGACCATCTCGAACGTAGCCCTGACAAGCGACGAACTGTGGGACAAGATTGCCGCCGATTTCCGGGCCGGAGTGCAGGATCTACCCCTTACGCAATCGGAAGTAGGCCGCGCCAACCAGCTGTCGGCTAAAGCGTATCTGGCCAAAACGCTGCTTTATCAGGCGTACAAGCAGGATGCCAGCTACAACGTAACGGGCACCGACGCCGCCAAGCTACAGGAGGTATTGACCCTGACCAACGACATCATTACGTCGGGCAAATACGGGCTGTACGACGATTTCGGGAAGAATTTCCTGCCCGAGTATGATAACGGTATTGAGTCAATTTTTGCCATTCAGCGCTCCCTCGACGACGGTACCCCCAAAGGTCGGCTCGATTATAGCAGCATGCTCAATTACCCCATGAATCCCGAGTTTGGCTGCTGTGGTTTCCACCTGCCCAGCCAGAACCTGCTCAACGCGTTCAAAACCAACGCCAACGGCCTGCCGCTCTTCGACACCTACAACAACGCCGACATCAAAACGCCCGACGATTTCCGGGCCAACCCCGTCGATCCGCGCGTCGATCACACGGCCACCATCCCGGGGCATCCGTATAAGTACAAGCCGAACCTGATCTTCAAATCGGAATGGGCGCGGGCGCCGGAAATCTACGGCGCCACGGCCTCGCTGAAAGAAGTGGTTTCGCCCGATAGCCCGGCCTTCCGTAAGCTGCCACCGTTTATGAGCAGCTCAAAAAATTCGGTACTGATCCGCTACGCCGACGTGCTGCTGTGGCGCGCCGAAGCCCTGATCGAGCTGGGCCGGCAGGATGAAGCCCTGCCGCTGATCAACCAGATCCGGGCGCGGGCCGGCAAAAGCACCGGTTTGCTGGTCGACGCTACGGGTAAGGCCACGTCGACGTACCGGATCGATGTGTACAAGCCGGGCACCAATTGCACTTGGAACCAATCGTTCGCCCGGGAAGCGTTGCGTTGGGAACGTCGACTCGAATTGGCGATGGAAGGCAACCGGTTCTTCGATCTGGTGCGTTGGGGCATCGCCGCCGACTACCTCAACGGTTATTTCGCGGTAGAAAAAACGAAGCGTGAATACCTGAAAGAAGCCAAATTCACCAAAAACCGCGACGAATACCTGCCCATTCCGTTCAATCAGATCAACTTTAGCAAAGGCCTATACAAGCAGAATCCTGGTTTTTAATAGACCAGACGGCGGATGACCAAAACCCAGGGTTATCCGCCGTCGCCAACCCCGACAACCTTATGAAAAAACGACTGCTAACCGTCGCGGTGCTCGCCGCGTTGTATAGCGCCGCTACGGCACAGGCGCAACCCAAGCCTGACTACCGACCGCTCTACCATTTTACGCCGCCCCAAAACTGGATCAACGACCCCAACGGCCTGGTTTATTACGAGGGTGAATACCACCTGTTCTACCAGCATAACCCGTTTGCCAACCAGTGGGGACACATGAGTTGGGGCCACGCCGTCAGCCCCGATCTGTTGCACTGGCAGCACCTGCCCGTAGCGATTCCCGAGTTCACGCATGCCGATGGCCAGACCAAAACGGCCATTTTCTCGGGCAGTTCGGTGATTGATAAGGGCAATAAGAACGGGCTGTGTCCCACGGGTACCACCGATTGCCTGATTGCGCTTTACACGGGGCACGTGACGAAGGGCGATCAGCACCTGGCACAGTATCAGAACCTGGCCTACAGCGCCGACAAGGGACGTACCTGGACGCAATACGCCAAGAACCCCGTCATCGACCTGGGTATCAAGGAGTTTCGGGACCCCAACGTGTTCTGGTACGCGCCACAGCAAAAATGGGTGATGACAACCGTCAAACCGCTCGAACACCGGGCCCTATTTTATTCGTCGAAAGACCTGAAAAACTGGGAGCTGATGAGCGACTTCGGCAACGTGGGCGATGTATCCAAAATTTGGGAATGCCCCGCCCTGATGCCGGTACCTGTTCAGGACGAAACCGGGCGGGCAACGGGCGAACAGAAATGGGTGCTCTTCATTTCGGCGGGGCATCCGCAGAAAGACTATATCGGCATGCAATACTTCGTGGGTACGTTCGACGGCACCAAATTCACCCTCGACCCGGCCAACCCGAAGCCAGTTGCCCCGGCTACTGGGAACGTAGTTGACTGGGGGAAAGACTATTACGCCGCCATCCAGTACAACGACCTGCCAGCCAACCAGCCGGGGCCCGTCATGATCGGCTGGCTCAACAACTGGGCTTATGCGGGTGATCTGCCCACGACCCCGTTTAAAGGCGCCATGTCGTTGCCCCGGCAGATTTCGCTGAAACGTACCCCGGCAGGGCTGCAATTGATACAACAGCCCATTGCCGGCACAGCCAAGCTACGTGGCGACAAGCTCACTAAACAGGCCATTCGCCTCACCAACCAGACCATCCCGTTCGACCCGGATACCGATAATGCCTATGAACTCGAGGTAACGATGGCCCCCGGTACCGCCAAACGGGTTGGGCTGAAGCTGGCCCGAAGCGCCAATGAGGCCACCGCCGTCTATTATGCCGATGGCAAGATTCAGTTCGACCGGCGGCAGTCGGGAAATGTGGCGTTTAACAAACGGTTTCCCAGCATCGAAGAAGCACCACTGGCCCCGAAAAATGGCCTGATTACCTTGCGCATTTTCGTGGATAAGTCGATCGTGGAAGTGTACGCCAACGATGGCGAGCGCGTCATTACGGATTACATCTTCCCGACAGAGACCACCGGCGGTATCGATCTGTTTGCTGAAGGGGGCAGTGCCGAGATCAAGCGGATCACCCGCTGGGCCATCAAGCCGACCCAGCAGTAAACCGGCCATTAACGCAACGTACCCAGTCTACGCTGTTTCAACCTCAGGCGATGTGGTTGGAAAGCCCGGACTGGGTACGTTGCGTTAGTGGCTGGCCTTCTGTTTAGGTACGTCGGGCAACTGAACGGACTAAACGTCGGTTACTGCTGTACTACGTACGCTACTCATTATGTCTATCCTGCTTTCACCCCTGACGCTGCGCGGGGTTACACTTAAAAACCGCCTTGTTGTTTCACCCATGTGCCAGTATTCGAGCGTCGACGGGTTCGCCACCGACTGGCATCTGGTGCACCTGGGGAGCCGGGCGGTTGGCGGCGCGGGCCTGATTATCACCGAGGCCACCGCCGTATCGCCCGAGGGCCGCATCACGCCCGCCGACCTCGGCATCTGGTCCGACGATCATGTGCCGGGTCTGAAGCGAATCACCGATTTTCTGACGGCCAACGGCGCTGTGCCGGGCATCCAACTGGCGCATGCCGGGCGCAAGGCCAGCCATCAACGTCCCTGGGATGGTGGGAAGGCCATTGCGCCCGACCAATCCAACGGCTGGCAAACGGTAGCCCCCAGTGCCATTCCTTTCACCGACGACGAACCGGCCCCCACGGCCCTCACAACCGACGATATTCTACAGGTACGTGCCGATTTCAAGGCGGCCGCCGCGCGGGCGTTGCGGGCGGGCTTCGTCGTGGCCGAGATTCATGCGGCCCACGGCTACCTGTTTCATGAGTTCCTGTCGCCCCAAAGCAACCAACGGACCGATGCCTACGGTGGCTCGTTTGCCAACCGGGTACGGCTGTTGCGCGAAGTGGTCGACGACGTGCGCGCCATCTGGCCCGCCGACTACCCGCTCTTCGTTCGGATTTCGGCGACCGACTGGACCGAAGGCGGCTGGACGGCCGATGACTCGGTAGCCCTCGCTGCCTTACTGAAAGACCAGGGCGTTGATCTGATCGACTGCTCAACGGGCGGCAACGTACCCAAAGCTACCATCCCGACGGGTCCAGGCTATCAGGTACCGTTTGCCGAACGCATTAAACGCGAGGCGGGTCTGCCAACGGGCGCCGTGGGGCTCATTACCGACGCCGAACAGGCCGAAGCCATCCTGACCAACGGGCAGGCCGATCTGATCCTGCTGGCGCGGGAGTCGCTGCGTGATCCGTATTTTCCGTTGCGTGCCGCACACATCCTGGGTGACGAACAAGCGTGGCCCGTGCAGTACGAACGCGCCAAACCGAGGTCTGCGCGCTAACCCTGATTGGCTTCGACCAGCTCCCGCCATTCGTCGGCCAACGTACCTGTGTACGCACTCGTTCGGGCCCGGCGGTACCAGTAACCAGCGTTGAAGGCATCGCCTTCTTTGCGGTGCAGGTAGGCGTGGAGACGGTCGTAGGCCGGGGTACCTTCACGTGACTGAGCGACTTCATGCGCCGCCTCCCAATCGCCTTTGGCATCATGCCAGAGAGCGGTCAGGATCGGGTTCAGGCCCGCCGGGGGCGTAGCATCGGCCAAGGTGGCGGTAAACTCGCTGAGGTTCATGGGGTTCGGTTTAGATTTATGCGTACGTTGCCGTTTTGTTCGATTAAAGGTAGCGGAGAACCCCATATCCAAACACGACAACCCCATGCAAACCATTCTGGGGGCTGGCGGCGCCATCGGCGTTGAGCTGGCCAAAGCCCTGCCAACCTACACGAAGGATATCCGGCTGGTGAGCCGTAAGCCGGTAAGCGTCAACGAATCCGATACGCTGCTCGCGGCCGACCTGACCGATCCCGCGCAGGTGATGCGGGCGGTGGAAGGCAGTGCGGTGGTGTATCTGGTAGCGGGCCTGCCCTACAACACAAAACTGTGGCAGCAACAGTGGCCTCTGCTCATCAACAACGTGCTGGAAGCCTGTAGCCGCCACCAGAGCAAGCTCGTCTTTTTCGATAATGTCTACGCGATTGGGGGCGACAACGTCCGCCACCTGACGGAGTCGTCGCCTATCAGCCCAACCAGCAAAAAAGGCGAGATCCGCGCCGCCGTCGACCGGCTTATTCTCGAGGCGGTTGAGCAGGGCAAGGTAGACGCCATTATCGCCCGGTCGCCCGATTTCTTCGGCCCGATCAAGGCCACGAGCATCACCATGAACCTGATCTACGACAACCTGATCAAGGGCAAACAGGCGCAATGGTTTTGCGATGCCAACCAGCCGCACAGCACCGGCTACACGCCCGATCTGGCTATCGGCACGGCCCGGCTGGGCAACACGCCATCGGCCTTCAACCAAATCTGGAACCTGCCTACCGACCCGCAGACACTTACGGGTGCGCAGTGGGTCAGTCTGTTTGCCGAAGCAATCGACAGCCTGCCGGGCTCGAATGGGGTCCCGACCAAACTATGGCATAGCGTGCAAACGCTACCCGGCTGGGGCCTGCGGGCACTGGGCCTGTTTGTGCCAATCCTGCGCGAAATGTACGAGATGCGTTACCAGTACGACCGCCCCTATTTCTTTGATTCGGCCAAATTCAACAAGGCCTTCAACTACGTACCCACCACCAACGCCGATGCCGTCCGGCAGGTCGTGTCAGCACTGGCAAAAGCGTAATCACGCGCTTTACCGACCCAGGTTATACCGCACCGACAGTTGGGCCGTCTGGTTGTAAACCGGGTAGTTATACAAAGTGTAATACGTGCGCTTATAGGGGCGCCCTATCGACCGCGAACTTTGACTATATCGTAAGTCAATACCAAACGAGGTTGTTAAGGCATAGCTGAGTTCGGCATTGAAGCCCACGTCTACGTCTTGGTAGTTTGTACGTGTTGATCTGATTTCGGTACGGTTAGACGAATACACTTCCTGAAACGACCCGCTCAACTGCTCATCCAGTTTATAGCCGACATATGGCCCAACGGCCACTGTAGCCTGACCCGTGCGAAAACCAACCAGTACGGGTAGCATCAGGTACGTCAAGCGCGACGAAACCGCTCCGATTGCTTTCGGATAACACGCACAAATTCTCACCAAATGATCATCTAAACTTCCTATCGTCATTACCGACCCTTTTTGCTCAAGGCCAATTTCAGTCTGTATGGTAAAATGCCTATCCACAGGCACAACCAACCCGGCGCTAGCGTTTGGTACGACGCGCGTCAAACGTCCACCAAGCTGACCAGCAACAGGCTCTTCTCCCGCTAACTCCAGAGGTTGATCAATCGAGCCATTTTGTGAAACTCCCCCTCCAATCGCCCGGCTCACGCCCACGCCCGCCCGGATGTAAGGACGTACCTGCGCCTGGGTTACGATGGTCGAAAAAAACAGGAATAGTGTCGTGGTAAACAGTCGCTTCATGTCGATTCGCGTGGTTTATTGCCACGATTCCGAAAAATTACGATTCGCTGGATTCTTTGTCAACAAAATAGACCAATCCGTTCCGTTATCCAAGTCCCTATGATGCGTCTTCTTTCCTCAGTTGTCTGTCTGATTGGCTTTCTCCTTTTCCGAACGTACCCAGCCGTTGCCCAGACGGCACCCGATAAACCCGACAGCCGCCTCACGCAGCAACTTGCCGACGCCCTACGCGGCTTTCGGGGCGATGTGGGCGTGTATGTGCACCACCTGAAAACGGGCAAAACCGTCGCTATCAACGCCGACAGCACCTTCCCCACGGCCAGCACCATCAAGATTCCTATCATGATCGGGCTGTTCGATCAGATCCATAAAGGCACCGTCAGCTACGAACAGGAACTGGTTTACCGCGACTCCCTGCACTACGACGACGGTATCGTGGGTTCGCTGCGCGACGGGGCCAAAATTCCGCTGAGCCAGGTGGTCATGCTCATGGAAACGGTGTCCGACAATACGGGCAGCCTGTGGTGCCAGGCGCTGGCGGGGGGCGGTACGGCCATCAACGCCTGGCTCGACGCCAACGGGTTTCCTAATACCCGCATGAATTCGCGCACGCCGGGCCGTAAGGAATTTCAGGCGCGCTACGGCTGGGGCCAGACTACACCCCGCGAACTCGCCAGCCTCCTCACCTACATCCGCGACGGTCGCGCCGTCAGCCCCGACGCCTCCGACCGCATGTACCGCAACCTGTGTCGGCAATATTGGGACAACGACGGTCTCTCGCAGCTACCCGCCAGCGTGAAAGTGGCGTCTAAGAACGGGGCCGTCAATCGGTCGCGGTCGGAGGTGGTGCTGGTACACGCGCCCCACGGCGATTACGTCTATTGCCTGATGACCAAAAACCAGCAGGACGAAAGCTGGGGACGCACCAACGAAGGCAGTACCCTGCTACGCACCGTAGGGGCGCTGCTCTGGCAACACTTCGAGCCCAAATCAGGCTTCAAGCCCGTTGCCGGCTACGAAAAATGGTGATAAACCCTTAGGGTGCGTTTCAGGTTTCAGGTTTAGCGTGTCAAGTGCGCGGCTAACACACCTTTTGTGCCTGGGCAACGCGCGCCGGAAACGCTTACCATGAAACCTGAAACTCCCATCGCCATCATGTGGCATCGGCGCGATCTGCGTCTGCACGACAACGCAGCCCTGTATTACGCCCTGAAAGCCGGACGCCCCGTACTGCCACTCTTCATTTTCGACAAAGACATCCTCGATCACCTCGCCGACAAGCGCGACCGCCGGGTTGAGTTCATCTACGAAGAAGTACTGGCCATGCAGCAGGCCCTGCATAAGCAGGGATCGACGTTGCTGGTCCGGTATGGGCATCCGCTGGATGTGTTCAAGGAACTGGCCAGCGAGTATACCATCGCCAACGTCTTTACCAACTACGACTACGAAACCTACGCCAAAGGCCGCGACGCCGAAGTAGCCAAGTACCTGAAAAGCGTAAATGCGGGGTTCCACAGCTACAAAGACCAGACCCTGTTCGACCGCGACGAGGTGCTGACCGGCTCCGGCAAGCCCTACACCGTTTTTGGCCCCTACAGCCGCAACTGGCTGAGCAAACTGGACGATCCGTTTTACCTTAAATCGTACCCCACCGAAAAATACGCCGACCGGTTTTTTAAAACGGCGCATACGCCGATGGTCACGCTGAAGCAGATGGGTTTCGAGCCGCTGAACGAGAAATTTCCCAAGCCGACCGTCTCCGACAAACTGCTGGCCACCTACGACAAAACCCGCGATTTTCCTGCCCAGCGCGGCACCAGCGAACTGAGCATTCACCTGCGGTTTGGCACCATCAGCATCCGCGAACTGGCTCGGCAGGCGCAGGCAACCAACCTGACGTACCTGAAAGAACTCTGCTGGCGTGATTTCTATTTCCAGGTGCTCGATCACTTCCCCCACGTCGAGCATGAATCGTTTCGCCGCGAATATGACCAGGTCCCCTGGCTCAACCGCCCGGAGGACATCGAGCGCTGGAAGAACGGCCAAACGGGTTACCCGCTGGTCGATGCGGGTATGCGCCAGTTGAACGAAATCGGCTGGATGCATAACCGGGTACGTATGGTCACGGCCAGTTTCTGCGTGAAGCATCTGCTCATCGACTGGCGCATCGGTGAGGCTTATTTTGCCGAGAAGCTACGCGATTACGACCTGTCGGCCAACAACGGCGGCTGGCAGTGGGCCGCCGGTTCGGGTACCGACGCCGCCCCCTATTTCCGGGTGTTCAACCCCACCGAGCAGGCTCGCAAATTCGACCCGAAAGGCGAATACATCCGGCGGTGGGTGCCCGAATACAACAGTCCGGCGGGCGCTCCGGTAACGTACCCAGCGCCCATTGTAGACCATGCCTTCGCCCGTCAACGAGCCATCACAACCTATAAGGAAGCCCTGAAAGGTGACAAAAGCTAGATTTGAGCAGGTTTTCTGCACGGGCATGTAGGTTGTACGGCGGTCTGTGCCGTTCCGTGTGCATACAAGTGCTGGAAAAAGGGCTATATCACGGTACCCGCCACGCACGCGGAGCCATGGGCCAATCCGGCAGCCACTCTCTCACCAACTGCCTTCGCCCGGATACGCAGCAAGGAGCGAAGGCCAGTTGAAACCAACGGTAGGCTGAACAGGTTATTAGCGCAACCTCGGTGAGCCGATGATGCATTGCTTACCCCTCTTTGCAATTCCTCCAAGCCAATAACTGTATACTTGTTTTCATGAGTGCAAAGGCTTCGGCGCCAACAACCGACTCAACCAATAACCCACTAGAGCAGCCAGCAGCGATGCCGGTGACCACTCCAGATGGGCCTAGTTCCTTTTCGACACCTCAGGCTCACGACGACCGCTTCAGAGCCGCCATCGAGGCGGTACAGGGTATTTTGTGGACCAATAATGCCGTGGGGGAAATGACGGGCGAGCAACCGGGCTGGGCCGCGCTGACAGGCCAGCCTTACGCCGACTACCAAGGCTACGGATGGTCTAAAGCCGTTCATCCGGACGATGCCCAGCCGACCATCGACGCCTGGCAGGAAGCCGTGCAGGAACGCAAACCTTTTGTTTTTGAACACCGTGTGCGCGTGAAGACGGGCCAGTGGGCGCTGTTTGCCATTCGGGCTGTACCGGTGTTGAACCATGATGGCAGCATTCGGGAATGGGTGGGTGTGCACACCGACATTACCGAACGCCGACAGGCCGAACAGGCCCTGCAGGTAAGTCAGGCCAAACTACAGGCGATTGTATCGACAGCGCCGGTAGCTATTGGTTTGTTCATTGGCCGTGAGCTGATTATCGAGCTACCCAATCAAACCTTCATCGACGTGATTGGCCGGGGTCCCGACATTGCTGGTAAGCCGCTGCGCGAGGTTATGCCTGAGCTGGTGCACCAGCCCTTCCTGCACGTCCTGGATGATGTTTACACCTCAGGACGGCAGTTTCAGGCGTTCGAATCCTTATTGAAAATAGACCGGGATGGCGTCCTGATCGACCGGTATTACAACGTCACCTTCACCCCCCTGTTTAACGAGGCCGGTGTAGTCTACGCTATCCTCGACGTATCGGTCGATGTAACCGATCAGGTTATGGCCCGTCAAGCGCTGGAAGCCAGCGAACAACGCTACCGGACGTTATCTGAACACCTGGAACAGGAAGTGATAGCACGTACCCAGGAATTACAGACCTCGATCCAGGACCTGGAGCGCTCCAACGAGAGCCTCCAGCAATTTGCTTACGTGGCCTCGCATGATCTACAGGAACCACTGCGCAAAATCCAGTCGTTCAGCGATATGCTCCGGGATCGGTACGGCGCCTCACTGGGCGATGGCATCGAGTACATCAACCGCATGCAGCAATCGGCCGGGCGCATGTCTACGCTGATCAAAGACCTGCTGGCGTATGCCCGCATTTCGACCCGGCAGGAAACGGCCAATCCCGTGTCACTGGATGAGGTTGTACAGGCTATCCTGCTCGACCTGGATCTGGTCATCGAGGAGGTTCAGGCCGTAGTTACTTCGTCGGGGCTGCCTACCATTCAGGGTGACCGGTCGCAACTGGAGCAACTTTTCCAGAACCTGCTGAGCAATGCGCTCAAGTTCCGCCGCAAAGACGGGTCGGGCCAGTTTATCCCCCCTCGTGTGCAACTGACAGCCCAGCGAATTTCGGCCGCCGACCTGCCCGTGGCGGTCAAGCCCGTGCGGCAGGCCGCTGCCTACCACCGGGTAAACGTAGTGGACAACGGCATCGGGTTCGATCAGCGCTACACCGACCGCATCTTTCAGGTGTTTCAGCGGCTGCACAATCGCACCGAGTATACGGGGACCGGCATTGGTCTGGCCATCTGCCAGAAGGTCATCACGAACCACGGCGGGGCTATTACGGCCCTGAGCGAGCCCGGCCAGGGTGCTACATTCACCGTCTATTTTCCGGAATAGTCCGCTGGCCCGCACGCAATTAACCCGTTGCGTATGGGTAGTCTGCGGGCCAGATAGCCTTCTCAGGGAGAGGATTACAGGCTGCCGATAGCCCGCCATGCCAGCACGCTTTAACGCCTTGCTGTCGGGGGCCAGGTACGTTGTGACCGAGGCATCAACCCAGGGGTACCCCGCAAACGCCTGTGCACGTTCACTGGTAGAAACAGGGACAGCTCTGTGTTGATCGTAAACGGACCGTTCATGTCGAAAACTACGCATCTTATGAAACGAAGACAGGCTTTGCAGACGTTGTCGGCGTCGCTAGGGGCCGTGCTGGTGTTACCCGACTGGGCTCACGCCTGGAGCCGCCAGTCGCTGGATCAGTCGTGGCCCGGCAACGTACCCAGGCTGCTCACCGCCGACCAGACCACACTGCTGACCGACATCGTCTCGACGATTATTCCTGAGGGGCAGGTGGTTGGGGCCAAAGGGGTAGGCGTACCGGCGTTCATCGAGAAGATGATTGCCGACTGCTACGAACAACCCGCCCAGACTGACTTTAAAAACGGCCTGGCGGCGATCGACAGTGCGGCACAGGCAGCCTACGGCAAACCCTTTGTGTCGCTTCAGTCCGCCGAAAAACTCGCCGTTCTGACGGCCTTCGCGCAAACGACCGACGCAACGCAGAAGGAGTTTTTCGGTTTGCTTAAAAACCTCACCATCCAGGGGTACACCACCTCGGAATACGTACTGGTCAACCACCTTAAGTACGACATGGCACCCGGCCACTATTATGGCTGCGTAAACGTATAAACGCAATGGCTACGTTCAACATCGACAGTACGAAACAGAATACCTACGACGCCATCGTGATCGGGTCGGGCATCAGCGGTGGCTGGGCAGCTAAGGAACTGTGCGACAAGGGCCTGAAAACGCTTGTGCTGGAGCGGGGCCGCGACGTCAAACACATTGCCGACTACCCCACGGCCATGCTGAACCCCTGGGAGTTTGAGCATCGAGGACAGGTGCCGCTCGAGGTGCGCAACCGTTACACCAGCCGGTCGTTCATGCGGGAGGAAACGCTGCACTGGGCCATCAAACCCGACGAGCAACCCATCATCGAAGAGCAACCCTTTACCTGGACGCGGGGCTATCACGTGGGGGGCAAATCGTTGCTGTGGGCGCGGCAAACCCAGCGCTGGAGCGACTTCGATTTCGACGGCCCCGCCCGCGATGGGTTCGCCATCGACTGGCCCATCCGCTATAAAGACCTGGCTCCGTGGTACAGCCATGTGGAGAAATTCGCCGGGATCAGCGGCAACAAAGACGGCCTCGACGTGCTGCCTGACGGCGAATTTCTGCCCGCTTTCGAGCTAAGTTGCGTCGAGCAACATCTGAAAGAGTCGATCTATAAGAATTACAAAGACCGGCACTTTATTCAGGGACGCGCCGCCCACATCACCGACCCAAAGGCCATCCACAGCGAGCAGGGTCGCGCCAAGTGCCAGCACCGGGCGTTGTGCGTGCGGGGATGCCCCTACGGCGGCTATTTCAGCAGCAATGCCTCCACCCTCCCCTGGGCTGCCCGAACCGGCAAGCTGACCCTGCGGCCGCACTCGGTGGTGCATTCGGTGATTTACGATGAGGTCAAAAAGAAGGCCGTTGGGGTACGTGTCATCGACGCCAATTCGCTCCAACCGATCGAGTATTTCGCCAACATCATCTTCGTCAACGCGTCGGCCATCAATTCCAACGCCATTCTGCTCAACTCCAAATCGGGGCGTTTCCCCAACGGGCTGGGCAACGACAACGGCCTGATGGGCAAATACCTGTCGTGGCACAACTACCGGGGCAAAGCCAACGCCGAATTCGACGGTCTTCAGGACAAACGTACCGACGGCAAAAATCCCAGCAACGGCTACATGCCCCGGTTCCGCAACGTCTATAAGCAGGAGACAACCGGGCCGGCATCCCAGTTTCTGAGGGGGTACGCTATCGGTATTGGCGGCGGGCGGGGGCTGACCTCCAGCCGCGACGGGCTGGGCGATGACCTGAAGGCGCAGCTGCTCAACCCACACTACGGCAACTGGAACATCAGCGCCTGGATGATGGGCGAATGCGTGCCGATCGAAGAAAACCACGTCCGGCTCTCGACTGAGCAGACCGATAAATACGGCATTCCGCAGATTATCCTGTCGGCGAAATGGACCGACAATGACGCCCGGATGGTGCAGGATTTTAACGAGCAGATTACGGAGATGTTTACGCTGGCGGGGTTCAAAAACGTGCGCGCCACAGACACCAAGTCAAACCCCGGCTCCGACATTCACGAGATGGGCGGCGTGCGCATGGGTAAAGACCCTAAGACCTCGCTGCTCAACGAATGGAATCAACTCCACGCCTGCAAGAACGTCTTCGTCACCGATGGCGCCAGCATGACCTCGACCGGTACGCAAAACCCCTCGCTCACCTATATGGCCCTGACGGCCCGCGCCGTGGATCATGCCGTGAAGGAGCTGAAAAAACGAAACCTGTAACACGTTTTCTGTCATCCCGACAACGGAGGGATGACAAATAAAAAACGACTACCAGTTAATCAAACCTATACGATTCCTTATCATGATAAAAAAGACCACCCTCTTCCTTTGCCTGACGCTCTGCGCGACCCTGTCGTTCGGGCAGAAAAAAGGGGCACCACTCTACAAAGCGGCCTTCGGCGTGCAGGCCTACACCTTCCGTAACTCCTTCCCCAAGGGCATCATCGCCACGCTCGACACCATCAAGGCACTGGGTTTTACCGAGTTGGAAGGCGGTGCACCCAAAGGCATGACGGCCGAAGAGTTCAAAAAAGCCTGCAACGAACGCGGCATCAGTATTCCGTCGACGGGTGGGGGCTACGAGCAACTGGTAGCCAATCCGCAGGAGGCCGCCGACAAAGCCAAAGCCCTGGGTGCCATCTATGTGATGTGCGCCTGGATTCCGCATCAGAAAGGCAATTTCACCCTCGACAATGCCAAGAAAGCCGTGGCCGACTTCAACGCGATTGGCAAGGTAATGCGCGACAACGGACTGACGTTCTGCTACCACGATCACGGCTACGAGTTCCAGAAATACGGCGATGGCACGCTGATGGACTACATCATCCAGAATACCGATCCCAGGTACGTGTCGTTTGAGATGGACGTACTCTGGACCCTCCACGGCGGCGCCGACCCGGTGGCCCTGCTGAAAAAGTATGGCAACCGCTGGAAGCTCATGCACGTGAAAGACCTCAAAAAAGGGATTAAGGGCGACCTCACGGGCGGCACCCCACCCGAAAATGACGTAGTCGTGGGCGCGGGCCAGGCTGATTTTGTGGGTATTTTGAAAGAAGCCAATCGCATCGGGATCAAGCACTTCTTCATCGAAGACGAGAGCAACAAAGAATTCGAGCAAATGCCCGCCAGCATCGCCTATCTGAAGAGTTTGCGCCAATAAGAATCTAGGATTAACCCTATTACTTACGAGTAAACTGCCACGTAACTTCGCTGGTACGAATTTGTCCTGCTACCACGTTGTTACTTAACGGACAGTTCATGTCGAATACGCAATTCATGAAACGGAGACAAGCATTACAAACGCTGTCGGCGTCGTTGGGGACCATGCTGGTTGTGCCAGAATGGGCCAATGGCTGGAGCCGTCAGTCGCTGGGTACAGACTGCCCCGCAATGGCGGGGTTGCCCAACGCATTCACGGCCGACCAGACCGCGCTGCTTACGGGCGTTGTCGACACCTTCATTCCCGAAACGGATACGCCGGGCGCCAAGTCGCTGGGCGTCGCGACGTTTGTGCAGAAGATGGTGACCGATTGCTACGAACCCAAAGCCCAGACAACCCTCGCGAACGGCCTGAACGCCGCCGACGCGCTGGCCCGGCAAACCTACAGCCGATCATTTGCGGAAGCCGATACGGCCCAGCGCATCGACGTGCTGAAACGGATGGAGCAGTCGACCGACGCCGACCAGAAAGCCTTTTACCAGTTGGTGAAAGGACTAACCATCCGCGGGTACATGACCTCGGAATACGTGATGACCAACCTGACGCATTACGAAATGATACCGGGTCGGTACCATGGCTGCGTGCCCGTGCCCGCCAAACCCATTTCCCAAACGAAATAACGCGCTTTACTCGAAGCTATGTCTTATCTGAATATCGACGCTCAGGCCGCCAATACCTACGACGCCATCGTGATTGGGTCGGGAATCAGCGGTGGCTGGGCAGCCAAAGAACTGACCGGCAAAGGCCTGCGCACGCTGGTGCTGGAACGCGGCCGCGACGTGCGGCACGTAACCGACTACCCCACCACCAACATGCAGCCCTGGGAGTTTGAGCACCGCAACCAACTCAGGCAGGAGGTGCGGGAAGCCAACCCGATCATCAGTAAATGCTACGCCTTTTACGAAGGCACCGAACAGTTTTTCGTGAAAGATGCCGAGCACCCCTATGTGCAGGAAAAACCCTTCGACTGGATTCGGGGCTACCAGGTTGGCGGTAAATCGCTGATGTGGGCGCGGCAAACCCAGCGCTGGAGCGACTTCGATTTCGACGGCCCCGCTCGCGATGGCTTTGCCGTCGACTGGCCCATCCGCTACGCCGACATTGCACCCTGGTACAGCTACGTCGAGAAGTTTGCCGGTATCAGTGGTAACAAAGACGGCCTGCCCCAACTGCCCGACGGCGAGTTTCTGCCCGCCCACGAGTGGAACTGCGTGGAGAACTACTTCAGCCAGCAGATGGCCAAAAAGTACCAGAACAGTCGCCCCGTGATCATGGGCCGCGCCGCGCACCTGACGCAGCCGAAGCCGATTCACGCGCAACAAGGCCGGGCGCAGTGCCAGCACCGCACCATCTGCGAGCGGGGTTGCCCCTTTGGCGGCTATTTCAGCAGCAACGCCACCACCATTCCGTGGGCAGCGAAAAGCGGTAAAATGACGCTACGCCCCAATTCGGTGGTGCACTCGATTATCTACGACGAAGGGAAGAAAAAAGCGACTGGCGTGCGCGTTGTCGATGCCAACACGAAGCAGATGACGGACTATTACGCCCGCATCATTTTCGTGAACGCCGCCGCGCTGAACACCAACCTGATCCTGCTCAACTCCACGTCGAGCCGCTTCCCCAATGGTCTCGGCAACGACAACGGCCTGATGGGCAAATACGTCGCCTTCCACAACTACCGGGCGGGCATTTCGGGGCAGTACGATGGCTTTCTCGACAGCACCACCGACGGGCGGCGACCCAACAGCCCTTACATTCCGCGTTTCCGCAACCTGCACAAACAGGAGACTGACTTCCTGCGCGGCTACGCGGCGGGGTTCTCGGCGGGGCGCATCTCGCGCAACAGCCAGGAAGGCATTGGTGCCGACCTGAAAGCCAACCTGCTGACCGAAACGCTGGGCGGCTGGCATGTGGGTTCGCACATGATGGGCGAAACCATCCCGAAAGAAAGCAACTACGTCGCCCTCGACAAGTCGCTGAAAGACCCGTACGGTATTCCGCAGCTCAAAATCGCGGTGGCCTACGACGACAACGACGAGAAGATGGTGAAGGATTACCTGGAGCAGATGACCGAAATGTTTACGGCGGCGGGCTTCACCAACATCCGCACCCGCGACGATAAGCGCAACCCCGGCCTCGACATTCACGAGATGGGCGGCGTGCGCATGGGTAAAGACCCCAAAACCTCGCTGCTCAACAAGTGGAACCAACTCCACACGGTGAAAAACGTCTTCGTGACCGACGGCGCCAGTATGACCTCCACGAGCACGCAAAACCCCTCGCTCACCTACATGGCGTTTACCGCCCGCTCGGCCGATTATGCCGTGAAGGAAATGAAGAAGGGGAATCTCTAGATCACCCAAACAGCCTGCTCCGCAAGGGCGGGGTACCCAGCCATCGCTGCCAGCGAGTAACCGCTTCGGAGTTACTCGCTGGCAGCGATGGTTTTTATGGGCGAAAAGTTTCTTTATGCGTCAATTTGGCCCGGATGCGATGCGATTGCGGTGGCTATTTTTTACATTAGGAATCGCGCCTTATGCGATAGCCATACAACCTGATGAAACCATCTCGACGCCATTTTTTACGCCGGACTGCCCAGAGCGGGCTGGCGGCTTTCTCCGTCGCCAGCCTCCCGACGGCAGCCAAGGCTCTGCTGCCCGATGGGCCAGCCACCAGCGCAGAATCGGCCCGTAGCAAACCCGATCATGTGGTTCGCTCCTTACCCGAAAACATGGTATGGGGTTATTTCGGGACCAACGTACCTGCGGTCTACACGGTCAACGACGGTGATGTGGTCGAAATACAGACTGTCAACCCGTCGGGGGTGAGCCGCACTAACCCGGAGGAGTTTTATACGAAAAACAACCTGCCCATCGACGCCCACGCGCAGGAGGTGATCGCCATCATGAAAAACGTGAAGCCCGAGCCGTCGGGCATTCGCGGCCACATGCTCACCGGCCCAATCGCCATCGACGGTGCCCAGCCCGGCGACACCCTCGAGATTCGGATTCTCGATCTGACCTTCCCGGCGGGTTTCGGGGTCAACAGTGTGTGGCCCGGTGGCGGCGGTATCCCCGACGCGGTTACGAGCCGCGAAACGTTTGTGTACCGCTACGATACCAAACGGAAAGTGGCCTTGCTGAAAGAAGGCGTCGAGATCCCGCTTAAGCCGTTCATGGGCGTGATGGCCCTGTCGCCCCCCGCCGAAACGGGCCGGGTCAGTTCGATTCCACCCGCTTTTTTCGGTGGTAACCTCGACATCAAGCACCTAACCAAAGGCACCACGCTGTACCTGCCGGTGTCGGTAGCGGGCGGTATGTTCACCACCGGCGACGGGCACGGCGCGCAGGGGAATGGCGAAGTAAGTGGCGTAGCTATCGAAACCGCGCTGACCCTCACGGCCAAATTCATCGTACACAAAGGCAAGAAGCTGACTATGCCCCGCGCCGAAACACCCACGCACTTCATTGCCGTCGGGCTCGACAAAGACCTCAATAAAGCCATGAAAAACGCCCTGACCGAGGCCGTTACGTTTATGAAAGACGAGTTGGGCTTTACGTTCAATGAAGCCCTGTCGATCGCCAGCACAGGCGTCGATTTTGAAGTGAGCCAGGTGGTGGATCAGACGCTGGGTGTGCACGCCATGATCCCGAAGGCTATCTTCACAAAACGCAAATTCAGCTACTGGAGCTAGTTTCCGGTCCAAACCTATAAGGTCTCAAAGACCTTATAGGTTTACACAGACAACAAATTACGCGGCTTCGAGGGCGGCCACATCGAGTTTCGACATTTTCATCATCGCCGCCATCACCCGCTTCGCTTTCTCAGGGTCTTTATCCAGCAACAACTGGTCGAGCCGTTCGGGCACAACCTGCCACGACACGCCGAATTTGTCTTTGAGCCAGCCGCACGGCCCCGGTTGGCCGCCCTCCGTCAGTTTCTCCCAATACGAGTCAATTTCGGCCTGCGTCTCACAGGTAACGAGCAGCGATATGCCTTCCGAAAAGCCAAAAGTAGACCCGGTGTTGAGCGCATAGTAGGTCTGTCCGTGCAGCGTAAACACGACCGACATGACCGTGCCTTTCGGCAAGTGACCCTCCTCGTTGTAGTAGCTGATGTGCTTGATTTCGGAACCGGGAAAGATGGCTACGTAGTGTCGTACTGCTTCTTCGGCCTCTTTGTTGTAGGCCAGAAACGTGGTGATCTTGCTCATGTTGTTTACTGGTTTGGTTATAGCACAAAGATACCCTTGCCTGTTGCCAGCCGGGGAGGGTGAATGCGCCAGCCTGACGGGGGCTTTGCGACAATGTAGACGGCACGTACCTGGCCCACCGGTCCCTTCCACACCGAACTGATGTTGGCGAATTCCACCCTCAAAAAAAAGACGCTGACCGTTCGGGTCAGCGTCGATAGGATAGCCAGCAAAGTCAATCACCACGTACCCGGATCGTCGGCGCTGGGGCCGTAGCTGCCGGGAATCGGGATATCGAGCAGGCGCAGGTACACACCCAATTGAGCGCGGTGGTGCGTGGTCTGCGCGAAGGCGTGGCGGATAGTCTCGCCAACTGTATCCGTGCTATAAATCGTGTCGCCGTTACGTAACGTCCAGGTTGGGGTCAGGTCGGTATCGGTGGCGGCACTCAGAGCAGTCCGCCCCTCAGCCAGCGACTTCTCGAACAGCGCCAGCAACTCGGCGTTGGTCTCGATGGGCGTCGGCGCGTAGGGCATCGTGGCAAAATCCAGCCCGTCGGTATGCAAAGCCAGCGCAACCCAGGTCGGGATTTCGGCGATATGAACGGCCAGGTCGCGCATGACCATGCTTTTGGGATGCGGCCGCCAGTCGAGTTTGTCGTCGGGTATGCGGCTAAGCATCTTACGGGTGGTGTTGGCTTCCAGGTCCATCTCCTTCAGCAGCATCGGGATCATTGACATAATCGGGTTGTGTTTAGTACCAACCCAAAGGTCCACGCCGACACTGACAGCCTTATGTCAGCAGGGTTTGCCTACTTCACAAAAAACTGGTCGAGAAACTGGTAGCGGGCGCGGTTGGCCTCCACATCGGGTTTGGTCGTCACGTCGATGCGCATAAACGGGGCCGGTTGCCCTGCTTTCACCGCGTCCCACTTCGGCAGGCCCGTTCCGTTGGGGTTACCTGTTTTGATAAAGTTGGCGAAGTAATCCTGCATCGTCTTCGACACGGCGTAATCGTCGGGCGTCCACTCATACACCTTGTTGCTGCCCAGATTACCCATCGCGTACTCGATCTCGGCCGAGTGCACGGCCCCCTTGGGTTGTGGCGGTCTCGGGGCGGCAGCGTCGTTACTCCTGACTACGCCACCGGCCAGACCCGCCGTGGCGTTACCCATTTGGGTCGTCATGGCAGGTCGCGGACGGGCATACAGATACCGGTACACGGGCTTGCCGCTCGTCTGGCTTTGCAGGTCGATCCATTTCCAGGTGCTGAAGCCAATGAAGCGGTCGCCCGCCAGATCAGTCGCCACCTGCTCAACGGCCGCGTCGTCGGTCGCGGCGTAGGCCTTCAGCGCGTCGGCGGCTTTGTCGTTATATAGTTTTTGTACAGCAGCCGTGTAGTTGGCTACCGTGGGGGCATTTCCCTGCCCCAGCAATGCTCGGCCATTCATCTCTTCCGAATTCCAGCCCGCCAGCAACGGCACCCGCGCCTGCTCGCCCGCGGCAAAAATGGCCGCTACCGATTTCGGGAAGAAATAACCATCGATGCAGGGACTGAATCGCCCCACCCCGGGCTTACTCGCATCGGCCAGCAGTTTATCGGCCGGAAGCGCACGCAACGCCTCCAGGGTGGTAGCCCCGATATTTTCACCAAATTTCTTACCCGCCGCTTCGGCATCGGCCAGACTCACGGGCGACAACGTACCCAGCAGCGAGCCGCTTTCGCCAATAGCGCCAGCCATGAGGTTTTTCGACAAGGGCGAGGCCATCTGTGCACTCACCGACACCGAACCGGCCGATTCGCCCGCGATCGTTACCCGTTTGGGGTCGCCACCAAACGCCGCGATGTTCCGCTGTACCCACGCCAGCGCCGCCTGCTGATCGAGGAAGCCATAGTTACCCGACGCTTTGTGTGGCGATTCGGCAGTCAGTTCGGGGTGAGCCATGAAGCCGAAAACGCCCAACCGGTAGTTGACCGTGAGGGCCACGATACCCCGTTTGGCCATACTTTCACCGTCGTAGCGCGGCTCCGAACCATCGCCCGCCATAAATCCGCCGCCGTAGAAATACACCAGCACGGGCAGGCCGTCTTTTTTGCTCGGTTTGGCGGGCGTCCAGACGTTCAGATACAGGCAGTCTTCGCTTACGCCGTTCGACCGAAAATTCATATCGCCGAAAATCGGGAGTTGCATGGCGCGGGGGCCAAACTGGGTAGCCTGCCGCGTCCCTGACCAGTTCTGGGGCGGTTGCGGCTCGCGCCAGCGCAGCTTGCCCACGGGTGCCTGGGCAAACGGAATGCCTTTGTACGCATACACGCCGCTGGCTTCCTGGGTACCTTCCAGCGGTCCGTTGGCTACGCGCACCACCGGCCGCGACTGGCTCAGGGCGGCGTGGCTGATCGTCAAACAGGTCAATACGACCCATCCTATTCGTTTCATGATTATTATCGGTTTAGCTATGCAGTAACAATTATCGTTCAGGGTCGTAATATTGAGCATACGTACTAGAACAAGACCACAAACGGCCCCTTTAACCCCATGAAAGCCATTCAGCTCACCGCTCTCCATCAACCCCTCGCGCTAGTCGATTTACCTGACCCAACACCCGGCCGGGGTGAAGTCATCATCGACCTGCGCGCCGCCGCGCTGAACCACCGAGACGTGTTTATCCAACAAGGGTTGTACCCTGGCATTATACTGCCCAGCGTGCCCGGTTCCGACGGGGCGGGCGTCATCTCGGCGGTGGGTGAGGGTGTCGACGCATCCTGGCTGGGGCGTGAGGTGATCATCAATCCGGGGCTTAACTGGGGAAACAACCCGGCTATGAACAGCCCACAGTTCAAGATTCTGGGTATGCCCGACGCAGGTACGTTTGCCGAGAAAATCGTGGTACCGGCCAGCCACGTACACGGCAAACCAACGTACCTGACGTTCGAGCAGGCCGCCGCCCTGCCACTGGCGGGCCTCACGGCCTGGCGGGCGCTCATGAGCCGCGCCGCCCTGAAACCCAACCAAAGCGGCCAACCCGAACGCGTCCTGATAACGGGAGCCGGTGGCGGAGCCGCCCTCTTCGCGATTCAGTTTGCCGTAGCAGCCGGGGCCGAGGTCTGGGTAACGGCGGGTTCGGCCGAGAAGCTGGCCAAAGCGGAAAGTCTGGGCGCCAAAGGGGGCGTGCTGTACAAAGAACCCGATTGGCATAAAACCCTGCTGGCGACCGTGACCAACGGCGACAAGGCGCTGGCCAAGGCAGGTTATTTCGACGTGATCATCGACAGTGCGGCCGGGCCCGACTTCAACAAGCTGACGCAGGTGGCGGCGGGTGGTGCCCGTATTGCCCTTTTTGGCGGCACCACCGGCAAAATCAGCGACGTACTCCCCTCCGCGATCTTCTTCAAGCAACTGAATATTTTCGGCACCACCATGGGCAACGACGCCGAGTTTGGCGCGATGCTGGCCTTTCTGGAAACGCACCGCCCCGAGCCGGTGATCGACTCGGTACGCCCGCTGGCCGACGCGCAGGCCGCCTACGACCGCATGAACGCGGGCGAGCAGTTGGGCAAACTGGTGCTGAGTATCTAGGCCACCGGTTGCGGCGCGGGACCGAGCAAATCCCAGAGATTGCCATATAGATCGGCAAAAACAGCGACGGTGCCGTAGGCCTGCTCGACGGGCTCACGCACAAACCGGACGCCGCGCTGCCGCATCTGCTCGTAGTCGCGCCAGAAATTGTCGGTTTGCAGAAAGAGAAACACCCGGCCGCCCGCCTGATTGCCCACGTAGGTACGTTGTTCGTCGGTGCTCGCTTTTGCCAGCAGCAGGTTGCAGCTCTGGCCACCCGGCGGCGACACCAGCACCCAGCGTTTGTCCTGTTCGGGCAGGTACGTGTCTTCGATCAGGTCGAAAGAAAGCGTTTCGGTGTAAAACCGAATGGCCTCGTCGTAGTCATTCACGACAAGAGCCACATGAGCCAGGCGCTGTTGCATGGGGAAAGTATGTCCAATGTTTAACGTTCAAGCGGCCCGCCGCCGCGGGTCCAAAGTTGGCTGACGCAAGCCAGTTGTGCGTCCGTTTACGTTGAACATTGGACGTTGAACATTGGACGTTGGACATTGAACGTATTTTTGTCTTAATGACACTGCTTGCCATCGAATCTTCCTGCGACGAAACCTCCGCTTCGGTACTAACCGACGGCCGGGTGCTGTCGAATATCATTGCGACTCAGCTTATCCATCAGCAATATGGCGGCGTGGTGCCTGAACTGGCCTCGCGTGCGCATCAGCAACACATCGTGCGGGTAGTCGAGGAGGCGCTCACGGTAGCCAACGTTACCAAGTCGGAGCTGTCGGCGGTGGCCTTCACGCGCGGGCCGGGGCTGCTGGGGGCGCTGCTGGTGGGGGCGTCGTTTGCCAAAGCGCTGGCCCTGGGGTTGAACATTCCGCTCATCGAAGTCAACCACATGCAGGCGCACGTGCTGGCTCACTTCATTCAGGACAGCCCCGAACAGCCCATTCCGCCTTTCCCCTTTCTGTGCCTGACCGTCAGCGGGGGGCATACCCAACTGGTGCGCGTCGATGGGCCGCTGGACATGCATGTTATCGGGCAGACGCAGGACGACGCCGTGGGTGAAGCCTTCGATAAGTCGGCGAAGCTGCTGGGTCTCCCCTACCCCGGTGGGCCGCTGATCGACAAGCACGCGCGGCAGGGTAACCCGCTGGCGTTCCGCTTCCCGATGACCGACATGCCGGGCCTCGACTTTTCGTTCAGCGGCATCAAGACGGCGATCATGTACTTTCTGCGCGACCACACCCGCCAGAACCCCAACTTCGTGGCCGAGCATCTCGACGACATCTGCGCCAGCATTCAGCATACGCTTATTCAGATGCTGCTCACCAAGCTCACCCGCGCCGCGCAGGAAACCGGCATCCGCCACATTGCCATTGCGGGGGGCGTATCGGCCAACAGCGGCCTGCGCCAACGCCTGACCGACCTGGCCGATCAACAAAGCTGGACGGTCTACATCCCCGATTTCGCCTACTGCACCGATAACGCCGCCATGATTGCGATGGCCGCTTATTTCAAATACCAGCACCACGATTTCGTCGGGCAGGACGTCAGCCCCCTACCGCGAATGGAATTGTAACAATTCACTGTCCACTGTTCACTGTTCACTGTCCACTGTTCACTGTCTTCAGTCCCCCATGCACCTCGCTCAGATCAATATCGCCCGTCTGCTGGAACCGCTCGACTCGCCATTGATTGCCGATTTTGTCGCCAATCTTGATCCAATCAACACGCTGGCCGAGCAAAGCCCCGGTTTTGTATGGCGGCTGAAAGACGATACCAACAACGCCACCGACTTTCGTCCCTTCGGCGATGACCTGCTGATCGTGAATATGTCGGTTTGGGAAGACATCGATACACTCCGGGCGTTTGCCTTTCAGACCGCCCATTCCGACATCATGAAACGGCGGCGCGAATGGTTTTCGCGGTTCCCAACGGCCTATCTGGCCCTGTGGTGGATACCTGAAGGGCACGTACCCACCATCGACGAAGCCAAAGAGCGATTACAGTCGCTTGATGCGCACGGCGACACCCCTTTCGCCTTTACCTTTCGTAAGCTATTTCCGCCCCCAACCGCTTCCTGATAGCCATGCAGCTCCAATCCATTACCCTCTACCCGATCAAATCGCTGGGCAGTGTCTCGGTCAACGAAGCCCAGATCGACGCCAAAGGCCTGCGCTACGACCGCCGGTATATGCTCGTCACGCCCACCACGGGAGGCCGCCCCGGTACGTTCATCACGCAACGTACCCAGCACTACATGGCACTGATCGACGTAGCAATGGACGAAGCCGCCAACGAACTGTACGTCTGGCACCGGCACGCGCCCGACGACGTGCTGACGCTGCCGCTTGTACCCGGTGACGCCAACCTGCTGGGTACGTTGCCCGTCACGATCTGGGCGAGCGAAGACGTACCCGCCCGGCTGGTCAGCGCGGAGGCCGACGCGTGGTTTAGCCGGGTACTCGGCAACGACTGCCAATTGGTTTACATGCCCGATGCCACTCAACGCGCCGTAACGTCGGGGCGGGTGAAGGCCGCTGGTGACGTCGACAAGGTGGTGAGTTTTGCCGACGGACTGCCGATCCTGCTGGCGACCCAGTCGTCGCTCGATGAACTGAACCGCCGGGCCGAACAGACGCTGAGCATGGCCCGCTTCCGGCCCAATCTGGTGGCGGGTGGTCTTTGCTGGCCGCACGACGAAGACACCTGGGGGGCTTTCCAGATTGGCGATGCGCTGTTTTATGGGGTAAAACCCTGCATCCGTTGCGTGCTCACGACGATCGACCCCGCCACGGGCGAGCGCGGCACCGAACCCCTTAAAACGCTGGCAACCTACCGCCGACACAACAACGCCATTCTGTTTGGCGAAAACGTCATGCCGGCCCGCAGCAGCCTCGGCCAAACCATCCGCGTGGGCGATGCCATCGCGGTTCAGCAGCGCAAAACACCCTGGTTACCCGTGGGCGTCTAACATCCTTTCCGTTAGCAGGCCAACTATTTTCGATCGCGTGCAACGCTGGCCGTTTTGGTGCGTCATTGTTACAGAATTGACCCTAAATCCGGCTACAGCATCTGCGGTGGCCTTTTCCCGAAGGAAGCGATACTGTTGGCAACGTACCCAGCTCCCGACCTGATCACGGCTTTAGTCGAACGCTGCCGCAACGGCGACCGACGGGCCCAGTATGACCTCTATGGCCGCTATGCCAAGGCGATGTATAACGTCTGCCTGCGCATCGTGGTGCATCAGGCCGAAGCGGAAGACGTGCTCCAGGAAGCCTTTCTGGATGCGTTTACGAACCTGCATCGGTTCCGGGCCGAAAGCACGTTCGGTGCGTGGCTGAAGCAGATCGTCATCAATCGGGCCATTGGGCATTTGCGCAGTCGTCGGTTGCTGCTTGTCAGTGCCGAAACCGTTGCCGAGGGCGACCTCGACCGCCCCGACCATTCCGACAGCCTCGATGAAGAAGCCATCGAGTGGGACGTCGAGCGCGTTCGGCAGTGCATGACCACCCTGCCCGAAGGGTATCGGGTGGTGCTATCGCTGTATTTGTTTGAGGGCTACGACCACGAGGAGATTGGCCAGATCCTCGGTATCGGCGAGTCAACTTCCCGGTCGCAGTACCTCAGGGCTAAGAAAAAATTAATGGAACGAATGCATGAAACGAGGTGAACGATAACTACTGACCGACAGGCTGGCGTTGCACGCCTAATCAGCACACCAGTCCATCCATTACCCAGCGTTTACTGTTTATCATTCAGAAAATGGATCTCGAAAAATTCATACAGAACAACCGGGCGGCGTTTGAACAGGACGGCCCCTCGGCTGACCTCTGGCTCCGCATTGCCGATCAACTACCCGATGACTCCGGTACCGACGACGCGCCAACCGCCGACGTACCTGGCCCAACGGCGCCGTTGATCGGCTTATCCAACAACGTACCTAAATCCAGGCCCGAGCAACCCTTCCGGGCGATGCACCGTACTACTACCGGAGTGGGGGCGGGGCGCCTGCAGTGGCGATGGGCCGCCTCGGTGGCCCTGTTGCTGCTGACAGGCGCCGGGTGGTGGTTCAACAGCCGCTACGGTGTTACGCAGCAACCCGAAATTGTGGCTATCAGTCCCAGCTACGCCAAAGAGGTGACGCACTACGCCAGCCTCATCGACGACAAGCAGGACGAACTTCGCCAGCTGACCAAATCGAGCCCCGATTTGTACCAGCAATTTTCGGGCGATCTGAAAAGCCTGGAAACCAGTTACGAATCGCTGAAAGCCGATTTGCCCCAAACACCCAACCAGGACGTGCTGATTCAGGCCATGATTCAGAACCTGCAACTCCAGATCGACCTGCTCAACGAACAGCTGCGCGTGGGTAAACGCCTCAAACAACAAACCACATCGACCAATGAACCGCCTGCCAAACCGATTTAACCTGCTCGCCGTCTGCCTTTTGGCCTCGGCAGCGGGCTATGCACAGACTGAGCCGGCAACGCTGCCCCCTCTCCCACCGACCCCACCCGATCGGATCGCCGCCTATGCCGTTACGCCATCGCCTGCCGCCCCCTATTCCGTTCAGGAAGTGGTGCAGGAGCGAACCGAACTGCACCGACGGCTCATCAAGTCTTACGCCGTAACGGCCAGCGATGTGCTCTCGATCGACAACCATTTCGGCGACGTAACTGTATCGCACTGGGATCGGAGCGAAATGCGCGTCGAAGTAGTGATTACGTCATCGTCGGAAAATGCCGACCGGGCCAAACGGGCACTAGAAGCGGTCACGATCAACGAAGACCACAAAGACAACGCCCACGCCTTCAAGACCAACATCGCCGAGGCATTCAGCGGTGGCTGGAAAAAAGGCGATCGCACCAATTTCCTGCGGGTCGATTACCGTATCGCCATGCCCAGGGCCAATGGGCTCACCATCCGAAATAAGTTTGGCAACGTAAACATCCCCGACTTTTCGGCGCCTTTGGCCGTTGAGTCTCAATTTGGCAATATCTACGGTGCCGCCATGACCAACCCCGCCACCACCATCAACGCCTCGTTTGGCAACGTATCGATCCGTGACGTGCAGAATGGCAAGGTGAAAATGGAATTTGGCGACCTCGACATCAGTTCGGGCAATGTGCTGACAATAGTGCAGAATTACGGCAAACTCCGCATTGGCGAAACCAACCGCGTCGACGTGAACATGAGCTACGCCGACGCCATCATCGGGGCTATCCGGCAATCGGGTAAGCTCAACATGAACTACACCAAGCAGTTCCGGCTCGATCAGCTCCCTGCCTCGGCCGATCAGCTGGAAGTGAACGCCAAATTTTCGTCGGTGGCGCTGCCGGTGCAGACCCAAACCCACTGCGATTTCGACATTACCGTCACCAACGGCGGTTTCACCTACCCCACGTTACCCAACCTGCACCTCATTTCGCAGCCCGGTAGCGCACAGGCCGCCCCCCGCGCTGGCAAACGGCAGCAATATGTGGGTCGGGTTGGCGCAGGCGACGGCCCCCGTATCCGCGTCGTGTCGGTCTTTGGCGATGTAAAGTTTAAATAGCGTGGGTCACGGAGCGCGGGGGTAGCTGGGATGGTGGGGTACTACAATAGCATCTCGCTTTTCCTCCACGTCATACCGCTTTCCGCGCTATCCCATGCCATCCCTGCGCCTCGCCCCAAGCCCCCACGCTTTTTTTATCCTTTCCGACTAAACTGGTAGGGTTTCGTAGTTGCTAAATTTATCTTTGTAGCTGTCTACTTTACAGTTTGGCTGTTTCGTTGTGTATGTATCTGTTTAGCATTGGCAGAACAACAGACCAACGTACCCAAGGCAGACAAACAACAATTACAACCCTATCACGTGGCATTAATTAAATCCATCTCCGGTATCCGGGGAACCATTGGCGGGCGCACAGGCGAAGGCCTCACCCCGCTCGATGTAGTGAAGTTTACGGCTGCTTTCGGCCAATGGCTACTTAATGGACAGCGAGGGCAACCTGGCCCACATACCGTTGTGATTGGTCGGGACGGGCGCTTGTCGGGGTCGATGGTCTCGCAACTGGTAGCCGCCACCCTTCAGGGCATGGGTATCAATGTGCTGGATTTGGGCCTGTCGACCACCCCCACCGTCGAGATGGCCGTTCCTGGCGAAAAGGCCATTGGCGGTATTATCCTGACGGCCAGCCACAACCCCATTCAGTGGAACGCGCTTAAACTGCTGAACAGCAAAGGCGAATTCATATCGGGTGCCGATGGCGAAGAGCTGCTGGCCATTGCCGAAGCCGAGTCGTTCACCTTTGCCGAAGTGAAGAAACTGGGCCAATACCGGTCCGATTCGGCCAGCGATACGTCGTGGCTGCAAAAACACATCGACCAGATTCTGGCCCTGCCGCTGGTCGACCGAGATGCCATCGCCAAACGGAATTTTAAAGTTGTAGTCGACGCCGTCAACTCAACCGGCGGGCTGGCCGTTCCGATGCTCTTGACGGCGCTGGGCGTAGAGCAGATCACCAAGCTGCATTGCGAACCCACCGGCAACTTTGCCCACAACCCCGAGCCACTGCCCGAAAACCTCACCGATATTCTTAACGCTACCCGCCGCGACTCACACGACCTGGGTATCGTGGTCGACCCCGACGTAGACCGGCTGGCGTTTATTTGTGAAGATGGGTCTCCGTTCGGCGAAGAATACACGCTGGTGGCCGTAGCCGATTACGTGCTCAAAAACAGCCCCGAAGGTCGCCGTAACACGGTTTCAAACCTTTCCAGCACCATCGCCCTGCGCGACGTAACCCAGAAACAGGGTGGGCAGCATTTTGCCTCGGCGGTGGGTGAGGTCAACGTCGTTGAGATGATGAAGGAAAAAGACGCGCTGATCGGTGGCGAAGGCAACGGCGGCATCATCTTCCCTGAACTGCACTATGGCCGCGATGCCCTCGTTGGGATAGCGCTGTTTCTGAGCCATCTGGCCCGTTTCGGCAAGTCGGCTTCGATCCTGCGCCGTATGTACCCCAACTATTACATCTCCAAGAATAAGATCGAGCTGACGCCCAACATCGATGTCGATGCCGTGTTGGATAAGATCAAGGCCAAATACGCCCGCAACCCCGTCAACACGGCCGACGGCGTGAAGATCGAGTTCGATAAAGAATGGGTACACCTGCGTAAATCGAATACGGAACCCATCATCCGTATCTATTCTGAGTCAGACACGCTGTCGACGGCCGATTACCTCGCCAACAAAATCATTTCTGATATTCGGGAGGTCATTGCCGATAAAATGTAGATTTCCGTTTAGTTTGCCGTTTGAGGTCTAACGGTTGCTGTTGCTATAGCCAAATCAACGTCAACTGTAGCCCTCAAACGGCAAACTCTTTTTCCCCTTATGACACCAACTTCATCCCAAACCCTTCCGACTAAAACCGGCCACCCGCCTGGCTTGTACATCCTTTTTCTCACCGAAATGTGGGAACGGTTCAGTTACTACGGGATGCGGGCCATCCTGCTGTTATTCCTGATCGACAACGTGCGCGGGGGAATGGGCCTGAGTGCTACCGAAGGCGGGGCCATCTACGGCATCTACACCTCATCGGCCTATCTGTTGCCGGTGGCGGGTGGCTGGATCGCCGACAACTTTCTGGGTCAACGCCGGGCCATCTGGTACGGAGGGATCATTATTATGCTGGGGCACCTGATTCTGGCCATTCCAGGCGGTACAGCCCTTTTTTATCTGGGGCTGGTTACCGTAGCGTCGGGAACGGGACTACTCAAACCAAACATTAGCGCCCTTGTAGGTGAACTCTACCCGGAAGGGGGTGCGCGCCGCGATGCCGCTTTTTCAATTTTTTACGTGGGCATCAACACCGGTTCCCTGCTGGGTATCACGGTGGTGGGTTATCTGGGCCAGAAAGTGGGGTGGCATTACGGCTTTGGTGCGGCGGCCGTCGGGATGCTACTGGGCCTGATCGTGTTCCGCACGCAGGGCGAAAAATACCTGACTACCTTGGGCTTATTCGACGCCTCACGGGTTCGGGAAAAGTCGTCAGATGCTAAAGGCAACCGCAGGGTCTGGACGTTTCTGGCAGTGCTGGTGCTGCTGCTGGGTACGTTGCAGTTGACGGGTCTGCTCGACCTAACCACCGCCGTAGGGCTGGCTCAGGCCATGGGTATCTTTATTCTGCTCATTGCGATTGGGTACCTGGGCTTTATCCTTTTTGCCAGTGACCTCACCGTCGAGGAAAAAAAGCGCGTTGGTGTATTGTTCGTCTTTGTGCTGGCGTCTGCCGCTTACTGGGCCGGCAACGAACAGCAAGGATCATCGCTGCAAATTTTTGCCGACCGCTTTACCGACCTCGACCTGTTTGGCTTTACAGTCCCGTCGAGCTGGTTCCAGAATCTGAACCCTGCGTTTATCCTGACTCTCTCCCCGGTGCTGGCCGGCCTCTGGATTTTCCTAGCGAATCGCAATATCAGCTACCCCGCTCCTGCCAAGATGGCGACGGGACTACTTTTGTTGGGCCTGGCCTATCTAGTGATGGTAGTTGCTGCCAAAGAAGCCCTGACCGGCACACGCACTACGCCACTCTATCTGGTTGTCACGTACCTGTTTTTCACCCTTGGTGAACTGTTTATCAGCCCGGTAGGCCTGAGCGCCTCGTCAAAACTAGCTCCCAAGCGATACGCCAGCCAACTGATGGGAATCTGGTTTATCGGCTCCTCACTGGGTAACCTGATCGCGGGCCTGTTTGCCAGTGGTTTCGACGAAAAAAACGTGCAACAGATGCCCAATTTGTTTCAGAGCGTGTCTACGTTCTCGCTGGTGGCCGGCGCAATCATGCTGGTGCTGACCAAACCGTTACGGCGATGGATGGGCGGCGTTGAATAACGCCTAATTGGTAAAAAGAAAAAATGCCGACCCGGTGGTTCCGAGGTCGGCATTTTTCATTAGCGTTCTTGAGGTCGGTTCAATATAAGTAGTTCAATAGGCTGGCATAAAGTGCTTCCCAACTTCTTTAATCTGGAGCAATGTAGGCAATACGGCCTGTCCGCGTTCTGATAACCGATACTCCACCCGGGGGGGAACTTCGTTGAAGGATTGCTTTTCGAGCACCCCTAATTCAACAAGCGCTTTCAACTCTTGAATAAGCACTTTTTCGCTCACATCGGGCAGTAGTCGACGTAACTCGCTGTACCGACGTGTCTTTTCTCCCAAATGAAGTAAGATGAACAACCGCCACTTGCCGCAGATAACCTCCAATGCTTTTCTGATAATAAGACGATCCTCTTCGGCCATTAAATCCGGTTGAGTTTTTGCATTCATTGTAACGTACCTTAACTAACCTTTTGGTTTGTAAATGACTGATTTGTAAGCACTTATGCAATTACACAAAGATAACCTTTGTTCCCAATAATCCATTTCTGTCAAAAAGAAACCTACATATTAGGATGGAAATTTAATTTAATATTAACTAATTCATTCAAACTAGCTAGTCAATATTACATGACTGGTCGTAAACAGCTCCATTTCCAGCCATCCTATTCTCCATAAACCTGCCCGGGTAAAAGGGTAACTAACGACCAACGTATAAACGAACCTAGCATTAGCTACTTTTTTATAAATACGGACACTCCAAGGTAATCACCTACTAATTTCGGATATAAAACTGGACATACCATATCAAAACTATAGAAATACTATATTTTCTATAAAACTGTCTTCCGGTCCTAGGGGGAAACCCCATAGTCAGGTAGTTTTGCGCCCACTATGGTACATACTCCCAAAACGCTTATCGTAGTAGCCGGCCCAACGGGCGTTGGCAAGACGGCCTTCTGCGTCCGGTTGGCACGCCGGCTGAACACCGTAGTAGTCTCGGCTGATTCACGGCAGTTTTATCGTGAACTCACCATTGGCACCGCCAAACCCACGCCCGGCGAGTTAGGCGGTATTCCTCACTACTTCATCGACAGTCACAGTATCGACGCCCCCATCAGCGCCGGGCAGTATGAGCGGGAAGCCCTCGCCCTGCTCAACGAGTTGTTTCAGACCTATGATAAGGTGATTATGACCGGGGGCACCGGCCTGTATATCAACGCCGTATTGCATGGCCTCGATGATATGCCCGTGGGCGACGAAGCGCTGCGCGAACGGCTGCAACGTCAATTTGAGGCGGAAGGCATTACGCCGCTACAGAATGAGCTTCAGCGTCTTGATCCTGATTACACAACCCTCGCCGACCTCAACAACACGCAACGCGTGATGCGGGCGCTGGAAGTGAGTATTGTATCGGGGCGCCCTTATTCGTCGTTTCGACGGCGGCAGTTGCCTGTGCGCCCCTTCCAGTCGGTGTTATTTGCCTTGGAGCGCCCCCGCGACGAACTGTATGCGCGTATCGATGCACGGGTGGATGAGATGCTGGCGGCGGGGTTGGTGGATGAGGTACGGGGTCTGACGGCCTACCGCCATACGCCCGCCCTGAAAACGGTAGGTTACAAAGAAGTCTTCGGCTACCTCGACGGCGACTACGACTACGCTACGATGGTCGACTTGCTTAAGCGGAACTCACGCCGCTACGCCAAACGTCAGCTGACCTGGTTCCGCCACCAAAACGACTTTCGCTGGATCAGCCCGGAAGACGAGCCAGAAGGCATATTTAATGTACAATGAATAATGTACGATGTACAATGGGCTGACGCATGCTTCTTTTGCGTCAGCCCATTGTACATCGTACATTATTCATTGTACATTAAATATGCCTAAGCCCTATAGGCCAGCATGCCGCCCTGGAGGTTGCGGACGTTGTTGAAGCCGTTTTCTTCCAGGAACTGTTGGGCGCGCGCTGAGCGGGCACCCGACCGGCAGTGCACGATCAGTTCTTCGTCTTGCAGGCTCTCGATCTCGTCAAGGCGATATGGCAGCTCGCCCAGCGGAATCAACGTGGCTCCAATGTTGTCTTCGGCGTATTCGTTAGGCTCCCGAACGTCGATGATGTTCAGCTTTTCGCCTTTGTCGAGGCGTTCGCGCAATTCCTGTACGGTAATATCCATGTGTATGGTTGGTTAGTTGTGGTTTGTCTGACTAATTACACCCGAGGCACCAATTAGTGGCGAATGATCCATTTTACGGTCCGGGTACGTTCCGCTTCGTTGGTAAAACGGAGCAAATAAAACCCATCGGGTAACTGGCTCAGGTCGGCTTTGGTCTGCGCCGGAGCGAGCGGCATGGTCAGCCAGGTACGTCCGCTCAGGTCAGTAACGTCGAGACGTACCGAGCCAGCCAGCGAGCCGCCCCAGTTGATGGCGCCCGCGCTTGGATTGGGAAACACCTGCGCGGGGGCTTCGGGTTCGGTGGCCGTGAGCACCTCGGCCGGGCCGTTATTCATAATCGGCCGGATCATTAGCGCCCCGGCCCCTTCCGGCCCCGTTACGGCATCCCAGCGCGTACCGAGGTTGATAAACGTGTTGTTCCGGAACGGGCTGTTTCGGTCAAAACCGATCGGAATCGGGGGATCGTCGAGTTGGGCGTAGGCGACGTAAAACGTATCGCGAACGTTAACGGGATTGGTGAAGAGGTAATCGACGAAGCCGTTGCGGACGGTCGCGTATTTGACCGGAAACGTCTGCTGCATCAGCTGGCGCGTGGCCGGGCTGTTGTTGCCCGCATCGTTGAAGATACTGAACGCGATCTGCTGATTTTCCTGATTACGCCGCGTCGGGGCAATGTAGATCCGCACGCCCTTTACGGCATCGGGCAGGTTGTTGACGAACCGCACCGCCACCCGCGCCAGCCGCTGATTAATCTGCGTCGCGATTTCGGCCGATCCGTCGTCGTAGGCGTAGTAGTTGTCGAGCACGGTCACGTTCGAGAGCGTATCGTTGAGCCGAAAATCGATCGGATCAGCCGCCGACACGTTGGTGAGCAACCTGAACTCGGCCTGTAGCACCGCCCGCCCCACCAGATCGCTGGTGCGCACCGTTGGCAGACGCCACGTTACGGCCTGAGCCCCCAACGATGGCACCGATAGCGAGTTGGCCAGCGTATCGCTCTGAAAAACAGTACCCGTTTGCTGATTGCGCAACGTAAACCGGAAGTTCAGCTGGTTGAACCCGGCGGGATCGTTGAAGAGGTTACGGGCATCCGACGACACCGTATCGGCGAGTTCGGTGGTGGCTTTGGCCAGAAACTGCCGCAACGGCATGGCCGAATACCGACGCAGCAGCGGCGATACCGGCCGCCGAATGGCCAGATCGCGCACAAACCGGTCGAAGCGGGTACGTCCCCGGTTCATGTAGATGTAATCGAGGTGCCACTGATCAAATGCTCCCGACTGCCGCCCCCGGCTCCGAAACCGGAACCGAAACGCCGGGTGAAAAAAGAGCGCGTTATCGGCCCTGACCAGTTGCTGCGTGTAATTGTTGTTGACGATACCCCCACTTTCGCCCCACACCTTTTGCCAGCGGCCATCGCTACGCAGAAATTCCAGCGCCAGCGAATCTGAGGCGTCGGGCAGTTCGCCGAGGCCACGCCGTTGCCAGAAAAAACTGATATATACGGAATCCCGCACGCTCAACCCGCCCAGATCGATCGGTAACGACGTGAGTGTATCGGTGCCCCCTTCGGCGTTTTCATTAGCTAAGTCGTAGGGCAATCCATTGGCCCGCAGCCCATCGAACGTCGCGATGTTGGCCGACGGGTGATCGGTCGTCAGCGTATTGTTGATGTACACCCCACTACCAGCTACCCAGCGCGCGGGCGAGGGGGTGAGGGGAGAGGTCGAAAAGTCGTCGAAAAAAGGCAGTCGCAACGTCTGTGCCCAGCCTGTGAGGCTCACCAACACCAGACTGATGACCAGCCCTACCCTACTGATTTGCATCGGTATTACTGTCTAACGGGCCTACAACCCACACATCGACCGACTGCCCAACGCGGATGCGCTCACCAGCCCGGGGTTTCTGTTTGATCACCGTACCCACTTCCTGCTCGGGGTCGTCGACCGGCACCCGCACGCCTACGCGCAATCCGGCGCCCTGAATAGCCGTAGCGGCTTCATCGTAAGGCAGATTGGTGATATCGGGTGTTGGGAAATACACATTTCCTTCGCCATCACCCACCACGAGGTCGATCTTCGTGCCTTTGGCGACGGGCATACCGGCTTTAATTTCCTGCCCGTTGGCATACTGCCGCAACACCTTATTCTTGCCCAGATCGGGTTCGTAGGTCAGGTCGCCCATTACCAGCCCCATCGAACGGATTAGGAGTTCGGCCGAACGGGATGTCAGATCGATCAGGTTGGGCATGGCCAATTGAGGAGCCATACGCTTCACCACGGTGAGGTAGATTTTCCGGCCTTCCTTCACGTTTGACCCCGGCTGCGGATACTGCGCAAAAACCGTCAGCGGAACGCCCCCGGCCACAAACGTGCAGTCGCTCACTTCGTAGCGCAGCTTGCGATCGTCGAGGTAGTTTTCGAGTTCGTCCAAACTCATCTGTTTCAGGTCGGGCACGGTAATCGTCTGCCCGTGGTTGGTCGAGAAGGGCAGGTAGCCAAAGAAAAACGTAAGCACCAGCACAACCGCCAGAGCCAGAATAATGCCAAGATGAATGAACAGATCGGTGCGGGTACGGGTACTCAGTTTTGTCATGTGGTAAAAGTAGCGTTCAAGGCTTAAGGTTCAAGGTCCAAAGCATCGTAGCTGCGTTGACAGTACCATGTGAGGTCTCTACCTTGGACCTTGGCCTTTAGACCTTGAACTTAGTTATACGCCGACAGCATCTTCTTGATATACTTTCCTACGATATCGAACTCAAGATTAACGACGTGGCCGGGGCGCAAATTGCAGAAGGTAGTGTGCTCATAGGTATACGGGATGATCGTTACCCGGAAGCCGTCGTCGTGCGAGTCGAACACCGTGAGACTCACGCCATTAATGCAGATAGACCCCTTCTCGACCGTGATGTTGCCCACGGTGGGGTCATACTGAAAATCGAACAGCCAGCTGCCGTTCATGTCCTGCACGTTCACGCACGTACCTGTCTGGTCGACGTGCCCCTGCACGATATGACCATCGAAACGGCCCGTGGCGGGCATGCAGCGTTCCAGATTGACCAGATCACCCACGGCCAGTTGACCTAGGCTGGTTTTTTTCAGTGTTTCGTCGACCGCCGTCACCGTATAGCTGGTGTCGGTCAGGCTGGTCACGGTGAGGCATACGCCGTTGTGACTGATGCTCTGGTCGATTTTTAGCTCATTCGTGATGGGCGATTCAATATGGAAGGTCAGATTCGTGCCTTCGGAGTCGATGGCCGTTACGCGTCCCATCGTTTCAACAATCCCTGTAAACATTCTCAAAAATAGTCTACAGTTTCCAGTTTTTGCGTTTTCAGCCTTCTGCCGAAGGCAGCCTACCGCAACACCGTGACACTACCCCGTAGCGCGGGCCGATCGGTTTCGGTTCGGATCAGGTACGTATACGTACCGGCTTCTACGGGTATCTGCCGATAGGTGCCGTCCCAGGGTTCGTTGGGTAGGCCCGTGCATTGGTAAACCAGCTCGCCCCACCGGTTAAACACCCGTATGTCGCAATCGGGAAACGACTCGGCGTTCTGAAGCTGCCATACGTCGTTTTGTCCATCCCCATTGGGCGAAAAAGCGGAAGGGATATAGAGCCGATCGACCACCACTACCGTTACCGACGCGGTGGCCGTGCAGCCGCCCAGTACCTCGGCCCGTACGGTGTAGGTTTGCGAATCGACCGGGCTGCACAGGGGGGTAGTGCTGGTTGGGTCGTCCAGATACAGGGCGGGCGACCAGAGCACGGTGGCACTGGCAACACTGGGCGTTTGGGTAAGCTGGCTCGCACTACCCCGCTGAATACGGTAAAGTTGTGGTCCTCTGAGCGCAATCGGCGGAGAGACCTCGGCCCAGCGCGTGGTGGTGTTGAGGCAGCCATTGGCCCCTTTGGCAGTATACACAAGTTTGTGTAGCCCCACCCCAGCCTGCGTAGGATCAAACTGGTTATTGGCCACCCCCGGACCGGTCCAGGTGCCGCTCAGCGGCTGACCAACCAGCGGCAGGGCGTCGTGGCTGGCGCACACGGTCGGCACCGAATCGGCGGTTACGGCAGGCAGCGGCAGTTGTTTTACCAGAAAAGGTTGCGAAAGCGTATCGTTGGCGCAGCGCCCGGCCAGGCTCCGCAACACCGTATAGCTACCGGTTTTCTGGACAGCCAGCGTTGGTGAGTTGGCCCCGTCGATATTACTCCCATCGAGCCGCCACTGGTAAGCCCACTGCGGGTTGGCATCGGCGGTTAGCGTGGCCGACGTACCTGGGCAGATGTTGAGTTCGGTGGTGGTTGCCCCCGCCGCCTGAATAACGGGCACGGGGAGGGGCGTCAGGTTACAATCGACCACGGGCAGCACAAAGTCACGGCGGATAGACCCAATACGCTGCCCATTCCGAAACTCATCGCATTGCACACTAAACAGGTAGTACCCGGCCTTGTTGGCCCGCACCGTCAGTTGCCCCGTGTTGGGATTGATTTGTAAGGCCGGGTTACCCGAAATGGCGCGATCGGCGGCGATGCCCGCCCCCCAGGTGACGAGCGGGTAGTTGGCTCTGGGAGTGCTGCGGCCGTATACTTCACTGGCCGTCGTATAACCCTGATAAGGCGTTACCAGACTATACCGGAGCTGATCACCGTCGGCATCGGTGGCCGTATAGGCAAAAGCCGTGGGTTTGTTGATGCAGATGTATTCGCCGTTGGGTTGCCCAAATACCGGCGATGAGTTGGTGAAGGCCGTGCCGCTCCGTTGCATCGCCGGAAACTCGAGGTAGAAGAGCATTCCGATGTCGGTGGCATTGGCCAGATTCGTGATGGCATTGTCGCGACAACAGCGTTCCCAGACCATGTAATACCCGTCGCCGTCGCCGTAGTCGGTCACGTCGAACTGAATGTCTTTGTAATATGTGCCTTTGAGCGTCCGTAGACTCTGCGACTGAGCGCAGGCGGCGTTGGCGTAGATGATGGGGGTGGATGTCAACAGCGGCAGGGTGATGCTCTCGATCAGGGCCGGCCCCCGCCGTTGGTAGATGAAGAGGGTAATGGTAGCGTCGTTGTTCTGGCTGTTGGAATACACCTCGTTCCAGTACTGATCCATCTGCACCCGGAAATAGCCGGGCTTACCCAATGAACGCATGGTTAACTCGCCCCCGATGATATGCCGGGCCTGCGCCAGAACCGGAAAGAGCAGTACGGTTACGTATAACCATTTCTTCATAATCGTTTATTCTACAGTCACTGTAAATGAGTAGTTTAAATTACTCATCTACATTGGCTATAGAATAAACCGGTAGCGCTATTGTGTACTCTATTTATCTAATGGGCAATTATAGCGCAAATGTTGTTGATCGATGTCTTTACCCGGCAGCCACAACGCCTCGGGTCCGTTTGACTACGTAAGGCGGCAGGCCGCTCTGCGTCATAAACAGGCGCCCCACGTATTCGCCCAGTACCCCAACGAACAGCAGTTGCAGACCGCCCAGCATCGCCACTGCCCAGACCACCAGCTCCCAGGCCCGCACGTCGAACCAGTCGGTCATGTGCGCCATAAACAGCGTGGCGCCGAGCAACAGGCTGGCGCCCATCAGCATCATGCCCACGCCCGTGAGGACCCGCAGGGGCAAAACCGAATAGCCGACCAACACCGTCAGAAAAAGCGACAGCAATTTGCGAAGCGTGTAGTTGGAACGGCCTTCCTGCCGATCATGGTGGGGTACTTCCACACTACCGACGTTGGTGGTCACCCGAAAAATCAGCCCGTCGATGTAGGGATAAGGCCCCTGATACTGAATGATTTCGTCGACAACCTCGCGCCGGATCAGCTTAAAGCTCGACAGGTATAACTCGCGCGGTTTGCCAAGCAGGTACGTGGCCAGGCTGTTAGTGAGTCCACTACCCACGTTGCGGAACCAGTGATGGCGTTTGTCGGCATAATAGCTGTACACCACGTCGTATTCATGGGCTTTAGCAGCTTCAACGAGCGTCAGAATCGATTCGGGCGGGTTCTGGAAATCGTCGTCGATGATGACGGTGAAGCGCCCCGAGGCATAATTCAGGCCACACAACACGGCGTTGAACTCGCCGAAATTGCGGCGCAGGCTAATCGCCCGCACGTTGTCGTACCGATCGGCGAGCCGTTCGCAAACCCACTCCGAACGGTCGCGGCTACCATCGTTGACCAGTACCACCTCGAAATCATAGCCCGACAAACAAACTTCCAGTCGTTCAAGTAAGGGCGTCAGCGTGCGTTCGCTGTTGTAGACAGGGATAATGATACTGAGTTCCATGAATGTTTGCTGATAGAGTCACTTCATATACGCGTTGATGGTTTTGACGCAGTGCGTCACTTCGTCGTCGGTTAGTGTGGGATTTAAAGGCAGGCTTATCACCTCGCGGTGCATCGCCTCGGCAATCGGCCATTCCGTTCCGGGCCAGCCAGTGGAGTAGGCCTGTTGCCGGTAGGGCGGTATGGGGTAATGAATATCGGTACCAATCCCCTGCGTGTGCAGGTACGTTCGAAAGGCGTCGCGTTCGGGGTGCCGCACCACAAACAAATGCCAGGCATCGTCGTCGATCGCATCGGCGGGCGGCAGGGTCAAATCGGGCAGCGTCAGTTCGGTCAGATAACGACGTACCAATTGGCGGCGGCGCGCGTTTTCGGCCTCGACAAACGGCAGTTTTTCCCCTAAAATCGCCGCCTGTAGCTCATCCAGCCGACTGTTGTGGCCGGGTACGTCGTTTACGTATTTCTGTGCCGAACCGTAGTTGCGCCACATTCGCAGTTGCTGAGCAAGGGCATCGTCGTTGGTCGTAATCGCTCCGGCGTCGCCTAATGCACCCAGATTCTTGGTCGGGTAAAAACTAAACCCCGCCGCGTGCCCCAGACTCCCGGCCGGTCGGCCCCGGTACGTAGCGCCATGTGCCTGTGCTGCATCTTCCAGTACACGCAGTTGGTGCCGTTCGGCAAAGGCCAGCAGTGGCGCCATGTCGGTACAGCGGCCATACAGGTGTACGGGCAGAATTGCCCTTGTTCGGCTGGTCAAGGCCGCCCCCAACCGCGCCGGGTCGAGGGTATACGTTTTCAGATCAGGCTCGACCAGCACGGGGGTCAAGCCCGCATGCGTGATCGCCAGCACCGAAGCGATGTAAGCGTTTGCCGACACAATCACCTCACTGCCCGCCGGAAACGCCCAGGCTTTCAGCACCAGGGTAAGCGCGTCTAAGCCGTTGGCCACACCAATACAGTGCCGCACCTCGACGTACCTGGCAAAAGCGTCTTCAAACGCTTTCACCTCTTGCCCCAGCACATACCAGCCCGATTGGGCGACCCGCTGCATAGCCGCCTGAATGCGGTGCTGATGCGGTGCGTTGAGCCGCCCCAGATCAAGAAACGGGATCATGACGAGACAGGCAAAGAAGCATATCGACTGGTCGGATAAGGCTCGTCGATGTAATCGGCCAGCCGATAAGGCTCGTTGGATAAAACCAGCAGCACCGCATCGGCACTAAACTGGTTCATCACGTGCCAGTCGGCGGGTTCCAGAATCAGGCATTTCGCCGGATCATCCAGCCATACGTCCTGCTCCGTTTCTCCGTCATGCGTGTAAACACAGCACTGCCCGGTCACACAAATCAGCGCATTCCATGCCTGATGATGCCGGTGTCCGCCGCGTGTCGCATTTTCGGCCCCGTAGATGTAAAATACGCGTTTGATGTCACCTGGTAGAATGTTATTGTATACGGTTAAACTGCCTGAAGTTGACGTAAATGTGTCCAGATTGACGAGTTTCGCCATTATTTTGGAAGTATGCTGACTAAGAACCAAACCAATGCCCAATATACGCAGCCGAACACGGCTAAATGCAGTATTTTCGCTTATGGTTAAATTGAGATTAAAGAAATAACAATTGAGTAACCCACCAGTGCAATTTTTTCTATGTCTATGACTATCTGGCTGAAAAAACCTATCGTTTGGCTTATCGTATTTCCCATTCTGCTAGGCGTAGGCTGGTTGCTAGCCCTTCCCGATCAGCCTGCTGCTACGGCCACCGTCGACCCGGCGGCGTATCGGGCCGAGATGATCGCTAGTCGGCAGAAAAAAGACGACTTCATGCGCAACAGCGCCGATTCGCCCCTGCTCGACAAGGAGGCTTTTAGTGGACTACCTTATTTTGACCCCGATCCCAGCTTTCGGGTACAGGCCCGGCTTGAACCGTTCCCGGCGGGTCAGTCGCAGAAACTGGTCGTGCATCTTACGGATGGATCGGAGGAAGTATATGAGAAGTACGCCCACGCCAATTTCACGCTCAACGGACAGTCCTGCCGGTTGTTGGTCCTGAAGTTCGACGGCAACCTGACGGTCCTGTTTCAGGATGCTACCTCAGCCAAAGAAACCTACGGTGGCGGTCGCTACATCGACATTGAGCCCAATACCGTAGCCGATAACCAGGTCGTGCTGGATTTTAACACAGCCTACAATCCATACTGCGCCTACAACCCCAACTACGCCTGCCCGCTGCCCCCGCCCGAGAACAAACTGCCGGTGGCCGTAAAAGCCGGTGAGCGCTACACAGCCCACGATTGAGACTAACTGGCTGGCGCCGTCGAGTGGTCGCTTTATTTGGTACTTGACAGCACCACGTACCCCCATGCCGCCATGCCGAACCGGTCGGCGCCAGTCAGGGTGTTTTTGATGGGTTTGAACACATTAGTATACGTACCTGCCTGCTGTTTCGACCGCAACGCCACCAGGGTCGGCTTGTCGCTCATGTTGACAATAACCACGACCCGATCACCTGCTTTTTCGCGGGCAAACGAAATCACCTGATCAGGTTTATCATTGAAAATCCGCACCATCTCGCCTCCTTCCGCACCATTCCAGAGCGCGTGGTTGCTGTGTTTCAACGCGAATAGTTTTTTGTAGAGATCGGCAAAGGGGTGTGTTTTCCAGTTGATGCTGTCTTTCTCGAAAAACTTCAACTGTTTCGGATTACCCGCCTCCTGACCGCTGTACACCAGTGGCATACCGTTTATGGTCCCGGTCAGGACAATGCAGGCTTCTAACCCTTTACCAAACTGCGTGAAGGGCGTTCCGGTCCACGAATTCTTGTCGTGATTGTCGGTAAACAGCATCCGATAGCCGTCCTGCGGAAACGTATTGACATCGTGGGCCATGTATTCGACCAGTCCGCTGATGCCTTTTTTGTCGACCGTGGTGTTGTGCATTTGATCATACAGGCTCCACGAATACGTCATGTCGAAAGCGTGTTTGTGCAGATCCCGCGATTCCCATTCGGCCAGCATAAATACAGGCTTGATGGCATCCAGTTCCCGGCGGGCATTGTCCCAGAAATCGACCGGCATGAATCCGGCCACGTCGCAGCGATACCCGTCGATATCGGTTTCTTTTACCCAGTACGTGAGCGCGTTGGTCATGTACTGCCTGATACCCGGCTGGTTGTAGTCGAAGTCGATGATGTCTTCCCAATCGTACCAGGGCGTAGGCTGAAAGTTACCCTCGGCAGTCTTGGTATACCAGTCGGGATGCTCGGTGGTAAGCGCATTATCCCAGGCTGAATGGTTGGCCACCCAGTCTAGAATTACATGCATACCCATGCTGTGAATGTTGGCTACCAGCGCCTTGAAATCGGCCATGTTGCCATATTCGGGGTTGACGCCGTAATAATCCTTCACCGAATAGGGGCTACCCAGCGTGCCCTTCCGGTTTTTCACGCCAATGGGATGGATGGGCATCAACCAGAGAATATCCACGCCCATCGCCTTCAGCCGGGGCAGGTGCGCTTCAAAGGCCTTGAACGTGCCTTCGGGCGTGTATTGACGGATGTTTACCTGATAAATTGTCGCGTTTTTGCTCCAGTCGGGGTGCTTCAGCTCAACATAGGGGTGCGGCTGATACACCGACGCATCGGCGGGCGTTGTCGCTTTGGAAGTGGAGGAGCTACCTGTTTTATCGCAGCCGGCGGCCGTGAACAATACCAGCAGAAGGGCGAGAAAAGAACCGATATTCGTCATGTTTCAGAAGGCGTTGCCAGGTTTAGGGGCTGATAATCCGCAATAAGCCAGCCGGTCTTGCTCAAAAGTACGCAGGGGCTTGCTTATTTTTGTGGTCATCTTAGTTGGCTCGACTAGCAACGGTCGGGCTTTTTTTAGATGGTCATGCATGCACACGGGCCGCCCATAAGCGCTTGTTCTCTTCGGCGAACGGCACGTACCCACGGCTCACCTGCATGCATGGCCTTCCTGCCTGAAACATGAATATTTCGTATAACTGGCTTACCCAATTCATTGACGTTGACCAGACGCCCGACGAACTGGGTAAGCTATTGACCAGTACCGGCCTGGAAGTTGACGGCATCGACACCATCGAAGCGGTGCCGGGTGGCCTGGCGGGCGTGGTGATCGGCACCGTACTGACCTGCGAGCGCCACCCCGACGCCGATAAACTGAGCCTGACTACCGTGGACGTGGGTGGCGAAACGCCCCTCAGCATCGTGTGCGGCGCGCCCAACGTAGCCGCCGGGCAGCGCGTAGTGGTAGCCACCGTGGGTGCTACGCTGCACCCCAGCAGCGGCGAGCCGTTTCAGATCAAAAAAGCCAAAATTCGGGGTGCTGCCTCGGAAGGCATGCTTTGCGCCGAAGACGAGATCGGGCTGGGTACGTCGCACGACGGTATTATGGTACTGACCACCGACCCCGCAGCGGCGGGGCAGGCTCTCCCCAACGGCACGCCCGCCGCCCGGTATTTTCAGCTTGAAGCCGACCACCGCATCGAGATTGGCCTCACGCCCAACCGCGCCGATGCCGCCTCGCACCTCGGTGTTGCCCGCGACCTCCGCGCGCTACTGGGCAAGCCGGTCAAATGGCCATCGGTCGACGCGTTCAAGGTCGATTCGACCGATTTTACCATTCAGGTACGTGTCGAAGATCCTGCAGCCTGCCCCCGTTACATGGGCCTTACGCTGAGCAATCTGCGTGTAGGTGACTCGCCCGACTGGCTGAAGAAACGCCTGCTGAGCATCGGCCTTACGCCCATCAACAACATCGTCGACGTCACCAATTTTGTTTGCCACGGGCTGGGCCAACCCATGCACGCGTTTGATGCTGCCGCCATCACCACGGGCGAAGTAGTGGTAAAAGCGCTGCCCGCTGGAACGCCCTTTACCACACTCGACGGCGTGGAGCGCAAACTGACGCCTACCGATCTGATGATCTGCAACGGCGACGCTGAGCCGATGTGTATTGGTGGCGTCTTTGGCGGCAAAACATCGGGCGTATCGGCCGAAACGACGCGCATTTTTCTGGAGTGCGCCTATTTCTCGCCCGCCTCGATTCGGAAAACCGCGCAGCAGCACGGCCTTAAAACCGACGCATCGTTCCGGTATGAGCGGGGCACCGACCCCAACATGCCGCCGTTTGCCCTGCGGTTCGCAGCCCTGCTGATTCAGGAAGTCGCGGGTGGTGAGGTCACGTCCGACGTGATCGATGTGTACCCGGAGCCCATTGCTGACTTCCGCGTACCGGTAACGTACCGCAACATCGACCGGCTCATCGGGATTCAGATCGACCGGCAACGGATGCACGATATCCTGCACGGCCTCGACATCCAAACCGACGAACTGACCGAGTCTGGATTCGTAGCGGTGGTTCCCCCCTACCGGGTCGACGTCACGCGCGAAGCCGACGTGGTAGAAGAGATTCTGCGCATTTATGGCCTCGACAACGTACCCCTGTCGGCAAGTCTGGCGGCCGATACGCTGTCGGAGTTTCCCGAAGTCGACGTCAATCAGTTGCAGGCCCGCATTGGAACGGTGCTGGCGGCAACCGGCTTTGTCGAAGCCATGTCGCTGTCGATGACCCGACCCGCCTACCACGAGGCAATTCGGGCCACACTCCCCCTCGCCGACGTGCGCCTGCTGAATCCGTTGAGCGAAGAACTCTCGGTGATGCGGCAGTCGATGGTATTCTCGATGCTCGACGCGTTGGTGTATAACCTGAACCGGCGGCAACGCGACCTCAGCCTGTTTGAGTTCGGCAAGGTCTACGGCAGTTCGGTCAGCACGGGCGACAACCCCGCCGAGGCGGGGCAGGCTCCCACCTCCGTCGCAAAATACCACGAATCGCCCCGGCTGGCGCTGGTGATGGCGGGTAACACCACGGCCGAAACCTGGCAGCAACCGGGCAAAGCCGTAGCGTTTCACGACATGGCGGCAGCGGTAAACCGCGTGCTGTCGTCGCTCCGGATCAAACCGACCGATCAACAGCCCGCCGACCCGACGCTGTTTCAATATGGTCTGACCTATACGTTAGGTAAAAAGCCGCTTGTAACCTTTGGGTTACTAAACCCGAAATTGGCTAAATTGGCCGATGCGAAAGTGCCTGTTTACTACGCCGATTTCGACTGGGCCCTGCTCACGAAGCGGTACAGCGGTAAGGCTAGTTACGCGGAGGTGTCCCGCTTCCCCGAAGTACGGCGTGACCTCTCGCTCGTGATTGACCGCTCGGTGTCGTTTGCGCAGATCGAGCAGGTAGCCCGGCAAACCGAACGTAAACTGCTGACGGGGCTGAACGTGTTTGATGTGTATGAAGGCGCTAACCTCGGCGAAGGCAAAAAAGCCTACGCAGTGAGTTTTACGCTACAGGACGCCACCCAAACGCTGACCGACGCCGTCATTGATAAAACCATGCAACGCCTGATGGCTGCTTTCGAACGAACGTTGGGAGCAACGATCAGAAAATAAGTTTTCAGTGCACAGGCGGGTCTGTTGGCCAAGCTGATCAGCCCGACAGACCCGCCTATAAACCGAAACCGCCAACTTGATGATTTCCGGATCACGGCTTTTTGTGTTGCTGGAAGATTTTGAGCACAAAATCTTCGATTTGACTGAGTTAGTGGCTCAGCAGAAACAACGTATTGCCCATCTGGAATCGGAAAACAACAGGCTGAACGAGCAGCTTCGGGACCAACAAAACCAGCTAAAACAACAAACTAAAAAAGCGGCAGATACGCCGCCCGCGCTTACAAAGTCGAAAGATTTTGGTAAACTTGTAAGCAGCAACCTACCTGATGCGGTTGCCCGTGAAGAAGTAAAGCAGAAGCTCGATGAGTACATACGCGATCTGGATCGTTGTATTACTTACCTGAGCACCTTGTCATAAAGTACCAGTACCCTGCGTGCCCCGGTTCACTAACCTGTTCATTCCTAGACCTTTTTGTGGTGAATCGGATTACGTGCCCTGTAATTGATCGAGTTGATGGAAGAACTGCTATCCATACACCTGAAAATCGCCGACCGCGATTACACCTTCAAGTCGCCACCTGAAGAGGAAACCATGCTGCGCGAAGCCTGGCGCCTCATCCGCGACCGTGTGGAGGTGCATCGCAACCGGGGTATGCGCGATACACAGGACGTAATGGCCCTGATTGCCATCGAATGCCTGGTGACCAGTCTGAAGTCAGACGAACAGTCGCGGCAGTTACAGAATCGGGTTTATGACAAAGTTGCCAAGCTAAATCAGTTGGTCATCTCCTCGATGGCATAACCTGGTTTTAGCCTTATTTCGCCTCACAGGCACCGTGTCGGAACAACAGGGCGCAGCGCTGCTATGTTCAACCTTAACGACACGAACAAATGACGACAACCAACATATTACTGATGTTCCTGAGCGATTTGCTGGCTTTGGGCATTGGTATTTTTGTGGGCCGGAAACTGCTTCACAAAACCTTCAGCGGGAAACAGCGGGAAGCCGAAGCCAAAGCCGCCGACATCATCAAGAACGCCGAATTGCAGGCCGAGACGATCAAGAAAGATCGGATGCTCGAAGCCAAAGAGAAGTACCTGAAGCTTAAAACCGAATTTGACGAGCAGAGCAACCAGAAACGGGGTCTGCTGCAACAAAACGAAGCCAAGCTGAAGCAACGTGAGCAGCAACTGATGCAGCAAGCCGACCAGCAACGTATCCGCGAAGGCGAACTGAATCAGCTTAAGAACGAGATCAATCAGCAGAAAGGCGCGCTGACGCAGCAAACCGAGGCTCTCAACCGCCGCGCCGCCGATGTAGATCGCCGGCAGGCCGAAGCCGATAAAATGCTGGCCGAACAGGTATCGCAACTGGAAAAAATCGCGGGGCTATCGGCCGAACAAGCCCGGGAGCAACTGGTCGAAACGCTGAAAGCCGAAGCCGAAACCCGTGCCTCGTCATACGTCAAAAACATCGTCGAGGAAGCGAAGCTAACGGCGACCAAAGAGGCGAAAAAGGTGGTGATCGAGACCATTCAGCGCACCGCCACCGAGCATGCCATCGAAAACTGCGTGTCGGTGTTCAACATCGAATCAGACGACGTTAAAGGCAAGGTGATTGGCCGCGAAGGGCGCAACATCCGTACGCTGGAAGCCGCCACGGGCGTCGAAATTATCGTCGACGATACGCCGGAAGCCATCATTATTTCAGGCTTCGACCCGGTTCGCCGCGAGGTGGCCCGGCTGTCGCTGCACCGTCTGGTGCAGGACGGGCGCATTCACCCCGCCCGGATCGAGGAGATTGTGGCCAAAACCCGCAAGAACATCGAAGACGAGATCGTAGAGATTGGCGAACGCACGGTAATCGACCTGGGCATTCACGGCCTGCACCCCGAACTGATCAAGATGATTGGCCGGATGCGGTTCCGGTCGAGCTACGGGCAGAACCTGCTGCAACACTCGCGCGAGGTCGCCAAACTCTGCGCCACGATGGCCGCCGAACTGGGCCTAAACGCTAAGCTTGCCAAACGCGCCGGTTTGCTGCACGATATTGGTAAAGTATGGCCCGAAGAAGCCGAACTGCCCCACGCTCTGCTGGGGATGGAACTGGCCAAGAAGTACAAGGAGAACCCCGAGGTGGTCAACGCCATTGGGGCTCACCACGACGAGATCGAGATGACGAGCATGATCTCGCCCATCGTGCAGGTGTGTGACGCCATTTCGGGCTCGCGCCCCGGTGCCCGCCGCGAAATGATGGAGTCGTACATCAAGCGCCTCAAAGAACTTGAAGAACTCGCCACCAACTTCCAGGGCGTTACCAAGTGCTACGCTATTCAGGCGGGTCGCGAGTTGCGCGTGATGGTCGATGCAGAACGGGTCACCGACGAACGGGCGGGTGCACTGTCGTTCGAGATTTCGCAGAAGATTGAAAAAGAGATGCAGTATCCGGGGCAGATCAAGGTCACGGTTATTCGCGAGATGCGCTCCGTCGCCTACGCTAAATAGCTGGGTACGTTGCCATAGGCACAAAAGAAAGCCGGGACTATTCCCGGCTTTCTTTGTTACAAGAAAATAGCATCGTTCCTACGCAACGTTATGAAAAAAGGACTTTTGATTACCCTGGGTATCCTGCTTCTGCTCGGCATTGGCGGCTACATCTACTATAACAGCCTCAAACAGAAGGCAGAATCGGAAGGCGGCGCCTACGACGGCACGCTGAAACCCCGACTTGAACTGAGCCGGTTTGACTTTACCGACATCAGCGACGATGCCATTCAGATGAATATGTACCTGCTGATCGACAATCCGCTGCCGGTTGGTTTCAAGGCAAAGCGTGTCGATTATAGCTTCTTTATTGATAATGAAGAGGTTGTCAAAGACAGTTACAACAAAGTCGTGGAGGTAAAATCGCAGGATAGTACGCTGGTGACGTTGCCTGCCAAACTACTGTCTGGGAAGCTGACGCGGGTGCTGAAACGGCTGGAAGCGCAGGGTACCGACAGTACGGACTACCGGCTGCGGACCACCTTCGACCTAGACGTACCCATCGCCGGTGAACGTACCTTCACGGTATCGCAATCACTGCGTGGCCCAACCTATCACATCCCGAAGATTGAGGTTAAAGACATTGATTTGGGCAAATTCGGGCTGAAGAAAACCGACGTTGCGGCAACGATCTCGTGCACCAACAGGAACAAATTCCCATATAACATTACCGACGCACGCTACACTGTCACGATCAACGGTAAAGAGATTGCGCAGGGCGTACAGGCCGAGCCCATCCTGATCAAAGCGCAGGGCACCACACCCTTTGTTTTGCCCGTGACGGTAAAACCCGGCCAAACGCTGGGATTACTGCCCAAAATGCTGTTCGATAAAAAGGATACGCCTGTTGAGATTGCTTTCAGCTGCAAGATCCTCGACAAGAACAACGACCCTATGTTCAAGAATAGCCAATTCGTGACAACCATCCGGGGTACGTTGGCTGAACTGATGAAGAAGCAATAAAAAGCGTGGGGCTGGAGGCGCGGAACAGGGGGTACAGGCTATGTTCCCCAAGCTCCGCGCCTCCAGCCCCACGCTTTTATAATGTCGGTTGATCGGTTACGACCTCGCCGCTGTTGCGGATAGCAAATTCCTGTCCTTCCTTGTCGCTCTTACGCACAAACGGTCGGATAATCAGGCGGGTACCTCGGTCATAGGTGAACAGGCGATAGAGCCAGTTACTCAACACAACCAGTTTGCTCCGGAAGCCGATCAGGTACCAGATATGGACAAACAGCCAGGCAACCCAGGCAATAAACCCGCTGAGATGCAGGTTTTTGGGCAAATCAGCTACGGCCCGTACGCGACCAATAATCGCCAGTGACCCTTTGTCGAAATAGTCGAATGGGCGAAGTTCACCACCCCGTTGCAGAAGCGTCAGGTTGGTTGCCAGGTGTTCGCCCTGCTGAATAGCCGGTTGCGCCACGCCGGGGTGCCCATTAGGCCATTTCTCCGTTTTCATGAGTGCGACGTCGCCTACTGCGTATACGCCATCAACCCCCTTGATGCGGTTGTATTCGTCGACCAGATAACGACCTTTCTCGACCGATGTGGTAGGTATGCCTTCGATTGTGGCCCCCGCTACACCCGCCGCCCAGATGAGCGTCTGCGCCTGTATGGTTTCGCCGTTTTTGAACGTAACAGTATCGCCATCATACGAATCCACCAGGGTTTTTACTTTCGTCACGACGCCCATTTTATCGAGATACCCCTGCGTTTTAGCCGCCGATTCGGGCGACATAGGCGGCAGCACCCGGTCGAGGCCTTCGACGAGGTAGATGTTCATCTTACTGAAATCCAGGCCCGGATAGTCGTTCGGCAACACGTGCTTCCGCATTTCGGCCAGCGAACCGGCCAGTTCGACGCCCGTGGGTCCGCCACCCACAATCACGAAATTGAGCAGGCTTTGCCGCATCACCGGATCTTTGATGATACTCGCCTGTTCGAACGATTGCAGCAACTGACTCCGAAGGTTCAGCGCGTCGGGGATTGTCTTGAGCGGAAACGAATTGTTCTTGATTGTATCGTTGCCGAAAAAGTTGGACCGCGAGCCGGTGGCAATCACCAGATGGTCGTATTTCAGGTCACCGATAAGCGTCTTGACGGTCTTGGCAGCGGGGTCTACGCCCGTCACGCGCACGAGCCGAAAATGGAAGTCGTCGTACTCTTCGTCGAAGAGTTTACGAAGCGGCTCGGCAATGGCGTCGGGTTCGAGGCCAGCCGTAGCCACCTGATAGAGCAGCGGCCAAAAGCCGTGGTAGTTCTGTTTATCGAACATCACGAGCTGAAAGCCCTTATTTTTCAGCCCCTTAACTAGGTTGATGCCGCCAAACCCGCCGCCAATCACAACGACGCGGGGCTTATCGGTATCCGGTATATTCAGTGATAATTTATCAAACTTCAGCATAACAGTCGTAGCGGCGGACCGCTTCCGTTAAGGCACGTACTCCTGTATGTACTGACGCAGCGGGGTATTTGTTTAAAAATCAGGGCGAACCAGTAACCAAATTGGGCTGTGTACCCGCGAACGAGTTGATGCCTTAGGCGCTTACCCGCTGAGTTTGCAACGACGTCTCAGACCGGGTACGTACGATTAGTGACTTAGCCCGATCCAGAAACCGATAGACCAGCGATGTCTGGGCGTAAAGGCTATGCAGCGTAATATGGTCGGGCCGATAATAGATAACGCGTTGTTCGGGCAATTGTACAATCGACATAGCATCTTCGGGCAAAATCCGATTGTGCTGGATCAGCTCGGCCGCGTATGCCTTTGCCTCATCCACCGAGGCAGCATAGGCGCGGTGCGTTTGCTGACCGTAATGGTAAGTAATTACGTATGATTTCATTAGGCTCTCAAATTAGGTATGCAATCATAGCAGGTATGAGTAACATAACCTATGAGTATTCGATTAAAAATCACCTAAATCTACCATTCTACTAGTCGAAAAGGACGTTTAGATAGACATTCATCTTGAAAATATATTATTCGGTGTGTGCTGATGTACCCGTTTGGTAACTAGTTACACACTAATTCCTTGTGAGCCAATCGGCTACTGTCTGATCGGGTAGTACTACCCTACTATTCCTCTTCGCTATTGTTTAGCTTACTGAGTAGACTGTAGCCACCCGCCAGCACAACCGGCGTTTTTGCGGGGTCGACGGCCTCAGGCAACGAGACCGCAACGTACCCAGCCTCGCGCACACCCGTGCGTACTTCCACCTGCCGAAACTGGTACGTTGTCGGCTGTCCTTCTTTCTTTTCCAGCACATACACATACGATTTGCCCCCGAAGCCAATAATGGCCGTTTCGGGCAACGTCGGTACCGACTGCGTTTTCACGTCGATCTGCGCCGACACGTACCCACCGGGAATAAAGACAGGCTTCAGCTCGTCGGGGTGCGCCAGCACGGGAATGGTGCGGTCGGGCGCGAGCGATTTGCCGATCAGGAACACGTCAGCCCGGTGAACAGGCGTTGCATCGCTTCCCATGCCAAACCGAACAGCCTGTCCCAGCCGAATCTGGTTGATGTCTTTCTCGAAGATGTTAAGTCGCACGTGCAGGTGTTCGACGTTCGTAATTTCTACAAGCACATCAGCCGGATTCACAAACCGCCCGGTATTCACAGGTACGTTGGTGATGTAGCCCGACGCCGGTGCCGGTACGCTGACGGTGCGCGTCAGGCGGGCGGGGGTTAGCTGCGTGGGGCTGATGCCCAGCATCGTCAGTCGTTGCGCAGCAGCGGCCAGTTGCGCCTGTAGACTCTGCCGGTTCGACCGCGTTTGCTGGAAGGTTTTGAGCGCACTCACGTTTTCGCGGCTTAGTTCCTCCTGCCGGGCGTAGTCGAGATCGGCGAAGTCGAGTTTGGCTTTGGTATCGAGATAGTCCTGCTGTAGCTGAATGTAGTCGGGGTTTTCGAGGACCACCAGCGTTTGTCCTTTTCGGACCCGCTGCCCCGGCTCAAGATCAATTTTACGGATATACCCGCCAAACGGCACCGATACCGACACCAGGTTTGAGGCCGGTACGTCGATTTGGCCGTTGGCCTTCAGCACAGTGCTCAGCGCCCGGTTTGAGGGTTGCCCCAGTTGAATACCCGCCATCGTGTACTGCGCCTGCGTGAGCGACACCAGCACCTCGCCGGTTTCGGTCGAGTCCTTCGCCGATGAGTCGGCAGTGGCGGCAAGCTCGGGGCCATTCCGTGTTTTTTCGGAGCCGCAGGCCGTTAGGAAAAGCACCATCAACCCCAGCCGACAGGCGGTTGACAAAGCAGAAAAAGCGTTCATAGTTTCGGAAGAAATCGTGTGTGTAGTGGCGGAATACCCTGAATGAACAGTTTATCAATAGCCTAGTAAATAGCTGATGTACAACACCGATTGGTTGTACTGATTCAGAATATCGAGATACGACGAGCGGATGGTGAGCGCCTGTTGCAGCGCCAGCGAAAACTCGACGTACCCGATGTCGCCCGCCCGAAACGACCGGCGCGCATTGGTCTGGATGAGTTGCGCCTGCGTGAGGCCATTTTGCTCGTAATAAGCCAATGCCGACCGGTACTGATTGTATTGGCTAAGGGCCTGTTGCAACTGCTGATTCAAAGCAAATTGCCCGGCCTGCAATTCGGTCTGAGCAACCTGCTCACCTACCCTCGCCGCTTCAACGCGGGCTTTCTGGGCGCTACCCAGCAAGGGAAAGGTTAGCCCGATTTGCCCACCCCAGAACCGCGAACCCGGCCCGAAATACAGCTCCTGCCCGTCGATCAGTTGATTGCCAATGAGGGTCTGCGAAAACAGACCAACCAGAAAATCGGGGCGGAGCCGTGCCTGTTCGACCAGCCGGGTTTGCTCGGCCACCTGTATTTGCTGCTGCAATTGCCGAAGCTGCGGATGCTGCCCCGCCTGCGTGCTTTGCAGGCTATCGAGGGCGACCGGAAGCGTTGGTTTGGGCAGGGGCTGCTCGGCCACATCGAAGGCGTCGGGTTTGTTGAGCAGCGTTTTCAGGCGCGTGCGGGCGGCCGTCAGGTCGGCGTCGAGTTGGGCCAGCCGTACCCGCTGATCGGCCAGTTGGCTCTCGGCCGTCGCTTTTTCGAGGCTACCCGTTTCGCCGGTTTTGAACCGAATGCTTGCCGCCTGCACAAACTCAGTCAGGAGGGTGTCCTGCTGCCGGAACAACCGCCGCCGCTGATGCAGGTAGTCGAGTTCGTAGAAGGTCGATTTTACCTCGTACCGGATCTGATGCTGGGTGACAGCCAGCGCCGCTTCCCGGGCCGTAACGGAGCGGTCGTTGAGGTCGGCCAGCCGCCGTACCAGCGCGGGGTTCGGGATGGTGTGCGAAACGGTCAGGTTATTGTCGAACCGGCGACTGTTGTATTGGCCCAGCAAGGCTGTAGCCGAGAGTCGCCCGGCGTCATAGGCTGTCCGGCGCAGTGCCTGTTGCTGCGTGATACCCAACGTACCCAGTTGAATTTGCGGGTTCCGGGTATTAGCCTGTTGCAACGCCTGCTCCAGCGACAGCAATTGCGGCGTCTGGCCGATGGCAGGCAACGTACCCAGCAGCAACAGGGCCGTCAGCGCCGCAGGTACGTTGCTTTTCGGGCTTTTCGCCGCGCGTTCGGCGATTTCCTTCGCCAGCGATTTTCGTTCAAAAATTGAGTACAGAATCGGCAACACAATCAGCGTCAACAAGGTAGCCGTCAGCAGGCCGCCAATCACAACCGTGGCCAACGGTTTCTGCACTTCGGCTCCCGCAGAGTTGGACAGCGCCATCGGAATAAATCCGAACGAAGCCACCAGAGCGGTCATTACAACGGGGCGAAGGCGCGTTTCAGCCCCTTGCCGGATAATCTCTTTCATATCAGTGAGGCCCTGCTCCTGCCGCAGGTGGTTAAATTCGGCCAACAACACAATACCATTCAGCACGGCCACGCCGAAAAGCGCAATGAACCCCACTCCCGCCGAAATGCTGAACGGCATATCGCGCAGCAGCAGGGCAAACACGCCCCCGATGGCTGCCAGCGGAATCGCCATGAAGATCATCAGGCTCTGGCGAATGGAATTAAACGTAAAAAACAGCAGGGCGAAGATGAGCGCCAGCGCCAGCGGAACGGCCACGCCAAGCCGCTGCTTGGCTTCGACCAGATTCTGGAACGTACCCCCGTAGGTGACCGAGTAACCCGCGGGTAGTTTGATGCGCTGGCTTACCTGCTGTTGCAGTTCAGCCACGATGCTCTCCACGTCGCGGCCCCGCACGTTGAAGCCGAGCGTAATGCGCCGCTTGGTCTGATCGCGCTGAATCTGGTTGGGCGCCTGTACAATCCGCACGTCGGCAATCTGGCTCAGAGGCAGTTGTTCACCGGCGGGCGTCGCCACGTACAGGTTCCGGATATCGTCGACGCTCTGCCGTTTGGTTTCGGCGAGCCGAAGCACCAGATCGAAGCGTTTCTCGCCCTCAAACACCGACCCCGCCGACTGCCCCGCAAAGGCCGTATTGATCGCCTGATTGACGTCCGACACGTTGAGGCCGTAGTGGGCAATGGCGTTGCGGTCGAGCTTGATCAGAATCTGGGCCAGCCCAGCCACCTGTTCGACATACAGATCGGCCGCCCCATCGATTTTCTGGATCAGGCGACCAACCTCACCGGCCAGCCGTTCCAGCTGGTTGAGGTCTTCACCGTAAATTTTCAGGGCCACATCCTGCCGGGCGCCGGTCATCAGTTCGTTGAACCGCATCTGCACAGGCTGCTGAAAACCAAACGTCACCCCCGGCACCACCGAGAGCGCTTCGGCCATTTTTTCGGCCAGTTCGTCGCGCGTGGTGGCCGACGTCCACTGGTCTTTGGGTTTCAGCACCACCATCATGTCGGCGGCTTCGATGGGCATCGGGTCGGTAGGCACTTCGCCGGAACCGATTTTGGCCACGACCTGCTCCACCTCGGGAAACTGTTTCAGCAGAATGCGTTCGCCTTTCAGCGTGGCATCGACCGTTTCGCTCAGCGAGCTACCAACGAGCGTGCGCGTGTCGACGGCAAAATCGCCTTCGTCGAGCTGCGGGATAAACTCGCCGCCCATGCGCGTGAAGGTAAATATGGCCACCACCAGCAACCCCACCGACGTACCCAGCACCAGCGCCCGATTCCGCAACGACCAGAGCAGTACCGGCTCGTAAACCCGGAAAATCCGGCCCATCAGTTTATCGGAGAAACTGGTTTTGTACTCGGTTTTCTTGCTCAGAAAAAGCGCCGAAATCATGGGTACGTAAGTCAGCGACAGGATAAACGCCCCCAGAATGGCGAAGGCTACTGTCAGGGCCATCGGCCGGAACATTTTCCCTTCAATGCCCGACAAGGCCAGAATCGGCAGGTACACGATCAGGATAATGATCTCGCCAAACGCCGCCGACGACCGAATGCGGCTCGCCGCCCCAAATACCTCCTCGTCCATCTGGGCCTGCGTGAAACGGGCAGGGATGGCAGAGGTTGTCTCGTCCGTTAGTCCATCCTTGCCCGCCCCTGCTACCCCTGCGCCGAAGGCACTCCCTGCGCGCAGCATAATATGGTGCAACGTGGCTTCGACGATGATGACGGCCCCGTCGACGATCAGGCCGAAGTCGATGGCACCGAGGCTCATCAGGTTGCCCGAGACGCCGAAGAGATTCATCATGGAAACGGCAAACAGCAGCGCCAGCGGAATCACCGACGCCACCACCAGCCCCGCCCGCACGTTGCCCAGCAGCAGCACCAGTACGAAAATGACGATCAGCGCCCCTTCCATGAGGTTCTTTTCCACCGTCCCGATCGCGCTGTTGACCATCTTGGTGCGGTCCAGGAACGGGATGATGTCGATGCCCTCCGGCAGCGTTTTCTGGATTTCGGCGATTTTGGCTTTTACCGCTTTGATCACCGCCGACGAATTTTCGCCTTTAATCATCATGACCACGGCCCCCACCGTTTCGCCCTCACCGTTGCGGGTTATGGCCCCGTAGCGCACCGCCGAGCCGACCTGCACCGTGGCGATGTCGCGCACCCGAACCGGTGTACCCAGTTCGCCGCCCCCCGCCTTGCCCAGTTGCACCACGATGTTGGCAATGTCGTCGGGATTCGCAATCAGGCCCTCCGAACGGATGAAATAGGCGTTTGGTTTTTTGTCGATATACGCCCCGCCCGTATTCTGGTTGTTCTGTTCCAACGCATGAAACAGGTCGGCGATGGTGATGTTGGCGCTACGCAGCCGGTCGGGGTCGATCGCGATTTCGTATTGCTTCAGTTGCCCGCCAAACCCGCTCACCTCGGCAACGCCCGGTGTGCCGAGCAGCCCCCGCCGGATCGTCCAGTCCTGAATGGTCCGCAGGTCGCTGAGGGTATAGCGGTTTTCGTAGCCTTTGCGGGGCACCACCGTATACTGGAAAATCTCGCCCAACCCCGTCGTAACGGGCGCCATCACGGGCGTACCCACGCCCGGTGGTATTTGTCCCGTCACGGTTTGCAGACGTTCGGCAATCTGCTGCCTCGCCCAGTACACGTCGGTCGCATCGGTAAACACCACCGTGACGATCGACAGGCCAAACCGCGAAAAGGAGCGCAGTTCGGTAATGCCCGGAATGTTGGACAGGCTCACCTCGATGGGGAACGTGACAAGGCGTTCAATGTCTTCGGCAGCCAGCGACGGGCTGCTCGTGATCACCTGCACCTGATTGTTGGTGATGTCGGGCACGGCATCGATCGGCAATTGAGTAGCCGACCAGCCTCCCCACAGCACCAGCCCCAGCGTGAGCAGGCCGATAATGAGTTTGTTCTGGATAGAGAACCGGATAATGGCATTCAGCATGAACGTAGAGGATTGAGCTACGCGTCATTCATAGTCATTGGCCGTCAAGCATTGCCGACGCAACGAATGACCATGAATGACCGCAAAGCGAATGAAAGCAAGGCGCACTGACGCGAAGCAACCGTCTACCGTCGGGGAGGATTGATGAGCGAACGAATCGCGGCGAAGGCATACAAATCAGCCTTCCGGAAAAAAGTAGCCCTGGCTACCCGGATGAGCGACACCGCCGAGGGTTCGGCTTCCAGCCGCAGGGGGCTGGGGGTCGGCACCGATACAAAATGGCCCGCCGAAGGCAGGTTGTGATGGCAATGATTGGGGTGTTTCTGATGCTCCGAATTGGTATCGTAATGCATCAGCAGAAAATCGACAAAACCCAGCGACGTGTCTTCGACCCGGTGGTGCTGGTAATGATGAATCAGCTCTGCCCAGCGGGCCGACTGGTCAATGCCAAAGCCGGGAAGCAGACTGCTCCCGAGCATAAGCTGAACCAGAAAAAGAGCCACAATGGATTTCATCGCTGAGGTCATTACCATTAGCCCGGTTGGCTAACGATTCGGCAATTTAGTCAAGTTCGGCGTACGATCGACCCGTTCGACGCAGAACCTATTCACCCCAGATACCCTGCGCCCGGCGCGACACCAGTTTGTCGGCCTGAACACTCCCCAGAATGGCCGTAATGGCCAACGACACAATCGATGCCATCACGATGCCTTTGATACCAAAGTTTAAATAACGACCAAACAGCAGGCATAGCGGCAGGTTGATGATGGCCCCCGCCAGAGTGGTGTAGAGTTGCAGTCGGATTTTACCAAAGCCATTAAGCACTGTTACGGCAATGTTATTCCAGCAAACCAGCAGCACGAACGTACCCATCAGCCCATGCAGCGGCCAGTCGATCACAAAAGCGCTACCCAGCCAAATTTCGTAAATCAGTGGGGCCAGTAAAAGCAGCGAGGCAATGGCGACGAGCGTCAGCAGCCAGCTGAATTTCAGACGGCGATAGGACCGTTTCACCCAATCCAGTTCGTTTTTCACATAAGCCTCGGTGAAAGCCGACCAGAAAGGCGAAATAATGATGAAGAAGAATGAGTTGATGGCATTGTAATACCGGAACACGACGCTGTAATCCGTCACGTATTTCGGACCGAACAGCTTGGAAATAATAACATTGTCGGTGTAGTAAATAACGACACCCGCCAGTTGAATCATAAAAAAGCGAAAACCCAAGCTCATCAGCCTGGGCCGCACCGACCAGTCGACATATTTCCAGGACGGTTTATAGGTACGGAGTGATCCCTGGTAGTAATAGATGCTGAACAGCAGCAGCACACCAACGGGCATCAGGCCGAAAACCAGCGCTACCGATAGCAGATCGTCGACGCCATTGGTACTCAACAGCCAGATACCCACCACCGATCCTAAGTTGATAGTCAGGTAGATGACGTTAGACAGGGCCGTTTGTTGCAGCGACAGTAGCACATACGACACCGTGTCGAGAATCATTTTCAGGCAAAAACTCGCCAGCGTAATAAACACCAGTAAGCTGACGTAGGAGTCGGGTAGCGGGAAGTTGGTCAGTCGGTGCCAACTGGTTTGATAAATCAACACCCCCGACGCGGTCAGCAACACGGCCAGAATACCAATAAACAACGCATAAGCGGTGCTGATGTAGGTACGTCCCAGCACATGGTTGTCCTCGGCTACCACCTCCGTCAGGCGATTACGCAGGCCATTGCCCAACCCGACATCGAAAAATGAAGCAAACGTAACCAACGAGCTGATGGCTACCCAAATGCCGTTTTGCTCCGCTCCCAGCAGGTCGATGGTGAGCCTCACCAGCCAGAACGACAGAAAGATATTGCTGATTTTGATCAGCACATTGGTGGCCGCGTTGGCCAGGGCGCGCTTACTGCGCGGATGGGCAGTCCGCAATGACTCAATCCGTACTGATAGCTGCTGGTAAAGTTGATTCAACGTCGTAGGCTGTAATGGAACACGCTCAACTACACCGCGCAGTGAGTTTTACTTTCCCTGGACGTTGAGCCACTTTATAAGTAACGCTACGTTGGGTACTGCCAGCTTCCCCGGTAGGGTCGGCTGAGCAGCGCATTGGCTTCGGGATCGTTGACAATCGTCTGCGTAGCCTGATCCCAGGCTACGCTTCGCCCCAGTTTTAACGATAACATGCCAAGTAGGGCCATGGTTGTCGATCGGTGGCCAATTTCGATGTCACAGACCGGCGTCTGGTTATTTCGGATCGAATCGGTGAAGTTGGCCCAGAGCCCGGCGATATTCTGGTCGTCGGGTTTGTCGAGTTTGGCATCCTGATGAATCGTCGGCTTCTTCGGGTCGACGGGGTAAAACGTCCAGCCGTCGAGCCAGCCCATGTGGAACGTCCCCTCTGTGCCGTAAAAGTAGCAACCAACCGCCTGGTTGGGCATTGTTTTCTCGGCATTGTTACCCGCAAACTGCCGATGTTCCCAGACAGCCGTGAAATTTTCGAACTCATACGTCGCCACCTGATGATCGGGCGCGTCGGTCTGATCGCGGCGAATAGCCCGGCCACCGGTCGAATACACTTTACGCGGCGCTTTCTCGTCGGTCCACCACAGAATCTGGTCGAGCCAGTGAATGCCCCAGTCGCCGAGTTGTCCGTTGGCGTAGTCGAGGTACTGCCGGAAACCGCGCGGGTGCATCGTCGGGTTGTAAGCCCGGAGCGGCGCTGGTCCGCACCACATGTCCCAGTCGAGGTCGCGCGGTGGCTCAGCGTCGGGCGTAACTTTCCCCTCACCGCCGCCATAACTCACGAAAGCCCGCACCATCCCGATCTTGCCCGCTTTCCCCGATTTCAGAAAGTCCATGCCCGATACGTTGTGGGGCGAAATGCGCCGGTGCGTGCCCACCTGGCAAACCTTACCCGTGGCCCGGGCCGCCCGCACCATGGCCTTGCCTTCGTTGATGGTGTGGCTGATGGGCTTCTCCACATACACGTGAGCACCCGTCTGCATGGCCGCGATGGCGATCAGCGGATGCCAGTGGTCGGGCGTAGCCACAATGGCGATGTCGGGTTTTTCGGTGTTCAACAACTCGCGGAAATCGCCGTAGAGCTTGGGCCGTTCGTTGCTGAGCTTGGTTACTTCGGCCTGCGCCCGTTGCACCTGCGCTTTATCCACGTCGCAAAGCGCCACCACCGTTATCTCGCCCGACTGCATGGCCGCGCGCAGGATATTCATGCCCCACCAGCCGGAGCCGATGAGCGCCACCCGAAATTTCTGCGGTGGACGGTGGTAGATAAACGGGACAGCCGAAGCTGGTGAATTGGGCAACAGCAACGTACCTGCGGTGGCTAACGTGGCTGTTTTTAGGAAATCGGAGCGGTTCATGGGCAACGCACGAGTGTAGGGATAGAAGCCATCGGCCAGGGTAGCCGACAGCCTCACTTGCCAAAGACGCAACGGCCCGTTTTTTCATGCCCACCCAGCCTACGCCGATAGCGTCCGGGTACGTATCGTGCGAATGAGCCAGTAGAGCAGTAGCCCAACCGGCCCGAGCATGAAGCAGAAAAACAGCGGTACGATGATCAGCCAATGCCGAATCTGTTTCTCCTGTGAATCGCGCAGCACGAACGTACCTGCCACCAGATCGAAGGCCAGGTAATGCACCCAGCCGGCCAGCATCACGCCGTCGCCCCCAGTGGTAAACAGGCGTTTAATACCCGGCAAAGAGCCAAACGCCGCAAAATCGACCGGGCCACCACTGAACAGGTAGATGGCGTAAATGACCGCCAGACAAACCGGAATCAGATACGACTGCATGAGCCACCGGGTCACGCGCCAACGCGGCGCCACGATCATCAGCAGCCATTGGGGCAGCACCAGGGTATTCGCCAGTTGAAAAACAGCTTCGGGAGACATGGAGGAGAGTTTACGGTTTGACGTTTAGGGTTTAAGGTTTGACGTTGCTGTCGCATGGCCCTTCGACTTGGCGGCAGCAACGTCAAACCTTAAACCCTAAACGTCAAACGAATTTACTTCGCTTTGGCCTGACTCAGCACGCGCAGCAGGTTACCTCCCCAAATCTGGGCGATGTCTTTGGCGGAATAGCCGCGCCGAACCAGCTCCTGCGTCAGCGCGTCGATTTCGCTCACGTCTTCGAGGCCGTTGACGCCCCCGCCCCCATCCAGGTCCGACCCGATGCCCACGTGGTTGATGCCGACCAGCTTCACGATATGGTCGATGTGGTTGACAATGTCGGCGACGCTCGCCCGCTCCGATGCATACACCCGCTTCACCGAGTCGGTCTGGGCCTGCTGCCGGGCCTCCATCGCCGGGGTACGTGCCTTACCCACGCCCGACATGCGCAGGCTCGTAAGGGCGGCCCGGTGCGCATCTGATGGTTTACGCAGGTAATCGCTGACAAAATTGACCTGGATCACGCCCCCTTTTGCCGCCAGCGCCCGAATCATGTCGTCGGTCATGTTGCGGGGAAAATCGCAGAGGGCGCGGCAGTTGGAGTGCGACGCAATCACGGGTACTTTCGAGAGCGCCAGTACGTCATAGAACGACTTGTCCGACACGTGCGAAATGTCGATCAGCATGCCCAGCCGGTTCATTTCGGCCACCACCTGCCGCCCAAACGGGCTGAGGCCGTTGTGCATCGGGCCGTCGGGGTCGGTGGCCGAGTCGCAGATGGCATTGTTGGCAAAATGGGAAAGCGTAACGTACCTGCACCCTTTATCGAAGTAGGTTTTCACCAGCGACAGATCCTCGCCGATGGGGTAGCCGTTCTCCATCCCGATGAAAATGGCCCGCCTGCCCGCTTTTTCCAGCCGGTAGGCATCGGCGGGGGTAGTCGCCAGTTCGGCCACATCGGGGTATTTTTTCAGCGCCGTTTCGATCAGCGCAAACTGGTTCAGCGCATTGCGTTTGGCTTCGGCGTGGCCTTCCGGCGTGCGCGGTCCCTGCGCCGTATACACCGCAAAAAACATGGCGTCCATGCCGCCCGCCGCCATCCGGGGAAAATCGATCTGCGACTCATCACGCTGGACATCGTGCCGAACGCCTACGTCGAACCCCGGTTTCTGCATCATGATTGGCGCATCGGCGTGCGTGTCGAGGGTCAGTATACGCTCGTGAAGGGAGGTCGATGGGCGGGCTGTTGGGGTACAGGCCGTCAGCAGGAGCAGCAGGGCTGGGGAGAAGCGGGTCATGGTGCAAGGTAACGAATTGGCAAGGTTCCCGCCAACCCGCCCCCCGCCCGAAACTTTCCCCCGAAACCGGCCGTTTCCGAATGAGTGAAAGCGAGTATGCAGGGGGAGCACGCGTTTACCCTTTATGGCTTTTACTCAGTCACTCTTTCTATCTTTCGCTCTTTAAGCAAGCCATGATCGTTCCGTACAAAGATAAAGATGCCTCGAAACGGCAACAGGTGGGCGAGATGTTCGACAACATCGCGCCGAAATACGACTTCCTGAACCACTTTCTGAGTGCGGGCATCGACATTCTGTGGCGAAAGAAAGCTATCCGGCTGCTACGGCCGTTTGCACCCAAACGCATCCTCGACATTGCTACCGGCACGGGTGACCTGGCGCTGGAAGCCCTCTCGCTGAAACCCGACAAAATCATTGGCGTCGATATTTCGGAGGGCATGCTCGCCGTGGGGCGGCAGAAAATGAAAGAGCGGGGCGTCGACCACATCATCGAACTGCGCTCGGGCGATTCAGAACGATTGCCGCTGGCAGACAATGAATTCGACGCTGCCATCGTTTCCTTTGGCGTACGCAACTTCGAGAACCTGCTGGCGGGCCTCACCGATATGCACCGCGTTGTCCGCCCCGGTGGCGTCTGTCTGGTGCTTGAGTTTTCGCGGCCCCGCCGGTTTCCGTTCAAACAGTTCTACAATTTTTACACCGCTACAGTCGTGCCCTTTTTCGGGAAGATGGTCAGCAAAGATACCTCGGCGTATGCGTACCTCGATGAGTCGATGAAGGCCTTCCCCGACGGCCCCGATTTCATTCAGGTGTTTGAAAAAGCCGGTTTTCGTCATACTCAATGGATTCCTCTTTCCTTCGGCATCGCGTCGATTTATCTGGGCCAAAAACAGCCATCGTAGCGATCCGCTGCGCGAGTGTCGTTGCCCTGTGGCTGCTGCTCGCGCCGATAGCCCTGGCGCAGTCGACCTACAAATACATTCGCAAGCACAAGGAAGACTACGACGACAAGGTGGTCCATTTCGGATTTTACTACGCGCTGCCTTTTACGCGCTACAACCTGACGTACCGGCCCGATTTTGCCGCGTCCACATCGTATCCATCGTTGCTGCGCATCACCTCGCCTACCAACTCGGGGTTCCGGGTGGGGTTCTCGGTGAACACCTACATGAACGACCACTTTGACTTCCGGATGACGCCCGGCGTGTCGATCTATAGCCGGGAGGTGAAGTATGCCTACGCCAACGCCGAGGACAAGAGCGACGTGCGCGAATCGACCTGGATCGAACTGCCCTTTGTGTTTAAATACAAATCGGCGCGGCGGCTCAACTCGCGCATGTACCTGTTGGCCGGGGCTGTGGTGGGCATTGAAACCAACGTGAAGAAGCGCCTCGCCCAGAGTCAGGGACGCCTCAACACCAACACCACCGACCTCTCCATCGAGTACGGCATCGGCTTCGAGCAGTTTTTCGAATACTTTAAGTTTGCGCCCGAACTGCGGTTCACCCACGGCCTGCCCAACGTCTTTGCGGGCAACACCGCCAACCCCTCAAGCGCCGGCATTCAGCGCCTCACCACCCACGCCGTGACGCTGTACCTGCACTTTGAGTAGCGGTGTGGTCAGATCCCCGATCTGACGATTTTGGGGTCCCCGACCCCAGTGCAAGCAACCACGTTAGTCACACCTCGTTCCCTCTACGTACCCCATCAACAGGCTCGGTCGGCGATCGCATTCCAGCCTGATAGCCCACCCTCGGAACGTACCTGACTTTCAGGATTTTGTAAAAAACTTCATCTTTTTTAAGCAAAATGCTTGCAAAACGGCCGTTTAGGCCCCTATCTTTGCACCACCAAAACGGAAGAAGACACCGCAGCGGCAAGGGAGTTTAGCTCAGTTGGTTCAGAGCATCTGCCTTACAAGCAGAGGGTCGGGGGTTCGAATCCCTCAACTCCCACAACAAATTATCAGCCAGTTAGCAGCCATGTTAACTGGCTTTTTTGCGTCTGGGTAAGTTATTACTTTGATGAGCTTAAGCGTGCGCAATTGTCTATCAACAGCTACGCCATTCAGGTAAACGGCGGTGTTGAGTGCCTTTACTGGCTGAACCCTTCCTCGTCAACGACCGCTGTTGACGACGGCTAACAGTCAACGTGTATGTTCAATATCAATCGGCGCCGGTTTATGCAGGGCACTACGGCCGCCCTCGCTCTCTCTACCTTTGGCGCCCGCGGCCTGGATCTTATTCACCCGACGAAAACCTTGCGCGTGGGGCTGATCGGTACGGGCTGGTACGGCAAGAGCGACCTGCTCCGGCTGGTGCAGGTGGTGCCGGTCGAGGTAGTGGCCCTGTGCGACGTCGATAAGAACATGCTGGCGAAAGCGGGTCAGCTCGTCAGTCAGCGGCAGAAGTCGGGCAAGACGCCCCGGCTCTACGCCGATTACCAGAAGATGCTGGCCGAAAACGAGCTGGACATTGTGCTGATCGGCACGCCCGACCACTGGCACGCGCTGCAGATGATCGACGCCGTAAAAACCGGATCGCACGTCTACGTGCAGAAACCCATCAGCGTCGACGTCATGGAAGGCGAAGCGATGGTGGCGGCGGCCCGCAAATATAAGAAAGTGGTGCAGGTGGGTACGCAGCGGAAAAGCACGCCCCACCTTATTACGGCCAAGCGCGACATTGTGGAGGCCGGACTACTGGGCAAGGTGTCGCACGTGGAGATGTGCTGCTACTACCACATGCGGGCCAATGGCAACCCGCCGGTGCAACCCGTCCCCGACTTTCTGGATTACGAACGCTGGACCGGACCGGCTCCCTTGCGGCCCTACGACGGCATTCCGCACGTGCGCTGGTGGCGGACGTTTACAGAATACGGCAACGGCGTCGTCGGCGATATGTGCGTGCACATGCTCGACGCGGTCCGGTGGATGCTCGGGCTGGGCTGGCCGAAGCGCATCAGTTCCGAGGGCGGCATTTACGTGCAGAAAGAAGGCAAATCCAACATCAGCGACACGCAGTCGGCGGTGTTTGAGTACGACGGGCTCAACTGCGTCTGGCAGCACCGCACCTGGGGCACGCCCAACAACCCCGACTACCCGTGGTCGTTTACGCTCTATGGCGACAAAGGCACGCTTTGGGCCAGCACGATGCAGTGTGACTTTATCCCCGCCGACCCCAAAGAGAAGAAGATTCACCTGGATGTGGTCTACGAAAAGGAGAAATACCCCGAAGACCTGACCGAACCCACAGAGCCCAAGATCGAGCTGAACGCCGCCCCGGCCACCCGGCTGCACATGCTCAATTTTCTGGATGCGATCGACAAAAATAGCCGCCCCGTCGCCGACATCGAAGAGGGGCATATTTCCACGGCCAGTTGCATTCTGGCCAACCTGTCGATGAAAGTAGGGCGCCCGCTCGTGTATGACCCGAAAAAACGGATCGTCGTCGGTGACCCGGAGGCAACCAAGCTGCTCGAACGTACCTACCGGGCTCCCTACAAGCACCCGCATCCGAACAGTGTATAAGTCAGCAACTTCAGCTGCGCTCGGCAAGATCGAGTTCCGGTTGGCTTTGATCGCACGCTGCTTCTCAACCGTCAGGGCCAGAAAATCCGTGCGGTTCATCAGGTTTCGTAGCTCCGCCAGCTCCACTTCCTGCCGGTACGCATCCATCGACAGAAAAAGCTGGTACGATGGGCTATGGCCCTGATTGTCGTGGCGCAGGGTGGCTCGCTCAAAACGAGCCGTCTGGCCATTAATGGCCACGTTGATATGTTTGGTGCCCACCCAGGTGATGGGAGCCTTAAACGGATCACGGCTCCAGTGCCGGATATTACCAATGTAACGGACGTAGATAAAGTCTCCTATTTTCATCAATCTCTTCAGCTAGGCATAAGGCGTCTTTCGTTGATAAACGCCTGAAACCGACCCTTGCTTAATGTATACCTTATCGTTTCTGATTGGTCGGCCCTACTAACTACGCGTATTTTAGCCGGGAAACCACCAAATGAATGGCGCTCCGTCTGCATCTGTGGATGCTGATGATGCACTCTACGCAGGAACCGCCGACAGGCTACGCTCATATGGCGCCCGGCTACAACGCTATTTAGTTAACCACCTGGCATAAGCAGCTATATGCCCTCGGCCTGGCAACGGGCGCCAAAAAATGGGCAGTAGCCCCTCCCCTGGTTGACCGATCTGTGCGTAACGGATAAGCGTGGCAACGTCATAAAGTAGGTATGGCCTGAGCCGCCTTTCTACCAGATGGTCGCCTTGTCGGTCTGGACTTCCTTACCATTGGCATGAACCGTCGGTGGCGGTCGACGTACCTGCGTCGGTAAAGCTCACCCGTTACGCCGCCACCTACTACCGGATCGACGTGATCGACAATGGCATTGGCTTCGACGAAAAATACACGCTTCGGATTTTCCAGGCCTTCCAGCGCCTGCACAGCCGGGCCAATTATCCCGGCACAGGCATCGGACTGGCCATTTGCCAGAAGGTAGCCGAAAACCACGGTGGGGCCATCATAAGCGCCAGCAGCCAGCCGGGTCGTGGTGCTACGTTTAGCGTCTATCTGCCAGCCATTTAGACCAGAATAATCTCATTCAACGCAAAAAGACCGCCTCAAACCTGTGGCGGTCTTTTTAATTAGCATTGGTAGAGCCTCATGCTCCGACCCATTTACGATAAAGTGGCGCGTCTGGATTTCGCTTCATGCATATTTTTTTTTGGAGCGATATCCGCCAACGTACCTGACTGGTCAGGTACGTTGGCAGCTAGTCTTTTTTCTTGACTGCTTCCACTTTGTGTTCGATCGGGATGGCCGCCACGTCGCGTTCCCGTTCGGTTTGTTCGACGTAAACCGCGTAGTCGGCGGGTTCGATCCTAATGCCGTAATGGTTGGCGTAGGCCTGTGTAAACTCGGCTCCGAAATACAGGATAGCCGCCGTGTAGTAGATCCAGGTCAGAATCACGATGAGCGAACCTGCCGCGCCGTAGGTCGAGCTGGTACCGCTGGTGTCGATGTAGAGGCCGATGAGGTAACGACCCAGCATGAAGAGCAGCGCCGTGAAAATGGCACCCCACCGCACATCTTTCCAGGCGATTTTGGCGTCGGGCAACACTTTGAAAATTACCCCGAACAGCACGGTGATAACGGCGGTACTGATGCAGAAATTGATGGCACTCACCAGATAAACGCTCAGGCCGGGCAGAATGCGGGTGAGCTGATCGCTCAGGGCCAGAATCAACCCGTTGACGAGTAACGACACCAGCAACAGAAAACCCAGGCTAACGATAAGCGACGACGACAGCAGCCGGTCTTTCAGCATCTTGAGCCAGCCCCGTTTCGGTTTGGCTTTCACCCGCCAGATGATGTTGACCGAATCCTGAATTTCGATAAAAATACTGGTGGCCCCAATCAGCAAGGTAACGATACCCACTACTAGCGCGGTGCTGGTTTTGTTGGACAGCTCCACGCTTTTGATCATGTCCTGAATCTGTTTGGCGGCCTCGTTGCCTACCAGCCCGTTGATCTGCCCAAAAATCTGCCCCCGGATGGCTTCTTCGCCCAGAAAAATGCTCGCCAGGGAGATCATCAGCACCAGCAGGGGCGACAGCGAGAAAATGGTATAGTAGGCTAGCGACGCGCTCAGTTTCAGGCAACGGTCGTCCATAAACCCATTAAAGGCATCACGGAGGACGGTCCAGGCGCTGCTGAAGAAGCTCTTTTCGCTGGTATCCGGTTTACTTGTCGTACTTGTCATCGGTATCGAGTCAGCAAAGAGCGTCTTGTAGAATCGGGCTAACAGATTGCTCATATGCAGTTTAGGTTACGTCTAATGGCAGGAGTCCTGGCGGCCACACTGGCACGCGCCTTTCGTGACTCCCTGCATGAATAACCCCGCTACCCCCAAGTTGTTACGGGCGGAACGGTTTACCGAGGCAATGAAAAAAGCACAAAAAAGCCAGTCTACGCGCTGATAGACTGGCTTTTAGGTTAGCTGGTATGGCCTTAGGCGGCGCGGAAGGCTACAGTTGCCCCGCCAGCACGGCAATGCCTTCGCTGAACGAACGCGGGCTGTAACCTAACACCGTACGCGCTTTATCGATCACGAAACCCGTGCGGGGCGGGCGGCGGGCCGTTTGCCGGAAGGTGCTGCCATCGGCCGGCTTGATCAGCGATTTATCGAGGCTGAAATAGTCGGCTGTTTGAATAGCCATCTCATAGGGCGTCAGCACATCGCTGCCCGAAATATTGAAGATGCCTTCGGCTTCCTGCTGGGCGATGAGCGCACAACCCGCCGCCAGATCTTCGGCCAGCGTAGGGCTGCGGAACTGATCGGTCACCACGTTGATGGTTTTGCCGTCTTCAAGCGATTTTTTCACCCACAGGATGATATTGCTGCGGCTCATGTCGTGGGCAATGCCGTAAACAAGCACCGTACGGGCAATGGCCCAGCGCAGCCCCGAGTTCATCACCACTTTCTCGGCGGCGTATTTGCTCCAGCCGTAGAAGCTGATGGGGTTTCCTTCGGCCTCTTCGGTATACGGTCCCGCCGCCCCGTCGAAAATAAAATCGGTCGACACGTGGCAGAGGAACGCGTTGGTAGCCCGGCAGGCTTCCACGATGTACTCGACGGCGGTTACGTTCTGCGCCCAGCAGGCATCTTTGTCTAGCTCGCACTTATCCACATCGGTCATGGCAGCCCCGTGGATAACCGCATCGGGACGTACCTGACCGATTACGCTGAGTACCTCATCGCGGTTGGTGATGTCCATCGCCTGATAGGTGTAGCCTTCAGCATGGGGCAGGCGGTTGGTTCCCCGCGCCGTTGCCGTCAGTTCCACATCAGGCTGATTGGCCAGCAGCGCCACCAGTTTTTGTCCAAGCAGGCCATTGGCCCCGGTAATCAGAATCTTCTTCATATAGTTTGACCCCACCCCCGACCCCTCCCCTGAAATACAGGGGAGGGGGGAGTGCTCTGCCTTTGGGGCGATCCCTACTGTAGCGCAGTCCCCCTCCCCTTATTTCAAGGGGAGGGGCCAGGGGTGGGGTATTATGGTTCGTAGGTGTAATCGTAGAGTTTGGTGATCTTTTTCTTGCGCACCCATTTGCCTTTTGCCTGCATCCGGATGTCTTTGAGCGGGCGGTCTTTGGCATCGCGGGGTTGGCGGGCAATGGCATCGACCACGTCGTAGCCATCCAGAATTTGCCCAAACACGGTATAACTGCCGTCGAGGTGGGGGGTGCCGCCAAGGGTTTTATATACCTGCTTCTGCTCGTCGGTATAGATGCGTTCCGGTGCGCGGGTGTGGCCCCGATCAATCTGTTTTTGCAGGTCTTCCTCGTTCCAGACGCGCCCCTGCACGATGTAGAACTGCGCCCCACTCGATGCCTTCTGCGGGTTGTTGTCGCGCGCGGCGGCGACGGCCCCTTTGCGGTGAAACAGCGTAGGCAGAAACTCGGCCGGAATGGTATAGCCGGCGTCGCCACTACCCAGCGCCTGCCCGGCGACCGCCGTTTTCGAGTCGGGATCACCACCCTGAATCATGAACTTGTCGATGACCCGGTGAAACAGCACGTCGTTGTAATAGCCTTCTTTCACCAGTTTGATGAAGTTTTCGCGGTGTTTGGGTGTCTGTTCAAACAGAATCAGATGAATTTTGCCCAAATCCGTTTTGATCTCCACCAGGTAATCTTTCTTGCGCGTGTTCTGCCCAAAGGCAACCGTCGCAAGCAATAAGGCAATACTGACCAGTAGAAGGCGCATAAACAAAGAGTAAGTCGTCGGTTTACTGTTCACAGTCGGCTGTTTTCCCGATTCTTCGGAAGTTGGCAACGTACCTGAGCACAGCGGACCGTAGATTATTATAAAATGACCCGGTTGGTAAAAGCGTCTTTGAGGCGTTGATCGTGCGTAACCACCACCAGACTCGCCCCGATCTGATCCGATTGGGCGCGCAACAGGTTGATGACCCGGTCGGCGTTGGCGTCGTCAAGGCTGGAGGTCGGTTCATCGGCCAAAATCAAGGTCGGCTGGTTCATCATCGCCCGGGCAATGCTCACCCGTTGCTGCTCACCCTGACTCATCTGCGCCGTTTTCTTGCCCAGGTGTTCAGCAAAGCCAAGCTGTGTGGCCAGTTGCTCGGCGCGGTCACGCGCCTGTGTTTTATTGGCGAGGTAATTCGCCAGCAGCAGATTGTCCATCACCGATAACGCACTCACAAAATGCGGTTTCTGGTAAACGAGCCCCACATGCTGCGCCCGAAACGCCGCCGTCTGTGCGGGCGATAGCGTTGTCAGATCCGTGTCGTTAATGACCACCCGTCCCGCATCGGGTTTGAGCAGCAAGGCCAACAAATGCAGAAACGTGGTCTTACCGGTTCCAGACCGACCCAAAATCAGCAGGGCGTCGCGGTCGGCGCAGTGAACGTCGGGGAACTGAAAGCGTTTGGATGGAGAATACGAAAACGTGAGCTGTTGCGTAGAGAGCATAAACGCCGGGCACGTACCCACAATGGACGTACCCGGCGCAAAGGTAATGGCTAAGGCAACGTACCCAACGCCTTGGCCCGTCTCGGCTACACCGAAGGTCGATTCGTTGGCCAGCAGGCGAGGCGTTGGGTACGTTGCCTACGGCTGATCGCTACAGTTTATCGGGTGTGATTGGCTGCGGCACCACGTTTTCGATGGGCTTGATGCTTTTCAGGTACGCAAACATGGCAACGATGTCGTCGCGCTTCATGTCTACATAGTTCTGCCAGGGCATGGGGGGAAGCAGAGGGCGGGCCGTGCGCATTCCCTTGCTCTTGCCTTCGGTAAGCGCAATGACGAATTGCTCTTCTGACCAGCTTCCGATGCCGGTTGCGTCGGGGGTCAGATTCGCCGAGAACGATACACCCCAGGGGCCCGCGGCGGCCGTGCTCATGGCATTGAACAGCACCCAGTCGGCCATCGCTTCTTTGTTGACTTTGCCCAGAGGCATCGACGCCGGGTGTCCCGACAGGTCGCGGGACAGATCGGGTGCAGGGCCTTTTGGCGTCATGGTCTTGGGCGAATGGCAGTCGCGGCACCCCATAATCCCCACTAGGTATTTACCTTTTTCGATCTGGGTGCGGGTATAGGGCGGGGGCGTCTTCGACGGCGGCGGCGTTTCGCCACCATGGAACGACAGAAGCGTACTGGCAGCCACCAGCGAAGCGGCGGTAAGCAGGGTCTGTACTTTCATAGTGAAGGAGAGTTTATCCCTAAAATAGCTAACCAGTACGTTGGTGAATTTGGGTATCTATTGAGCGTCGTAGGCATTGATTGAGCGGTTGCACGCACACGATGCTTCGCCAATGCCAGCTCTCTATTCCGCTAGTTACGCTCAGCCAACACACTAACTAATAGTGATTTACCAGTAAGACAGTCTTATGGTCTAACCTCGCCGCTGCGGCTGACGCGGCGTTCTGGATAGCCTCCCCTACTTTTGCACACCCACTCATCGCTCATCCTTTATCGCTTACACTGTATCCCCTTTATGCAACGTATCGCCATTTTCGCGTCCGGTTCGGGCAGCAACGCCGAACAGATTACCCGCCACTTTGCGGCCTCACCCGACGTAACGGTGTCGCTTATTCTGACCAACAACCCCAAGGCCGGGGTGATCGACCGGGCCCGGCGTGGCTTTGGCTGCGAGCAGCATGTGCCGGTGCTGGTATTCGACCGACCCGGTTTTTACCAGACCAGCCGGGTAGTCGAGTTGCTGCAAGCCCAGGCCATTGATCTGGTTGTGCTGGCAGGCTTCATGTGGCTGGTGCCCCCCGCCCTGGTACAGGCATTTCCGGGGCAGATCGTCAATATTCACCCGGCCCTGTTGCCCAAATTTGGCGGCAAGGGCATGTATGGGCAGCATGTGCATGAGGCGGTCGTGGCGGCGGGCGAGACCCAGTCGGGCATTACCATCCATTTCGTCAACGAACACTACGACGAAGGGCAGATCATCTTTCAGGCCCCCTGCCCCGTATTACCCACCGACTCCCCCGACGATGTGGCGCAGAAAGTACACCAACTGGAGTATGACCACTATCCCCGCGTTATTGGCGAGGTGCTGACGCAACGTCGGGCGTGAGGGCGGCGGGCATAGGTACGTTGCGCATCAGCACCACCCGATTCGAGCCATCGACCACCTGCAACCGCAGCGCCGTTTCTTTCGTGGCAGGCAGTTCTGCGGTAAATTCGTTGGCGGGTTTGGCCAAGCTATCGTAGCAAAGCATTGATCCGGCGGCGGTATAAACATTGACTGTTACCGGAAATGTGATCCGGTTGGGTAAAAAGCCCACCGAGATGGCGCTCTGCTGGGCCGTATAATACCGAACTGCCTGATGCGGCTGACTGGTGCTGATCAGCGTTACGACCGGCGAATACAGCTTCGTGTTGTCGGCCAGCAGGCAGGATAGCCGGTAGCTTTCGGTAGCCGACGGCTGGGCCGCCGTGAACTCATAGCTGTTTTTCTGGGTGGTAGTTTCGCTGCCGTTTACTTGTCCCAACGGCTCCCAGGTCAGGCCATCACCAGAGCGTTCCAGCAGAAACGTTTTGTTCACTTGTTTGGGGTGGGTTTGCCAGAGCACACGCACGGTACCGTCGGCGTCGGGGCGGGCGTTCAAACGTACCCAGGGACGTACCAGTTCGGGCGCGGGGGGCGGCGTGGTCGCGGCGGCCGCTATCGCTTTGAGGTTCGTACTGGCTTTACCTTCATAAGATACAGCCATCGTGGGCGCAATAAACCCCTGCGCGTAACTACCGACCGGTCGGTAGCCAAGCAGTGTACACAACAACAGTAGACGTGCAATCATGGGAACGATCAGACACTTTGTTCGTATTGTTCATAACCCGATGAATAAAGCACGACGAACGGGGATTGGCACTGCTAAGTAACTCGCAGTAAACCAAACATACGATTTCCCTGGTATTGATGGCAATTATCGACCCGATAAGTGTGTAAATGGTAGTACGCTGAGGGGGGCGCAGTCTGTTGCACCGGCCGAATTTTATTTAGACAACCAAATTCGGCGAACGGTTACCACCCGGTGGGCACCGTCGACAATCTGTACCTTCACCGCGCTTTCTCTTGTCGCCGGTACGTCGATTCGGAATTCGTCGGCTTGAGGTGGAATGGTATCATAACAGAGCAGCCGGCCCGATTCGGCATATAGGTTTGCCGTAAGCGGGTAAATCAGGTTCATCGGCTCCAGGCCGATCAGCACCACCCGCTGATCGATGCTATAATACAAAACCGGCTGACTGGCATGGCGCGGGTTTACGACCGACAGTACCGCTGAGTAAGGGGTACTGCCATCGTCGTATTTGCTCTGTAGCCGGTAAACTGCCGTCCGGACGGGCGCCTCGTCGACAAATTGATACGCGTTTCGCTGAATAGAATCGGTGCTGTTGACCTCGCCCAGAGCATTCCACTCCAGGCCGTCGGCCGAGCGCTCGACCCGGAAAGACCGGGTAGCCTTAGCGTAATTGGTGTGCCAGCGCAGTTTTATCTTACCGTCGGTTTCCAGTTGCCCCATCAACCTCACCCAGGGCCGTGCCACAGCCGGGGTTACGCTCAGGGCAACGGGTCGGCTTTCCGGCCGGGGCGCCGGACCTTTAGCCATCGTTTCGTACTTTTCGTGGAACGTCTGCGCAACCCCGTCGGGTTGTAGCAGGCACGAGAGCACACAAAACAGCGGTAAGCGAATACTCATGTGAATAAGAGAGGCCAAATTCCTCTGACCTTCGTTGGACAGCGCGTAGTAGGTATCAATAGTAGGTCCGCATCGATTAACTTAGTTCAATCGCCCGACTGTAGAGCAAACAAACACATTCTCATGAGACTTCCAATTCTTTCGATACGATTTATTGGTTACTTAACAGGGCTACTGCTTTGCTTTCTGACGGGCTGCTTCCGACCGGCGATTCCCATCTCTACGGGCCCTAAATATCCCGTCGAATTGTTTTACGGGCAGCAGCAACCTACTCGCCCCTATGATGAATTGAAGTTCCTGACGATCTCGGAGGAAGTGCCCTTGCAGGCCAAGCAGCGGGTACGTGGTGGCCGGATGCTCGACCGGGGCAATACGATGCTCGACAAAGATGCGCTGATGGGTAAGCTGACGCTTCAGGCACAGCGGTTGGGGGCCGATGCGCTCGTCAACGTGAAATACCAGTATTATACGACAGCCACCGCCAACGGCTACTCGCTCGAAGGACTGGCCGTGAAATACAAGCAGGAATATTCGGCGAATTAACTGACGCTACTTCCCCTCCGTACGCTGCCGTGATCGCTACAACGGTAGCTTCATGCCCTCGTGCGACGCCACGAAACCCAGCGATTCGTAAAAGCGACGGGCATCGGGGCGCTGTTTATCGGTTGTCAACTGTAGCAGATGAGCACCCCGCGCCCTGGCTCGTTCTATCGCATAGCGGAAAATCGCCGCACCGATACCCTGCCCCCGATACCCCGACCGAACGTGCACGGCTTCGATTTGCGCCCGCACGCCGCCCTGATACGTCAGGTACTGAATAAAGCTTAGCTGGAACGTACCCACGATTACCCCGGCCTGCTCCACAACGGTCAGTTCCTGCTGCGGGTCGGTACGAATCCGTTCGAAGGCCGCCAGGTACGTTGCCGGTAACGGTAATTGAAACGCCTCCCGCCGTTTCCCCAGCGGGTCGTCGGCGAGCATACCGACGATATCGGCCAAATCGGCTTCGGTGGCTATTCTGTACTGTAAGGCGGCGGGCGCGGCTGGCTTCATTCAGGTTAGTTAGTCGTGGGTTTGCGGTCAAATAACTCCTGCCGGTAGCGTTCGCAGAACGGTTGCAGCTGCTGAACCAGCGTCGTCGAATCGCCGGGATAAGCCGGCCTGAAAACACGCCGGTTCACCTGATCGAATAGCGCATTGGCCCCACTACCCACTGCGTAGCCGATAGCGGCACCGGCCGCGGCCGAAAACGTGAGCGTCAGACCATACGAGATGTCAGACCGGGGTGGGTTTTTCTTCAGCGCTTCGTAGGAGACAAACCCGAGCGCAACGGCCCCGATAGCCGCTCCCACCACTTGCAGGCTTTTTTTCTGTTTACGCACCACCACTACCTTCCGAATCTGATCGATCGGAATGTATGTATCCGGAGCAAATTGGTTGCGGGTTGTCTTTGTCAGATACACGCCATAGGAGTCGACATCCTGAAGCACGCCGCGAACGTGCTGACCGGTGGTGGTGACGACACGAGCCTGATACACATCCGGACCGTGTGCCTGAGCCAGAAGCAGGTTCGACAGGCCCGTTAACCAGCCGACCAGTGCCCACCAGACAACACGATGACAAGCAGAAAGGCGAACTGAGTCAACGGAACGACGCATGCTACGGTTGATCACCAAAAGGTAAGGTGTCTAACAAAAATAAAGCAACGAAACCACCCAAAGCTAACCGGGAATTTTCGTCATGTCCGTCCGCCCATTTTTTACGGGGCGAATTCTTAGAAAAGTCTAATAAACACGTTCAATGTTGAGTCGTAATCGCTGATTTATCAAATTTTAACCTTACCTTTGCGCCCGAAAATTGATCACTAACTAACGATTACTCAGACTATATGGTGTCCGTAAGACCCGATGAGGTATCGGCTATCCTTCGTGCCCAGCTTGCCGGGGCGCAAACCGAAGCCGAACTCGAAGAAGTGGGTACGGTGCTGCAGATCGGCGACGGTGTGGCGCGTATCTACGGTTTGTCTAAAGTACAGGCCGGTGAGTTGCTCGCTTTCAACAACGGTTTGCAAGCCCTCGCCCTTAACCTTGAAGAAGATAACGTCGGTGCAGTATTGCTCGGCGATTACTCGGAAGTAAAGGAAGGCGACACCGTTAAGCGCACCAACCAGATTGCCTACGTCAACGTGGGCGAAGGTATCCTTGGCCGCGTGGTTAACACGCTGGGTCTGCCGATCGACGGCAACGGCCCCATCCAGGGCGAAACCTACGCGATGCCCCTCGAGCGTAAAGCCCCCGGCGTTATTTACCGTCAGCCGGTAAACGAACCGCTGCAAACGGGTATCAAAGCCATCGACGCTATGATTCCCATCGGTCGGGGTCAGCGCGAACTGATCATCGGTGACCGTCAGACGGGTAAAACCGCCGTGGCCATCGATACGATCATCAACCAGAGAGAATTTTACGACAAAGGCGAACCCGTTTACTGTATCTACGTAGCCTGCGGCCAGAAAGCCTCGACGATCAAGCAGATCGAAGCGACGCTGCGCAAAGCCGGTGCGATGGATTACACGGTAATCGTAGCGGCGGCCGCCTCTGACCCCTCGCCGATGCAGTTCTTTGCGCCGTTTACGGGTGCCGCCATCGGTGAGTACTTCCGCGACACGGGCCGCCCTGCCCTCGTGGTATATGATGACCTGTCGAAACAGGCCGTTGCTTACCGTGAGGTATCGCTGCTGCTGCGTCGTCCGCCAGGCCGCGAAGCCTACCCCGGTGACGTGTTCTACCTGCACAGCCGCCTGCTCGAGCGGGCCGCTAAGGTGAACGCCAACGACGACATCGCCCGGAACATGAATGACCTGCCGCCGAGCCTGAAAGACAAGGTGAAAGGAGGTGGTTCACTGACGGCCCTGCCGATCATCGAAACGCAGGCAGGTGACGTATCGGCCTACATTCCGACCAACGTAATTTCGATCACCGACGGTCAGATCTTCCTGGAGTCGAACCTGTTTAACGCCGGTATCCGCCCCGCCATCAACGTAGGTATCTCGGTATCACGCGTAGGTGGTAACGCGCAGATCAAGTCGATGAAAAAGGTAGCCGGTACGCTGAAACTCGATCAGGCGCAGTTCCGCGAGCTGGAAGCGTTTGCCAAGTTCGGTTCTGACCTTGACGCCTCAACCAAACTGACCATCGACCGCGGTCGCCGGAACCAGGAGATGCTGAAGCAGCCGCAATACTCACCCGTATCGGTTGAGCAGCAGGTTGCCATCATCTACGCCTCGACCAACGGCCTGCTCGACAAGGTACCCGTCGATAAAGTGAAGGCATTTGAGTCGGAGTTCAACATGCTGCTCGAATCGCAGCACGCCGATGCGCTGACCGATCTCCGCAAAGGAAATCTGAGCGACACGGCCACCGCCGCCATCCGCAAAGTAGCCGCTGACCTGTCAGCGCGATATTAAGAAACACGTTCAAGGTTTAAGGTTCAAGGTTCAACGTTGCCAGTCACACGGTCACGTTGAACCTTGAACACTGGACTTTAAACTATCCAATCATGCCCAGTTTAAAGGAAGTACGCAACCGGATCGTGTCGGTCAACTCGACGCAGCAGATCACCAAAGCCATGAAAATGGTGGCGGCGGCCAAGCTGCGGCGGGCACAGGATGCGATCACGCAGATGCGCCCTTACGCCCAGAAATTGAGCGAAATGCTCGGTACGGTATCGGCCGGTGCCGAAGCCGCCGCCGATAGCCCCTACAAGCAGGTACGTCCTATCCAGAACGTACTGCTGATTCTGGTAACGTCGGATCGGGGTCTTTGCGGCGCGTTTAACACCAACGTGGTGAAAGCCGCCGTGGCTCGTATCAATGAGCGGTATGCCGAGCAGGCACGCCGGGGCAACGTGAAAGTCATGGCCATCGGTAAGAAAGGTGGCGAGGGCATGCAGCGTCGGGGGTTCAGCGTCAATACCAACCACATTGATGCCTTCGGTTCGCTGAGCTTCTCTACCGTCCGTGAGGCGGCCGAAGAAGCCATGGAAGCGTTTGTGGCCGGTCAGTTCGACGTGGTTGAAATCGTGTATAACGAGTTCAAAAACGTAGCGACGCAGATCATCCGCGTCGAGCAGATGCTGCCGATCGTGCCGACGCCTGCACCCGCCGGGGTAACCGCCAACGTGAACTACACGTTTGAACCCGACGAAGAGCAGATCGTATCGGAGCTGATTCCGAAAACATTGAAGATTCAACTCTACAAAGCCGTGCTGGAATCAAACGCTTCGGAACACGGCGCGCGGATGACCGCGATGGACAAAGCCACCGAGAACGCCGGTGAGCTGCTGAAAGAGTTGAAACTCGTCTACAACCGTACGCGTCAGGCTGCCATTACGAAAGAGATTCTCGAAATCGTGGGTGGTGCCGAAGCGCTTGCCAGTGAGTAATTTCATCGAATACGACACCAATATCGATTTGGAAACCCGCTACCAGCTTTGGTAGCGGGTTTTTTGCGTAATTGGGGGTAGCTTCCGGTATCGTGAGGGAGCCAACGCCCGATCCCGTAACTGTCCAGCCATGACTGCCAGCCCTGCGCTGACGCCAGCATCGTATTTTCTGCTGCGCACCCCTTCATTGTCTATCAACACGGTCGACGACCTGCACCGCGATGCAGCGGTTTGTTTGCCCCGGTTGTGGACTGATCGCTGGTTTAACGATGCCCTTTTCGTATCGTCGCCGGCACTGCACACCAGTATCCAGACCCATCTTGATCAGCACGGCTGGCCGCTGCCACCTTCTCTGCTTCGGCCACTGATCAACTATGTATTGCGCATCAGCACCCGGTCAACGCCTTTTGGGTTGATGGCGGGATGCGCGGTTGGGTACGTCGATGCAGACATGTCGCAGGTACGTTTGCAACCCCTTGCACAACGAGCGGCGGTCTTTCGGCGGCTCGATATGGACTGTATCGCCCGGCTGGTGCAACACCTGCTACTCGAGCCGTCCATCCGGCAGCAGGTTCGGTTTTTTACTAATAACAGCCATTACGCGATTGGTAATGAACTGCGCTACATTGAGTGCGATAACAGCGGCCCGCAGCGTCGCTATTTTGTCAGCGCCGTTGCTCATTCGCCTTCGTTACAGGCGCTACTCGACGAAGCCAACGACGGGCGCACACGGGCGCAACTCACCGCCTGGCTGGTGGCTGATGGCTATGATGCCGAAGCCGCTCAACACTTGATTGAGCAGTTGATCGACAGCCAACTGATTGTCAGCGACCTTGAACCGCAACTAACCGGCGGACCTATGTTGCCCCGCCTACGCACCAAGCTGATGCAGCTAAGCGGTACAGAAGCCTTCGTGGCGCTAATAGACCGCGTAGACCATCTGCTGAGCCACTCCGATCAACCGGCGCCGGTAGTGCAGGAGCAAGTCAGGCAGGCGCTGGCGCTCTATTTGCCCCTCAGCCCGACGCAGCACCTGATTCAGACGGATCTGTTCATCTGCACATCGGCCAGCCAGCTTAGTGAGCGGGTCGTTTCGATGATTACGGACCAGCTGGGTACGTTGCTGCTCCTGAACCAGCCTCGCCCTATGCCTGCCTTTCGGGAGTTTGTGCGGCGTTTTCAGGAACGATACGATGGGCGCGAAATACCCCTGTTTGACGCACTGGACGGCGAATTTGGCGTTGGCTATGGAACCACGACGGGGGGACAAACGGTTTATACACCTCTAACCGACGGGTTGCCATTTCCCACACCGCCCACCACCAAGTCGGTCGCCTGGGGAGCTTTCGATGAACTGGCGCTGAAAAAATGGGGACAGGCGTTGCACACGGGCCAGTTGGCCGTTGAGCTGACGATGGACGAACTGGCGACCTTACCCAAACCCATACCGCCCTCCACCAGCGCCTATGTGGCGGGTAACCTGCTGGGTGCTTCGGAGGCCGACCTCGATCAGGGAACATTCCAGTTTAACCTGCTGGCTACCGGGGGGCCATCGGCCGCCAACTTGCTGGGTCGGTTTTGCGCCCATTCGCCTGAACTTACGGCCCATGTGCAGGCCAGTCTGGCTCAGGAGGTTCAGCATGCGCCCGACGCGCTCTTCGCGGAGCTTGTTCATTGGCCCGATGATCGGCTGGGCAACGTTTTGATCCGACCGGCATTCCGCCCGTACGAAATTCCGTACATCAGTCGGGCATCGGTGGCACCGGCGCAGCAACTGCCCGCCAGCGATTTGTTGGTATCGGTTGGGCCTGACGGGCTGGTCCGGCTGCGTTCACGGCGCTATGATTGCCCGGTTGTACCGCGTCTGTCCAACGCGCATAATTTCCAGCACGGGCTCAGCATCTACCAGTTTCTGGCCGATTTGCAGCACCAGGAGGCTACTATGAACATTCGGTGGCACTGGGGGCCGCTGGAAGGGCAGTCTTTTCTGCCCCGTATCACCTTTAAAAACCTGATCCTGTGCCGGGCCAACTGGACGTTGGCCGTTGCGTTGCTCCCGCTGACGACACCACAGGACCTGGCCCTTTACCTGCAACGTACCCACCACGTACCCAACTGGATTGCGCTGGCGCAGGGCGACAACGAACTGGTGATTGATCTGTCGTCGACGTTGGGGCGACAAACGTTGTTCGATGAAGCCAAACGCCTGACCACGCTGCGGCTGGTGGAATGGCTGGCTACACCCGATCAATGCTGGGTGCGGGACGGCGACCAGCGATTTGTGCAGGAATTGGTGTTGCCGATTTCGCATCTGCCAGTGACCACTATGCCGCCCAAACCGTTACGCCCTACCGGCGCGGAGCCGATCGTGGCGCGCTCCTTTGCGCCCGGTAGCGAGTGGCTGTACGTAAAACTCTACACCGGTGCTTACCACGCCGACGAACTGCTCACGAGTGTGATCGCCCCCTTAGTACAGGCGTTTTACCAGGACGAGCAGATTTCAGACTGTTTCTTCATCCGGTATTACGACCCCGACTTTCACCTTAGGCTTCGGTTTCGTAGTCAGCGACCAGGTTTCACAGGCCCGCTGCTCGACCAGTTGCACGACCAACTTTCGCCGTACCTGGCGGCGGGCATCGTGCATCGGGTACAGGTCGACACGTATGAACGGGAAGTTGAACGGTATGGGGCCGCAACCGTGGCACTGAGTGAACAGCTCTTTTCGGCGGATAGCCTGGCCACGCTAACGTACCTGACCGACGAGGCCGATGCCACCGATCGCTGGCTGTTTGCCCTCCAGAGCTGCAACACGTTGCTAGACGATTTTGCGGTTGACCTTGCAACCAGAACGAGCCTGCTTCAGACCTTGCAAGCGCAATTTCTGGCCGAGCACCAGGCCGATCAGGCGCTGCGTAAGCAGCTGAACGACCGCTTCCGCGCCCAGCAACGGTTAATTGAGCAGCGGCTGACTGAGCCTAACGTACCCAGCCTCACCGACCGAACGGTGGCCCTGGGTACGTTATCGGCCCAGATTCGAGCGGCCTGTGAGGCCAACCCCGATGGTCCTTCCCTGCTGTCGCTGTTGTCGAGCTATCTGCACATGACACTCAACCGACTGTTTACGTCGGCGCACCGTCAGCAGGAGATGGTTGTCTATCATTTTCTGGCTCGCTACTACGAGTCGAAGCTGGCCCGCCAGCGGAAAGACCCGGCGCGTAATAACAATGTTGCCACCACCGACGACTGATTTTACCGATTGTCCCGATACCAGTTGTTTATATGATAAGGCTATTGTTTATTTCCGGTGACTGTCTACACCGCTAATAACCAACCTCCTTGTTAGCAGATGACTTCAGTCGACCGATTATCTACTGCCGGATCATAGCCTTTCGCTTTTTTGCCCAAATTTCATTGGTTGGTACCTATGCTAAACGTGTACACTCTTGACGATGAGCAGGCGTCTATCGACGTCATTGATCATCATATCTCAAACATCCCGTTTCTGGCCAGTTGCGGTAGCTCGACCGACCCCGTTGCGGGCCTGATTGACCTCCAGACCAAGCCCATCGACGTACTTTTTCTGGATATTCAGATGCCTAAGCTATCGGGTATCGATGTGCTGAAACTGTTGGGTGGCCGCACGAAGGTGGTACTGATGAGCGCCTACACGCAGTATGCGGTGGATGCCTTTGAACATAACGTGGTCGATTACCTGCTTAAGCCCATCAGTTTCGATCGCTTTTTCAAAGCGGCTCAGCGGCTGGAAAAATACATCGTTCAGCACGCGCCCGTCCCGGCTGCTCAGCCGGCTGCTGCCCCCGCCGAAGAAGATTTTATTTTCGTGAAAGTCGATGTGAAAGGCAAGTACGCCAAGGTCAATTTTGCCGACATCACGTATGTTGAAGGGCTTAAAAATTACCTGTCGATTTACCTCAGCAAAGGCCGGGTTATCACGCACATGCCCATTAAGGAACTGGAAGAGCAACTCGTGAACCGGGGCTTTATTCGGGTTCACAAATCGTACATCGTGGCGCTCAGCAGCATCAGCATGGTCGAGGGCAACCAGATCATTCTAAGCGACAATCGGCAGGTTCCGCTGGGCGAAACCTACCGATTGCCTTTTTTCACAATGCTCGAAACGCGTATGGTCAACAGCCAGCGTCGGTAGCCTTACCGAACACTCAGTTCATCATCGGCATCGACGTAGAGCGACACATTCCGGTCGGCAGGTACGTTGCCCGCCACAAGCAGGTGCGCCAGCGGATCGATTACGCGCTGCTGAACAACCCGTTTGAGCGGCCGCGCCCCAAAAGACGGGTCGTAGCCTTCCGTTGCCAGTTTCTGATACGCTTCGGGCGAGACCGTCAGGCGAAGTTCCTGCTGATCGAGGCGGTGCTGTAGCTGTTTCAGCTGCCCGGCCAGAATTTGCTCGATAACCGATTCAGATAGTGGGTTGAAGAGCACCACCTCGTCGATCCGGTTGATAAACTCGGGGCGCATCACGGTTTGTAACTCCTGCACCACGGCCTGCCGCAGCGCCCGTTCGTCGGTAGTAGGCTGAAGCGCGTGAGCCCGAATAAGGGCACTGCCCAGATTGGCCGTCATGATCACGATGGTGTTCTTGAAATCGACTACGCGCCCCTTGTTGTCGGTCAGGCGGCCATCGTCCAAGATCTGCAACAGGATGTTCCAAACGTCAGGATGCGCCTTTTCGATTTCGTCGAGCAGCACAATGCTGTAGGGTTTGCGCCGAACCGCCTCGGTCAGTTGTCCGGCTTCGTCGTAGCCTACCAGGCCCGGCGGGGCACCAATGAGTCGGCTCACGGTCTGCCGTTCCTGGTATTCGCTCATATCGATGCGCACCAGCGACTGCTCCGTGTTGAACAGTGCTTCGCCAAGGGCTTTGGCCAGTTCGGTTTTGCCCACACCCGTTGGGCCCAGAAACAGAAAGCTGCCGATAGGTCGTTTGGGGTCCTGCAAGCCCGTTCTGGACCGCCGCACGGCATTGGCGACCGACCGAATGGCGGCCGGTTGCCCCGCCACGCGCTGAGCCAGCTCGTTATCGAGGTCTTTTAGCTTCTGCTGTTCGCTTTGCAGCATTCGGCTCGCGGGAATGCCCGTCCAGCGAGTCACGATGGCGGCAATTTCGGCGGGCGTTACTTCTTCGTTGATCAGCGGAGCGGCCAACGCTTCGGCGGTGAGTTGCCGGAGCCGGGTCTCGGCGTCGGGAATGAGTTGGTACCGCAGTTCGGCCAGCCGGGCGTAGTCGGCCTGCCGTTCGCTCTGTTCCACGTCGGTACGGTACTGATCAAGTAGCGATTTTAGGTTACGTATAGAGAGTAACGTTTGTTTCTCACGCTCCCATTGGCCCAGTCGTTCGTCGCGTTGCGCCGTCAGTTCGGCGAGCGTGTCGGAGAGCACTTTTTCTTTCTGCGTTTTTTTTTCGCGACGGATCGCCTCCCGTTCAATTTCGAGCTTGACGATCCGCCGGTTCAGCGCATCGAGTTCCTGGGGAAGGGCTTCCGTTTCGATGCGCAGTTTGGCCCCGGCTTCGTCGATCAGGTCGATGGCCTTGTCGGGCAGGTAACGGTCGTTTATATAACGCGCCGACAACTCAACGGCGGCAATGATGGCGTCGTCCTGAATCAGCACACCGTGGTGCAGTTCAAATTTCTCTTTCACCCCACGCAGGATACTCACAGCATCGTCGATGTCGGGCTCGTTGACGCGCACAGGCTGAAACCGCCGTTCGAGGGCCTTGTCTTTCTCGATGTATTTCTGGTATTCGTCGAGCGTGGTGGCGCCAATAGTGCGGAGTTCGCCCCGTGCCAGCGCTGGTTTAAGCAGATTGGCCGCGTCGAGCGCGCTGTTGTTACCGCTGCCGGTTCCCACCAGCGTGTGAATTTCGTCGATGAACAGGATGATCGACCCATTCGATGCAGCCACTTCCTGGACCACGGCTTTCAGGCGTTCTTCAAACTCGCCCTTGTAACTCGCCCCGGCCATAAGCAACCCCATGTCCAGGCTAATGATGGTTTTGTCGGCCAGTACCGCCGGTACGTCGCCCTGCACAATTCGCCGCGCCAGCCCTTCCACGATGGCGGTTTTCCCGACACCGGGTTCGCCCACCAGAACGGGGTTGTTTTTGCCGCGTCGGCTCAGGATCTGCAACAGTCGCCGCACCTCCTCGTCGCGTCCCACAACGGGATCGATACTACCCTGCTGCGCCCGCTCGGTCAGGTTGATACCATACCGCAACAACGCCTGATAGCTCTTATCGGCGGAGGCGCTCTTCACCACTTTGGCCGGGCCTCGCAGGCTTTTGATGGCCTCTTTGATGGCGTTGCTACGCAGACCCGCCTCGTGCATAAACTTAGCCGTCAGGTCGTTACCTTCGAGTAAACCCAGCAAGAGCAGTTCGACGCTCACAAACTCGTCGTTGAACTCCGTGAGCAGCCCACGCGCCCGGCGGATGGCATTGGAGGCATCCAGGCCAATGAACGGGTCGCCGCCCGTGACACGCGGATAGAGCTTCATGACCGCGTCGAGTTTCTCGCTCAGCAGGGGCAGTCGGGCATCGCACTTGTCGAAGAGAAACGTGCAGGTGTCGGTGTCGTGTTGCAGGATGGCTTTCAGCAAATGACCCGCTTCGATGGCCTGTTGCCCACCCTGCTTGGCCAGTTGCGCGGCCTGCCGGATCATTTCCTGTGCCTTGTACGTACAGAAGTCAAATTTCATAGAACGATGCAAAAGAGGTTAGACAAGAAGGGAAGACGCGTAATTGCTAGAAAGCGCGGGGGTGGCGTTCAGGGCTTCGTCGGGCAGCGACAGGCTGACGATCCGGCGCTGCTGAAACACGCGCAGTAGTTCGTCGATCGTCGGTTTGTCGTGCCGTTGCCACAGTTGCCCCAACGTCGGACTGACGGCGAATCCGTCGACCCAATCGGCGGCTTTATCGGTCAGGGTCAGCGGTTGCAGGTAGCGTTTGAACTGAAGTTGCTGACTACCTCCTGGCACCGCCACGCGCCGGGCTACAGCCGGCGACAGAGCCACCCGTACCTGCGGCAGTACGTTTTCGGGATAAGCCAGCTCCGTTCCTTGCCAGCGCAACCGGTTTGCCGCCCATTGCCAGCCCAATAGCCACAACCCTGCTCGTGAAGGCGCCTCATCGAGGCCCCGGTCATCCACCACGATGGTAGGTTGGTGGGCCAACGTACCCAGCTCGGCGGTGAGCAGGTTGGTCAGCAACGCCCGGAGCCGGTCGGATTGCGGCCCCACCACGGCGGGTTGGCTGGGTACGTTATCCGTGCCCACCAGTAGCCAGTCGTTGCCCAGCACCGCCTCACAGCCAGGCCGTTGGCTGGCGTGTACGAATACGCAGGGCGTGCCGGTCAGCTCGGTGGTTAGATCCCGGTTCAATAGGGCACCCAACGCGACGATCCGCTCGACAAACGCCTGAGCCGTTGCCTCGACACGCTCGACGAGCGGCGGCAGGCGGTGTGTGTTCAGTATGGCGGTCAGCGTGCGGCCACCCACAGCCTCCGGGTACGTTGCCGCAGCCCAGTGGAGCGCCGCCAGTACCCATTCGCGGAAGCAGGCTTCGGGTTCGTTCTGATCATGCCGGAGCAGGGCGCGGCATACGTGCACATACACCAGATCACTCTCCGACCGATTGCCCAGCGTGGTGGCAAAGGCGCGTTCGTAATAGGTCTCGGCATTGACCAGATCGCCTACTGATTTGTAAAGGCGGGCCTGATTGATGGAGTTGATGTAGGTAAGGCGGAAGTCTTCTTCCGGTACGGTCTGATGCAGCGCCTCGATGCCTTTTTCCAGCCGGAACGCCTGGTCGGCATCGCCCATACGGTAATGCAGAAATGCCTGAATGTTATCGAAGTAGGCTTTTTCGAGTGGGGCAATGGTTGGCTCCTGATAGGTAGAGGCCCACTCAAATTGCCGTTTGGCATCGGGGAGTCGATTGGTCATAGCCAATCCCCAACCGATAGCCTGATGCAGAAACGACCGGATGCCGGTGGGAAGCGCTGCGGCGGGTTCGGCCTCGGCAGCGGCTTCGGCAAACCGCATCGTGGCAATACGCATGCCCTGCAACTGCGCCAGCAACACGCCGCGCATGATCGGCAGTTGAGCGGCAGCAACGCAGCGCACGGCCAGTTTGATGGCGATGTCGGTACAACCACCGCCAAACAGTTGCCACGCCTGCCCCATCAGCGCCGAGTCGGGCTGATTGTGGTATTGCCAGAAAGCCAGCAACGGCCGACCAAACAACGGGTTTGGCGGCATGTCGGCGGGCGGGGTAGCCGTGGGGCGGTATTCGGGTTTAAGCAGGTGTTGCCCGCCCGGCAGCGTTACCCAGGCGTCGGTACGGGCCGAGGTGCGGGGGGCCGCCTGATAGGGACCGTCGGCCAGCAACGAAGGCGTGTAGGCCAGCAGGTGATTGAGCGGTGCCGGTTTGGGAAGCGGCTGCGCGCTGATGGCCTCATATACGATCTGCCAGAAACCGTCGCCGGGTTGAGGATGGCTGCCATCGGTATCGACCAGCAGCAACTTATGCGCCGACTGGGTTTCGAGCCACTGAGCCAGCAGGTAGACAAAGGCGGCGTTGTCGGCGCCAAGGGTATAGGTAGCTCGTGGCAGCAACACCACAATCGTGTGGGGCGACAGTGTAGCCAGCGCGGGGGCCAGGTGCGCCAGCGAGTCAACGGCGTTGATCAGGGCTTTGTCGCCGGCGGCTTCGGCGTCGATACCCCGTCCAACCAGATCACCGTAGGCCAGTGACGAGGGCGTGGGGCCGCTGGCAGGGGGCGGGGGAAGTGGGCGTTGTACCTGATGAGCCAGTTCGTTGGCAATGTGTTGCGCCTGCCAGGTGCCGAAAGTCAGGTCGGTAGCGAGTAACGCGCTAGGCCAACGTTTTTCGGCAAGCCATTCCGTAAGGTGTGCCCAATGGCTGGCACCAAGCCCAACCAGCTCAAGGGGGCGGGTGTGGCGGCTAATTCGTTGAGACATGGTGGTCTGTGTTTAGTGCAGCCCGAAGTTGACCTGCTTCCGCATAGACTACCACTTTTTTACACATACCCCCGCATTGCCCCCCTCAACCGGCTCATTGTCGATTAGTGTTAATCCATCTAATTCGGAATCAACTCAACACACTGATTGTCAGACAACTAATTAATTAAACTAATTTTTGTCATATTTCGACAAGCCGTTCTATCTAGTCAGTTTTAATCAGTTTCTAGTGAGCAGAACGGGCTTTTTCGGGCTAAAAATGAACGATTCTGGTCATTGAAAGTGGGCACTGCGGTCCCCTACTTTTATCATGTCGTTCAGGGAGTTATCTACCTCGACTTCAGGACACGACGCCCTTATTTCTCATCTATCATTTACCAAAAAACTTTTTACGATCATGGAAAAGGAACTCTTCCAATCAAACAGCGAATTCAAATCAGCCGCCGATTCACTCGACCTGAACATGACAGAAGTAGAAGGCCGTGACCTGCCCACGGAAGCTGCTGCTGCCACCGATGACTCGATCTACGCCTGTTGCTGCACGACCTGCTGCTGCTAATCGGCCCAGGTTCATAAAAATCCCCGGGAGCTGTTCTGGCTTCCGGGGATTTTTGTTTGCAATACACAGTGAGCAGTGTACGGGCTTCAGCATACTGCGAACAGAGAACTGTGCACTGTATACTGAAACCTGTAAACTGAAAAAAGCCCAGCCGGGCAAATCAGGCTGGGCAATGGATCGTGGCGGGACTGACAAGGTCGACGACGCGTTCGTAATAGTCGGGGTAATAATGGCGGACCAGCTTTTCGAGCACCAGGCAGCGGTTCAGGTCCTGCTTGGGTTTACGCCCGGCCAGGTGCAGGTACGTTGTTCGCTTCTCGTAGACGTTCATGAAATTGGTAATCAGGTCATACGAGTCGGCCGACTGGTAATGGGGCAGCAGCACGGCAATGGATCGGTGGTGTTGTTTGGCCAGGCACCAGGCGTAAAGCTGCTCGTAAACCAGGTTCACCATGCCGGCACCCACGTTGGGCAGATCGACCGCCGACAGCCGGTGCTGATTGCGCAGGGCCAGATCAATCGCCAACTGACTGTACTGTTGAATAAACGGCAGGTCGCCGCCGCCAAATACCCCGGCGTTGAGGCTCCGGTAACCGCCCAGCCGGTGCGCCTGCCGGAGCTCGGGCGGGAGGTCAAATCCGCCCCGGACCATGGTTTCGAGCGTGGCCTGATAGAACCATAAATCGCGGCTGTCGATGCCCTGCGCCGCCACTGGCGCGTCGGTCAGGTACGTTGGCAGGGCATCCCAGACAAACACGTCGCTGTCGACGTGCAGAAACGGAACGTCCTGACGGCGGTAGGCCCAGAGCTTACCCAACGCCCACAGGTGAGGGTTGGTCCCATCGAGCGCATCGAGTTCGACACGTACCTGCGTGTAGGGCAATTGCAGTTGATCGATCAGGATTTCTTTGCCCCGGGCGTCGGTGACGAGTTCGACCTCATCGTGAAACTGCCGCAGTTGCAGGCAGCTAAACGTCCAGGCCAGCCAGTGATAGCGGGCCGCCAGCCAGCCGCCTTTCGAGCGGTTGAGCGATTGATCGCCGCCGACACCTCCCAGGGCCGGCACGCTCCACAACGACTGAACGATTTTCATGGCTGGTCGAGAACTCGGTTAGAATTTGATCAGCGTGCTGCCGATGAAAATGAACGAATAGATGGTGAGGAAAATGGAGAGGCATTTAAACATGAACCCCACGGCGAAGTAGCCCACACCGACCCAGTTTTCGCCCCGCATCGACCGTAGCGCGGCCAGATTGCCCTGCCGAACGGCCGACCAGAGCTGGTTTTTAGCCGCCTGAGCCGTTTTCTGAATGTTATTGCGGCCCAGCAGATCGCTCAGGATAAAGTAGCCGTCGGTGCCGTGTACGAAGAAGTTCAGGTTGAAGATCAGTTTGATCGTCACCGAGATCAGCATCATGTAGCCAAAGAACGCCGCATTAGGAAAGTTGAGCCCTTGGTGACGGATGAGCACCACGATGATCAGGCCGACGGTGGCGTCCATGATGCTACCGCCAAATGACACCAGAATGCGCTTCCAGCGTTTTTTCCAGAGGTGTACCGTATCGGTATTGACATAAAGCGTGGGCATCACCAGAAACTTCAGCGCGAAGCCAATCTGGTTCGACTGGCCGCCCATCGATTTATAGATGATGTAGTGGCCCATTTCGTGGATCATCCCAACCACATACGAGCTGAAGAACGTGAGCACCACGAAGAGGGCGATCTGATGAGTAACCCGGTTCGATACGGTAAAGAAGGTTTCGCGCAGGGTGGTGGGCGCCACCAGCATCAGCACCAACAGCGACAGTAGCAGCACACCGTAGGTAGCAGCCACCCACGGAAGCCGCAACGACTCAAAGAGGTTGCCTTTGTGTAGCCGCAGCGTGAAGACCCGGAACATAGAGAAATCGCCGCGCATGTCGAAGCGGATACGCCCGCCCGAGACCCGGCTTACCCAGGCGCCGACCTTACCCAGCCAGGTCGTGGGCGGAGCCGACGAATCGGTCTGATTTACTTGGTTGGCCGGGCAAAGAATCTGCATCTCAAGGCCTTTGGCAATGACCCGGTGCATGTAGTCGGCCTGAAACAGTTGGTACAGTTCAGTGAGCCGGTCTTCGGCGCAGGCCTGGATGATCGACCATTCGCGGTTGCCGATCAGCTTTAGTTTACCCGTCTGGTGATTCTTTAACAGCACACTATCGCTTTCGGGCGTGATAATGACTTCCAGCGCGGGGTTTAATACGAGCGGTTCCATACGTGATTCAGGAGGTGAGAAGGGACGGTTCTATACAGGTGAGCCAACAATAACACTGCCCAGAATGACCTGGCTGGTGGTGCGGAGGTTCAGGTACGTTCGGAGGGTATCGTCGAGGAAACCACCGTTGCCACAGCAGCCGATGCCGAGCAGATTCGACACCGTGTAGAGGTTGTGGATGATGGCCCCGGCGTCGATGTAGGCGAGCGCGATGGCCCGGTTGCCGTATTTAAACGACGCACGGTTGATGATACCGGCCATAACGACAATGCCGCTGGCGTGGTCGAAGTCGATGTTGCTGCGTTTGTCGCCGAAGAAAGCCCCCTGCATCTTCAGGATGTCGTCGTCGGTATCCAGCACCCGCACCTGTTCGAGGGTCTTGTCGTTGAGGTTGTAGTGATACACCCCCGACGCCAGCCCGTCGGTGCGCAGGCTCAGGTAATAGACCTCTACGGTGTAGAGCCCGCCGCCCGACGCGATGTTCTTGAAGCGGAGTTGCTGTTGTTCGGCCGGGTCCATGACGCCGTCGGGCAGGCTGACGTTGTTCTTGTTGAAATACGCCGTCTGTAGCAGTTGCGACACCGTAGCGAAGGGCAGCGGTTCGCCATACTGGCGCTGACTCGACCGCCGCACACCCTGCTCGACCAACGCCCGCAGACCGGGGTTTTCCAGATCGAGCGGAGCCAGCGGTATCTGGGGCAGGGTGCCCAGTTCAAAGGTGTGTGAGGCGATGATGCCCCCAATCTCTTTCGAGCTGTTGACCACCCGAATCCGCTCGTTGAAGCTGGGGTCGAGCAGGTGGTATTCGTGGGTTTTCAGCGATTCGAGAAAGTCTTTTGCTTCATCTCCGAGGTTTTCCTCGGCCAGAAAAATACCAAGCGGGTTGCGGCGGCTCATAGTCGTAGCGAGTGGGAGAATTAGTCGATGGAAGCCACCTGATCGGGCTGGTGGGTAGCCTGTTCTTTGATGCGTTGGGCGGCGCGGGCATTGCCAGCCTCCTTATAAAACTGCTCCAGGTTGGCGTAGGCCTGTTTGAGCCCCCAGCTGATGTTGCCGGGGCGGCCCTCCTGGCTACCCAGCGCAATGGCCCTTAGAAACAACGACTCTGCTTTTTTGCGCCCGCCAAACATGGGTGGTGTGTGGTAGTCGTTGAGGCCAGCGACGTAGAAAGCGCGCAGGTTGGTCGAGTCGGACCGGATGGCGGCGTTGGCTTCGCGTTTGGCCCGATCAGCTATGGACGATACCTCGAAAAACGACGCGAACTGAATGGAGTAAGCCCGAATCATCGACAGCAGCGCGTAATCTTCCGAGTCTTTGCGGGGCAATTTCCCCAACCGGGTCAGGGCCTGTTCGGCGTAGGTTTTGGCACCATCCATGTCTTTTTTGTCTTCGCGAATCACTGCCCTCTGGAAGAGCGTATAGGCCAGCCAGTACGCGGCTTCGTCGGTCTGGGTTTTGCTGAGGCGCTGTTCGATACTGGCCAGCGCGGCGTCGTCGACCTGCTTACGGGCGGCCTCAATCCGGGCCTCGATTCCCTGAAACTGCGGATCGTTTTTCGCACTCAGGCCGGTTTGTTCGACCACCTGGTCGCGGGGGCGCAGCAGTTGCAGGCCCGTGTAAATGCCCCAGCCCACAACGGCCATCAGGAGCATGGAGAGAAAATTCTTGCGTGTCATCAGTCGAAACAGATTGGATCGGTGGTTCAGGGGAACGGATGCGGGTAGGTGATGAACAACCGGCTGGCGTCTTTCTCGAAGGCGGGATTACCCAGGTACGGCCAGGTGCGGCTCCCCGACAGCAGCGAGAAATTGGGCGTGATAACCCGGCAAACGCGGTAGCCAATCTCGGCCACGTCGGGCGTGGTGAGGTCGAGCGTATACATCGGGCCAATGCCATGCCGGGACAGTTCGGCGGGGTCGAGGCTGTTGAGCGCATCGGGGCGGTGCAACAGCGCAGGGGCGTAGGTCGAGGTGTTCAGCCAGGCGTCGGTCAGCAGCGGCGATTTGTGGCGCTGCTCGGGGTACTGGTTGTAGTAGATCGCGCACTTCTCGAACGAGTCGAGCTTGTCGAGGTCTTCGGGGTCGTTCAGCTCCCAGACGGCTTTTTCCTTTTGCAGGCAGTACTCCACGCCCTGATAGGTCTCCAGCGCGGCCTTCTTGATCGCCTCTACTTTGCTGAAGCGCGTGGCGCAGCCCATCGCCTGGTACGAGCGCCCTTTGAAGGTGAAGTACATGATCATCAGGATGGTCTCGAAGGGCGTGTAGGCCTGTAGATCATACAGCACGATCTGCACGCGCGGGTTGTCGAACAACTGGCGGATCTGCGGGTCGTTCGGGTAGGCGTCCAGTATCATCTGGGCCGAGTAGCGCACATACGGCTCCTGCTGCTGATGGTACCAGAAATAAGTGAAGGCGTGGCGCTCGGCGGCTTCGAAAAGGCCACCCTGCATGGCGGCTTCGAGGCTGGGGCCCGCGGCCAGCCCGGTTGAGGTGTGGGGTGAATAGAAGCGGTCGTTGCCCGCCGACTGCATGTAGACCATGAACAGCGGTACGTAGATGGGCCGCTGATTGATGTAGTCAGTCGCCCGAATCCAGCGAATCTCGTCGGTGACTGTCAGTTTCCGGAACGGAAACCGTTCGCGCGGCTGCTCATACTGCCAGTCGGCGAAGAGCTTGATCTCGGAGGGATGCATCAGGGGGTACGTTGCCGAAAGGGTTTCGTAGCTCCCCATAATGCAGTTTCCGGGCAGGTAAAAGTTGGCACAGTAGCGTTCGACAAACTCACCAACCGACGCCCGCAGGCTTTGCTCGGGCGAAAAGCTGATGGAGCTGCCCACGATGGCGTTGTTGTACGACGACTCGGTGAGCATGTGCAGGCTGGTGCCTTTGAGGGCAGTGGCATACAAGCCCGCCGGCATAAACTGGCGGTTCGGGATGGAAAACAACGTACCTGAGATCAGCCCCGCTTCGCGGTCGATAACCTCTGAGAGTTCCATAGACATTAGCGCAGTAGGTTAGGGTTAGTGGAAGGGCGCGAATACGTTTTCGGCGCTGCCGCAGACCGAACAGGTAGGCACTTTGAGCACCTTCGAGGTGTGCATCTGGCTGCCCACCAGATCGACTACCACCGATTTGCCCAGAAACTCGCTGTGGCCGAGGCGCAGGTAGTCGGTAACCACCAGCTGCACGTGTTTGGCCAGCAGGTCGAAGTGGCGCATGGCGGGCAGGCTCATATCGGTGAGCTTTTCCACGTTGGTCAGGGCCGTAAACTTCAGGTACTGGTCGGGGTCGGCCATGTTCACGATCTTGCGCTGGGCGTAGCACTTCAGGCAGGGGGCTTTCAGGGCAGGCAATACCAGCGGCCCCAGCGTATAGCCCGACTCATCGATGCCCACGTGCAGGTAGCGGAGCTGCTGTTTATAGAGTACTTCGTTGATCTGCTTGAACCGGTCGAACTGCTCGAACAGCGGCGAGAACACCACCACCAGATCGGTGTCGGCATCGAGGCTGGTCGGCACAAACGGCTGACGGATGTCGATAAACTGTTGCAGCGTAAAGTGGGCATCAGCGCCGTCGAGCTGGCTCAGTAGTTTGTCGGTTACCTGCTCGGCGCTGTTGAACGACCCGATCACCGTCAGGCGGTAGGTGCTGGTGCGGGCGGGGCGTTCCTGGCGCAGGATGCGGTTGTTGAGCAACCAGTTCACGATCCGGTGGTAGCGCGACTCGTCGATGCCGTATTTCTGCATCAGGTCGTAGTACACTTCGTCCATCGAATCGTTTTCGCGGAAGGCCCGGATCACGTTCAGCACCAGAGGTACGTCGTTGCCTTTCACGTTGACCAGCGCGTGGTCGCCCCGGCTGATGTAAATTCCTTCGTTGCTCTCAAAAATGGCAACGTCGTCGATCAGTATCTTGCTCATGAGGCGGTCAGTGTTTGTAGAGGATACCCAACAGGATGATTAAGGCGACCAGCAGCGAGGCGATCTCGAAGCCCGACGTACCGATGGAGGGCATATCGCGGCTTTCGACGTCGAACATGTTCAGGTCAAACGACTCCATGTTGTCGGATTCGGAGGCGGCATCGGAGCGGCCTTTAGTAGGGAGATTAGCTTTGGCGTTCATCACAAAAGCAGGTTTATTACGGTTTACGACTGACACTTTCCGAGGTAATGAGCCAATTCCTGCGTGCCCCAGTTGGGCGCAATGCTGCTGGCTGGCGCAAACGACTTCCACTTTTGCTGGGCCGATTGCAGGTAGGGCAGGGCTTTCTTGCAGCCGCCGCCAAACTGCTCAGGGGTGAAGTAGAAATTCTGTCCGTACACGAGGTCGACGCGCGGATTGGCCGGGTTCTGCTTTTTGGCCAGCTCAAGCGACTGCCCGATCACGGGACCGTATTTCATCCAGCGGTTCATCGGGTCGACGGGCAGGCGCATCTGGGCCGACATGGCCCGCAACACCAGCAGTTCGTCGTTATTGGCCGACCGGCGCAGGCCCGTATCGACCCAGTTGTCCATCTTGTCGAGCAGGGCATCTTTCTGGGTTTTGTCGGTTTCCCGGGCCGTAGCCATCGCATACGAGTAGGCGGCCCAGTAGGCAGGCAACCACTCGGTAGCTTCGGCCTGAGCGATGCGTTCAAACTGCGCTGCCCCCGTCAGGAACTGCTCTTTCGTCTTGGCCGTGTCGATCTTCTTGATCGACAGTTCCATCGCCTTCTGGTAGCGGGCGGGGTCGGTGGGGGGCACGGCAGCGATCAACAGCGTAGCCAGCGCCAGCATGCATCCGAGTGAGTTGATTGTTTTCATGTGATTGATTGGTAAGCAGGAAAAGAGATTATTTGGACTTGTTGCTGAGGTTGACGCTGAGACCCGCAAACACCGAGCGATAGGCTCCCGGAATGACCGGTACAGGCTGAGCGCTGTCGGTGGTAAAGCGGTAGCTGTAGACGTTACGGATACCCAATACATTGTCGGCACTGGCGTAAAGCACTGTGAAATATCCCCACAGGCGGGTGAGGTAGCTGGCGTTCAGGCTCATGGAATTGAACGCCGGGGTTTCGTAGGCCTGAAACGTCGGGCTGTAGTAGGGTCGCCCGCTCGCCCAGACGTAGTTGGCACCGATGGTCAAGTTCACTCCCGGCACCGTGTATTTGACCACCACGTTGGCGTTGTGCTTCGAGACAAACGTGGGTACGGCTTCGGCGAGGTAATTGGCAAAGAGCCGCCGCGTGTCGAGAAGCGAATACGACACCCACCATTCCAGGCTTTTCAGGCTCTGTGCATCTTTGAAAAACAGATCGAGGCCGCGGGCGTAGCCAAAGCCACCGTTGGTGGTTGCGGCGGTTGGGTAGCGATACGGGTTGGCATCGTAGGCCGCCACGCGCTCCGTCACCAGTTGGGCATACTGCTTCTGATACAGCTCGACCCGCATCGACCGTTTGTTCTGGGTACGTTCGTAGTTGGCCATCAGGTGCCAGGCCTGCTCGGTGGTCAGCGTGGGGTTGCTGATCAGGTAGAGGTTGTTGGGCAGTTGCAGAAACCGACCGGCGCTACCCGAAATCTGGCTGTAAGGGCCTGTTTTGTAGGCCAGCGTAAACCGAGGCGACACCGATGCCTGCCGGTTAAGACTGGTGTATTCGTAGCGCAGGCCGGCTTTCATAGCCAGCCGGTTGGTCAGAAACCAGTCGGCTTCGGCGAAGGTCGCCACATACTGATAAGCAATGGCCCGGTTGAACTGGGCGTAGCGGTTTGTGTAGGCGTAGTGCTGGGTTTCGCCCCCCACCAGCAGGCTCGACAATTCACCCAGCGACCGGCTCACTACCACTTTGCCCTGCCACAGTTCATCGGAGCGGCCCGCCAACGTACCTGTGAGATTCAGATCGTCGACGTTGTTGCTATAACTACCCAGCGCCTTCAGTACCCAGCCGTTGTCGGCCCCGAACGTAGCCCGGTAGTTAACGCTACCCATATAATAGGTGTTGCCAATCTGGTAGCGCGCCATCTGCGGATCGAGGCGGGCGGTGTCGCGCCACGAAAGCGCCGACCGGTTGCCCGATACCATTCCGTAGAGCTTCAGGATACTGCGGCTGTTGGGCCGGTAGCGTAGCAGAAAGTTGGTCCCGAGGTATTCGGGCGCGCGCTGCCAGTTGATATTCTGCGGAATCAGCTGAAACAGCAGCGCCATGTTGGTGTAGTAGGTATTCTGCCAGTAGGAGAACTTACCCGACTCCTTCGCCGAAGTCAGTGCCACGCCCCCCGTATTCAGGGCGAGAGTCGTGCCGGGCATGGGGTCGGTATCCTGGGTTTCGAGCGCCACCATCGCCGACAGCGCCTGCCCATACTGCGCCGAGAAGCCCCCTTTCCCGAACGATGTACCTTTGAAGAGTAGCCCCGCCGACGAAAACCGGCTGCGCTGCGCCACGTCGGGGCCGCCGCTGTAAAACGGATTGGCCACCAGGGCGTCGTCGAGGAAAGTGCGGGTTTCGGTGCCCGCACCGCCGCGCACAAACAGCCCTTCGGTTTCGCCCACTTTGGTCGTACCGGGCAGCGTCTGGAGCGCCGCCACGATGTCGGCGTTGGCGCCGGGTGTGGTCAGAATATCCAGGGGCTTCATCAGCACCATCCGCTTGGAATCACTGATAATGAACGAGCTACCCGATACCGTCACGGTGTTCAGTTCGTTGGCGGCTTCCCGGAGGCGCACCGTCAAGGTGGCGGGTGCCGTGGATTGAATCAGCACGGGGAGTTCGGCCGTCTGATACCCCACCAGTGATACCAGCAGCGTTTGCGGGCCCAGCGTTTCGGTGTGGAAAACAAAATTCCCCAGCGAATCGGCGCTGACGCCTTCATACGTGCCTTTGAGGCTGATGTTTGCCCCCGCCAGCCGGGCGTCGTGCTGATCGAACACCGACCCCGAAACGATGGCTTCCTGTGCGCGGCAGACCGGCACGTAAGCCAGCCAAAGCAGCAGCAAACAAACGTGTATTGGTTTCATACGATGGTTGCCTTTTGAGCTAAAATGAACAGGTACGTTCCCGGTGGGACCTCAGGCCATCACGTCAAGCCAGGGGCGGAGCATCAGCGCCGTAGTAAGCAGCGTATGCCGCCCCGACAGGTTGAGTTTGCCCATGATGTTGGCCTTATGATTGTTTACCGTAGCCACGCTGATAAACAGGTGCTGGGCAATGCTATCCGACGTTTTGGAATCGGCGATGTAGCGCATAATCTCGCGCTCACGTTTCGTCAACGTCTGGATCGACTGGCTGGGGTGTGTGGTCAGCGGCTGCCCCGACGACTCGGCGATGTTGCGCAGGTGGGCCGTACGATACCGGGCTCCCCGTTTGATCTCTTCAATGGCGAAGATTACTTCGCACAGCCCCGTTGCCGTCAGCAGGAGGGCGGCGGGCATGCCGCCCATCTGCACCAGATCATTGGCCACCTGGTAGGTGGTGCAGATAGCCACCAGCGCGACCGAAGCACTCTCATCGCCATTCGAGCGAATCAGCCGGCTGATGGCTGTCAGGTCGGTTAGCGAATTTTCCGTCGCGTAGCCGATCAGCAGAACGGGTTCTTTGGTGGTCAGAATAAGTTGCGTTGCCTGACTAACCTCGGTGAGCATCGTTGGTTTGTACCCTCTCCGCTCTAATGCTTCACCGAGTGTTTCGGTCAATAGCAGATAACCACTGAGGATGTAGATAGGCATAGCGCGCACCGTTACAGGGTGATGGTGGTCATCGTCGTTCCGGTCGTTAATTTCTGACCCGACGGCTGATTGAATCCGTACACGCGCTTCTTGTTGAGAGAGATTGGCTGTTTCGAGGGTTGTGTAGTCGTTTGCATAAGACAGAACAGTTAAAAGAGGCTTTAGCGACATTGCTGAGTCAAAAGTGCAGCCCGTTACCAACCCTGTCTATTTTACTACACCTACTCACGGATCGACCGTATAAACTGTATCTTGGACAGCCATTTCTACTTGGTCGCTGGCATAGCGGAGTTCGTCTTGCCAATCTTGAGACACTTTTCTTAAACAAAATAGTAACACATTCATTTTCAGCTATTTGCAAAAACCGATATATCCTTACAAAACCCCTTTTTTTAGCCGCGTGAACCAAATTCCTCTCTCTGAACGACTCTTTTTTTTCACTCAGCGCTATGGCCGAATGGTGCTGTATCACCTGCTCGCCTGGCTGGCCTACGGCTTTTACGAAGGTGTGCTGATTGTCAACGTGGTACTCGAACGATCGCTGAGTGTGCCTTACCTGCTGGCCTATTACATTACGTTCAGCATTCCGTTCTATATCAATGCGCTCTGGCTACTTCCGCGCTTCTTCCAGAATCGCGCCTACGCGTCGTATGCCATCGGCCTGGTGCTGACGATCTGCGGTACGTTGCTGATCAAGTACTGGTGGCAGTACAGCCTGTTCCCGGCCGTCAATTGGTCAGTGAGCCACATCTCCGAAACCACCCAGAAATTTGTGGTCCTGAACCTGTTCTATATCGTTGAGTTTCTGATTTACTCGTTCGTGTACTGGTTTGCAACGGGCGTTACCCGGCTCGAACGCGAAAAAGCGAAGCTGCAATCCGAGTTGCTCAACTCGAAGCTGGAATACCTGCGGCTTCAGATCAACCCGCACTTTCTGTTCAACACGCTCAATTTCTTTTACAGCAAAGCCCTGCCCGTGAGCCAACCTCTCGCCAACGGGGTCATTCTGCTGTCGGACATGATGCGGTATGCCCTCAGCGAAGATCAGCCCGACCGGAAAGTGCCCCTCCACCTTGAAGTGCAGCATGTCGAGAACTTCATTCAGATGCAGCGACTCCGCTTTGGCGACAAACTTCAGATCGATTACCGCCTGATTGGCAATCCAGGTACGTTGCGCATTCTGCCGCTGATTCTGATAACGTTCATCGAAAATGTATTCAAACACGGCGAACTACACGATGCCAACAACCCGGCCCAGATTTACCTGTTTGTGCACGCCGATCATGTGCAGTTGCATATCCACAACCTGCACAAGGCGGGTATGAAAGAGCATTCGTCGGGGATTGGCGTCGAAAACTGCCGCAAACGGCTCTATATGGTATATCGAAACCGGGCGGATCTGGTCGTTTCCAATGCAGCCGACCACTACAACCTCAGCCTGACGATCCAGCTCACCAGCTAATCGGCAGAGGGCGGCGCATAGCAAAGATTAATAGTTTATTAGAAAGCGCCGGGCGACTCTGTATATCGCAGCAAAAATTGTTAATATTTCATTGATTTACAGTCATTTACACAAACAAAACAACTAGTATGTAACGTACTAAATACGAACCTTCATTTGACAACTTTGGTTATATTAATGCCACACAATAGCAACAAGCGGCGTACCGTTTATTGGTAGTCTACCCGCGTTGCTTTAGAGGCGAAGTTCCTTACCCTACGTCGGGCAGACGACCGATTGTCTAACTACTTTAACAAACACGCAGTACACAGCGGACTGCATCACATACCATGAATATCAAAGGCTTAGTAGCAGGGTTGTTTGTCACAGGCCTCCTTGCATCCTGCGCTCCGTCGATCAACGTGAAGTATGATTACGATCCCAAGGTGAATGTGCGTCAGTTCAGCACGTATCGCATTGAGGCCGATCGGCAACGCAACGCTGACCCCATCGTGGGCAGCAACCTGAATCAGCGCCGAATTGCCGAAGCCCTCGACCAATCGTTGCAGGGCCTGGGCTACAAACCCACCGAAGACCTGGGTGCCGACCTGATCGTGCGTTTCTTCACCGATTCGAAAGACCGGCAGCAGGTTCAGTCGAACGGCGGCTATAGCCCATGGGGCTGGGGCTGGGGTGGTTGGGGATATCCCAACAACCAGGTCTACTCGCGGCAGTACGAAGAAAACCGTGTCGTGGTCAACGTGTATGACTCACGCACCAACAACATCGTATGGCAAGGCTGGGCAACCGGCCAGCTGAATACGCGCAAAAATGAACGAAATCGTGATCTGGCTTTCCGCGAAACGGTGGCTAGTATCATGAAAAACTTCCCGCAAAGTGCTGGTCAGGATTACGGCGCCGCGCGATAAGTACCAACTTTTATAGTAACCAGAAGCCCCCGGTCACGTCTAATAGACCGGGGGCTTTTTGTTATCCGAGAAAGCGCCCTTCCGTAACAGACGCTTTTCCATGTCAAATCCTTCACGAAGTACAGTCTATGCCCTGCTTGTAGCCATTGGTATGCTACTAGCTGGCATGGCCGTACTGGTTTGGGTTGATGGCCGCCGGGTACGTCGTTACGCTGATGAAATCAACGACCTGCATTACCGGCTCGACAGCCAGGAGATCGAGATCCGCCGCCTTCGTAAGCAAGCTCAGCAGGGAACATCAGCTTCTTTACAGGCCGATAGTCTTCCTCAACCCGATGGCTCGGCCAAGCCTGACGGCTGGGAATGACCTTACAATAACAGCCACCCTGTTTGCCCCGCTGCCGTGCGCACAAGCCAGAAATTGGGCAGTTGCGCCAATACGCGAACCGTCGCGTTGGCGGGCAGGTAGCGCAGGATCGCCGCCTGCGGATGCGCCTCGTCGAGTAGGGGGCGGGGTGTCGGCAACGATTCGGTACGCAGCGGCTGATTGATGGCTTCGAAACTCCCTTTAGCAACGTACCCAGCAATGCCGTTGGGCAACCCAACCCGCAGCCAGTCGGCGTGGCCACCCAACACAGTCAGAGGCTGATTGCGGGTCAGTTCCCGTACGATGGGCGCGTCGCCATTCGGCCCGGCCCGCAGCAGTCCCCGATTAGTCGTTACCCGTACCGAATCGCCCAGCAAGGCCGGCGCCACCGGCGTTTGGCGGGCGGCACCCGACCCAACCCGCACAAAAGGCAACGGATCCACCGCTCCCTCGTTAAACGTGTATACGCCAAAATGCAGATGCGGGCCGGTAGTGCGGGCATTACCGGTATTGCCAATAAAACCAACCGTATCGCCAATGCTGACGCGCTGCCCTTCCGTTACATTGAACCGGTCGAGGTGGGCGTAATAGAGGCGTTGTTGCCGCTCGTTGTCTGACAGAAAAACGATGTTGCCTCCCAGATTGCTAGTGCCCACCCGCGAAATAGTCCCGTTGACCGAGGCCACCGCCGGTGTGCCTTTGGGGGCAAAAATATCGATGCCTTCGTGGCGTCGTTTACCACCATCGCGCGGCACGCCGAAGTAGCTGCTGATTTGCCGACTGGAGCGCCCCTTTACAGGAAAGCTCAGCACCGGCTCGCGCGTGACTGAAAACGTGTAGCGACCCGACCGCAGCAATTCGGGCTGAAGCCGGATCAGGTACGTCTGGGTACGTCGGGGTTCCCAAACCAGTTCGGTAACGGCGTTGGCCGACGTATCGGCCTTAGCAAACGCCACCACGTCGGGCGTGCGACTGCCCAGCGAGAACACGTCGATAAACACCTGCCCGGACTGCCGACCCTGTACCTCTACCCGCAGGATGAGCTTATCGCCCCGGCTGCCGTTGATGCGATAGCCTACGGCAATGGGCCGGTTGGCGCCAAAATAACCGCTTTCCCGGTAAGGTACTCCAATCGTCAGTGAGTCGGACAGGGCCTGTTGCCCCGCCGAAACCCAGTCGACGCCCAAAGCCGTGCGGTCGAGGTTAGCCGTTTTCAGCGATCGTTCGTATTGTTCGTGCGGGGTGTTGCTCCGGAAAAGCCCCGTGTTGGGGCCATTGCTCGTGCAGGCCGCCGCCAGCGCCAGCAGGGAACTGCCCAGCAACAGGCGTAATGATGTAAGATGCATACGGTAGCGTTGGTCATTAGTCAGTTGTCCTGGTGAAAACACCAATGGATGGCCAACTGCCTGCCGCCCTGTAACATCTTATTAAACGACCCGCTCCCGGTGATATTTCAGGCGGGCCAGATAGATCACGATTGCCAACCCGATCACCAGACTGATATAAGGCGACAGCAGTGCCAGCAGAGCGGCAACGGCATAGGCACTGGCACTGATTATCAGCCCCAACCGCACGGTTTGCACTTTTACATCGGCGGCGGGGCGTTTCAGGAGGTAAAAATCAGTTGAGGCGTGTACCCACATAAGCAGCAGTGTGCCGCAGATGCAGGCGAATAAAAACATATACACCAAGGCTGCCAGCGCCATTGCGTCGGTATCGATGAAATTAGACAGCAGCGACGTCGTAAACGGAATCATGCTGATCAAGAGCAGGTGCAGGCCGTTGTAGAACATAAACCGCGCATCGCTTCGATGAATGACGTTGTAGAGCCGATGATGATTCACCCAAAGAATATAGAGCGTGGCAAAGCTCAGAAAGAAGGCGATGTAAGAAGGCCACTGTTTGGCAAGCGCATGCAGCAACAACCCACTCCTGAACTCACCCTCGGGGTGCTTGGGGGCCTCGAGCTGAAAGGCCAGCAGGGTAGTCGCAATGGCAAACACGCCGTCGCTGAACGTCTCTAGCCGCAGCGTCTCATTTTCCTTGGCATTGCTCATCAGGCCTCTCGCCGTTTTGTCCAGTAGTAAACGGGTACACCCAGGGCGGCAATCAGCAGGCCCATACCGGTATTGAACCGGGTCTCCTGGTTGATGAGCAGCAGCAGACAGATCGACGTAGTGGCCACGATGTAAAACGCAGGTACGATGGGGTAACCAAAGGCCCGGTAGGGTCGCTCGGCGTTGGGCTCGGTAGTGCGCAGCCGGAAGAGCCCGGCAATGGTGATGATGTAAAACACCAGTGATGTGAACGTGCAGTAGTCGAGCAGGTCGCCATACGTACCCGACAGGCACAGCGCCGAAGCCCAGGCGCATTGCAGCCAAAGCGCGGCCCCCGGCACGGCGTTTTTGTTCAGGTGCGACGCTCCTTTCAGAAAAAGGCCGTCGTTGGCCATGGCATAATAGAGCCGCGCACCCGCCAGAATGAGCCCGTTGTTACAGCCGAAGGTCGAAATCATGATCAGAATGGCCATGATTGCCACGGCACCATCGCCAAACGCCACCGACGCTGCTGCCGTACCGATGCGGTCGAATTCGGCAAACTGCATCCCCCGGCCAAATACGTCGGAGGCACCAGGAACGCCTTTCAGGGGCAGTACAGCCAGATAACCAATATTGGCCAGCAGGTAGATGGTGGTGACGAGCAACGTGCCGAAGAAAAGGCTCAGCGGGATGTTCCGGCGCGGGTTTTTGATCTCGCCCGCAATGAACGTAACGTTATTCCAGGCATCGGCCGAGAACAGCGCGCCGATCATCGAACTGCCAAACGCCAGCAGCAGGGCCAGCCCCGCCAGCGGCACCACACTCACCGCGTTGGTGGTGGCATCGACGGTTGTTTTTGAAGCCGACCAGACATCCTGAAAATTGGCCGTCAGTGTGCCGTTTGAAATGCCGAAGCCAATACCGAGCAGGATCAGCCCAAAGAGGGCAATGATTTTGGCGGAGGTAAAAATATTCTGCACCCATTTGCCACTCTGCACCCCCTGGCTGTTGAGCCAAGTCAGGAAAACCAGGCTCCCGATGGCGAAAAACTTGCCGAGCGAAGACTTGACCGGCCCCAATGAAAACCAGGTATTTTCGGGGTTCAGCGCCGGAAAAAAGACCGCCGTGAATTTGGTAAACGCCACCGCCACGGCCGCAATGGTGCCGGTCTGAATCACGGTAAAAACCGTCCAGCCGTATACGAACCCCAGCAGCGGATTGAATGCCCGCCGGATATAGACATACTGTCCACCGGCCTTGGGCATCATGCCGGCCAGCTCACCATAGCTGAGCGCCGCCGCGACCGTCAGCACGCCCGTGAGTACCCACAGCAGCAACAGCCAGCCCGATGAGCCGAGGTTACGCGCCATTCCCGAGGTGACAATGAAAATACCGGACCCAATCATCGACCCGGATACGATCAGGGTGGAGTCGAGTAAGCTAAGCGATCGATTAAAGTGTTCAGCAGTTTCGGGTGTCGTAGCGGTTGGCTGAGCCATATTCGTTTGTTTAGATGCCGTGTTGCCGCAAGATAACCGAAAAAAGCGTGGCGCAAGGGGCTGGGAGCATGGGGCGCGGGGAATGGCATAGTTGGCGGGGATTGGTAGGTTTTCAGGGTAACATAATGCCATCCCAGTCATCCCCGCTAACCATGCCCCTGCCCTACTGCACCCGCACGCTCACGCTCGCCTCGTCGTCTTCACCCCGGCCATAGGCATTGGTGTGTGGCGAATCGCTGTCGGGCTGAGTCGCAGCCGTAATGACGGCGGTCACCACCTGCTCGCCCGTACCGCTTACCTGCACGGGTATACCCACACGATAAAGCTGCCCCACCGCGATACTGGCAATCGATAGCGTAATGACCTGGCCAACCACCGACAGACCCGCCGTGTTGGTCACGATCCAGTCGACAGGTAGCGTCAATTGCACCGCTACGTTGGTAGCGGCCAAACCACCCCGGTTGCTCACAACGACCGACAGGCTCAGACCTGAGCCACTGACAGGCACCCGGTTACCTGCCCAAAGCACCAGACTCAGGTCGGCTTCAGTCGCCGGGGGCGTTGGTTGATTACTTTGTATAGCAGGCAGCACCCGCGGATTCGGGTTTGGCGACACATAAACCGAATCACTGCTCTCGCTCGTGCGCAAATCGACCAGCGCCATATCATCGTCGCCATCCGACGTACCTGAGTTCAGGTAGCTATCGGGATCGGGCAGGCTCGCGGCAGTGAGTTGTGCGGCCAGTCGATACGTACCCGGATCGGTCACCCGCACACTAAACGAGAACGTACCTGACTCAGCCGGCAGCAACGTACCTACTGCAATCGACACGGCTCCGCTGCCGCTGGTTACGGCGGCCTGCCCGCTACCCACGAAGACCATGTGCGGCGGTAACAGACTCGTTGCCATAATGGCACTGGCGGATCGAGGCCCTTCGTTGCTCACGACTATCGTCAGCGTGCAGGTATCGCCAGTGCGGACGATTCGGCGGTCGGCCAGCATCGCCAGCGACAGGTCGGTCATCAATACGGGCGGTGCCACAACCGTCACCGACGCAACGCCACTGACCGTACCCACGCCACAGGCATTTGTTACGCGGCTCAGCGCGTAGGTCGTTGATACTGCCGGGCTGATGGTGAACGTAAACGGCGAAGCCACAACGTTGGTAAAGGTCACGCCGCCCGATACGGTCAGCGACCAGGGCGAACTACCCGTCAGTTGGGCGGTGAGGGTGGCTGTCTGCCCGCTCGTTACGGTTTGTGACCCCGTCAGCGCAGCCGTTGGGGGTGAGCAGACATTGATAAAGTAATCTTCCGTTTCGCCAAATTCAACCAAGCCGCAGGGGTCCGTCGTCACGTTGTCGAAGCTCACTCTGGCCCGCAACAGATACCGCCCGGAAGCCGTCCCGGCGGGTATCGTCAACGTACCCAGCAGGCTTCCCGTAGCCGTTCCTGGCGAGGCATACAGTCGTTCGGCAGGTTCCAGCGTTCCATTGCGGTTCAGATCCACCCAGATCGCCAGCCCCTCCGGCCAGCTGTCGCTCAACAGCGTAGCCGTAAATGAGTAGGGTTGTCCCGGCAACAGATTGGCAGATACCGCCGTAAACGACTGATAACCACCCGCCGAGCAGCCCGACCCGTTGCTTAGATTGACAGCCCCAAGGCGAAAACTTGCCAGCCCGTCGCCGTCGTCGCAACTACTGGCGGGCGGTTGGCAGTAAACCAGCCTGTCGGTTGTGGTAAAGCTCACCGGGTTGGTAAACGCCGACACTACGCCCGACGGGCAAACCGCCGCCACCTGCCACTGATAGGCCGTCGTCACCGACAGGCTGGTCATGGCAAACGTAGTCCCCGTTACAGAGGGAACTGTCGCCCAGGTTGGGTTGTCGGCCGGGCGCCATTGCAGGCGATACGTCGTATTCATCGTACCCCAGTTCAGTTGTGCCGAATTTCCGTAAATCGCCGAAGTCGTTGGGTTCGTTGGCACCGCGCAGGGCGTAGTCAGCGACGATACCGGCGATAAGGGCGAACTGCCAGCCGTACCACACACACTCAACACCTGCCATTCGTAGCTGGCTCCTGCGGCGAGTCCCGTAAGGGTGTAAGGTGCGCTGGGTACGTTGGTGATCGTCCAGTTACTGGCACCCGACGGGCGGTATTGCAGTCCAAAGCTCGTAGGCCCGCTCGCCGCCGACCAGTTGATGAGTGCCGACGTACTCGCCACATTGGTTGCCGTGAGCGCCGTGGGCGTTGGGCAGTTCACCACGGTGCCCACTGTTAATACATAATCTTCCGTTTCACCCCCTGCATAGCTGCCACAAGGGTCGCCGGGCGATACGTTTGTGGCCGTTACCAGCCGCAGGGGCAACTGCCCCGAAGCCAGACTGACGGGCAGCGTGATACTCAGCGCCAGCGGATTTGTGCTTGCCGTTGAACGGCTGGCCAGGCGCTCGGTCGATTCGTAAACCCCGTTCCGGTTGAGATCGACCCAGACAGCCGCGAACAACGACGTACCTGCATTGAGCAACGAAGCCGACACCGGAATGGTCTGCCCCGCCCCTACCGTGGTGGTAACGGCCGTCGTCGTCGAGTAACCCGATACCGCGCAGCCCGAGCCTGTGCTCAGCGCCACTCCGTTCACAACCACCCGCGCCAGTCCGTTGGTCGAGCTGCACGAAGTCGAGTACGTCGGGCGACAAACCGGCACCGCAATTGACACAACCGGGCTGAGGCTACCGGTGGTGGTGTTCGACGGTCTGATTCGGTAGTAATACGTTACGTTGCTCTGCACCCCGGCATCAACGAAGGTCGTCTGGTTGGGACCTGTGCCCCCTACGGCCACAAACGCATTGGTGGGGTTGGTTGACCGTTCGACAAAAAACCCCATTTCGTTATTGGCCACATCCTGCCAGCTAAGCGAGACCGTTTTGGCGTTGGCGGCCAGCACCGCCGACAGGTTCACCGGCGCCGCTACGGCCGTAGGTGGGTAAGAAAGTGAGTAGGCCGAATGGCTCTGGCGCAATGCCAGCCCGGCCGCCAGCCGATCGAATTGCCCCGGCGTAAACTCATGCGTACAGGGGAAATAATACGACATCAGGTTGGTGATCGACGGAGCATAAGTCGCACCCTGCGGATCGGTGGCGGTGCCGTTGTATTGTGGGCAACCGTTCACGTTCACGACCGATGCGCCCAGGCGGCCATACGGGTCGGCGGGGGTATCGCAGACCAGATCACCCGCCGTGGTGCAGTTAGCTCCGGCTCCGCGTGTTACCAGTTCAGGAGTCGGGCCGGTGCTGCCCTGATGCGTGTGTAGCAGGTTAAAGTTGTGACCCAGTTCGTGGGGCAATAGCCGGTTTCCCAGGTCAAACTCGTCGGCCTCGTTCAGGATAATGGCCCGGGTCGAGGATAGCACATTGGCGGGGAAATAAGCATAACCGCCCAGCGTGGCATCATCGAACCCGTTAACCATATACAGGTTCATCGCGTTGCCCGCGTCGCGGTTTCCTATGATAAGATCTTCCAGACCGACCGTAAACAGGAGATTATACAGATCGTTATCAATATAGTCGGGGGTAGACCCGGCGAAGTAAAACTGGATGCCTGCGCCATTGAGCGTGTAATAGCGGTTCGTGGCCGCCAAAACGCGGTTCAGTTTGGACAGGTCGATCCCTCCCAAACCGAGCAGACTCCGAAAAATATGCGGTCGGATGGGTACGTAGGTAAGGTTTGCGAAGGCCCCGGAAGCCTGCTTCAACGAGAGGGCGAGTTGCGCCTCCCGGTCGAGCTTGTGCAATTGTATGTCAGTCAGTTCGGGAGCGGCGCAGCGGAGAAGAGGTGCTTTTTTCTGTGCGTATGTTGGCAGCCAGGCCACTAAAAAAAACACATAAATGACGAATCGATAGCGTTGGATCATAGCGTACGTAAGCAGAGAGAGGGGTCAGGGAACGCGTACTCTTGGGACACCAATCCAGCTACCCGCGCCGCCTGATCGCTACGTAAAAACCACCAGTTACACGCCGATGATTGTTACACAACAGACTACCCGAAAACTATTAGCCCTCACAAGTCTCTTACTGGTTACTTCTATATCCGTGGCTCAGTCGTCATCCGAGACGCATCATTATGCGATCGAAGTGGCCGGGGCCCGTATTGGTACCATGACAGCTAGTCGCGAAAGTCGTGCCAATAATGAAACTATGTTCATGCAAATAAGTGACGTTCAGGTAAATCTTCTTGTATACAAGGTCAAGGTCTATTACAAGGTCGTCAGCCTCATGCGAAACGGGCAACTGATTCGATCGACGGTGGAGGCGCACACCAACAAGGGCGATTACAGTTCGCTCACCGAATGGACTGGCACACATTATGATATACGGGCCGATCAGTATAAATACAGCCGCCGGGCCACCGAAACGCGCAAGATTGACTTTACCGTTTCTATGCTCTACTTTAGCGAACCAACGGGTCGACAGCGCGCCTATGCCGAGTATTTTGGCGACTACTTCGCGCTGACCGCTACCCCCCGGCCCGGTTACCGGGCTCAGTTGGCCGACCGGGAGGACGAGTATATTTACGAGCAAGGTCGGCTGGTGAAAGTGATTAAGAAAAACGCGTTGAAAAACTTTGTGATTCGGCTGTTGGACTGAGCCGGACGAGGGAGCGAACGAGGAGAAAATCAGGACGATAGCCAAGCGCCTGCATCAGGCAGGTTTATTGGGCTTGCACTTCCATTTTCTGCCTTCGGGCCATACCCATAGATGAAACATTTGTTACTGGCTACCGCTGCCGGTCTGGGGCTTTTTCAGAGCCCGGTCGTTCAGGCAGCACCACCCGTCAGGGCCGTCTCGCCCACTGATGACGACATTCGGTTCTGCGGCGAACAACTCCCCACCTACCTGCCTACCGTATCGCAGCGCTGGCAACGGACCATCGTCCGGCGCGCCCGGTCTACCGACGATCTGCTCGCCATTCAGCGGCAGGCAGCCGCGATTTTTCCGGTCATCGAACCGATTCTGGAGCAGTATGGGATACCCAGAGATCTGAAATACCTGGCGCTGGTTGAAAGTGAACTCGAAACGCACGCCCTCTCGCGCAAGGGCGCAGCCGGTATGTGGCAGTTGATGCCTCAAACGGCCCGCAAAATGGGCCTGAGCGTCAGACGCCGGAACGACGAGCGGTACGACATTCGCAAATCCACCCACGCCGCCTGCCAATACCTCTGGGCGCTTTATCGCCAGACGGGCTCGTGGATGCTGGCGGCCTCGGCCTACAATGCCGGCCCTACCTACGTGGCCCAACTGACGAAGCAATACCCGGCCGAACACCCGCTGATGCTGCCGTTTGCCAAGGCCGAAACCCAGCAATATGTGTATCAGGCGCTCGCCTACAAAGAGTTGCTCACCCGCCCCGCCGCCTACGATTACCTGCTGAATAGCCAGACGGTGCTGGCGCTCAGTCAGCGCGCCGAAACCCTGTCGCCCAACGAGCGGGACGATATTTTGTCGGCCCTGGAAACCCCGCACCCCGAAGTCGTCAGTGAGGGCGTTGCCGAAATGTCGTCGGACGCCCTGGCGAACTCAACGGTGCTGCTGAGCAGCGACGACCGCCCCAACGAGGCTCCCTCGGCGGCCCCCATCGTTACAACGTCCGTTACTATTCGTAAAACAACCAATCGCCCGGCTACGGCGCCAGTAGCTGCGGCGAAAATCGTCGCTTCAGAGCCATCGCTGGCGCAACACCACTGGCCTGCCGTCCAAACGCGCAGCTTCAGCCAAGATAAAGTGCGCGAGGGGCAGATGTACGTGTTTGAAGTCACCTCAGCCCAAACCATCGACGGGCAGACCCTGCAAATCGGCGATCTGGTCTACGCCTTTATTGAGATGATCGAGCCCAGCTCGGGCCGGGTCTACCTGCGGGCCGACCGCGTGATGTCGTCGCAAACGCGCGAGACCCTGCCGATCAAGTTGATCGCGGTAGGGCAGGGTAACAAGCCTGGTGTGCAGATGCCTCTGCGCGAAGAAATGGCCAATGGCTGGCAGCTAGCCTGGCAAAAGCTGTAGGCTTCATTATTTTTCCATTGAGGAGGTGCCGGCATTAGCCGTGTACCTCCTTTTTGTTTGGTATCTTGATCCGTTTTTCAGCCCGTAATTCTATGCGCTTTTCGACCCTGCTTCTGCTCCGTGCAGGTACGTTACTGACTGCCGTTGCCGTATTGGCAACGTACCCGGCTTCAGCCCAGAACCGCACGACCGGCAGCGATTTCGTGCGTGACAGCCTCGACGCCTATATCCGCCGTGGCATGGCCGACTGGCAGATTCCGGGTTTGGCCATTGCCATTATCAAAGACGGCAATGTGGTGGTGTCTAAAGGCTATGGCGTGCGGGAAGCCGGTGGCAAAGAGCCGGTTGATGAAAACACGCTTTTCCTGATTGCGTCTAATACCAAGCTGTTTACCGGCACGGCCATCGCCAACCTCGACGCGCAGAAAAAGCTCTCGCTCAACGACAAAGTCACGAAATACCTGCCTGATTTCCGGTTGTACGACCCTGCCGCCACGCAACTCGTGACGGTGCGCGATTTGCTCAGCCACCACCTTGGCACCAAGACTTTTCAGGGCGACTTTACCTTCTGGGACACCAATCTGCCCCGCGCCGAAATCATCCGCCGGATGCGGCTGCTCAAACCACCGGGTCAGTTTCGGCAGGATTACGGCTATTGCAATTCGGGTTTCCTGACGGCGGGTGAGCTGATTCCGAAGGTGACGGGCCAATCGTGGGAGCAGTATGTGGAGCAGACCATCGTGCGCCCGCTGGGTATGACCAATACATATATGCTCACGCAGGGCGCGGAAAGCCGACCTAACGTCGCCCGCCCCTACACCACTAATTTCGGTTCGTTGCAACGCCTGCCCTACGATCAAGTCGATAACCTTGGTCCGGCGGGCAGTATGGTCTCGTGCGTAAACGACCTGAGCCGCTGGCTTAAGATGCAGCTCGACAGTGGTCGTTTCGAGGGTAAACAGATTGTGCCGTGGGCAGTGGTGCAACGTACCCGGGCAGGTACCACGCTGGTCAGCACCCGCAAGTCGAGTTTGCTGCCGATGCACTTTCAGGCGTATGGCCTGGGGGTTTTTCAGGCCGATTACGCCGGGCGGCAGATCTACTGGCACACGGGCGGCGCCTTTGGTTTTGTCACCAACACCTGTTTTGTGCCCGAGGAAAAACTGGCTATCACCATCCTGACCAACAACGACAACCAGAGCTTTTTCGAGGCGCTACGCTATCAGTTGCTCGACGCCTACCTGGGTGTACCGTATAACAATCGAAGTGCTTACTTCCTGAAAGGAGCCCGCGCCGAACAGGCTCAGCAGCAACAAGAACTGGCCGATATGCAGGCCCGCGTGTCGAAACGGAATCCGTTGCCACTCCCAATGGCGGCTTACACAGGTACGTTCTCCAACGAGCTTTATGGCACCGTCACGATCAAAGCCGTCGAGACTGGCCTGCGCATGTCGTTCGAGCACCACCCCAGCCTGACAGCCCAACTCGATTACATGGATGGGCAGACCTTTCGGCTCCGGTACAGCAATCAGGCGTTTGGCATCTTTCCCCTGACCTTCGCCGTGGCCAATGGCAAAGCCACTGGTTTCGACCTCAAAGCCAGTGATTTTGTCGAGTACGACGCCTATTCGTTTACGCGGTAACGTACCTAACGGGTTTACACACTTACGACCCTATTCTTATTTAACTCATGCCACTCTCACGCCCGACAGCCGCCGAACACAGCCCGTATTACGGCACCTACATCAACTTCATTCCCGAAGGCGCCGACCCCATTGCGTTGCTTAGCGAGCAACCTTCCACGCTGAAAGCCCTGTTGGCCCCGCTCTCCGACGAGCAGGCGCTATTCCGGTACGCGCCGGGCAAATGGAGCATCAAAGAAGCGTTGGTGCACATCATCGACACGGAGCGGATTTTTGCTTACCGGGCGCTACGTATCGGGCGCGGCGATCAGACGCCCCTGCCCGGCTTCGAGCAAAACGACTACGTACCGGCGTCGGGTGCCGATGCCCGGTCGCTGGCCGACATCTGGGCCGAGTACGACGCCGTTCGGGCCGCCACGATCGCCCTGCTCACCAGCTTTCCCGATGACGCCTTCGGGCGCATTGGCACGGCCAGCAACGGCCCGATGAGCCTGCGGGCGCTGGCCTACATCATGCCGGGCCACGAAGCCAACCACATTGTCGTTTTCCGCGAACGTTACTTACCCGCCCTTGGTCAATAAACCCACTTCAGGGCTTTCTTCAGGGCGTTGGGCAGGTTGTCGGAGATGGTATCTACCCAAACCGATTTGTTGACCCGGCTGGCCGTGGGGTACGGGTACGTCTTGTTGAAAAAGGCACTGATGGGTAAGCCCTGCTGGTTGGCCAGAATCAGTTCCTGAATCAGCTCGCCCGCGTTGGGCGCGACCACCGTGCCGCCTAGCACTTTCCGGCTGAAGGGGTTCAGGCCAGCCGGTTCGACCAGCAGCCACATGCGGGCATATTCGTAGTCTTCTACCACGGCGCGGTCATCTTTCCCGAAATCATACTCGATGGTGTCGAATTCGATGCCACGCTGGGTGAGCTGATCGGCCAACAGACCAAACGTAGCGACTTCGGGGTCGGTGAAGGTGACCCACGAAAAATGGTCGTAGCTGAGCTTTTTGTCGAACACCGGCGTGATGAAGTTGCTCACCAGCAACGACGCGTGCACTTCGGCCCCGTGCGAAAAATAGCGTTCGCCCGCTGGCGCACCGGCCGCCGCATCGCCCGCCACAAATACGTGCGGGTTGGCCGTTTGTAGCAGATCATTGATCACGATTCGCCCCTTCTCATCTACCTCGATACCCGCCGCTGGCAGGTTAAGCGACGAATGATCGAACGTGCGCCCGATGGTGGCCAGCACCACGTCGAACGACTGGTCTATGCGTTGTTTGTCAACCCCTTCGATCTGAGCCGTGTGGGCGTCGGTAAAGGCCGCAATGCGGCTGTTGAGGTGAAATCGGATGCCTTCCTGCTCAAGACGCTGTTGCAGCAGCGCCGAAGCGGTCGGGGGTTCTTTGCTCAGAATCCGTTCTTCGCGCCCGACCACGGTTACCTCGCTGCCCAACCGGGCAAACGCCTGCGCCATCTCGATGCCATTCGGTCCTGCGCCTACCACCAAGAGCCGGTTGGGTAGCGTATTCAAGCCGAAAATGGTCTGGTGTGTTTGTACATCGACTTGCTCCACGCCGTCGGCCTTGAGTGGCTGCGGTTTGGATCCCGTGCAGAGAACAATGTTTTTGGCCGTAACCGATTGCCCGTTGATCTCGATGGTCTGTTTGTCCAGAAACCGCGCCGTACCGATTTCTACGTCGAGGTGTTCGGTTGCGCGCAGGTAGGCCGCGTTTTCGTGGGCCCGGATCACATCCTGTTTCTCCCGCACGTAGGCCATTACTTTTGCCAGATCTACGGTGCCGCCCGTAGTGACCCCGAACGCAGTAGCCCGCCTAGCCTGGTGTACTTGTCGGCTAGCGTGAATGAGCGCCTTGCTGGGAACGCAACCGTCGTTGAGGCAGTCGCCACCGACCCGGTGTTCGTCGCGCTCGATGAGCAGCACCGAAAAGCCCAGCCGGCGCATGGCGATGCTAACGCCCAACCCGGCCGAACCGGCCCCGATAATCAGAATGTCGTAGTGTGTTTGCATGGTTCAGTAGGGTACCCACAGGTACCTCTCTACTATAACCAAAACAAATCTGGCTAGTCCTCCCGCTGGCTAAGGTTTTCGACATAGAAGCGAAAACCCGCAAACGCGACCAGCAAAATACCAGCGATCCAGGCCAGCCCGCCCCAGCTGACGTATACCCACTCGCCCCGTTGCCAAGCATTCATGGCCGACAACACAAGTAACACAATGCCAATCGACATGACGAACGCGTTGATCAGCGCCCGATTATAGGCCCGGCGGAGGTCGTAGGCCCCATAGGCCTGGTTGCGGTCGGCAAAAACAATGTCGTCCAGGCTCATCTGATCGAGTTCTTCGTCGGTCATGACCAGCGCGTCCTGATGCTTATGGCGCAGGTACGTTACAGGATTGTAATCCGCTTCGAGTTGCACCTTGTGCAGTGCCGATTCAAACGGCAACCCGATCCACATGTAGTGCTCGACCTCCTGAGCGAGCAACGGCAATAAAACGCTGGTTTGCCTCGGTGTAGCCCCTGACCGTTGCAGGTGCGTCCTGAGTTGAGCAAGTTGGGGAGATGTCAGGCTTTTCATCGGTCCAGGGTTGAGGTGCTCTGGTAGGTAAGGTAGATGCCGAAACGTACAAATTCCATAGCGAAGCTACGTGATTTGTTGGTTCTTCACACACAAATGTACGTAATGGTGTAAGCCAGCCATCGGGCAATTTTTGTGCCTAAAAGTGGTAGGTTTATCCCGCCAATCACCAATTAGCCATGCGTAATCAGTATTGCCTCCAGAATGGTATCGCTGCGACGGCCTTTTTCTGCCTTTTTACGGCCTTTGCGGCCTCGGCGCAACCCGCGCCCATCAACGCTGATACCGTAAAAGCCGGCCGGTACGATATGGGGAAGATGTGGACTTTCGACACCCCGCCCGCCGATTATTTCAAGAAAACGTATGGCTTCACCCCCGATGAGAAGTGGTTCGAGGAGGTTCGGCTGGCGTCGTTGCGCTTCGCCGATTACTGCTCGGCGTCGTTCGTGTCGGCCAACGGGCTGGTGATGACCAACCACCACTGCGCCCGCGAATCGGGAACGGGAGTAGCCCGGAAAGGCGAAGACCTGAACGCCACTGGCTTTTTTGCCAAAACGCCCGCCGAAGAGCGCCGCGTCGAGGGGTTGTTCGTCGATCAGCTGGTGAAGCTGGAAGACGTTACCAAACGGGTGCAGGATGCCATTTCGGCGGCGGGTACCGACAATCAGGCGCAGTTGCAGGCCCGCGAAAAAGCCCTCGACGACCTAAAAGCCGAATATGTGCAGAAAGCAGGCTGGAAAGGGCTCGAACTCCAAACGATTACGTTCTACGACGGCGGCCGTTACTCGCTTTACGGTTTTAAACGCTACACCGATGTGCGGCTAGTGTTTATGCCCGAACTACAACTGGGCTTTTTCGGCGGTGACCCCGACAACTTCACGTACCCACGTTACGCCCTCGACTGCTCGTTTTTCCGGGTCTATGACAACGGAAAGCCACTGAAGACAACCCACTTTTTCAAGTTCAACCCCAACGGCATCCGCGAGGGTGAGCCTACGTTTGTTACGGGTAACCCCGGCAGCACCGAACGGCTCAAAACCGTGGCTGAACTCGAACTGGACCGCGACCTGCGCCTGCCCCAGATGCTGACACTCCTGCGCAATCGCTCCAACGCCCTCCAGACCTACAACGCGACGGTCAAGAGTGACAGCATCCTAAACGAGATTTTCAACCTGGAGAACAGTTATAAAGCCAGCAAGGGGCAGCTCGACGGCCTGCACGACCCGTACCTGATGGCCCGTAAGGCTGCCTTTGAAAAACAGTTCAAAGCCGACGCGGGCCAGAAAAAGCTACCGACCGATACCTGGGATGCTATCGCGGCCGACGTAGCCAAACTGCGTCAGAGTTTCAATGACTACGCTTACCTGGCTCCTAACCCGCTGTCGCTGGGCGAAACGGCCACTTTTGCCATCACACTAGGGCTGATTGCCGAAGCAGCGTCGTTTAACCCGCAGGTGATGGAACAGGCACGTGGGTTGATCGATGAACTGCCCCGCCCCAAGAGTCGCTCGCTCGAAACGGCTTATCTGGCCGCCCACCTGACCGAGGCTCAGACTGCCCTCGGCAATGACGACCCATATGTGAAAGCCGCCCTCACCGGACCGGATGGCAAGACACGTACCCCGGCCGAAGCGGCAACATACCTGCTGGCCAACACGCATCTGACCAAACGCGACGTGGTGGAAAAGTTACTGGGCGGCGATGCCAAAGCCATCACCCAATCGACCGACCCACTGCTGGTGCTGGGTCGCCTTGGTGGACAGCGGTTTCTGGTCGCCAACAGCGTAGTGCGTGACCTGAACACCCGCGATCAGGTGCTGCGGAGCCAACTGGGCCGCACGCTGTTCGACACCTACGGCACCAACATCCCGCCCGACGCGACCTTCTCGCTGCGGATCAACGATGGCGTGGTAAAAGGCTATCCTTATAATGGCACGCAGGCCCCCATCATCACCACCTTTGCCGGACTCTATGACCGCAATTATTCGTTCCGCAATAAAGCCCCCTGGAACCTGCCTGCCCGCTGGATGAACCCACCCGCCGAGCTCCTCAAGCAGCCGATGTGCTTTATTTCGACCAACGACATCATTGGCGGTAATTCGGGTAGCCCGATGATCAACAAAAACCGGGAAGCGGTGGGCCTGGTCTTCGACGGTAACATGGAAAGCCTGCCCGGCTCGTTTATCTTCGTGCCTGACCTCAACCGGGCTATTTCTGTGCACGCCGGGGGCATTGTAGCCGCCCTTCGCTACATCTACAAAGCCGACCGCCTGCTGCTGGAATTAACGGGTAAGTGAGCATGGGGCGAGGGGCTGGGGGTTAGGATTGATTTTACCCCTGGCCCAAAGCCCCCAGCCCCTTGCCCCCGCTTTCTCCTATGATTGATAAACGCGCTGAGTACGAACGCATGTTTCGGGCCGAGCAAACGCTCTGGTGGTACCGAATTCTCCACGAAAAGGTGAGCGAGCAGCTTCAGCGTCAGTTTCCGGACCAAACCGACATTGCCATTCTCGACGCGGGTTGTGGCACGGGCGGGCTGTTGCTTCATCTGCAACAGCAGGGCTACACGGCGCTGGAAGGGTTCGATTTCTCGGCTGATGGCGTAGCGTTTTCACAGTCGAGAGGGCTGCGCATCAGTTACCACGACATTCGGCACCTGGCCGACTACGTACCTGGCAAACGCTTCGACGCCATTATCTGCAACGACGTGCTAATGTACATTTCCGACGAAGCCGCCGTTTCGGTGCTACAAACCGTTCGGCAGCGACTCAAGCCCAACGGACTGTTCATCAGCAACAACAACGCCTTCGACGCCTTCATCGGCATTCACGATTACACGGTGGGTGGCCCCAAACGATTTATACTGAGCGACATACAACGGTTTGCGGCCGCTGCGGGCCTGCATATCCGCTATGCAACATACTGGAGTTTGTTGCTCTCCCCGCTGATTTTGGCCGTTCGGAGTTGGCAGCGCTTTCAGATCCGGCGCGGCTGGGTCGACCTCAGCCAGGCAACCTCCGACGTAGACGTACCCAGCCCACCGATCAACCGGCTCTTGTACAGCCTCGTAAAAGCCGAAAGCGCGTTATTAAAAAAGATCCCTTTTGGTAGTTCCCTCTTTACAGTTATGCAGAGCGATGTAACTTAGGTTGCCGATTTGACCATATAGCAATCGGTGTTCCACACCATGATTTTCTCACAACGAGTTACGCTGCTACTGCTTGCGTGGCTGGTAACCCCATGTTCGCTTTGGGCAACCAATTATTACGTAAGCCCTTCGGGCGCTAATAACAATCCAGGTACGTTGGCCAGTCCGTTTGCGACCATTCAACGCGCGCTCGACGTTGGTCAGCCGGGCGATAGCCTGTTGATTCGGGCGGGTGTTTACCACGAAAAACTGATCTGGAAACGATCGGGTACCAGCAACGCTACGATCACGCTTAGAAATTACCGCAATGAGTCGGTAACCGTCGACGGCACAGGCGTGGCTGGCGATGCCTTACTGACAATCAGCTCGTACAGTTTTCTAAGGGTGATGGGTCTCACGTTTCAGACCAACTATCAGCAAGACGCCAAGGGTATCTATGTAGTGGGCGGTGGCAGTCGCCTGTATATTACAAACTGCATCGTCCGAAATGTGGGGTGGATTAACGACCCCAACGCCAACCCAGAAACGCGATCTGGCGGCACCGGGCAGGCGCATGGTATTCTGGTTAATGGACGTACCACGGCAGGATTCACCGACGTCCGGATTACCGGTTGTCAGGTATACAGCATCGTCACGGGCAATAGCGAAGCCGTTACCATCGTGGGTAATGTCGATAGCTTTTCCATTACCAATAACCAGGTAACCGACACCCGCAACATTGGCATTGTGGCAGCGGGGCACTACGGCTGGGCCGTCGATGCGGGCGTACCGGCCACCCTAAATCATGCCCGAAATGGACTCATCGAGGCCAATGTGGTGGCGAACAACCGCCGAATCAACAACGATGCCGCTCCGGCCGGAATCTACGTGGATGGCGGTCGACGCATTCAGGTGATCGGCAATATCAGCCATCACAATGGCAACGGCTTATCGGTTGGCTGCGAAAACGCAAACAACGCAGCGCGCGAGATTCTGGTCGCCAACAACCTGGTCTACGACAACGACAATCACGGCCTTGTTTTCGGCAGCGCAACCAGCACTTCGCACGTGAAACGATCGACTGTCATCAACAACACTCTGTTTCAAAACGGCTCGTTTGCTATTTACAGGCTGGAAGTATTTCTGCAACGAAGCGACAGTTGCCAGATTGCCAACAACATTGCCATTCCCCGCACCGACTCGCACTACGGCATCGGCATATTCGGCTACACGGCATCGAACCTAACCGTCACCAACAACCTGCTCTACCGATACACGGGCAATAGCGCCGATTTGTACGTACCGGGCTCACCCGCGCAGTTCAATCCGCAAAATACACTGACGGTCAATCCTGCGTTTGTCAACCCCAACCTGACCAACCTGAACCTGACGTTGCAGATTTCGTCGCCCGCGGTCAACAGCGGCACGAATCAATACGGTACTCCGTCGACTACCGATCTGTCTGGTCAGTTCAGGGTTGTCAATGGCACACTGGACATGGGTGCCTACGAACGACAGGATGGTGCCTGCCCCGAAACCCTGACCGTGACCAGTCTCCACCTGCTGAGCGGAAAATTCGTTGCCAGACAGCGCGTTGAGTTTACCAACGCTACTTATTTACTCGATGAGCCACTCACGATTGCCAGTCCCCGTGTACGCCTCGCAGGCACCTTGAAGGGCAACAAACTTGTACGGATCTCGCCACAAACGGGGTGCCCCTGACTACTTATTTCGGCGCCATCCGGATGGCGCCGTCCAGCCGGATCACCTCGCCGTTGAGCATGGGGTTTTCTACGATACTTTTGGCCAGCAACCCGTATTCGGCGGGGCGACCCAGCCGCGAGGGAAACGGCACCTGCTGCCCCAGCGACAGCCGCGCTTCTTCGGGCAGGCCCGCCAGCAGTGGTGTTTCAAACAACCCCGGTGCGATCGTCATCACCCGAATACCCGACTTGGCCAGGTCACGGGCGATAGGCAGCGTCATGCCCACAATACCGCCTTTCGAGGCCGAATAAGCCGCCTGACCAATCTGCCCGTCGTAGGCCGCCACGGAGGCCGTGTTGATCAGTACACCACGCTCGCCTTCGCCGTTGGGTACGTTCTTTTCCATCGCAAACGCCGCCAGCCGAATCACGTTGAACGTACCGATGAGGTTGATTTCGATGGTCCGGCGAAACGCGTCGAGCGCGTGCGGGCCATACTCGCCGCCCACTTTACCCAGGGTTTTTCGGGCCTCGGCAATCCCCGCGCAACTGACCGCAATGTGCAACGTCCCGAACGTCTCAACGGCCAGATCGACCGCCTGCTGCACATCGGCCTCGTTCACGACGTTGGTGAGGGCAAACCGAACCCGATCGCCCAGTTCGGTCACTAAGGCGTTGCCCCGGTCCTGATTCAGGTCGGCGATGATCACGTTGGCACCAGCGGCATGAAACGCCCGCACGGTAGCTTCACCCAGTCCCGAAGCGCCCCCCGATACGAGGGCGGTAGCTTGTTGTAAGTTCATGAAGAAGTGCTTTAACTAACTGTCGACCGTTGGTCAACGCGAGCAGGGCCGGTCTTCAGACTATTACAGCTAGTTGTTTCTGAGCAAAAATAGTACGGCGGTGGATTACCGCCAGCCTGATGCCTGGCAACGTACCTGAATAGAAAATCAACCGCTAATTCCGAGCCGAACGATGATGATTTAGGGGTTATTCTATTGATCGTATCGCTGTTTTTTCGCTGAAGAACCAATTAATAAAGAGCCAAGCGCAGATAATTCAGAATAATTACCTCTTTTTTTAGCACTCTACTAATACAAATATACTTTGTAAATGCTCTTTTAGTGGCAATCATATCCCATGCAGGGGTATTTAGAATAGCCATTTCTACCCTTATACGTCGTGCACTATCCATGCCTATGCGTAGTTCTCATTAACCAGAAACAGACGAATAATACGGAGCGAAACAATGCCATCAGGTACGTCGTACTGCTTGAGCATGTTCAGATACACCTAATCGATCAAGCCCATGGAGCATCAGTGACGATCGACTGCGCACTAACCTACACCTGCCAGCTAATCGTTAACGAACGATGGGTCGGGCGGACTACAAAATGGCCATCAGTTCGTTCCAGTGGCGGATGGTGTACGTGGCAGGCTCATCGACGACCTCACCCTTCGGATTATAAAATACGGTGTCCAGGCCAACGGCTTTTGCTCCAAGTATATCGGCCTCGTAATTATCGCCCAGCATCAGGCTCTCGGCAACGCTGGCACCGCTTACGTTCAGGGCATAATCAAAGATGAGCGGGTTGGGCTTTTTGGCATTGGCCTCGGCCGTGGTGACCACGTGTTCAAAAAAATGGGCGATGTCGGCCGAGGCCATCTTTACAGCCTGAATCTCAGCAAATCCGTTGGTGATGATGTGCATCCGGTAGCGTCCATGCAGGTGCTCCAGCAGTTCGCGGGCGGCGTCGGTCAGGTGCGCCTTCTGGGGCAGCAGACGCAGGTAATCCGTATTCAGTTCGGCACAACCGCTTACGTCATCGACGCCCAACGACTGAAGCACCAACGGAAACCGATTCTGCCGGATGTAGTCGTGCGTAATCAGGTCGCGGTCGTAGTCGTACCAGAGTTTTTTATTGATAACAATGAACTGCTCGGCAAACTGGTCGGCCGACGAGATGCCCCGTTCGTGCAGGCGATGCGTTTCGTACAGTTCAGCGATGGATTCCGCCGAATTCCGATCGAAATCCCAGAGCGTATGATCGAGGTCGAAGAAGAGATGTGTATACATATAAAAACAAGCATTGGTCATTAATCACCAGTTTGCGCAGAGCGGGCTCGCTAAGCGGCCCGTCACTACCCGGTGACCAATGACCAATTACTTACTTAAACATCGAGAGCCAGCCGCTCAACCACCTCGTTGCCGACCAAGTGCTTTTCGACCAGTTCGGGTACGTCGGCAAGTTGGACATTTCCGTAGTAAGTGCCTTCCGGATACACAACTACCGCAGGCCCAAAGGCGCAGGCGTCCAGGCACCCTGACGGCTGTGCACGGATGCTTTTTTGCAAGCCGCGCTGCGTCAATTCCTGCCGGAAAGCCGCCACTAAAGCAGCCCCATGCTCGGCGCCACAGCATTTTTTAGGCGCTTCTTTCTGATTGGTACAAATGAAAACGTGCTTCTGAAATTTCATACGTTTGGCAGCATGTCAATATTTTCTGTGGCGAAGGTAGCCCACAGGGGTCGATTAAACCCTAAAGGGCAATATTTATCCAATTATTAGTTGGCACCACGCAACCGCAGAATCGGATTTCTCGTATATTGGTACGTTATTCGCTTTAGAATTGCCGTTAGGTTCGCCAATCCGCAAAAATACCGTCAGCGACTCTTGTAAAATTTGGATAGGTTTTGTTACTTTGATAAGAAGTCAGGCCGATCACATTAAAACTTAACCCGGGACACACTATCGACAAAATCCTCTACGTTACCTAATTGTCTTTCTGAAATGGAAAAAGCCCAGGTTAACGACAGTGAGCTGATTTCGTCGTACATCCGTGGTAGTGAGAAAGCCTTTGAAAAACTCGTTCATCGGCATAAGAATAAGGTCTATACAACCATCTACCTGATTGTAAAAGACCAATATATAGCCGAAGACCTGATGCAAGACGCCTTTATCAAGGCCGTCGATACCATCAAATCGGGTCGTTATAACGAAGAAGGCAAGTTTCTGCCCTGGATTATCCGTATTGCTCACAATCTGGCGATCGACTATTTCCGGCGAGATAAACGCTACCCCAACGTAGTGTTTGAAGACGGAAGCAACGTGTTTAACACGCTCGAATTTGCCGAAGACTCAGTAGAGGCGGTGCAGATTCGGCGCGAGACGCACGAGCATCTGCGCGAGCTGATTCAGCGATTGCCCGAGCAGCAACGGCAGGTGCTTATTATGCGGCACTACGAGGAAATGAGTTTCCAGGAGATTGCCGATGCAACCGGAGTCAGCATCAACACCGCTTTGGGACGTATGCGTTATGCCTTAATTAACCTGCGTAAGCAATTAAGCAAACGTCCTACAAGCTATGACAAAAACGTTTACCCAAGATGATGTAATCCGGTATGTCTACGAAGAGACTTCCGAAGAGGAAAATGTACTGATCGAAGAAGCCCTGATGGCCGAACCCGCCCTGATGGGATTCTTCATGGACGCCCTTGAGCTACGTTCGCTCATGGACAAGATCAGCCGGGCACCCCGCCCCTCGACCGTCGAGACGATCCTTTCTTACTCTACCAACCATCCTTTATCCCAGTTGCGAAACCCGACCGGCGTTGCGTAACTGGGCTTTTTGTTTTGCAGCGATCATCAAAAATTGCTGACGTCTGGCTGGATGCTCACCGGTCACGCGTCAGCAATTTTTGTAAGTTGCTATCTGTTTCCTATCTCCATGCATCAACTTTCTCGTCAAGCCAGTCTTCGAGCCTGCGCCCTACTCGGCGCTTTTGCGTTCGTCTGTCCGTCTACCCCATTACTCGCCCAGCCCAGACCCGGCAAACGCGCCACCGCAACGGTCACGGCCACGGCGCCCGCCCTGCCTGAACAACAGCTGACCAAGGCCGAGTTGGAAGCGCATCTGCGTTTCATCGCGTCAGACGAATTGCAGGGACGCCGAACGGGCTCGCCGGGAAACATGGCCGCCGCCCGCTACATCGCCGAGCAATTTCGCCTGCTGGGTCTTAAGCCAGCCGCCGACAACAACAGCTTTTTCCAGCCGGTGGCGTTGCAACGTACCCAGCCAACAGCATCGGGGCGGATTCGCTTTGGTGCCGATTCGCTTCAACTGGGCAACCAGTTTGTGGTCATGAGCGGTGGCGCCATCAACCAGACGGCCCCCAGCGTTTACGTCGGTTACGGCCTGACCGCCGACGATTATGCTAATAAGGACGTAAAGGGCAAGTATGTAATCACGCAGGTAGGCTCGGCAGAAGCCAAGACGCCCCGCGAACTGATTGGTGCCATGACCACCAAGCGTAAACTGGCTACTGAGCGAGGCGCGCTGGGCGTAATCGAGCTGTTTGCTTCACCAACGGCCCCCTGGGCGTTCGTCAATCGTTATTTTAACAGCGAGCAGTTGGCGCTGGCAACCGCCGGTGAGTCGGCCGATCAGCCGCAGCTGCTGCATATCTGGGCCGATAACGGCAAGGGGCAGTTGAGTGCTTTGAAAGACAATGCGGCCGTGACGGTGCAATCGTCGGGTCGAATAGCCAAACCAGTGCAGGCCGTCAACGTGGCGGGCATTATCGAAGGCTCCGACCCGGCTCTGAAAGACGAATATGTATTGCTCACGGCGCACTTCGATCACATTGGTGTTGGCAAGCAAGGTGGTAGCCCGACTACGCCCACCGATACGATCTTCAACGGTGCCCGCGACAACGGCATGGGCACGGTGGGGCTGTTGGCCGCCGCTAAGACGCTGATGCTGCAAAAGCCCAAACGCTCAGTGATCATCGTTGCCCTGACGGGCGAAGAAGTTGGCCTGCTGGGTAGCCGCTATTACGCCGAGCATCCGTTGATTCCATTGAAGCAAACCATCTTCAATTTTAACATTGACGGCGCAGGCTACAACGACACCAAATTGATCTCGGTCATTGGCCTCGATCGCACCGGTGCGCGTGCCGAAATTGAGCAGGCCGCAGGTACGTTTGGCTTGTCGGTTTTTGGCGACCCCGCGCCCGAACAAGGCCTGTTCGACCGCTCAGACAACGTTAGTTTTGCGGCCAAGGGTATTCCTGCCCCTACGCTGTCTGAAGGCTTCAAGGCGTTTGACGAAGAGCTGATGAAAAATTACCACCAGGTATCCGACAACCCGGACACCATTGATTACGATTACCTGCTACGCTTCTGCCAGGCCTATGCCCGCGCCGCCCGCCTTATTGCTGATCGGACTACGCGGCCGTTTTGGGTAGCGGGTGATAAGTATGAAGCCGCCGGTAAAGCGTTATACAAATAGAAACTCAGTCGGTTGCGTCATGGCAGGATAAACCAAAATCGGTATCCCTACGTTATGACTCTAAACACCTTTTTCCCATGCTGCTAAAGGCCCTTTTTATTCTTACCCTGCTCATCGTTTTTGTACCACCAGTACGTCGGTTCTTATTCTATCTGCTGGTAGGTAGGCAATTAGTGAAAGAGCAGCGCCGGCAGTATGAGCGTAACGCCCCCATCCGGGAAGGCGAGACGCGGGTCACGCCCAAGCCCAACCGGCGGGATGGCTCGTCGATGAAAGGGGGGGAATACGTTGATTATGAAGAGGTGAAATAGATCGCCCAACCGACTTTAACACATTTTAACGAAGCCCGTGCTGCCCGCACGGGCTTTTGTTTTGGCTAACCCTCACCAAATCAGCCAGATGCTGTTTGGACAATTTGCTGATCTGTTGTTAATTTATGTGTTCGGCAGCCGCAAAAACCAAACTATTTATGGGCTGCTACACGTTTTCCAATTAGCCAACCGTTGTTAAAAACAACCTTTTATTCCGTTCTCATGACGTTTTTCCGAGTGGCCGCCGTCGGCCTGATGTCTACTTTTTTCATTACCAACCACGCCTTTTCACAAACCCGGAAAGCAGTACCCGCCCGGCCGTCGGCCCCGGCACGTTCAGCCGCTACTCGCACCGCCACCTCGGCCGGCACCAAAGCAACGTTGAGCAATAGTAACGACTCTTTGAGCTACAGCATTGGTTACAGTATTGCCCAAAGCCTGAAGCAACAACGCCTGAACGACGTTAATACCTCTATTCTTTCGCAGGCGATCAACGACGCGCTTAAAGGGCAGAAGCTTGCCATCGACGAAGGACAGATGCAACAGATCATGATGGGCTATATGCAGAAACAGCAGATGAGCCGCATGGCCGAGCAGTCGAAAGCCGCCGAAGGAAACAAAAAGGTTGGGGCGGCGTTCTTAGCTGAAAATAAATCGAAGCCGGGTGTGCAAACCACAGCCAGCGGTTTGCAGTATAAAATTGAGAAAGAAGGTACAGGGGCAAAACCCACTGCCAGCGATCGGGTTAAAGTACATTATACAGGTACGTTGCTCGATGGCAAAGTGTTTGATAGTTCAGTACAGCGCGGGGAGCCCGCTGAGTTTGGCGTAACGGAAGTCATCAAGGGCTGGACGGAAGTGCTGCAACTGATGCCCGTTGGCTCAAAGTGGAAAGTGTTTATCCCATCTGACATTGCCTACGGCGATCGGGGGGCAGGTAGCGATATCGGCCCGGGCTCGACGCTCGTTTTTGACATTGAATTGTTGGACATTGTAAAAACAAATTAAGCAGGGAGCACGGGGCTTAGGACAGGGGGTTCTTTTTACCCTTACTGGTAGATCCTAACCCATTGCCCCAAGCCCCGCGCCCCCTGCCTGTTCTCCATGCGTAAATACCTGATCACTCTGATTCCCGTGCTGATGCTGAGCTTTCAGCCGGATTCGCGAACGGCCTCCGCGCCGGTTACGTCGCAAACGGGTTACGCACCCGCGCCCGATGATCTTAAACCTACTGTGACGCAGGAGCGCGTTGAACAGGTAGTGACGCAGTTGCTGACTCGCCACCACTACCGAAAAGTTCGCCTAAGCGACTCTCTCTCGGCAGTAGTTTGGGACAACTACCTGAAGAACATGGACCCTAGCCGGGTATACCTGCTGGCGTCGGACATCGCCTCGTTCGAGAAGTACAAAAATCAGATCGACGATGCACTGGTCAACGGTGACTTGACAGCCGCGTTCGATATGTTCAACGTGTATCGTCGGCGGGTGGGCGAGCGGAACGATTATGTGAAGCAATTGCTGACCAAGCCGTTCACGTTTACCGAAGACGAAAGCTACAACGTTGATCGTGAGAAAGCACCCTGGCCGAAAGATGCGGCCGAGGTGAACGAGATCTGGCGGAAGATGCTCAAGAACCAGGCGCTGGAGCTGAAACTGGCCGGCAAGGCCGACACAGCTATCACAACGCTGATGACGAGCCGCTACAAAAACATCACCAAGAACATGGGTCGCATCAAAAGCGAAGACGTGTTCCAGATGTACATGAATGCCTTTGGCGAAGCGCTCGACCCGCACACCAATTACCTGGCCCCCCGTGCGGCCTCGCTCTTCAATGAAGAGATGAGTCAGTCGCTGGAAGGCATTGGTGCCCGGTTGCAGGAAGATGGTGAGTACATCAAAATCACGGATCTGGTACCGGGTGGCCCGGCTTTCCGTAGCAAGCAGTTTACGGCAGGCGACAAAATCACGGGCGTAGCACAGGGTGAAAGTGGCACGATGGTCAGCGTCATTGGCGTTCCCGTCGACGAAGCCGTTAAGCTGATTAAAGGCCCCAAAGGCACAGTTGTGCGGCTTCAGGTGAAAAGTGCCACGGCACTGGCTACCGACGGTCCCAAAGAGATCCGGATTGTGCGGGAGAAAGTGAAACTGGAAGAGCAGCGTGCCCACAAGGAAATCCTCGACATCACGGAAGACGGTCATCCGTATAAACTGGGTGTGGTGAATATTCCGCTGTTCTACCGCGACTTTGAAGGTGCCCGGCGCCGCGAAGCCGATGTAGCCAGCACGACGACTGACGTAAAACGGATTATCGACTCGCTCAAACTGGCGAAGGTAGACGGTATCGTGATTGACCTGCGGGGCAACGGCGGTGGTTCACTCTATGAAGCGATTAACCTGACGGGCTTATTTATCCCGAAAGGACCGGTTGTTCAGGTACGTGATTCAGGTGGTGACACCGAAGTGATGGCCGACTCTGACCCCGGCGTGACGTATGATGGCCCGTTGGCTATTCTGGTCGACCGGTTCAGCGCATCGGCTTCGGAGATTTTCGCCGCTGCCATTCAGGACTACAAACGGGGCATTATCGTTGGTGGCCAAACTTTTGGTAAAGGCACGGTACAAACGTTAATCGATCTCGACAACATGCTGCCGAAGGAACAGGACAAAGTGGGTCAGGTGAAAATGACCGTACAGAAGTTTTACCGCATCAACGGTAGCAGCACGCAGCACAAAGGCGTTACGCCCGACATCGAGTTCCCATCGCGGTTCTCAGCGGAGGACTACGGCGAAAGCTCACAGCCTAGCGCCCTGCCGTGGGATCAGATCAACCCGACGCGCTTTGATGCGACTAACTTCATCAACGATCGGCTGACGACTCGCCTGCGTGACAAGTTCGAGCAGCGTCTGAAAACCGACTCGGACCTGAAGCGTGAGGCTCAGGCTGTGCTTGAGTTTAAGAAAGCGAAAGAAAATACGACCGTGTCGCTGCTGGAAAGCAAGCGCAAAAAAGAGAAGGAAGAAGCGGAGAAGAAGGTCGCTGGTACTAACAAGCCTGCTTCAACGCCCGGTGCCGAAGCTCCCGAGGTAGCTAAACCTACGAAGAAAAAGGATGCCTTCCTGACCGAAGCGGGTCGGATTCTGGCCGATATGATTGCCTTTCAAGGTAACAAACCGAGCCTGACCAAGACCGGCGGCCAGTAGTATAACCAGTTTTTACCAAACCTATAAGGTTTTCAAAACCTTATAGGTTTTTTTATGCCCTGGCTATAACGCAAAAAGCCCCTCGGTTGCGAGGGGCTTTCTGTAAGCAGTGGCGAAGTGATTACTTCGCTGAGTCTGACGCCATTGATGTTGACTCAGGAGCCATCATCGTCGTGTCAGTTGACATGCTGCTAGCAGCGGTGTCAGTTGACATCATTGACGTAGTGTCGGTCGTAGTCGTAGTCGACTCAGCTTTCTTTGATTCACAAGAAGTAGCCAGAGCGATAACTGAGAGAGCGAAGATTGCTGATTTTGCGAAGCCTTTCATGGTCGTAATTTGTTTAGCGGTGATTAGTTAACTTTCCATCCATTAATACCGGGGTGTCGAGAAGGTAACCCACCTTTTTTCAAAAATTTTTATCTTTTTTTTTGGGTTACCCTTTTACCCAAATGTGTATTAACGATTGAGCAGTTGATGAGCGAAACAACGCGGTTGGCCGCAACCGATGAGGCACTCTTGATTGGGTTGGCGGAAGGGTCAGATAAGGCTTTGCATCAGCTCTATCGGCAACATTACCCGATGATCGCGCAGTTGGTGATTGCCAACAGCGGATCAACCGACGACGCGCAGGACATTTATCAGGAAACCCTGATTGTCTTGTACGAGAAGGTAATGAGTGGCGATTTTGCGTTGCATTGCCAGTTGAAGACGTACCTGTATGCCGTGGCACGACGATTGTGGCTGAAGCATCTGGCCAAGCAGGGGCGATCACCGATGATTAGGGCTGACTTTCTGACGGAAGAGCCGATCGAGGTAATTGCCAACGATATGGCCGACCACGAGCAGCGCGATCAGCAGTTTGAGCAGATGGCGACCTCGCTGAATCAGTTGGGCGAACCCTGCCGGACGCTGCTCGAAGATTTTTATATCCGGCACCTCTCCATGAATGCCATTGCGGAGAAGTTCGGTTATACCAATTCGGATAATGCCAAGACGCAGAAGCATAAATGCCTGACGCGGTTGCGGCGAATATTTTTTACCCACTACAAAGAGGAATGATATGAAAGCCAACGATTTAGACCCTATTGAAGGCGCCCTCCGCGACTACGGTCAGCGGCTGGCCTTCAAAGAGAAGTTGGCCCACGTTCATCAGCAACTGGCGGACGAGGGACTACTCGATACAGCGCCGCCGACACGCGGCACGCAGGTACGTAGCTGGTGGCTCGCGCATCGGCCTACGTTGGCTGTAGCCGCCGCCGTGGCTATCCTTACTACGTTCGCCACCATTAGTCTATATCGGTCGTACCAGACAGGCCACAAGCAGGATCAGCAGTATAGCACCATGATGCGAAACATCGCAGTGTTGCAGCAGACTCAGAACAAACTATTGAACAACCTCAGTGGTCGGGGTCGGGTCTTCCAGCAAAACCCCGGTCAGGTAGCAGGTTCGGGCTTCCTGCTCACAACTGCGGGTCTGATGGTAACCAACAACCACATTGTGCAGGGTGCCGACTCGGTGTACGTGCAGAGTCAGCAGGGCGTGGTCTACAAGGCCCGGCTTGTTCACAGCGACCCCACACACGATCTGGCCTTCCTCGACATTGGGCAGGATACCGCCTTCCATGCGTTACCGCCCATTCCGTATGTGTTTAACGCCCGGCCGTCGGACCTCGGTGAGCGCGTGTTTACGCTCGGTTATCCGCGTGAGGAAATCGTTTACGGCGAAGGGTATTTGAGTTCAGGAACCGGTTTCCGGGGTGACTCAGCCGCTTATCAGGTAGCCATCAGCGTGAACCCGGGTAACTCGGGAGGGCCGCTACTCGATGAGAAAGGCAGCGTTATTGGCATCATCACCGCCAAACAGCTGACCTCTGAAGGTGCTACGTTCGCCGTAAAAACCGGCATCCTGCTTGATGCGCTCAACACAATTTCGCCCGATTCACTGAAGGGCACTCCGCTGGTGCTGAATCACAAAAGCCGCATGACCCGCTTGTCGCGTAAGCAACAGATTCGTCAGATGCAGAGCTACGTGTATCAGGTGAAGGTGTTCAAGCACTAAACAAGCAAAGAGCTACGGGCTGAAAAAGCGAATGGCTGACGCAGATGATATGTGCGTCAGCCATTCGCTTTTTCAGCCCGTAGCTCTCTAGTTAGTTAGCCGAGTATCCACCGAAGAATCCAGAACAGGGTAGCGGAGAGTAGTATGGCAGCCGGTAGCGTGAGCACCCAGGCCAAGGCGATACTCTGCACGGTTTTAGCCTGCAAGTTCTTGATTCCTTTGCTGGCGACCATAGCCCCCGCTATACCCGACGACAGCGCGTGTGTAGTACTAACGGGCGCTTTGAAACCGGGGATCAGACCCGATGCCAGACCAATAGTGGTGGCGGCAACCAGTTCGGCCGAAGCGCCCTGTGCATAGGTCAGGTGCGATTTACCGATCTTCTCCCCTACCGTTACCACAATCCGCTTCCAGCCGATCATGGTGCCGAAACCCAGCGAGAGCGAGATCATCAGAATCACCCAGAATGGGGCGTGGTCGGTGTATTTACGCAGTCCCTCTTCTTCAATCGTGGCGGCCTTCGATAGGGCTGATTTGTCGGCGGCACTTAGCTTTACGCTTTCGCTACCAATCAGCGCTTTCACATTGCTACTGATGGTCAGCAACGCCTTCCGAATCAGGATGGCATCTTTCTGTGGGTACGTACCGCTGGTAACCACCGGGCGCAAATTAGCAAGGCTGGTATCGATCTTCTGGATGCGCTCCAGCTCCGATTTTGCCAGCTGCGACTTGTCGATGGCACCAATTTTTTGCTCGACAACCGCCAGATCGGGTTGCAATTGTTTAATATCGAGCCGGGTGTCAATGGAAAAATAAGTGGGTAGGATCCCGATCAGAATCAACATTAGCAGCCCGATGCCTTTCTGCCCGTCGTTGCGGCCGTGAAAGAAGCTGACGAGCGTACAGGTAATGATCAGCAGGATACGGATCCAGCCGGGGGGCTTCTGTCCGGGATGTGGCTCGTCGAAAATCTGCTTGCGAATAGGCCGACTTAAGACCCGCCGAAGCACAAACATCAGAATGACAGCGAGGCTAAAACCAATCAGCGGAGACAGAAACAGCGCCAGGAAAACCTCTTTCGCCTTATCCCAGTTGACAGCCGCCACGCCCATCGTGTTTTCGGGAAGCAGCGCAAAGCCCAGCCCAACCCCTAAAATGGCACCGATGAGCGTGTGCGAGCTAGAGGCTGGCAAACCGAAATACCAGGTACCGAAATTCCAGATGATTGCCGACAGTAACAGCGCCAGCACCATCGCGATGCTGTGGTACACGTTCTGATCGACCAATAGCTCAACGGGCAGCAGGTTGACGATACTCATACCAACCCCTACGCCACCCGTAACAACGCCAATGAAGTTGACAATCCCCGACCAGACAACGGCCTGTGTGGGTTGCAGCGAGTTGGTATAAATGACGGTGGCAACGGCGTTGGCAGTATCGTGAAAGCCGTTGATGAATTCGAAGGCTAGTGCGGCCAGGACGCAAAGAGCCAAGAGGAGGAAAATGCCGGTCTCTAAGCCGAACATAGTGGATAGCCGTTAATTACCGTTAATCAGGCAGTGGGTTCGCCTGCAAAGGTCCGCTAATCCGTTGGGTAGTCTGCCCCCTACTATATTAAGAAATTGTTAATCGGCTCCTTATTCCGGGTCAGGTACGTTCCCCTGACCCGGAATAAGGAGCCGATACACTCAGGCTGCTTCTAACTCGCGATCCCGCTTTTTGGGAGCCGGACGTTCGCTAAATCGCAACAACACCCGCTCTTTCAGACGTTGCCAGCGTTCATACAGTTTCGATTCCTTCAGGAAATTCCAGGGGGCTTTCTTCTCCTGTTGCTTGTGCTCTTCCGGATCGTAAAGCATCCCCGTACACAGGCAGTGCTTGCGGTTCGTTCGCGTCAGGATATCGTAGTTCACGCAGGTTTGGCACCCTTTCCAGAAGGCTTCATCGCCCGGCAGTTCGTTCAGCGTTACGGGCTGATAGCCGAGATCACTATTGATTTTCATCACAGCGAGGCTGGTTGTCAGCCCGATGATCTTGGCTTCGGGATATTTGGTCCGCGACAGTTCGAAGGCTTTCGCCTTGATCCGCGTAGCGATGCCACTCTTCCGATAATCCGGATGAACGATCAGCCCTGAATTGGCAACAAATTTACCGTGGTCCCACGTTTCGATGTAGCAAAACCCAACCCATTCGCCGGTTAGCGTCTGAGCAATAATCGCCTTGCCTTCCAACATTTTTTCAATGAGGTACAGGGGCGAGCGTTTGGCGATACCCGTTCCCCGGGCTTTAGCGCTTTCGGCCATTTGCTGACAGATGGTTTCTGCCAGCCCAATGTGGTCTTTGTTGGCGACCTGAACGATGTATTGATCGTTAACTATTTCGTGCGTGATCATCGTCATTTATTGAACGCCCGACAACGAGTCGGCGGCGGCCTCAAACGGAGACGTTTTTATCCGGATGATGAGAAAAGATGGAAAGAAAGAAAATGGGGCGAAGAGGGCCTGCTACGGAAGCAGGACAGCGTTATAGGGTCCTCACGGACCTGAACCGATAGGGCGTTGTGTGGCAGATTGCCTGTATGTAGCCGAGTTGGTTCATGTGCTTGTTCGTAAACGCGGGCAAAAGTCGAAAAATTGCTCTGACCTTGCAATGCATAAACAGATTTTTAACGATTTCGTTCGGCTTTTTTTTAGGTCGTTCCAAAGGGATGGTTTGGCTACTCTTTCTGCGCCAGTGAAGACACCCATTTATACAGCAAAAGTGCCGCCAATAACTATTCGCAACTATTCTTGTTTCTTCATAATTCATTGATGGCCGTTCTTGTAACTTACCAAAAAGTTTTCTATAACTTTGTCATATACAGCATCCCTTTCGGACCCCCATGAGCAAGTTGACCGCCGACGACCTGATCTACGGCTATATCAACGGCATCTTCCCGATGGCGGATGCAGATGGCACGCTTTATTGGTATTCGCCAGACCCACGTGCCGTTATTCCACTCGACTCCTACAAACCAGCCAAATCGCTTCGTCCGACGCTGAACAAGCGCCTGTTCGATGTGCGCATAAATACAAACTTTGAGCAGGTTATGCGGCATTGCGCGATTCCGCGCTCTGAAGACGATAGCACCTGGATCTCTGAAGAAATCATTGAGGCCTACACAGAACTTCACCATGTCGGTTTAGCCCACAGCGTTGAAACGTATATAGATAACCGTTTAGTTGGCGGGCTTTATGGCGTAGCGATCGGGGCGGCCTTCTTTGGCGAATCGATGTTTCACCTTGTTCCTAACGCGTCGAAGGTGGCCTTTCACCACCTGATTCTCATCCTGCGTGAACAGCAGTTTCAACTGCTTGATACGCAGTTTATTAACGACAATGTGAAACGGTTCGGGGCTATTGAGATTCCCAAACGTACCTACAATGATATTCTAAAGAAAGCATTGAAGCAGAAGGCCCGCTTTACAGAAGCGGCTATTGAGCATCTCTTCAAAAGCCACGCAGGCGACTGAAAAATGGTCTAAAGTTCAAGGTTCAATAGTGGCTGACGCATAAATAAGGCACTACGGCTAACTTTGGACCTTGAACGTTAAACCAATTTCAAATGCCCCGCCCTGTACTTGTTCTTAAATTCGGTACTGCTTCCATCACCAAATCGACCGGCGAACTGAACGAACCGGTACTGGTTGATATAGCCCGGCAGGTGGCGGCCCTGCGGGATCAATACAATGTCGTACTGGTGTCATCGGGGGCAGTGGGGGCAGGCAAAAGTGCCCTGCGCGACTATCGCGGCGAGATTAGCCAACGGAAGGCCGCCGCAGCCGTTGGCAACCTGCTGCTGCTCAACGTCTATAGCCGTTTTTTTGCCGTCTACGGCGTCACGATTGCGCAGAGCCTCTGCGAACGACATCACTTCGCCAATCGGGATCAGTTTCTTCAGTTGAAAGACACCTACGAGGCGCTGTGGGATAGCGGCATCATTCCGATTGTGAACGAGAACGATGTGGTGAGCAGCCGGGAACTTAAATTCTCAGACAACGACGAGCTGGCAACACTGCTGGCTGTCGGCTTTGGCGCCGAAGTGCTCATGCTCTGCACTTCCGTTGGTGGCCTGCTCGACGCTACGAATCAGTTAATCCGGCACGTACCCAGCCTCGACGAATCGGTTTTTGGCGTAGTACGTACCGACAAGTCATCGCTGGGTCTGGGCGGTATGGCCTCTAAGCTCACTTTTGCCAAGCTAGCAGCCCGGATGGGCATCCGGGTGGTCATCTTCGGGCTAGCCGAACCCAACAGCATTGCAGGGGCGCTACGAGGCGACGTAGGTACCCAAATCGATCCACAGCCCACTACCTTATCGGCACGCAACCGATGGCTCGCGAGCGGAAGCCTGGCGGTGGGGCAGGTACGTGTCGACGCCGGTGCAGTGGCAGCGTTACAGCGGCGCAGTAGCTTACTGGCCGTAGGTATCCGCGAGATACTGGGCGATTTTTCGGCGGGTGAGGTAATCGAGCTCATCGACGAAGCAGGTACAGCCGTAGCCGTAGCGCAGGCTCGATTGTCGGCTGCTGCATTGGCAAATCTACCCTCGCGCCAGAATGTAGAGGTCGCCCACGCCAACGACATTGTGTTGCTGTAACGACTACTCATCACTACAAAGCAAACGATCCGCTCAGGTACGTACGTACCTGAGCGGATCATCACCACAAACCTATAAGATTTTGAAAGCCCTTTAGGTTTGAGAATTCTTAATACAACTTCGCCCGATTATCAACGATGTTAGCAGCCTGCTTGATGGCCTCGTTGACATACACCGGGGTACGTTGCGCCTGATTCTGCTGGAGCAGCGTCTTATACATGGCGTAGTCGGCTACGTTCGGTGCCGGAGCGATCCGAGTAGACTCAACGATCAGGACACCGCTTTCACCCGCAAAAGGCTTCGAGCGCTTGCCCGCTTTCAGGCCAAACACGCGACCCAACGCAATGGGATCTACACCCGCTGAGCGCAGGAAGCCCGTCGACAGGTTAATGTCTTCGGCCGTTTCCACTACAGCACCAGCACCGTATTTCTGAGCCATAGCTTCCAGCGTACCGGCCGATGCATTGCCCAACTTCGCCAGAATCTGCTCGGCTTTCTTCTGATTGCGCACTTTGGCGGTCAGTTCGGCGCGGTAATCGTTGATGGTTACTTTGTCTTTGTCAGTCTCGCCCGTCAGCAAAGCCACTACGTATTGATCGCCAACCTGGAAAGGTTCCGACACGCTGTTCATGTCCGTTTTCTTGTCGAATGCCCAACGGACAATCTGACGAGCGTCGGTCAGGGCGTTGATGCTCGACGCGGTTTCGGGAATCCGTTCGGCGTTGGCTACGACAAGCGCTTTATCTTTCTTGGCGTTTTCCAGAAAATCGTCCTTCGACTTGCTGCTGGCCGCAAACTGGCTAGCCCGCTGATAGGCTTCGTTGGTGGTCGCCTCGCTCGGGGTGATCGTTTTGCCGATGCCTGCAACACGGTACAGGATGTTCGTTTTCGGCTCGGTTATTTTAATGATGTGGTAGCCAAAGTCGGTTTCAACTACACGGGGAATCAGGCCGGTTCCGGCAAAGCCAAACACGGCGTTTTCAAACGGTTTCACCATGCCACCGTTGTTTTTGAAATACCCCAGATCACCACCTTGCTGGGCTGACCCATCTTCGCTGTTGCTTTGGGCCAGTGCTTCAAAGCTGGCACCACCCTGAATCTGCTTCAGAATGCCTTCAGCCCGGCGCTTGGCCTGTGCTTTCGCCGAATCGGTTTTGGCCGTTGCCCGGATCAGGATATGGCTGGCCCGAACGGTAAAGCTGGTGTCTTTCTTCGTGCCGCCGTATTTATAGATAAAATACGTGTTGCCTTCGCGGAAAGGACCATATACGCCACCCGGTGAAAACGTCGGCACGGCAGCGCGCAGCTGCGTAGGCATTTCGCCAATTGTCTGGTACAGCGCAACAGGTATGTCGGAGTTCTGACGGGCGTAGGTCGAGTCGTTTTTAGCACCACCCAGTCCACGCGCCAGCGTTTTAATCTCGTTGTAGAGCGATGCGCTGTCCTCCTTCGAGGGGTTCACCGCAAATGTTACGTACTGAATCGAGCGCGTGTTGGCACCAGGATACTCGTCCTTGTGCTTGCTGAGGTAATCTTCCAGTTCCGAGTCAGTCACTTTCACCGTCGTGTCGTTGACCGAGTAGTAAGGCACGAACAGGAACTTGGCGTCTGCTTTGGTATTCTGCGCCGTGTATTCTTTCTGCGCCTCAGCCGCCGTAACGTAGTTGGTCATCTGGAGCAGGTTGTTGTACTTCTCCCGCACCCGGTTGATGCTCAACTGCTGCTCGAAGCTGGCCCACTGCGCTTTTTGCGCTGGCGGTACGCTGTTCAGACCTTTGAGGTACTGAATGATCTGGTTCTTATCGAACTGACCTGTCTGCGGGTTGGTAAACGCCTGCCGCACTTCGGGGCTGATATTCTCACCCTGTACCATGTCGACGAGTTCATCGGGCGACACCGTCAGACCGAGCTTGTCAAATTCTTTCTGGTAGGCGGTTTCGAAGATGAGTTGGTTCCAGGCCTGCTCACGAACCTGCGCCATTTCCTGCTCGCCAGGTGCGCGGCCCGTTTGTTGTTCATACTGAGCCCGAATCTGGTCGACTTTCGCCTGAAAATCCTGGTTATCGATGGTTTTGCCATCAATTTCGCCGACTTCCTGATCGTTTTGGCCGAAAAGCGTACTCCGCCCCCCCAACAAATCGCTCCCCACAATAAACAGAATCAAACTAACGGCGATGACGCCGACTGCCAATCCGGAGCGTTCACGGATTTTGTTAATTAATGACATCTCGGTTTATACACGAATTTAGCCCGCAAAATAACAATCTTTCCCGTTGGGATACAAGAATGAAGCCAAAGGTTAATGCATAATCTGTCCTGAAAACCGATCGTTGTTTCGCCGGTCACGAGCCAAGACCAATGTTACTCTGCTCCTCTGACGACCTCTACGATTTCCGACGAACATTGCGCTTCAGGCCAGGCATGTAGGATTTTCCCCTCCTGCAACGATATAGCAGGTCGGCCAAATGCCCGAATTTGAGACCTGACCCCGATATCGCCTTTATCTATACTACCAATGTAGATTCGGCCCAGCCATTTGCCATCCGCTTCTACCCGGATTGGGGGCTGTACCCAATATTCTGCACGACCAATTGCCCGAACGACCACCCACACGGTGTCAACGTTGGTTACTCTGCCTTCGGCTAATGGCTGTCGCGGTACAATCTGATCATGGTACGGACGGTGAATAATTAGCCCGCTGCCGGTCGCGGTCGGCCGAGTGATTTGGTAGGTGATCAACGCAGCCACAACCGTGAAGCCCGCAAGCGACCACACCCGGTTTCGGCTCAATGTCGGACTGGGTTTATGAGTTTCCTCTTCCGCGTCTTCGGAAACGACCTTCGATTTTCCTTCCGCGTAAGATCGACAGGTATTCAGAATCTTCTTCCCAGGGATAAAGTCAGGGTTCGTGAACAGCAGCGCCAGCGTATTGGTACTAGGCACATGAAGTGCGTTGTTTACACGGTCGATCTTTCGGATGTCGTAAAACTCTATCTCGAACGATTCTTTAAGCGGTTGGTAGTTGGCCCGGTTACTGTTGTAATCAAAATCGGGAAAGCGATCTCTATCCAGTAAATGGTAGGTTCTGTACTTGGCTTTTATCCCTTCACGCAGGGCGCTCATCTCAGTTACAGTCACTGAATCTCCGGAATTACTCATACCAATCAAAAAGGGAAGTAAACGGAAAAATAACAGTAAAAGTAAACGTACCTGTAAGCTTAGGTCAATATACTTTCGCGATATAGTTGACTTACTAAAGAATACTATAAGTATCCACCCTGTTCAACCGTCCCTTTTAGCTGAAGTATGGGTTGCCAGTGATCAGACGAGACGTTACGGTCAGTGGCAACCCAGCCAGGGAGGCCGACTCTATCTACAGGGGCTGCAGGCGTACGGCTAACCGTTTCGATTAGCGATGACGCTGCCCAAGCTCCCCTCTGCCCTAACGACCCAAAACCGGGCAAAAAGCTCCTCGGTATACCAGTTGCGCTGGCGGGTTTTCTTTACAATCTCTTTATGACCGCTCTGCCGATACGCAAACTGATCGACAGTGGCGGCATCGCGCCACACGCTGAGTGTGCATTGCTGTACCAGTGGCACTTCGCCCGAGCCAATGGCCAGCAGGAGTTTATCGCCCTGCTCGGTCAGGCGTTGCCGGGCAGCAGGTACGTTCCGCCAGAAGTCGAACAGCTTGCTGGTGCGGATGGTAGCGCGGGTAAGTACGGCTACCGGGAGCGCGGAGCTTGGGGTCTGTGTTGGGGCACCCGTGGCCTCGAAGGGGTTCATGCCGTCCCATTGGCCGTGCGATTTGAAGGGTTCCAGAAACAACGTACCTGCCCCGTGCGTGGGTGCGTCCGGCGTAGGTACGTTTACCTCATCAGGCTCATTGGGCAGAAACGGACGCCAGGTGTCCGATGCGAAAAAGCGCAGGGCGTCGGCCTCGCTCGCCCACGTACCCAGAAAAACATACTGCGAAAAGTCGGGCCAGAGACCGAAGTTTTTGCCCGTACCCATCATTTTCTGGAATTGCAGCCCCGGCGCGTCGAACGGTTTCATCATCCAGCGGCCAATGTTCGCAAAAGCCCGATACCGGTCGCCCGGGGCAAATTTCAGTACGGTAAGGGTAACCATGTAGTTTGATCGACAACCGGCGATGTACGATTTAGCCCGCAAACTACACGTATCCGCGCAGCCAGAACCGTATGCCGTACTTCGTAAATCGGAATTCTGCCCCGCTTGTTTCAACGGGGCTGCCAATGCTACTTTTGACGAATGCATTCGACCAACACCGCCATGCGCTTTTTGCTCCGTTTCTGTTATGTTCTTCTTGTACTTAGCCATACCACCCCGCTGCTGGCTCAGTTGCCACCCCGCACGCTGACCTGGCAGTTTCCACTGCCCCGGCCCCATACAGGTGTGCTGCTGGGTAATGGAACGCAGGGCATTATGGTCTGGGGCGGTGGCAATGTGCTGCACCTGACCATCAGCCGTACGGGTTTCTGGGACCACCGGGGCGGGGTCGAGTTTACGACCAAGACAACGTTTTCTGACCTGAAAGCAAAATTGCAGGCTGGCGATGAAGCCGGTATTCAGGCCGCTTTTGCCGTGCCCAGATCGGGCCAGCCATCGCTGGGGCGTCCGCAGCAACTAAGCGGCGGGCGGCTCGACGTAACGATGCCCAAGGGCTGGCTCCTCCTCTATGGCAACCTGTTCACCGACCGGGGGCTGTTGCAGGTGGTGGTCCGCGATCCGGAGCAACTGAGCCACGTCATCAATATCCGGCAGGCAGCCAGTCTGGAGATTACCGACATCGACATTCCGAAGGGCCTGCGTGGTAAACTGGCCTTCAAACTGATTCCGCACTACACGTTTGTGGCTGATCAACTGCGAGCGGCGAGCATTGAAGAGCCGACCTGGGTGGTCAAGGAGAATGACGGCAAAGGCGCGTTCATTCAGCCCCTGCCCGAAGACGATCCGTTGCTGGTAGGCTATGATCGGGTCAACGAGCAGCACGTTTATATCCAGACCAGCAACCTGTACTACAACCGGAAAACGCGCCGGTTCGATTACCCGGCTATGCAGGCTCTGCTCGACCGGGCGCCCTCGGCCATCGCTACCGCCGATACGTTCTGGGCCAGTTACTACCGCGTTGTACCGCGCATTGCCCTCCCCGACCCGCTTTTGCAGGAAATTATCGACTACGGGTTGTATAAGCAGGCCATCGCGACGTCGCCCAACGGGCTGGCCTGCACGCTACAGGGGCCATTTATGGAAGAGCAGCAGTTGGTGCCGTGGAGCAACGATTACCATTTCAACATCAACGTGCAGATGATTTACACGCCCGCCCTGGCTACCAACCGGCTGGCCAACTTCCGGCCGCTGTGGCAGATGATCGGCGGGTGGATGCCGCAGTTGAAGAAGAATGGCGAGGCGTTTTTTGGCCGACCGGGTGCGCTCATGCTGCCTCACGCCGTGGACGATCGCTGCCACGTGGTAGGTACGTTCTGGACCGGCACCATCGACCACGCCTGCACGGCCTGGATGGCGATGATGGCCTGGCAAAATTACCGTTATGGGCTCGATCAATACGATGCGCCGAAACTGCTCAACGAAACCGTCTGGCCCATGCTGAATGGGGCCTTCGAAGGCTACTTTGCCATGCTGGAAGAGGTGAGCGACGGGCAAGGCGGCAAACGGTATAGCCTGCCGGTATCGGTGAGCCCGGAATACCGCGGAGCCTCGATGAACGCTTGGGGCCGTGATGCCAGCTTCCAGTTGGCAGCGCTGCACCGAATCTGCCGCATTCTGCCACAAGCGGCGGCGGCGCTGGGCAAGCCCGTTGACCCGCGTTGGGCCGACGTCGATAAACGCCTGCCAGCCTACACGGTGATCAACGGCAAGTTTATAGAAGAGCGGAATCTCAGCAATGAGCGTATTGCCCTTTGGGAAGGCATGGACCTGATTGAAAGCCATCGCCACCATTCGCACCTGGGCGGGGTGTATCCGTTTGCCACCATCGACCTCAACGATCCGGCTCAACGCAAGCTGGTCGACAATAGCCTACAGGCGTGGCGTTTCAGGGGCGCCGGTGGCTGGGCCGGCTGGTCGATTCCATGGGCGTCCATTCTGCTAAGCCGCACGGGACAGACCGATGCCGCTATCAAATGGCTTCATTACTGGAAAGAAAACTACGTAAACGAAGGCCGGGGTACGTTGCACAACGCCAACACCAACGGCACCAGTCTGCTGGGCGCACCTGACTGGGAAAAGGAGCCGAAAAACAAAGAAGTGATGCAACTCGATGCAGGCTTTGGCGCACTCAGCGCCGTGCTGGAGCTGCTGGTACAAAACCGCGACGACGCCATTTATGTGCTGCCCAACCGACCACGTACTTGGCAGAACCTGAACTTCGATGACATTCGTACCGAAGGTGCTTTTCTGGTCGGAGCCACCGTGAAAGAAGGCGCCGTTACAGAGGTACGGGTGAAAAGTCTGGCGGGCGGCAAGCTCACGTTGGTGCATCCGTTTGGAGCGAATTACAAGCTCAACGGGCAGGCGCAAACTGGTGAAAAAATAATTCGTGACTGCAAAGTCGGCGAGGTCCTGTTATTCAGCCCACTGTAGCGGTAATTCTACAAACCTGTAGAGTCCGCTACTAGAATGGGGCGTAACCGACAGTGCACCATAGTGAAAAGGGAGCTCAGTTTGGCTGACATGTCGGCCAAACTGGGCTCCCTCTTTTATACGATTCGGTCAACCAGACTAGTCGTCTTTGCCGTCAGGATCGACCTTATCTTCGGCTTTATCGAAGGCGTTACCGATTGACCGGCCCGCCGATTTAAAGCCAGCTTTGATGTCTTTCCACGCAGCTGAAGTAGCATTCTGGGCCTTGTCGATGTCGTTGCCCAGCTCTTTACGCTCTTCTTCCAGCTTCGCCAACTGTTCCTTCGACTCTGCCTTTGCTTTGGCACCCTGCCGCTTGATATCGGCCTGCATTTCGTCGATACGGGCGTCCAGTTTATCGCGTTGGCGCTTCATATCGGCCACAGCTTCATCGCGTTCACGTTTAAAATCGGCAGCAGCCTCATCACCAGCGGCTTCAATCTTATCGCCTGCTTCGGCAGCTTCCTGGCGTGCTTCAGCCGTAGCATCTTTAGCATCTGCCTTCATAGCGTCGCCGGTTTGCTCCATGGCATCTTCGGTGCGTGATTCGTTTTTCCCGTCTGAGCCACAGGCTTGCAACAGGGTCATCGACGTTGCCAGCAGGCCAACACCAAGCAGGTAAGCGAATGAACGTGGTTTTGTAATCATGATCGTGTGTAAAGAATTGGTTTGTTAGCAAAGCGCTTGGCAAAGCCTGTGCCAGATCAGCAGACCGGGGGTGACTGATCCGCAAACACCGCCTCTTCGATAGCGCAGCGTTTGCGAATCAATCACCCCCGGATTTAACACACTTACTTGATGGCGCAACCAACGGCCTTGGTCAGCGGAGTCACCACCGGCCGGCCGGCCAACAGGCTGGTTACGGCTTCGTCGACATACTGCCGTTGCACCCCAGCCGGATCCTGCGGGCTGTCATCGATGCTACCGATGTATTCTACCGTGAAGCGGGCCGTGGCATCGGCACCACCGTTCCGTTTCAACACGTAGACCTGCGGCGTGCGGGTAGCGCCAAAAGATCGGGCTACCGCTTGCGTGGCATCCTGCAAATAGGGAAATGTATAACTCTTCTCACGGGCACGTACCTGCATCCGGTCAAAGGTGTCTTCTTCATAGATCGTGGCGTTGTTCGACAACACAGCGATAACCGGGTAGCCCTGCGGATTGAACTTACGATCAAGCGCCAGCATCCGATCTTCGTAGGCTTTTGAGAATGGGCAGTGATTGCTCGTAAAAATGACGATCAGCCCTCGTTGTGCCTGATAATCTGAAAGGCTAATGGTGCGGCTGTCCACATTTTTAAGCGAAAACGGGGCCACCACATCACCAAGCGTGTAACCGGCATTGGGGCGTTGGGCCACAGCCGTCGGGAACGTACCCAGCAGGGCGATTCCCATCAAAGCGACCAGCAGAAACGATTTCATTTGTTTGGTATTCACAATGCTTGGACAACGAAGTACGGCAAAAGATTAATCCAACGTCGGGGCCTGATACGGATTAGCTCGTTCTGAACGTTACGAGCGCTCCCCGGATACGGAACAACTACCGTTCCCAGTTTGTATGAGCCGTTCACGAAAAAATCAGGCTCACAATTTTGATTCACTGAACAGTGTTCATTATGTTTGACTCGTTAATTAATAACTATGGGTATCGTAGAACGCAAAGAGCGGGAGAAAGAAGAAATGCGGCGGCGGATCATCGACGCGGCACAGCATCTGTATGTGCAGAATGGCTACGAAAAACTCAGCCTCCGGGCTATTGCCGACGAGATTGAGTACAGCCCGGCTACGATTTACCTGTATTTCAAAGATAAGAGTGAGGTAATCTATGCTGTTCATCAGCAGGCATTTGCCAAGCTGATGACCGAATTCCGGTCGATACTGGTCATTACCGATCCATTTGAAAAGCTGATCGCGATGGGGAAACAATATACCCGCTTCGCGATCGAGAACCCGGAATTGTTCGACGTGATGTTCATCATAACGGCTCCGATGGAGACCCTCGAATGCCGGGAAGAGATTTGGTCGGAAGGGCGCATTGCGTTCAACATGCTGGTGCAGGTGGTGCAGGAATGCATCAGCGCGGGCGTTTTTCAACCGCAGGACCCCGAAGTGGCGGCTATGATGATTTGGAGCACGATTCACGGTTACACAGCCCTTTTCGTTCGAAAACGACTCAATATGTTCAGCGATGAACGCCGGGCCGAACTGATGGAGCAAGCCTTCACGCTTTTCTGTAATACCCTCCGAAAAGGCCTATAGACTAAGTACAACAGCCTGTGATGGGCCTTCGCAGCATCGCAGCGACACTTGACTATACCCACTTACTAAACACTGTTCATAAACTATGCATTGATCATGAATAAACTGATTCACCTGTTGCTCACCCTCCTGTACTGTCAGTCTATGGGATGGGCACAACCGGCACCGCCGGGTACTTCGTCGCTCCTCGACGGGTACGTTCAGGAAGGCCTGCGCACTAACCTGACGCTGAAACAGGAAGGCTACGAAGTCAGGCGCGTGGCCGAATCGCTCGCACAGGCCAAGGCGCTGTTTTACCCACGTGTGGCGTTCAACCCCACCTATTCGCTGGCGGCGGGCGGGCGTCGGCTTCAATTTCCGGTGGGTGATCTGCTCAATCCGGTCTACGGTACATTGAACAAGCTGACGGGACAAGATCGATTCCCGACCAACATTGCCAACGTCAACGAGCAGCTGGCGCCTAACAATTTCCACGACACCAAGGTCACCGTGCAGTACGCGCTGTACAACACCGACCTGCAATACAATTATCTGATTCAGAAAAGTTTACTCTCGGCTCAGCAGGCCCGTCAGCGAGTGGTCGAAAACGAAATTCGTTACAGTATTCAGACGGCCTACTACCAATACCTGCAAACGCTCGATGCCCGGCGGATTTTCGACAACGCCCGCAACACGCTGCGCGAACTGGTGCGCCTGAACGAGAAGCTGGTGAGCAACAACGTGGCGACCAAAGAGGTGGTTACGCAAGCCCGCTACGAGCTTAGCAAGATCGATCAGCAGCTGGCGACGGCCGATAAGAACCACGCCACCGCCCGCGCCTATTTCAATTTCCTGCTCAATCGCGAATTGAACGCCCCTATCGCCATCGATTCGACACTGGCCCAGACTACCCCACTGGCCGAAGATGCGCTGCCTAATCTACAACAGACAGCCGTGCAGAGTCGGCAGGAACTGGCGCAGTTGGGGCAGTCGTTGAAAGCCGCTCAATTGGCCGTTAAGCTTAACGAAGCCAACGCCATGATCCCGAATCTGTATGTAGGTGGTAACGCTGGCTTTCAGGGCTTTGGCTACACCTTCAGCAATCAGGGTTATGCCCTGTTACAGCTTGGGCTACAGTGGGATCTGTTCAAGGGCTATGAGAAACGGTCGAAGATTCAGCAGGCTAAAATTCAGGCCGAATCGGTACAGAATCGGATCAACGACGTTGAACGACAGATTCAGCTACAGGTGTTGCAGGCCTATTACGACCTCGACGCTGCCAACCAGAGCCTGACCGCCACGCAGGCTGGCCTCACCAACGCCGAGCAGACCTTTCGGATTGTCGACAGCAAATACCGCAACGGACAGGCGCTACTCATCGAACTTTTGCGGGTCCAGAACGACCGCCTGACGGCCCAACTCCAACAGTCGTTGGCCCGCGAAGATGTACTCGCCAAACGCGCCGCCCTCGACCGGGTTACGGCCATACCTCAACCAACACCCTGATGATGATTCCTGCACTCATAAACACTGTTCTATTGCTGCTTATCAGCGTTATCCACGTGTACTGGGCGTTCGGTGGTCGATGGGGCCTGGCAGCAGCCCTGCCCGAACGCCCCGACAAAGCCGGTCAGAAGGCCTTCCTGCCTGGTCGTGGACTGACCTTGTTTGTGGCGGCGGGACTAGCCGCGATGGCGGTCTTGCATCTGTACCGACTTGGCTGGTTGCCAGGTACGTTGCCCGACTGGCTCACTCAATATGGTTTGCTTGGCGTGGGGGGTATTTTCTTCCTGCGCGTCATTGGCGATTTCAGGTACGTTGGCTTCTTCAAAACCACCACCGAAACCGCATTCGCCCGCAGAGACACAGCCTTTTACATCCCGCTGTGCCTTGTGCTCAGTATCTGCGCGTTCTGGACAGCAGTTCTCTAACAACCATCATACACATGAAACCGACTTATTTACTCATTCCGCTGGTTGCACTCGCCACCTTATGGGGCTGCCACAGTAAAACGGAACAGGCCACCCAGGAAGCAGCCGCCGACTCGGTAACCGACGCCACGATCATTCCCGTCCGGCTGGCGACGGTCGAGCAGGTTGAACGGGCCGAACCGGTTGTGGCTTCCGGGTTGGTGTCGTCGTCGGAAGAAGCCCGGCTCTCGTTCAAGATTGGGGGCATCATCAATAAACTCTACGTCGACGAAGGGCAGTCGGTGCGCAAAGGGCAACTGCTCGCCACGCTCAACCTGACCGAAATCGACGCGCAGGTGTCGCAGGCCCAACTCGGGCAGGAAAAAGCCGAGCGCGATCTGGCGCGGGTCAAAAAACTGTATGCCGATACCGCCGCTACGCTTGAACAGCTCCAGAACGCCACCACGGGCAGCAACGTGGCGCGACAGAATCTGACGATTGCTCAGTTTAACCGGGGGTATGCCCAGATTCGGGCGTCGGTAGATGGCACCGTTACGCGCAAGTTGGTCAACGAAGGCGAGTTTATTGCCGCTGGCGCAGGCGTGTACTTGCTGTCGGGCAACCGCCGCAACGACTGGGTAGTACGTGTAGGCGTGGCTGACAAAGATTGGGCTCGGCTCAAACTCGGCGACCGGGCCACCGTAGCCCTCGACGCCTACCCCGACCGGTCATTTTCGGGCACGATCACCGAACTAGGGCAGGCCGCCGACCCGATGAACAAGCTGTACGAAGTCGAGATTCGGCTAAACCCAGCCGGTGCCAAACTAGCGCCGGGTCTCTTCGCCAAAGCCACCCTTACCCCCGCACAACGACGTACCTACGCGATGGTGCCGATCGAAGCAATTGTAGAAGGAAATGGCAAAGACGGGTACGTGTATGTGCTGGAAAACGGACAGGCGGCAACAGGCCCACAACGGGTACGTAAGCAGCCCATTCAGATCGGCTACATCAGCGGTACCAAGGTGCTACTCACAGGCGGCTTGCAGTCAGTAAACCAGGTGGTTACGAGCGGATCGGCCTTTTTAACTGAAGAGTCACGAGTTGCTGTAAAAGGGGAAGGAATGTAAAATGAGTAGTGTAAAATGTATAATACAGCTGTCGTCTGCTGCTCCTTTAGACAAACTGATTATACAGAAAAAGCCGCACTATGCACACCTACACAACGTCTGGATCTACTGATACCTATTGGGTATTTGAACCCGGCACTGAGTATGCCGCCAAACCAAATTTTGTGCTCGATAAATCCTTTGCTTTCGCCATACGGATTGTCAACCTGCATAAGTGGCTTCGTAAACATCATCCTACTATTGGACCACTGGCTACTCAGGTTTTAAAAGCAGGAACGTCAATTGGGGCTAATACCAATGAAGCCGACTGTGCCTTCTCTAAACGCGAGTTTGCTGCCAAGATAGGTATCGCGCTGAAGGAAGCCCGTGAGACAGCCTACTGGTTAAAACTTCTTCATAAAACTGACTACCTCGATGAAGCCATGTTCGCATCACTTTACTCAGACTGCGAAGAATTGATTCGACTGTATGTCTCGATTTTGAAAACGACCCGATCAGCCCTTGGTATTGAAGCCCAAAAGCGTCAGTCGTAGCTAAGCATACAGAGCTAGCACTCATTATACATCATTCATTTTTCATTTTACATCAAAAATGAACCTCGCTCAATTTTCCGTCAAGAACTGGCAGTTTATGCTGGTGCTGTTCATCGCCGTATTTGCCCTCGGGATCAACTCGTTGCTGAATATGCCGCGAGGCGAAGACCCTGAGTTTACGGCCCCGCAATTCGCCGTCATTTTTGTGTATCCCGGCACCGACGCCGAGGATATGGAAGAACTCGTGGCCGACCCCGTGGAGGCCCGGTTCAACGCCCTCGACAACATGGACCACGTTATCACCAGCATCGAAGATGGGCTGGTGGTCGCACGGGTCGAGTACGAATACAGCCAGGATCCTGACGAGAAGTATCAGGAGATGGTGCGCGAAGTCAACGCCCTCCGCGCCGAGTTACCCGCCGATATCTTCCGTATCGAAATCCGTAAGTTTTCGCCCACCGACGTCAGCATCGTGCAGGTGGCCTTGCAGTCGGAAGTAGCAACCGACAAAGAACTGGGCGAGCAGGCCGATCGCCTGCTCGAACAGTTGGAGAAGGTAAAAACGCTGAAAAATGTGGCGAGTTGGGGCTTCCCCAAAACCACGGTACGGGTGTCGCTCAACATCGAGAAGATGGCGCAGGCGGGCATCGCCGTCAACCGGGTGTTGGGTGCGTTACAGGCCGAAAACCTCAATATCCCGGCGGGGAGCCTGCTGGCGGGCACCCGTAAATTCAACGTCAAAACCAGCGGCGATTACCAGTCGCTCGACGACATTCGGAACACCATCGTGTTGACCAACGGGCAGAAGACCATCTACCTCCGCGACATTGCCGACGTAGCGCTCAATTACGAAGAAGCAACGTACCTGACGCGCCTGAACGGCCACCGCGCGGTGCTGGTCACGGCCGCGCAAAAGACGGGGGCCAACATCGAAAAAGTGGGGCAGCAACTCCGGCCTGTGATTAGTGAGTTTGCCAAAACACTGCCGTCGCACATTGTGCTGACCAAGAACTTCGATCAGGCAGCGAGCGTGAGCAAACGGCTGTCGCGCTTCGCCAAGGATTTTGGGATCGCCATTCTGCTCGTTTCCATCACGCTGCTCCCGCTGGGTTTCCGGGCGGCTTCCGTCGTGATGATCTCCATTCCGCTCTCGCTGGCTATTGGGCTGGCGTTGCTCGGTGCGTTTGGCTTCAGCATTAATCAGTTGAGCATCGTTGGGTTCATCGTGGCGCTGGGTATTCTGGTCGACGACAGCATTGTGGTGGTCGAAAACATCGAACGCTACCTGCGCGAGGGCTACAGCAAACGCGAAGCCGCCATTCAGGCTACCAGCCAGATTACCACCGCCGTCATCGGCTGCACCACCACACTGGTGCTGGCGTTCCTGCCGCTCATCTTTTTGCCCGAAGGCTCCGGCGATTTCATCCGGTCGCTGCCAATGGCGGTGGTGACCACCGTGCTGGCGTCGATGGTGGTGTCACTCACGATTGTGCCGTTCCTGAGCAGCCGCTTGTTGAGCCATAACCACAACCCTGAAGGCAACTGGTTTCTGCGGGGGCTGAAGCGGGTAATCGGCGCGTCGTATAGCAAACTGCTGGTATGGGGCCTACGCCATCCGGTACTGACGCTGCTGACAGCCGTTGCCTTGTTCGTTGGGTCGCTCTCGTTATTCAAACTGGTTGGGTTTGCGCTCTTTCCGGCTTCGGAGAAACCACAATTTTTGGTCAATATCGAAACAGGGGATGGCAGTAATCTGTCGGAAACCAACACGGTCACGCGCTTTGTGGAAAGCGTACTAAAGCGCGAACCGACAATTCAGTATTTCACCAGCAACGTGGGCAGGGGTAACCCGCGCATCTATTATAACATTGTGCAGCGGAGCGAGTCGCCCAATTTTGCGCAGGTGCTGGTACAATTGCAACCCGACACACGCCCCGATCAGAAACGGGTGATTATCGACCGCCTGCGCGAGCGCCTGGCCAGCTATCCTAACGCCAAAATCGAGGTGAAAGACTTTGAGCAGGGACCCGCGCAGGAGGCGCCGGTGGCGGTCCGGGTCTTCGGTGAAAACCTGGACTCGCTACGTACCCAGGCCGCGCGGGTCGAGGCCGTTTTCCGCCAGACACCGGGTTTGCTCTACATAAACAACCCGCTGGCGACGCGACGCACCGACCTGCGCGTAAAAATCAACAAAGAGAAGGCGGGCTTGCTGGGTCTGTCTATCGCCGACGTGAACCGCACCATCCGGCTGGCGGTGGCCGGGCTCAACGTAGGTACGTTCAAAGATCCCGAAACATCCGATGATTACACGATCAACGTAACCTTGCCCAAAGGCGCTTCAACCGACCAAAGCGCGCTGAACAACCTGTATATCAATACGCTGGCAGGTGGCGCCGTACCGCTACGGCAAATTGCCGATTTGCAGTTCGAATCGGGTACCAACCAGATTTTGCATTATGATAAAGACCGCTACGTAACCATCACGGGTTTTGTCAAAACAGGTTATCTGGTCGACAACGTCTTTACCGACGTACTGACCAAACTGGGCAAAATGACCTTCCCGAAAGGCTTCACCTACAAAGCCGCCGGGGAGCTGGAAAGCCGCGAAAAGTCGTTCGGTGGGCTGGGCACCATCATCCTGATCACGGCATTTGGCTTCCTGGCCGTGCTGATTCTGGAATTTGGGACCTTTAAAAGCTCGCTGATTGTGCTGTCGGTGATTCCGTTGGGTATTATAGGGGCCATTGTGGCGCTGCTGCTCACGGGCAACCCTTTCTCCTTTGTCGCCGTAATCGGCCTGATCGCGCTAATCGGTATCGAAGTCAAAAACTCCATTCTGCTGGTCGATTTCACCAATCAGTTGCGCGAGCAGGGCATTCCGCTCGACGAGGCCATTCAGGAAGCGGGCGAGGTTCGGTTTGTGCCAATCGTGCTGACGTCGCTAACAGCCATTGGAGGCCTGATTCCGCTGGCCATTGAGAATAACCCGCTCTACAGCCCCCTGGCCTGGGTACTCATCGGCGGACTGGTGTCCAGTACGTTACTCTCGCGGGTGGTGACACCGGTACTGTACAAACTACTCCCGCCACGCGTCGAGGTGAAACCGGTAGCCGAACCCGAGGCAGCATTAGTATAGGTGAACGCGAAGACCGCAAAGATTTAACGCAAAGGGCGCGAAGAGTTAATTCCTTCGCGCCCTTTGCGTTAAACCTTTGCGGTCTTCGCGTTGGATTACAGCTGCCGGATCATCACGTCTTTATACATCACTTTGCTTTTGGGGTCGTGGCCCTGCAAGGCGACGGTGCCGTGACTCAGGCGGTGTTGGGCATCGCCCCCTTTCCGGTCCAGGTTATCGGGTTCGGTATATTCGTTGATCACCTTGCCGTTGATGCGTACCGTGACCTTTTTGCCCTGCACAGTAATCTGTTCGGTATACCATTCATCGTCTTTCACGAATACCTCTTTCACATCCTGAAACGAGTAAACGCTACCCGTTTTGCGCCAGTCGGAGTGGGTTTGGTTTACCTGGATTTCGTAGCCCTGCGCCGGCCAGCCGGTATCCTGGTAAGCAGTGTGGATAAACATGCCCGAATTGGAGCCGGGCGCCGTTTTTACCGTGGCTTTCCATTCAAAGTTGGTAAAATCGTGGTTGCCGACCGGCCCGTCATAGAAGAGGTGCGCCCGTGGGCCAAATACTACGATAGCCCCATCCTGCACGCTGAACGTGGCCGGGTTTTCGGCTACTTTCCAGCCAGTCAGGGTTTTGCCGTCGAAGAGGCGTTGCCAGCCTTTTTCATCGGTCGATGCGGTTTGTTTAGACCCAGCGCAGGCTGCCAGCAAGGCTACCGATACTAGCAGAATCAGGTGTTTCATACGTCGTTTGTTTTGCTGGTAAAGGCAACTCGCCCCCCCGATTACCCCCACCAGCTTGAGTAGTTATGCAATTGGGTGAAATAGAGCGAACCGTTGACGAAGCCCCAAATTAAAAAAAGTCAAAATTTTCAGTAAATTATCTTGTGTTTGTGCTCTATTGCTGACTAACCTTTCTTTCTAGCGCACTCGTATGCCAAATCAGTCACAGGTATCAAGGCGGCTTTTTCTCCAAAAAGCCGCACAAACGGCCGCTTCGGGTACGTTATTAATGGGGTTTCCCACCATCGTTCCCGCTTCTGTTTTTGGTAAAAATGCTCCAAGTAACCGCATCAACATAGGGGCTATCGGCACGGGGCGCATTTCGCGGGGCCACGATATGCCCGGCGTCTGGAAGTACGACACGGCTCGTATCGTTGCCGTTTGTGATGTAGATAGCCGCCGGGTGCAGGATGCCAAGAAGCTGATCAACGAGTATTATAGCAAGAAGGAAGGTAAGCCCTACGACGGGGTACGTACCTACGGCGACTACCGCGAGCTGCTGCAAAACAAAGATATCGACGCTGTGCTCATCAGCACACCCGACCACTGGCACGCCCCCATCGGGATGGCAGCCGTGCAGGCGGGGAAAGATGTGTATATGCAGAAGCCCGCTTCGCTGACGATCTCGGAAGGGCGTGCGCTGAGCAATGCTGTGCAGGCAACCAATCGAATCTATCAGGTCGGTAGCCAACAGCGGTCGTGGGCCCAGTTCAGGATTGCCGCTGAATTGGTGCGTAACGGGCGGATTGGTCAGTTGAAAACCGTTTATGTGGGACTACCAGGCGACCCCTCGGGCAATGACGAACCGGCGATGCCGGTGCCCGCCACGTTGAACTACGATATGTGGCTCGGGACTACGCCGGAGGTCTATTACACCGAAAAACGGGTGCACCCACAAGCCGACTACGACCGCCCCGGCTGGCTCCGTTGCGAGCAGTTTGGTGCCGGCATGATTACCGGCTGGGGATCGCACCACATCGACTCGGCCCACTGGGCTATGGACACCGAACGGACGGGCCCCGTTGAAATCTGGGGGACAGCCCAATTCCCCACGAGCGGCCTGTGGGATGTGCACGGCATTTTCCGTACCGAAGCTAATTATGCCAACGGGGTACACATGGTCGTCAGCAACGAATTGCCCAACGGCATTCGGTTTGAAGGCACCGAGGGTTGGATTTTCGTTACGCGGGGCAACTATACCGCCACCGCCAGTGACCCCGTCGCCAAGGAGGGAAACACAAAAGCACTAGACGCCAGTGATCCCCGCCTCCTGACGTCGAAACTGGGGCCTAACGAGGTGCATCTGCCCGTCAGCGACGATCAGCATGGCAACTGGCTGGAAAGCATTCGGAGTCGGCAGCAGCCCATTGCACCGATCGAAGTTGGGCACCGGTCTTGTTCGGCCTGTCTGCTTCATCATGCCACCATGAAGCTGAAACGTAAGCTGTATTGGGATCCGGCCCGTGAGCAGTTTAAAAACGACCCCGAAGCCAACGCCCTGCTATCGCGCCCCCAACGGGCAGCCTACGCTGTCCCCACGCTGGCCAAAGCCAAGTAATCTGCCGATTCAGCGCCGAATTGGTTTTGCCGATTGAGCTTACCTCTTTTTCCTATACAACCTAGACCTATATGCCCTCCTCGAATGCTAACCGTCGCCGGTTTCTGCGCGAATCGCTCGCTGCTACAGCGGGGTTGACCGCGTTTTCGGCGCTCGACGCTCCTGCTTTTGGCCACCAGTCCGTTCGGCACGAAACGCTTCAGCCTGTGTCTATACCTGTTACGGCGGGGCGCCTCAAATTCGCCGCCGTTGGCCTCAACCACCCGCACATCTATGGCATGACCGAAGCCGTGCTACGCGGTGGTGGTGAGCTGGTCGGTGTCTACGCCAAAGAGCCGGATTTGCTGGCGGCTTACACTAAAAAATACCCGCAGGCTAAAGTCGCCAAATCAGAAGACGAGCTGGTTGGCAACTCGCAGATTCAGCTGATTCTCAGCGCAGCCATTCCCGACGAGCGCGCGCCGCTGGGTATCCGGGTGATGAAGGCCGGGCAAGATTACCTGGCCGACAAACCGGGCATTACCTCGCTCGAACAACTGGCCGAAGTGCGTCGCGTTCAGAAAGAAACCAAGCGCATTTACTCGATCAGCTACAGCGAGCATTTCGACGTGCGCGCCACGGTGCGGGCGGGCGAATTGGTGAAGGCCGGCGCTATTGGTAAAGTCATTCAGACGATTGGGCTGGGGCCGCACCGCATCGGCCTGAACCCACGGCCTGACTGGTTTTTCGACAAAAAACGGTTCGGGGGTATCCTGTGCGACATTGGCGCGCATCAGTGCGAGCAGTTCCTGTTTTTCACCGGCTCGACCGAAGCGGGCGTCGTAGCCTCGCAGGTACGTAACGTCAACCACCCGCAGTACCCTAATTTTCAGGATTTTGGTGATATGATGCTGCGCGGAAATGGCGGTACCGGGTACGTTCGGCTCGACTGGTTTACGCCCAACGGGCTAAGCACCTGGGGCGATGGTCGCCTGACGATTCTGGGCACCGATGGCTATATCGAACTGCGGAAGTATGTCGATGTGGCGGGGCGGCCCAATGGCGAGCACCTGTTTCTGGTCGATCAGAAAGAGACGCGCTACGTCGACTGTAGTCAGGGAGATTTACCCTTCGGGCGGCAGCTGATCGACGACGTGCTGAACCGGACCGAAACTGCCATGACGCAGGCCCACTGTTTCCTGGCAACGGAACTGGCCTTAAAGGCGCAGAAGCAGGCATCCGACGTGAAAGTGTAACGCCATCGTGCCGACCTCCCCTATTCCATCGCATGCTTCGTTTTACCCTCTTTGTAACCCTGTGCCTACTTACCCGTTTGGGCCATGCCGATAATGGCGTAAACTGGAAGAAGGTACGTGTGCTGGTATTCACCAAAAACGGTAAAGGCTACGTACACGACAACATCCCGACGGCGGTAGCCCGTTTTCAGCAGTTAGGCCGCGAACACGGCTTCGCAGTCGAGGTGTCTGATCAGCCAACGGTGTTTACGGAACAAAATCTGCGGCGGTTCACGCTGTTGATCTTCCCCAGCACCAATAACGACGTCTTCGATACCGACGAGCAGCGGCTCGCTTTCCGGCGCTATATCGAGGCCGGGGGTGGCTTTGTTGGCGTTCATTCGGTAATCGGGACCGAGCGCAACTGGGCGTGGTTCAAACGAATGCTCGGTGGGTCATTTTTGTGGCACCCCAAGCGGCAACCGTACCGCCTCCAGCTGATCGACGCGCGTCACCCCAGTATGGAGGGCTTACCCAAAACCTGGCAGCGCGAAGACGAGTGCTATTTCATGAAAGAGATGTCGCCGGGGCCAACGACCCTGCTGGCGCATGATCTGACCTCACTCGACACCACCGAGGCCCAGAAAATCAAGAACGCAGCGGGTTCCTACACCGCGCTCTATCCGGCCGCCTGGTTTTACCAGTTCGATGGCGGTTACACCTGGTGCACGGCGCTGGGCCACGCCAAGGAAGATTATAACGAGCCCACGTTTGTGCGGCATTTGTTTCAGGGCATTCGCTACGTGGCCTCGCAGGTACGTGGCCTTGATTACAAACAGGCCTACGCCACCCACCGCGACGACGCCCTTCGCTAAGCAACGCATTACCCGAGAGTACGTACCTGATAATTACCGAGTGCTATTTATTCCAAACCTAATCGCTAATTTCCTATGAAGCACGTTTTTACACAGTTTCCAACACGCCCATACCATCGGCATTTGTTGGTATGGTGTGTCTTACTCTGGCTGGTCAGCAGCCCCTTTAGCCGGGCCTACGCCCAGGAACGCACGGTAACTGGCCGAATCCTGTCGGGCGACGATCAGTCACCGCTACCGGGCGCCAACGTAACCGTAAAAGGTACATCGCGGGGTACGTCGACCGACGCCAACGGAACGTACCGCATCAACGTACCCAACGATCAGGCCACGCTGGTCATTTCGTCGCTCGGTTTTCTCTCGCAGGAAGTGGCCGTAGGGAGCCGTTCAACCGTCGACCTGACGCTGAAATCCGATGAGCGCGCCTTGCAGGAAGTGATCGTGGTGGGGTATGGTACGCAAAAGAAAAGTCAGACAACGGGGGCTATCTCGTCGGTTAGTGCCAAGCAGATTACCGAGATGCCCATCACTAACCTCGGGCAAGCCTTGCAGGGCCGCGTGGCGGGTGTCGACGTAGCGCAGTCGGGGAGCCGGCCGGGTACGGTGCCCACCATTCGGGTACGTGGTCGCCGGTCGTTTAACGCCGGTAACGATCCGCTTTACGTAGTCGACGGGATTCCGCTCTCGGCGGGGTATGAAGATTTCAACCCCAACGACGTAGCCTCAATGGAAATCCTGAAAGACGCCACCGCCACGGCGATTTACGGGGCGCGGGGTGCCAACGGCGTGGTGCTGATTTCGACCAAACGCGGCAACACAAACAACAAAACGACCATCAGCTACGACAACTACGTGGGTGTTACTGACCCACTGGATAAGATCAAGCTGTTCAACGGGGCTGAGTTTACCGAGTTTGTTCGGGAAGCCTATCGCACCACGGGCCAATACACCAACGCAGCCGGACAAGTAGTACCAACGGGCCAATCTGACCCGGTAGCCGATGCGAAGATTTCGGTATTGGGTGGCGACCCTAACGTGGCCGCTGGTATTGCCGCTGGGCGCAGCACCGACTACCAGTCGTTGATCCTGAAGCAGGGCTTCCAGCAGAACCACTCGTTGGGCGTTCAGGGCGGCAACGAAAAAACGCAGTTTTACATCTCGGCCGGTTATTTCCAGGATAAAGGCATTATTCCCGGCCTCGACTACACCCGCTACTCATTGCGCGCCAACGTTGACCACCAAATCAATAAAACGTTCCGGGTGGGCCTGTCGTCGTACCTGATGTATAGCCTGCGGAATGGCGAGAGCCTGAACCCGTACAGCTTTACGCTGCAACAGAACCCGCTGGGTCGCCCCTTCGACGACAACGGCAACATGATCTTCTTCCCCACCAACGACGCCCTGTTGACTAACCCGCTGGCGGAAATTACGCCGGGCGCGCAGATCCAGGAACGGAAGAAGTACCGGATTTACAACAGCCTTTACATCGAGGCCAATATCTTCGACGGGTTGAAATACCGGGTGAACTTCGGTCCCGACTTCACGCTTCAGCGCTACGGCCGGTTCATTGGTGCACAAACCAATGCTCGCAAAGGCGGCGACCCGCAGGGTGAGTTCAACACGTCGTTTGGGTTCAACTATACGCTCGAAAACATCCTGACCTATACCAAGACTTTTGGCAAAGGCCATAACCTGAATGTTACGGCGCTTCAGTCGATTCAGCGCGACAACTTCGAGACCAACAATATCAACGTACAGGGTATTCCGGCCGAGTCGCAGTCGTTCTACAACGCGGGTAACGCCAGCTCGGTATTGGGTGTTGGCAGTAACCTCATTCAGTGGACGATCAACTCGTATATGGGTCGTATCAACTACGACTATAAAGACAAGTACCTGATTACCGCCACGTTGCGCCGGGATGGATCGAGCCGATTCGGCGAGAACACCAAGTATGGTAACTTCCCCGGTATTGCGTTGGGCTGGAATATCAATAACGAAGATTTCATGAAAGGTGCCACCTGGGTCGACCTGCTGAAACTGCGCGTGAGCCGGGGTGCCGTAGGTAACCAGGGTGTAGCCCCTTACCAAACGCAGGGGTTGCTGGGCCGCACGGTCTACGCCTGGGGCAACAACCCGGCTTACGGATACCGCCCCAACACGATTGGTAACGCCGATCTGAAATGGGAGACGTCAACCTCATCGAACATTGGGGTCGATTTCAGCCTGTGGCGCGGCCGCGTGTCGGGGTCGCTGGAAGTTTACCAGACCAATACTACCGACCTGCTGCTGTCGGATCAGCTGCCGACCTCAACGGGCTTCAATGCCGTAACGCGTAACATCGGCGAGACCCGCAACCGGGGCGTTGAGATCAGCATCTCGACCATCAACGTGAACACGCCGGGCGGCTTCAAATGGAGCACCGATCTGCAGTTTACGAAGAACAACGAAGCCATTCTGTCGCTCTATAACGGGGCGGTCGACGACATCGGCAACAAGTGGTTCATTGGCAAGCCCCTCACGGCCTACTACGATTTCAAGAAAATTGGGATCTGGCAGTCGAATGAAGCCGATGCCGCCAAAGCCTACGGTAACTTCCTGCCTGGTCAGGTTAAGCTGGCCGATATCGATGGCGACGGCAAGTTTTCGGTTACCAACGACCGGACGTTCCTGGGCTCTGACATTCCCACCTGGAGTGGCGGTATCACCAACCGGTTCAATTACAAAGGATTCGACCTGTCGTTCTTTGTCTACGCCCGGATTGGCCAGACGATCCTGAGTGGTTTCCACCAGAACAACAACGCACTGGCGGGCCGCTACCAGCAAATCAAAGTCGATTACTGGACGCCCAACAACCCGACCAACGAGTTCCCGCGCCCTAACGCCAACCAGGAGTTCCCGCTGTATAACACGGCGCTGATCTACTTCGACGGTTCATTCGTAAAGGTGCGGAACATCAATTTCGGTTACACTTTCCCGTCGGGTGGTCTGGTACAGCGCTTAGGCCTTCAGTCGCTGCGGTTATACTCGAGCATTCAGCAACCGTTCATCTTCTCGACGTATCGCACGAAGTACAACGGGGTAGACCCCGAATCGACGAACGGTACGGTCGACAATGGCTTCGTGCCGGCTACCCGCGTGGCCACCGTTGGTCTGAACGTTAAATTCTGATTCGCCTCACACGAAGACTTCTTTTTTCCAATGAAAGCAAACATCATCACCAATAGTGTTCGGGTACTAGGCCTGACGGTCCTGCTCCTGACGGGCCAGTCGTGCAAGGATATCCTGGACGAGAAAGTTATTGCCAATATCGGGAATGACTACATCAATACACCCAAGGGCTTCGAGGATGCAGTTCGGGCGGCTTATTCATCGCAGCGGGCCTTCTACGCCAGCGAACGCGGCCTGACCATGACCGAATACGGCACCGACATCTATCAGGCCGGGGCCGACGGTAGCTACAAAGGCTTCCACTTCTACGATAGCCAGCTCAACAGTTCGTATGATATCATCCAACAGCTCTGGGAAGAACTGTATCGGGGTATCAACACCTGTAACGCCGTTATCGAAAGGGCTCCGACCACGGCGGGCGTTACGGATGCGACTAAAAAGCTGCGCGTAGCCGAGGCGAAATTCCTGCGGGCGCATTATTATTTCATCCTGACCCAGCTGTTCGGCGGCATCGATCTGCGGCTGACCGAAACGCTCGGGCCCACGAAAAAAATCTCGCGCGCTACGGAAGCTGATATGTACAAGGCAATCGTTGCCGATCTGGAAGCGGCGATTCCCGACCTGGACAACAAAATCCGGGCAAGCGATTACGGCCGGGCTACCAAAGCGGCCGCCGAACACCTGCTGGCCCGCGTATACCTGACCAAGGCGACATCGTCGGCAAAAGCATCAGACGACTACGCGAAAGCCGCAACGCTGGCGCAGAGTGTGATCAGCAACTACGGGTTCAAACTGCTGCCCGACTTTGCCAGCGTGTTTGCTCAGGGGGCCGGTGAAATCAACGACGAGGTGATCTACTCCATCCAGTATACTTCTGACCCGCTGACCAACATCAATACGGCCAATACCAACAACGGCGACGGCAACAAGCTGCACCTGTATTTCGGTATGCAGTATGACGTACAGCCCGGTATGAAGCGCGACATCGCCAATGATCGCCCCTTCAAGCGCCTGCGCCCGACCACGTACCTGCTCGAAACCGTTTTCAAGGATCGGATCAACGATTCGCGCTACAAAAAGACGTTCAAAGACACCTGGTTGAGCAATAACCCCGGCACTGGCCTGAATACATCTTTCGATAACAGTAAGGCGAAAATTACGCTGAAGGCGGGCGACACGGCTATTTACATTCCCGGTGTGGAATGGACGGTAGCCCAGCGGGCCGCCAAGCCGTATCAGGTATTGGTACCGAGCCTCTACAACGCGGCGCTGTTCCCAACCCTCCAGAAGTTCTTCGATCCGCTTCGCCCCGACCTGACTTACGAGCAGGGTAGCCGCGATTTTCTGGCCTTCCGCCTCGCCGAAACGTACCTGATTCTGGCCGAAGCCCAACTGAAGCAGAACAAAACCACTGAAGCTACTGCAGCGCTGAACGCGGTGCGTCGGCGGGCCGCCTGGCCGGGCAAAGAAGCTGCCATGGAACTCAACGTTTCCGACGTAACGATGGAAACCATCTATGAGGAGCGTGCCCGCGAACTGGCTGGCGAGCAGGTGCGCTGGTTTGACCTGAAGCGCTGGGGTAACCTAGTGGAACGCGTGAAGAAGTATAACCCGGATGCAGCGGTCAACGTGAAAGAAACCAGCAACCTGCGCCCGATTCCGCAGACACAGATCGACCGAACCGAAAAGAACGCGGATGGCTCGCCTGGTTTCCCGCAAAACCCCGGCTATTAAGTTCGTTCAACAGCACTTGTTGTGCCTGGGTACGTACCAACGAAGCCCGCTCCAGATCTGGAGCGGGCTTCGTTACTTGTAGGAATGGAGTTGATCGGAAAGCCTTTACCAACGGCGGCCCCAACCGGGCTGTCCATTGCCCCGATTGCCATAGCCGTTGTTGTAGCCATTGCCATTGTTGTACTGGTTGCCGCCATACATGCGGTACTGCTCAAACGAAAAAAGCCGATCGCGTTGGCGCGGCGACAAAACGGCCAGCACATCTTGGCTTTTCCGCCACATCAGCTGCCGATAGGTATCAGGGTAGCGCGGGGCCAGCGCAAACTCGCGGTCGTAAAACTGTTCGATACGGAACAGCTCCCGTTTTTGCCCCCCGTTCAGGTTGACGATTCGGTCGAGGCGTTCGATGCGGAAGACATCTTCGCGGTAGTCATTACCCCAATCGGGGGTAGGTCGCCGACCGGGCTGAGCCATCGACGCGGTAGTGAGCAGCAAGAAAAGGGCGGCAAAAATCCAATTCGTTTTCATCGTTGCGCAGTATGTTACGTGTTGTATACCCCTTAGAGACGGCAACGATCAGAAGGTTTAATTGGCTTTTCGGATAACCGATGTACTCTCTTGTTACCGACATTTTGAAAAGAATTAACGAACCGTATTAGCGCTTTTCGACGCGTTTTGCCCCCTTTTTACACCAAAAAGGATCGTTTTCAACTATTTTTTGACCTTCCAGTATAATTTATTGGGTTTGTAAGAACCTATTTTGCAAATTGTCGTTTAGAGTACTGTCCTTCTGAGTCTAACACCTCGGATAATTAGTTGCACTATCTGACAAATTGCGCGCAGTTCTTACTAAATACCCGCTTTGCGTCTTTAGTCCCCTGTTTAGCATTTTTTGTAGAAGAGTGTTTTTGTTCATTTTTTTGTTTTTTACCTCATACAATCATGCAAACAGGAGTAGTTAAATTCTTTAACGAAAGCAAAGGCTTCGGCTTCATCGTTGACGACGAGTCGAAAAAAGACATCTTTGTACACATCACTGGCCTGAACGGCCTGACGATCCGTGAAAACGATCAGGTGTCGTACGACATCGTTGACGGCAAAAAAGGCCTCAACGCTGTTAACGTGAAAAAGATGTAAGGGTATTTCCCTACGCTGAATCACTTGCCGAACGCCCGCCTCTGATACCAGAGGCGGGCGTTCTTTTTGTGCCTACCTACCAACGACATTACTCCACTTTATACCCATACGATCAATTGCCTCATTGACAACTACAGTAACCTGCCTGCTGCGTTGCTTCTGGTCAGATACGGTATAAGCTATAAAGCTAATCTCTACCCAAAAGCGGTGCGGTACAGGTACGTTGTTTGATTAGACAACGTACCTGTACCGCACCACTTTTCAGCATCAACGAGCCGCCAGCTCGTTGGCTTTAGGGGTAAACTTCGTTACCGTGTTCGGCACTGGCGTCAGGGTCTTCAGGTACGTATAGATCGCCCGCAAATCCGACTCGGTCATGCCCGCATACATAGCCCAGGGCATGATCGAGTTATAGCCATCTTCGCCGACACTTACGCGTTGGGTAGCCGGGTCAGCGTAGCCCTTGAACTTAGCCACGAAGGCATCTTCCGTATAGTGCATCAAACCGGTGTGGTCGGGAGTCAAGTTGGCCGACCGCACCGTGCCGCCGGGCATCGGGAATTCGCGCCCACCCGCCATAAATTTCCCCGGCAAGGGTTGCCCCTGCCCATCCACGGGTGTGTGGCAATCTGAACAACTGGCGAAGGTGGTCAGGTAGCGACCGTAAGCCAGCTTATCCGACGGGTCGGGGCGGGTGCCGGGTTCAGCCGGCTTAGGCATGGTATTCAGGATAAAATTGACCGGAAAATCGACCTCAGGCGCCGGAATCGAGGGGTTTTTGATGGGTTGCAGCGAGCGGACATAGGCAATAATCGCCTTGATATCGCGGGGGTCCATGCGGGCGTAGTTGAGGTAGGGCATCACCGGAAACAGCGCCCGGCCGTCGCGGCTCACACCTGTCGTGATTGCCCGGTAGAGTTCGCCGTCGGTCCAGTCGCCAAGGTGAGCCGGGGTGATGTTGCGAGCGTAGAAGTTGCCGGGAAAGCCCATTGTGCGCAGGAAGCCTTCGCCGCCTTTGCCTTCCGTGCCAGCCACCATCGGGCCGTTCAGCTTTGTCCAGTCACGAGTCGAGTGGCAGTCTACGCAAAGAGCAACGTGCTTGGCCAGGTAGCGCCCGTGAGCGATCTGCGCCGAATCGGCTTGAATAGTCAGTTGGGGAGCTTCCCCCACATTCGGTAATGCCCACTTTACGTAGGCCAATCCGGCACCAGCCACGACAATCAATCCAAGTAGCAGAACGCCGACGATCCGTAACGCTCGTTTCATAGAAGGAGTATGATTTTGTTTAACCCCTTAATATGATTGGATTCGAGTAGCTAGAGCGCGTGCATTACGCAAACGTAACCAGAAATTTAGCAGAAGGCAGGAAAACACGTAATAACCCCCACTTAACCGCTCACGCTGAACCAGTTAAGTGGGGGTTATTAACCTTATACGACGACAAGCAGGCCTTTGATCACTGCGCCAAGCCGGATAGCGTCGAGTACGCGCGCTTCCGACGCACCATGCTTCAGCACGCTTTCTTCGTGAGAGCGTACGCACATCTCACAGCCGTTAATTGCCGATACGACTAGGCTCATCAGCTCAAAAAACTCTTTGCCCAACACCGGCGTCATCATGATGCTCATGCGGATGCCCGCCTGCGCATTGGTATACACCTCTTTGTTGGCGAAATGCCGGAAACGGTAATAGATGTTGTTGGTGCTGAGCAACGACGTGCAGGCCAGCGTTTCGGCCACCTCGGCATCGGTGGCACCCGCCTGTTTGGCAGCTTCTGTAAACGCGTCGATCAGCGGCTGATGCTTTTCGTTGGCGGCTACAGACAGCGCCAGCAAACGGCTTTCTTTAGCGCTCAGATTCGTGCTGTTGTTCAGCACATTCCCTACGTTGATTTTCAGATCACGCAGGTATTTGCTTTCGCCCATCGCGTCGAGCACCGGGTAGTCGGCTTCAGGAGCCAGCCCCAGGTTTGTCAGGATCGACGTGGCGGTATCGGTTCGTGTGATTGTCATGGTAAGAGCAGGTAAAAAGGAAGCAGGGAGATGAGAATAGAAGCTAATGCCAACGTACCCGGTTGAGCCTCATCGACAGCTTCTTCCGCTAGGCTCCCTCCTCCCCTGCCTGCTTGTTTACGCGTTGATCGTTGCTTCGCCTTTGGTCCAGTTACAGGGGCACAACTCATCGGTCTGAAGCGCGTCGAGCACCCGGATCACCTCGTTTACGTTGCGCCCTACCGACAGATCGTTGACGCTCACCCAACGTACAATACCTTGCGGATCAACAATGTAGGTAACCCGGTAAGCCACTTTCTCATTAGCTTCCAGAATACCCAGCTCTTCGGCCAGCGACTTCGAGGTATCGGCCAGCATCGGGAATTTCAAACCACGCAGATCGTCGTGGTTTTTGCGCCACGCCAGGTGCACAAACTCGCTGTCGGTTGAGGCGCCGATCAGCACCGTGTCGCGGTCTTCGAAATCTTCTATTTTTTTGTTGAACTCGGCGATTTCGGTGGGGCAAACGAACGTGAAATCTTTCGGCCACCAGAACATCACCAGCCACTTACCGGCTTCGCGGTGATCGTTGGATGAAATTTCGTAGAACTCGTTGTCTTTCTCTAGTGAAACAACGGCTAGTTTCTTGAATTCAGGAAACTCTGACCCGACGGATATTATATGATTTTTCATAGAATTGTTAGACAAGTTGTGTGTGTAAACGATGCGTTTCCGGCACAAAATTGACGCAAAAACGCACACCTGCCTTATTACTTCTATCAATCACCCATTGATAACATCTATCAAAAAACGTCCTTCTAGCCTAAAAATGAACTTTATTGGGTTACACTTGCCTAAAATTTAGTTTCCGTTGTACCGATTCGCTTCAATATGTACAGCGATTACCTTATTTTTGTACTATTCCGATAAGATGGTTTTTATCATCTTGCTGCGATGATGGCGATCGTCAGTCGACTCACGCACACGAGGCGGTCGGCTTCGTCGGTGATCCGGATGTCCCAGACGTGGGTCGTTCGGCCCAAATGAATCGGCGTGCACTTTCCATACACCCAACCCGACGACACCGACCGGATATGATTGGCGTTGATTTCTAACCCTACCGCCCGATGCGTGTTGGTGTCGATCCGCAGCACCGAGGCCACGCTCCCCAACGATTCGGCCAACACCACCGAGGCGCCACCGTGCAGAATACCAAACGGCTGCTGGGTACGTTCGTCTACCGGCATGCGGGCGGTCAGGTACGTGTCGGTCGCTTCCAGAAATTCGATACCCAGATGGCCAACAATCGACGTCTGGTGAAACTCAGCCATGTTGGCCAAGTTGACATTAGCGTTCATAATCAACTGATTTTTCCGTACTTTTGCGGCCAATTTAGGTTTCGTAACCGGAACACCAATCGCTTTTGGCTAAGAAGGAGCTATATATTATTCGACACGGCGAAACGGACTATAATCGCCGGGGCGTCGTTCAGGGCAGCGGGGTCGACGCCAGCCTGAATGACATGGGACGGGCGCAGGCCGCGGCTTTTTTCCAGGCTTATCAGCACGTACCCTTTGCCAAAATCTATACGTCGACGCTGGTCCGGACGTACCAGACCGTCGAGTCGTTTATCGAGTTAGGCATTCCATTTGAAAAACTGTCTGGCCTCAACGAGATTAGCTGGGGAGTGATGGAAGGGAAGGTGCCCAATACCCTCGACGACGAATATTACCGGACCCTGATCGAAAACTGGTCGGCCGGAAACACGGCAATGCCAACCGAGCAGGGCGAAAGCCCCGAGCAGGTGATGGCCCGCCAACGGCCAGCCATCGACCACATCCTGGCCCAGACCGACGAGTCGCCGGTGCTGGTTGCTATGCACGGGCGGGCCATGCGCATTCTGCTATCGTGGCTGCTGAATTATCCGCTCGCCCGCATGGATCAGTTTGAACACAGTAACCTTTGCCTCTATAAGCTAACCTATACATATCAGTCTGGCACCTTTACGCTGGACGTTGCCAACGATACGGCCCACCTCTTCGCGGTAAACAGTTACTTGGAGTTGTAGGTACGTTCCCGCTCTCAGCCAAACGGCCAGTCTTTCCCCAAAGCTGGCCGTTTGGCATTTAGGCCCGTTCATCCGCCGAATGGTGGACCTTATCCAGCGATCGGCGGGCTTCGCATAAAGGCAGCCGCGTTAAGGGCGTTTTTTACGTAGTTTCGTTAACAGGCTCTCGCAAGCCTCTTTATCCTATGTCGAAGCAACGCGTTTACTGGTTTTGCCAAATCGTCGGCTGGACGCTCCTGATGATGACCGAGTTCATCATCTATTGGATCGACGAGGGCTTTATACCGGAAATTTTCTATCTCACGCTGGCCAACATTCTGCTTGGCATCAGCCTGACGCATCTCTACCGCCTCACTATCAAACGCTGGAACTGGGTTCGGTTACCATTCTACAAATTGGCACCGCGTGTAATGGGCTCCGTCATCGTGCTGGCGTTCATCATGACCTTCGTCAATTTCCCGTTTGACCTTAACCTGATCACCGACCTGCGCATGAGTACCATGTCGGCGTTTATCGCCAATATGGTCAACTGGGTCAAGACCATGATGGCCTGGATTCTGAGTTATACAGCCTACCACTACGTCGAACGCTCGCGGGACGCCGAAATTGAGAAGATCCTGTTGAAAACATCGATTCGGGAAACGGAAGCCAAAGTGCTGCGCTCGCAAATGAACCCGCACTTTATGTTCAACGCCCTCAACAGCATTCGGGCGCTGGTGTACGAGAATCCACAGAAAGCCCAGCAGGGCATCACGCAACTGTCGAACTTGCTTCGTAACTCGCTGCTCGCCGATCGCCGCAAGACAGTTGAACTGCGCGAAGAGGTCAAAACCGTGCAAGACTACCTCTCACTGGAAAAGATCCGGTATGAAGACCGTCTCGAATGCCGTATCAGCGTTGATCCGCAGGCCAACTACTGGCAGGTGCCGCCAATGATGCTTCAGACGCTGGTCGAAAACGCTATCAAACACGGTGTCTCGAAGGATGTTAGTGGTGGCTTTGTCGAGCTCACCGGACGCATCGAGACGGGTACCTCGGGCCGCGACCAACTCCACATCTGCATTCGGAACACAGGTACGTTGCAGCCCGACGCCATGACCAAGGAAACGGCTTCGGGCGGCTTTGGCCTGAAAAACACTGCCCAACGCCTCGAACTGCTCTATGGCACCGATGCCCACTTTGCCATTCAGCAGGAAACGGCCGGGGTCGTGGCGGCCGATGTCGTGATTCCCCAACAGTCTGAAGGCGTCTTCAAGCGTGATCATTTGCAGCATGTATGAAGACTACCATCGCTAACTGCTCATTAAACATTCCTTTATGAAAACCCTTATCATCGACGATGAGCGGCTGGCCCGCAACGAACTGCGCCGCCTGCTGGAGAACTTCCCCAAAGTAGACATCATTGGCGAGGCCGCAAACGCTGACGAAGCGCTGCCCATGATCGACGACCTTCAACCCGATCTGTTGTTTCTGGATATTCAGATGCCGGGCAAAAATGGCTTCGAGTTATTGCAGTCGATTGAGGGTCGCACACCCGAAGTCGTTTTCACGACCGCCTACGACGAGTATGCCATCAAAGCCTTTGAGTTCAACGCGCTCGATTATTTGCTGAAACCCGTTGATCTGGCCCGGCTTAGCGAGGCTATCCACCGCGTTGAGGAAGAACTGCTACACGGATCGGCTGCCGAACGTACCCCCAACGTACCCAAGGATACGACCAAACTCTTGGGCGAAAACGATCAGGTTTTTGTGAAAGACGGCGAGAAATGTTGGTTTGTCAAACTGGGCAAAGTGCGTCTGTTTGAGTCGATGGGTAACTACGTCCGGCTTTATTTTGATGATCAGAAGCCACTGGTGCTTAAATCGCTGAACGCGCTGGAAGACCGCCTCGACCCAGCCACCTATTTCCGTGCTAACCGGAAACACATCATTAACCTGCAGTGGATCGATAAGATCGAGCCCTGGTTCAGCGGCGGTTTGCTGGTAACGCTCCGAGGCAGCAACGATAAGATCGAGATCAGCCGTCGGCAAGCTATCCGTTTCAAAGAGATGATGTCGCTGTAGAGACCGCAGCGGCGGACCGTGCAATCCCTTGCGTCTTTTTTTAGTGTATACGTGTTGGGCTACGTGGGATTAGCAGACGCTAGGTGATGAGCAAAAAGACGCAAGGGATTGCACAGTCCGCCGTTGCGGTCTCTACAAATAAAAATCCCTGCACTCAAACTGATGCAGGGATTCCGTACCCACCGTAACTTGTACTTAACCTAAAATGAAACCACCTAAACCTAAACGTACCACTTACTAAGTGTCTACTTTGGAGTCAGGCTTAGGTCACTTCCGTGATGCCTCGGCCCGAAGGGCTGCATAGACCGAACAAAGGCGTATATCAAACGCCTCGTCCGCTAATTAGCCGGAACAGGACCGCTATGATTGCTATAACTAACAGCGCATGAATGAGTCCTCCCATGCCGAAGCTGTTGAATCCTAAGAATCCAAGCGCCCAGATGATGACCAGAATCACAGCTATTGTGTACAGCAAATTTCCCATAACGTTCGTTGTGTGTTGAGTAAATCAGAACAACTTGTCTCGCGTTCTGTTACTCAATAGGAGAAAATTATGCCAATCCAGCATCAGACACAGCGTATGAATCGCACAGACTACTCAGAAGCGTATAAATGAGGCATATACACCCTAAAAACTTTTTTTTCATAGTTAGGTAACTCGAAGTAACCTTATGGATAGTGTGGAAAATATTCCCCAATTTACTCAAGATACCTAGTAAACAAATCCACACTTTTCCCCAACCGGTCGGGCACCGTTTTGGCTAAGTATATTTATTTCTAAAGCCGCGAGCTGCTTAAGTGGTTCTGTAACGGCCATTTAGGTTCGTAATATCTGAAATACAGACGGCGCCGAAAATTCAGGCACTATATTTTATGTAGTATGCTACACAATAGAGATTTAAAAACGTAACATACTTTTAACATGACCGGCACACGAGTAGGCGGCTCAGCGCAGGGGTATCCGTTAAGACCGACTACACAAACAATTATGAATCAGTCGAAGCACGTGCTGATCGTGGACGACGAGGCCGACATATGTCTGCTTCTTTCTGGCTTACTTCGTCGGCTTGGGTACCAACCTACTTGCGCACACATGTTGGAAGAAGGTCGTCAATGCTTAGCACAGCAGCATTTTGACGCTATATTTTTGGATTTAAATCTACCCGACGGCGTTGGCTTTGATTTACTACCAACCATCAAGAAGGATAGCGTTTCCAACCCTAAAGTCGTGATGATCAGCGCTTTTGACGGCATTGCCGAGCGAAAACGTGCCAGCGACCAGGGAGCCGATTATTTCATGGGTAAACCATTCACACGTAAGACAGTAGAGCAGGCACTTGAATCAATTCAGGTTTAACGCGATGGCAGACGATTAATTTTGTAGATTAGTCAACGAATCAGAGGCGTTCCCCGTCAAGGGTTGCTTTTACACCTTACCCACTGTACCCATCAATGGCTAACAAGGCCCGAATTCCTGTCAAGGTTAGTTCGGGCATTTGCTTATGGAAAAAATCCTGATAATCGACGACAATAACGACATCTGCGTGCTACTGGAGAAATTCCTGGGTAAGCAGAAGTACAAAACGGCGTCGGCTCAGCGGGGCGAAGATGGTCTCTCGCTCCTGCGTAAAGAATCGTACGATCTGGTCATTTGTGATTTTAAGCTCCCTGATACCGATGGCCTCGATATGCTGCGGCGCATAAAAGTACTTAGTCCAGCCACGGCTGTTATTATCATTACTGGTTACTCCGACGTACGTATCGCCGTACAGGCGCTCAAGTACGGGGCCTACGATTATGTCACGAAGCCGCTTTTGCCCGACGAAATCCTGTATACAATCAGGGGAGCGCTCGAAAAACGGAACGTACCCACAGCCAAAACCACGCCTCAACCCACTACCGAACCCGCCAAATCCGCTACAGCTCCGAAAGCCAGTCGTAGCCGTGATTTAGCCCCTTCTGGCAAGCGGTTTATTTTTGGAAAAAGCCGCGCTGCCGAACAACTTCAGAAGCATATTGAACTGATCGCCCCCACCAATATGTCGGTGATCATTACGGGCGAAACCGGTACGGGCAAAGAATTCGTCGCCAACGCCATTCACCTAAGCAGCAAACGCGCCGACAAACCCTTTGTGGCGATTGACTGTGGAGCGCTTTCAAAGGAATTGGCTGGCAGTGAACTGTTTGGTCACGTGAAAGGCGCTTTTACGGGCGCCATGTCGGATAAGATCGGTTCGTTTGAAGTAGCTAACGGCGGTACGTTGTTCCTCGACGAGATCGGCAACCTGTCGTACGAGAATCAGATCAAGCTACTGCGTGTCTTGCAGGAGCGCAAGATCAAGCGGGTAGGTGGTAACACCGATATCAGCGTTGACGTGCGGATTCTGTGCGCGACAAACGAAGATCTTCGTGATGCCGTACGCCAAGGTCGGTTCCGGGAAGATATTTATCATCGCCTTGATGAATTCCGGATCGATCTGCCAGCATTGCGTGAACGGCGGGCCGATATTATGCTGTTTGCTGAGCACTTCCTCGAGATCGCCAATCAGCAGTTAGAGAAAGACGTCCTTGGCTTCGACGACGAGGCACGGGACAAATTCAGAGACTACTACTGGCACGGTAACCTCCGCGAACTTCAGAATGTCGTGAAGCGGGCGGTACTGCTCACGCAAGGTGACTACATCACCGTCGATGTGCTGCCGCATGAAATCGTGTCTCCGACTTACATCAGTCCCGAAGAGACAGTCAGTTATGTAGTCGATTCAGTTCGGCCGGGTTCACCACCTATCGTCCAGCAGGCAGCGCCAAGTGGTGGTAACAACTTAAAGTCTGTTTCGGAAAGTGCTGAGCGCGTAGCTATCCTGAAGGTTCTTGAGAAAACGGGGTACAACAAGACGAAAGCCGCTGAGGTTTTGAACATCGATCGGAAAACGCTGTACAACAAACTGAAAGCGTACGATATTCATTTGTAAAACGCCAACTGGTGTACGAATCAGGCTATGCTCGGCCGTGGAGGTTGCATAAATGGTTCGTACACCAGTTGCTGTAGTTTTTGCTTTAAGTGGCCGCTTAGTTGAAGCTATACCCTACCGACAGATAGCCAACGCCATTTTTGGCATTGTCAAATACGGCTTTAGACGCGGTGGTATTGGCGATCGGTTGCAGACCCTGTGCGTAACGCAGGCCTAACAGCAGTTGGCCAAAGTACACGTTGACGCCACCGGCCAGACCGTAGTCAAGGCGGTTGAACTGATCGGCGTTAAGGTTAATTGACGAGTTGCCCAGTATACCACCCGTGTTGCTAACGTTTGAATTAAGCAGGTAGCTTACGTAAGGGCCCGCCTGAATCTCGGCGGCGTTGCCCAGCTTGATGGTGGCTAATACAGGTAACTCGACGTAGTTCAGATTAAACGAAGCGCGGCTATCTTGTCCGAGTGCACGGTAGTTTGACGAAGCCCCTTTGTTTGAATAAAGTAGCTCAGGCTGAATGGCAAATGCTGAACCAACGGGAATTTGCGTAAATAAACCTGCGTGGAAACCAATGCGTTCTTTTCGGTCGGTCAAGTCAATGTTGTTGAATTGAAGTGTACTGGCCGAAAGACCACCTTTGATACCTGTTCTGGCACGAGTTTGTGCTTGAGCAGTGTGGTCAGTAGCTAGAAAGCCCAAGGTCATCAGGGCAGCGGCAGCGATGGTTTTTACGGAGTTTTTCATAACGTTGAGTGTACTTGTGTTGCCCATTTACCTGACAATTTCGTGCCAGTATATGATTAATACGGCTTGTCTCTTGATTAATCGATTGGTTTTCAGCAAGTTTGCTCAACAGTTTTTTGGACAAATGAGTATATATAGGTTTTCACTGCTAACCGGTTTATGCGGACGGAATTCCACAGTTTCGGACCCGAATAACCACAATACCATCGACCGTGTAGCACTTTTTGAAAAACTATTGGGTTGCAGTTCCAGTCGAGTTTACCCATAGGTTAACCATTGCTATTGTGTTAACTTAGCCAACTGTTATTTACTCAGCCGATACCGGAATGACAACACCTACTTTTGACATTCACAAGACGATTTTAATTGCCGATGATGACGCCGACGACCGGTTGTTTCTGAATGAAGCCCTGCGCCATCACCAATACACATCGCAAGTGAAGTTTGTAGAAGATGGCGAAGAGTTGATGGATTACCTGACTCATAAAAATGGCTTTTCCGATCAGAATGCACCACAGCCCAGCCTGATTCTGCTGGACTTAAACATGCCCCGGAAAAATGGTTTTCAGGCTCTGGCAGAGATTAAGGCACACCCTCATCTGAAACGGGTTCCGGTTGTTATTCTCTCAACGTCATCGTCGCGCGACGATGTCGATCGTACCTACGCCATGGGTGTTAACTCGTATATGGTTAAGCCCAGCAGTTTTAACCGCCTTACCGAGATGATCGGCTCTTTGAAGAATTATTGGCTAGAGACCGTTCAATTACCTCATTAAACCGCTTAGCAACACTCACGTTATGCTTACCGTTGCTCCCGTTACTCCCCCTGAGGTCCAGGAAAAGGCCAGCGTCATCCGCGTGTTGCTGGTTGAAGACGACGAAGACGATTACATTCTGACTCGTACGCTCATGGGCGCTCCCGAAAATCGGAATCTCCGCCTCGATTGGGTGGAAGGTTATGAGGAAGCGCTCGAACGCATTTACGCTGATGAGTATGATGTCTACCTGATCGACTACCGCCTGGGCGAACGCACAGGCATTGAGCTGATTCAGGAAGCCACCGAAAATGGCTGCCGTTCCCCGATGATTCTGTTGACCGGGCAAGACGATCAGTCGGTCGATTATTCGGCTATGGCTATCGGTGCCTCGGATTACCTCGTCAAGGGGCGAATCGATGCGCAACTGTTGGGTCGCAGTATTCGCTACGCGTTGCGGCAGGCCGAATCGCTAGCCAAGTCGATTGAGCAGGAGAAGAAATACCGTTCGCTATTCGAACGGTCGATTGACGCCATTTTCGTTGCTAACAGCAACATGGCGTTCCGCGATGTCAACCCATCGGTAGAGCAATTGCTGGGTTACACACGCGACGAATTACTGAACATGAACCCGGCCCGCCTCTTCGACCGGCTCGATACGCTGCGGCAATTGCGGTTTTCGGTACGTGAGTTCAATCAGATCAAAGATTTCGAGACGATCCTCGTCAGCAAGCAGGGGCGCAAGCGCATTTGTCTTATCTCGGTTTGGGCGGTCGATGACGCCAATGGCCGCCCCATGTGGTATCAGGGTATCGTGCGCGACATTACCGACCAGAAAAAAGCACAGCAGGAACTGATCATCGCCGAAAAGCTGACGATGACCGGCAAGCTCGCTCGCAGTATTGCCCACGAGGTACGGAATCCTCTCACCAACCTGAGCCTGGCCCTCGATCAGCTTCGCGAAGAATTGGTGGGTAACGAAGAAACGCAACTATACACCGACATCATTGGCCGGAATGTGGAGCGTATCGGCGCGTTAATCACCGACATGCTCAACTCCTCGAAGCCGCGCGAACTGGACCGTCAGCCGCAAAGCCTGAACGATGTAGTGCGCGATACGCTCAATTTGGTCACAGACCGGATTAAGCTGAAGCAGATGCAACTGGTGACGCAGTTTTCGACCGACGACTGCACGGCCCTGCTCGACCGCGAACAGGTACGTGTGGCGCTGACCAACATTCTCATCAATGCCGTCGAAGCGATGGAACCAGAGAAGGGTAAGCTGATTGTTAAGACCCATTGTATCGACGACACGCAGGTCTGCGTGGAGATCCGGGACAACGGCAGTGGTATTCCGCCCGAAAACGTGCAGCGCCTGTTCGACCCGTTCTTTACGGGCAAACAAAGCGGTATGGGCCTCGGTCTCACGGCCACTCAAAACATCGTCAACAGCCACAAAGGCCACATCGATGTTGAAAGTGAGGCGGGGCAGGGTACGTTGTTCAAGATTTCGTTTCCCAAATAGCCGATTTCCTTACTAAAAAAGGGGGTAATGCGGGCTTATCAACGTTGATAAGCCCGCATTACCCCCTTTTCGTTTGGGTACTTACTTGATCACCAGGCGCAAGCCAAAGTCTTTTCCTTTCGACACGTCGGTGAGCGTAACCTTTCCCTGCTGCCAGTTGCTGCCCTGTGCTATCGCGGCGGAAGTACCGTATTTGCCGCTCAGGTACGTTGTCAGGTCTTTTTTGTAGTCGGCCACACTTTGCGCCGAGTTCAGGTACAAGTCGACCTGGATTTTGTTGATCTTCCCGTTATCCTGGAAATACTGGTAGTCGACCGATTCAAGGTTGTCAAACTCGGTGGTGTATCCTACGTGTTTAACATCCTGCTCAAAAGGTTCTGCTTTGGCATTGGCTTTCAAGGCCGAGAAGTCGTCACCCAGATTTACATTTTGCCAGGCGTGGTCGGGGGTCAGGCCTAGTCCCTGCAAACGAGGCGTAAGCGTAGTTGCACTACCGGCGCCGTTATCGGTAGCCGGGGCGGTTGCGGCTGTATCACTGGTTTGGGTTGTGTCGGTGGTTTTGCGCGACTCGCAGGCCGTTGCCAGTAGCGACAGGCCAAGCAACACGATGGATAGCTTTCTCATGCCGCGAAAGTGCGGTTTTAGCTGCAAAGACGCAACGGCATCCGGCTGCTTCAAGCGCTGAACGGCTATATATCGATTACCTCGCCCTTGTGCTCACCGCATGAATTGCCACGTTTACCGCAATACCCGCGTATGGTATATCAACGCCAGGAGCGGTAGCGTTGGTTACGCAACAGGCGCTATCCTGCTTCTTCAGCCTGGCCATTATCCCCTAAAATTGCCCATGGTTCTACTGTACTTGTTCTTAACCATACAGACCAATGAACAATACCGTCGACGCCATCAATCGGCTACAGTTTCTGAAACAGCTTGGGCTTAGCGGCTCGGCTCTCCTGGCATTCTACTGCACGGGCACACTGTCGTCCTGCTCAAAAGCGGAAGATACCGTGACCCCGCTCGGCGCTGATGGCGTCACGCTGGACCTGACCTCATCGGCTTTTTCGGGCCTGAAAACGGTGGGCAGTTACGCTTATAGTGGCAATATTCTGGTGGCTCACATCAAAAACGGCAGCTATATCGCCGTGTCGAAGATCTGCACACACGAGGGATCTACCGTCAGGTACGTTGCCAGCGCCGACAATCTGTATTGCGCTGAACATGGGGCGCAGTATACCACCAGCGGGACCGTCACGCAGGGGCCAGCTACCCGCTCGCTTACGCAATACAAAACCACGCTAAGCGGCGACGGTAACAGCTTGCTGATCACCAACGCCTGAGCCAACCGGCAACGTACCCAACCCTTAGGGGCGGCTCATCAGGCCAAGCAGAAAATCGAGCCGGGCGGCGTCGGTCAGGGGTTTGGCCTTTAGCTCATCGCCCAACACCATCAGTTGCTTTTTACTATTGGTGTAGGCTGGCCACTGCGGTAGCCCGGCACCGTTTGGATTACCCGTTTTGATGAAGTTAGCCCAATAGGCTGACATCTGACGCGCCAATTCATCGTCGGCTGCGTTGAGCGGGCGCAACTGCCGGTCAATGAAGCGCAGGTTGTCGTAGGCATAAGCGACTTCGCCTGTGTGAAAAGCCCCATAGGTTGCATACTGGCCCGTAGCAGGCAGCTTGCGGGTAAAGCGATACACGTAGACCGATTTGCCCTGCTTGCTCTGAACGGTTGCCCAGGCGTAGTTCTGCACGCCAAACGTCTGATCGCGCGAGGCGTCGAGTTGCGACCGGGCCGCTACTTCGTCGCTCGTGGCGGGGTAGTAGTTCAGAAACGTAGCGGCATCGGCCTTGTATTGTTGCTCGGCCTGTTTCTGGAAATCGGCGGCGTTTTTCGGAGGGCCAAATTGCATGCCTTCGTCTTCGTTCCAGCCCGTCAGCAAAGCGACCGGGTTTTGTTTTCCTTCGGAAAAAATCGTAGCGATGGGTTTGGGCAGTACGTACCCATCGATCACAGGGCCACGGGTTCCCTGCGCTTTTTGGAGGATCTCGGCGGCTGGTTTGGCGCGCAGTTCGGCCAGCGACGACGCCCCCATCGTCCGCATGATCGACAGACCCGTTTCCTCGGCCTGCTGCAAGGTGGTGCGGGGGCGGGTAAAGTTGGCGCCACTCTGGGCAATGGCCTTGTTGAACAACCCCTTAGCCAGCGGCGACGCCACCAGGCAGTTGACACTCATCGACCCGGCCGACTGACCAGCGATTGTGACGTTAGCCGGATCGCCGCCGAAGCCCGCGATGTTATAATTCACCCAGCGGAGGGCCGCAATCTGGTCGAGCAGGCCATAGTTGCCCGATCCTTTGTTGCCCGATTCTTTCGTAAGCTCAGGGTGAGCCATAAAGCCAAACGCGCCCACCCGGTAATTGATGCTGACAAACACGATGCCTTTACGGGCCATGGCTTCGCCGTCGTAGATGGGAACACCGCTACCGCCGCTGTTGAACCCGCCTCCGTAAATCCAGACCAGTACCGGCCGTTTTTTCGTTGGCGAATTGGCTTCCGTCCACACGTTCAGGTACAGGCAGTCTTCGCTGATCGGCTCTTTCGGAATCAGGTATTCGGCACTCCACGGGCCAAAGGGGTTGGGTGTTCCCTGCATGGGACTGGGCGCAAACTGCTCACACTTTCGCACGCCCGACCATTTCACCACGGGTTGTGGGGCTTTCCAACGCAAGTTACCCACGGGTGGTGCGGCAAACGGAATGCCCTTGAAGATCGAAATTTTCCCGTCGGCGCTGGCTGTGCCCGACAGGAGACCGTCTTTAGTGTCCGTGATCCGTGCCGTCTCGCCAACGGGCGCGAACGCAGTGAACCCCATCAGGGCCAATAGAATGAGGCAGGCAGTGCGCAAGTAGGTTGTCATGATCAGATTCAGGATCGAACAGGGGCAGGCTGTAGACCTGCACGACTAAAATAGAGTGGCGTGCTTCGGCTACTCACGAGTTGCTACAACTCACGCTGAAGGTTCAGGAAAAAGCCCGTCTGGCCCTGCGAGTTGTAGGTGGTGCTGAACCGGAATACCAGGTTGTAGTACGTAACTACATCGAGGCTCAGGCCGGTGCCATACAGCCACCGGTTGGCCAGCCGACTCTGGTAGCGTTCGGCGATGTTGCTGTCGACGTACCCAGTATCGCCAATCAGCGACAGGTACGCGGCTATGGGCAGGGTATTGAACTGGCGCAGCGGAATCCATTTCAACTGTTTTTTCACGTCGAACAGCCGGTAGCGGATGTTGTTTCGAAACAACACGTGCCGCTGCCCTTCAATGATATACAGTTCATAGCCCCGCAATACGTCGTCGCCGCCACCAAGGCCCCGGGCACCGAAATACGGAATTCGCTCATTGGGGGCCCAGGTGTTCCGTAGCCGCAGCGTATGGGCGGCAAAAAACCGTTTGCCGAGCGGGTAATAGCGGCTGTAACTAATGGCGGCTTCGGTTTGGCGCATATCGGCGTCGGCCAGCCAGCCGTGGCGTACCACAGAAGCCGTAAGCAGATTGCCTTGCAGCGCGTAGGCCACATTATCGCGGCGGTCATAGCGGTAGAAGTACGACAGCGAGATAAACCGTTGCCGGGTACGTCCGTCCAGGAAGTAGTCAGGGTTCAGCTGGGCCACGGTGTCGGCAATGTTATTTTGGGTGTAACGCGCCTCGATTTCGTGGAAATGATAGAAGCCGTCGCGTCGGGTAACCGACAGGCTGGTCGTCAGCCGGGTACGTAGCCTCGACAGTCCGGCGGGACTGATATACTCCCATTTGTCGAAGAGCGGCCGATAGGCGATCTCGCGGTTGGAAGCGTAATAGAAATCGGCATTGGCGCCGAAACGCTGCGCCTTATCGATGTAGGGGCGATCGTAGGAGACGATGTATTTGGGTGTGAAACCGGTTTGGGCCAGCGCCGAGAATCGGTCGTTGCGACCCGTGAAGTTTTTCCAATCAACGCGCAGGCCGTAGTTGGTCCGGCTCAGATCGCGGCCCCGTTCATACCACCACTCGTTGAAATTGCGGTCGGCCAGCTCGAAGATGGGCACCACAAAGATGTACCACCGCTCTTTCATCGAAACGGTGATGTCGAGGGGGCGAAAAGCTGTTGGTTGGGTCGAATCTTCAACCGCCGCCAGGTCGACGGTGACGAACAGGTTCGTGTTGGAAATTTTACGCTGATCCCAGGCTGTTTTCTGAGCCAGTTCGCTCCGCCGAATCGTGTCGCCTACGTGCAGGGCCATTTCCCGCAACACAATGCGATCGCGGGTACGGAAGTTACCTTTCAACGTTACCGAGCGAACCACAACCGCTGAATCTGGCTCATACCGGCCCGATTGCCCCGCGGCTCTGGTTAGCAACGGCGCCATCAAGAACAGGCCCAGTAAGACAACAGTAGACAGTAGCCGCATAGATATGAAACGTTGAAAGTAAGAAAATAACCCAACTCCTTCACTAAAAGATGCAATGGCTGCGTATAATTGTAATTGGGCACCGGGCAACGTATGTGGGTCAACAGACAAAGGTCTTGTTAATTCCTATAAGCAGTATAGTATAGGCCTTTTTCTAAGTTAAATACCTGATATGGAGTTAACGTGTAGTGTCCAGTATTTAACGTTTTTTAACTAACCTATGCAAACGGAACAAGTCCCTTCAGCAACCTTAGCTCCTGATAAGCCAAGCCTTACGTTTTGGCAGATCTGGAATATGAGCTTCGGTTTTTTGGGCATTCAATACGGATTTGGCTTGCAACAAGCCAACATGAGCCCAATTTACCGGTATCTGGGTGCCGACGAGGCCTCGATTCCGGGCCTTTGGCTGGCGGGGCCACTCACGGGCCTGCTGCTACAACCCATCATCGGGGCGGTGTCTGACCGGAGCTGGTCGCCAACCTGGGGGCGGCGCAAACCGTTTATTCTGGTGGGGGCATTGCTGGGTAGCATCGCCATGATTCTGATGCCCAACTCCTCGTTTGTCTGGATGGCGGCGGGCCTGATGTGGATGCTCGATGCGGGCCTCAACTCGGCCATGGAGCCCTTCCGGGCGTTTGTGGGCGATATGCTGAACAAGGAACAGCGCCCCACAGGCTTCGCGGTGCAATCGTTCATGGTGGGTTTTGGGCAAACGCTGGCCAACCTGATGCCTTACATTCTGCCGATGCTGGGCATTTCAATGGTGATGTCGGAAGGGCAACTGGCGAATGGCATCCCCAACTCGGTTCGTTATCCGTTCTACATTGGCGGGGCGGCCATCGTGCTCTCGGTGCTCTGGACCATGCGCACCACGAAAGAGTATCCCCCACACGACGAAAGCTACAAAGACGCCCACGTCTTTACCGAGGAAGAGAAGAAGTCGATCTCGTTCTGGCACCTGGCCATGGCCATTGGCGCAGCTGTGCTGGCGTTTTGCTTTGCGGCGGGTTCGGGTGGCTGGCTGAACGGCCTCAAATGGGGCATGGGCGTGCTGGCCGGTGGCTATCTGGTTTTGATGCTACCCGTTTTCAAGGAGATTCTGGCTTCGCTCTCGTCGATGCCAACGGCAATGCGGCAGTTATGGTGGGTGAAATTTTTCACTTGGTATGGCTTGCCGCTCATGTGGCAATACCTCTCGCTGTCGGTAGCCAAGTATGCCTTCAACGCGCCCGATACCACCACCAACCCGGCCGGTTTTGAAGAGGGCACCAAATGGGGCGGCCTGTGCTTTGCCATGTTCAGTATCTCCTGCGCCCTCATTTCCATCTTCATCCCGCGCATCGCCAAAGCCATTGGTAGCGCCCGCGCTACGCACGCCCTGTTTCTGTGCATCGGTGCCGTCGGCTTCTTCCTGACGCTCACCTCCAACGACAAGATGATTTACCTGGCCGCCATGTCGATTATGGGCTTGGCGTGGGGGTCAATCATGTCGATGCCGTATCTGATTCTGGCCGGGGCCGTACCACCCGCCAAAATGGGCGTATACATGGGCATTTTCAACGGCTTCATCTGTGTACCGCAGTTCATTGGCATGCTTACCGTTCCGCTTTATTACAAAACCCTGCTCGGCAACGATCCGCGCAATGCCCTGATTCTCTGCGGCATTTGCCTGATATTGGCGGCGGCTTCGTGTTTTCTGGTGAAAGAAAATAGCAGTACGATCGCCAACGCGGGAGCGGTTGGTGGCGGCGGTGGCCACTAATCGGCCAGGAACGTACCCAGCAAAAAAGTCCGGTCAGTCTGGCCGGACTTTTTTGTTTACCAGTTTATGCCTAAAAACCGGATTGGCCGGTGCGTACGTCTGGTTTTCATGAACCGCCCTTTGCGGGCAGCGTATCGGTAATAGTGGTTACCCATTCGCACAAACGAGTGGTTGGTAAGCTGCGCCGGCAGCGAGAGATCGTCTTCCAGGGTATGGATGCTACCTCCTGTACTGAGTGCGATTTGATACTGATCGGGCTGGAACGCGTCGATTTCGGTAGCAGCGCCGCCGCAGGCAATCACATGCACGGGCTTGGCTAGCTCTGGCAGCAGGTCCATATCTTTTACGCGGCTACCATTGTCGGTAAGCAGCACCAGGTGTTTCGCCTGCGGGAAAGTACGTTGCGCATACCGCAGCGCCTCAACGACATTCTCAGGGTCTAGGTTGTTGTGGGCGGTGTTGCGGGCTGCTGCCAACATGGTGGGCAGGGCGGCGTTCAATGCCCGTTCACGTGTGACAAAAAAGGCACCCGGCCGGCCTCCGGGACGCGTTTCCTGGCCCAGACTGTCGCAGTCGGTAAAGAATACCGTCCCCAGCACATTAGGATTCTGCGAGTTCTGCCGAAACCAGGCAGACAACTGGGCTGCGTAAGGGTCCATACTGGTCGTCAGGTCGCAGACGATAACGGCATCGCGCCAGCGACGCAGGTTTCGGTTAAGGACTTCCAGTACCGTCGAGTCGGGACCGATTGTCGGGGATAATACCTGTTGTAACAGGGCAATCTCTTTGACCGAAAGCGGTTGATAGCGTAGCTCGGGCAACGGCTGGGTACGTTGGCCAACGATACCGATAGGGCTCAAAGGAGCTATCGATACGGTTTGACGATCTTGGTTCGCCGCGGCAAGGTTTATACCAGGCTGGGTACGTTGCCGTGGGTACGTTGGCCTGTTGATGAACGGAATTGCTTGCACAGGCAGTGCCTGCGGGCGAGATACGTTCAGCGTCTTTTCGGTATCTGCTATGGGGCTGGGGTTGCCAGCCGGCCTGGCTGGGTACGTTACATTATAACGGCTAGGTACGTTCACGAGGGCAACGTACCCAGCCACGCTACCTAGCAATAGCATCGACAGCCAGCCAGCTAATCGCCACCGGCGCTGTCTGCGCAGCCGGCTACGCAACCCCTGCCAGTCCGGCTGATCCTGTGGAGGCTCGTAGTTGTGTAGCGTTTGCCGAACCAAGTCGTGTAGCTGTTTATCGTCGATCTCGCTCATAGGTTTGGTCTGTTTGCGAAGCGAGTGCCTGCCGTAAGCGCCGATTGGCCTCTGAGAGGTACGCACGCGAGGTGCTTTCGGTAACGTGCAGTTGCTCGGCAATGTCGCGGTGGGCATAACCTTCCAGCACATAGAGGCTAAATACCAGGCGGCAGGCTTGCGGCAGCGTATGCAATACTGCCAGAATATGCTCGGCCGACAGTTGGGCCAGAATGGCTTCGTCGTTGTGGTAAGGCTCAGCCACTGTTTGGTCGATCTGATCGGTCGACAGGGCGGCAGGTTTCCGTTTTCGGTACTGATCAATGGCCGTGTTCACCATAATCGTCCGGAGCCAGGGTTTCAGCGCTGCTTCATTCTTCAGTTCACCAATTCGCCGGAATACCTTCATGAACCCATCGTTCAGCAGTTCGCGGGCATCTTCGCGGTCGTTGGCATAGGCCAGACAAACCGACAGGGCGTAGCTATAGAAGCGTTCGTAAAACGCGCTCATAGCTGCCTCCTTCCCACGTCGGCAACCTTCGATCAGGCTGGCGGTGGTCGGGTTAGTCACAAAGGCCGTCGTAGGTGTACGTGCTTACCGTTTTCACCTGATACACTGAGTTGCGCGAATCGTAATTGGTGTGCGTTGTTGTGCCCGTGGTGGTCCGAATGTAGCCCGCTCCCGTCAGCGTGTATTGTAGTTGCAGAGCCGACGTATAAAACGCTCCGTTTGGTAGTTTAGACCGATACGTGTTGGTAGCCCAAACGCCCGGCTTTCCAGACAAGGCGAGGCTGACCGGAATTCCTTTGAACGGTGGCCACGTGTCGATTGGCTGTTTAGCCTCGGCGTAGGTGTAAAGCGTTTCATTTTTCAACTGCCCGTCCAGCCAGTATTCGACTTTAGTCACCCGGTCCTGCTGATCGTAGCTGTATACATACCGCACATTGCCCATCGTCTGGCTGCTTACCAACCCATTCTGAAACGTGTAGGGCCGGGTTTCCGTACTTCCTTCCTTTCGCACGTAATCGACTAACCGCCCGTTTTGGTAGGTGATCGTTGCCAACGATCCGTTCTGGTACAACAGATTTCCCTTCAATGAATCGGGTAAAACGGGGTACGTGGTCAACTCCGTCAGGCGGCTGAGCTGCCCGGCGGCATCGTAGGTATAGGTGCTCGTTAGTTGGCTGACGATGCCCTGCGCATCACCCTGATACCGACGCACCGACTCCGTCAGCCGGCCATTGGTATAGGTGTAGCTGGTGCGTTCTTCATACGAACCGCCGTCTATATCGGTTTGCCAGCGCGTCTTTTGCAGCATTGTCGTCAGGAAACCGGCCGCATCATAGGTGTAGCTGTTATCAATGCCGTACGTGTTGATGACCTTCGTCTGCTGGCGCTGCTCGCGTTGCAACAACGTGTGGGTGATCCGTCCGTCGGTATCGTACTCATAGGTTTTCTTATCCGTCGTTTCATTGGGAACGAGATTAGTGCCCCCATTGATGGTTTCGACCACATCTTCCTGCTGGATCCGGCACGACCCGCTCGCCTTTGACTCTACGGACGACTGCGTGCATTGACTCGTAAGCATTACCACTACCGAAAACAGAAGCATACGCTGTCCGCCCCTCCCGGCTTGTCTGATCCCCCGCATGATGCTATGTGGTTTTGTGTTTTCAGCCAAAGACGAGATTCCTGCCGCAAACGCTGGGTACGTTCGTCACTCTTTTTTCGGGCTGGGTTCAAAAGGGTTATAAAGCGACCGTCTGCTGCTTTTGCTCAGACAGCGCCAGTCAATCGGCTGCGTTTATCCTAATCGTGTCTGCATGAAACCGTTTTCTGCTACTTACCGCCTTGCGCTGACCCTGTTTGTTGGCGCGCTCACTACAGCTCAGGCCCAGGTTGGCGTGGGTACCAAAGCGCCCAAAGGTGCTACCGTTTATTTCGACGGTACCCGCCAGATGCTCGACCAGAAATGGACGTATTGGAAAGGGCCCCGCCTGGCTGCTACGTCACCCATCAAATGGCAAATCGTACCCGACCCGATCGGCAAAGGCAATGCCGTGAGCAGCAACGATCCGGCCTCGGCGGGTGGCAAATACGGCGCGGCAGACATCGTGACGAAAGATGAGTTCAAAGACGCCCGTATTCACGTCGAGTTTTTCATCCCGGAAGCGGGGGGCAACAGTGGCGTTTACCTGCAATGCCGCTACGAAATCCAGGTGCTCGACGGCGACACCACCAGTCACGGTATGGCAGCCGTTATCAACGAATCGCCCTCGCCCTATTACGCCTACAACGGCCTTGGCAAATGGAACGCCTACGACATCGTGTTCCGGGCGGCGCGTTTCGAGAGTGGGAAACGTACCCAGCCGGCTATGGTGACTATGTATTTCAACGGGAAGAAGGTGCACACCAACCAGCCGATCAACCAGGTGTGGGGCGGCCCCAACTCAGGGATTGATGGCGGCAACGACGGCGGCAAGGGCATCACCGATACACCCGGCGGGCTGAAACTCCAAGCCGAAGGACATAACGTGATGTACCGCAACATCTGGATTCAGCCGTTAAACCTGCAAAAAGCCGATACCAATTTTTGAATGCACAATGTATGATGGACAATGCACAATAGGCTGACGCAATTTATACTCGCGCCAGCCCATTGTGCATTGTCCATCATACATTGTGCATTACCTCACCGCAATAACTCAATCACCTCGCTGTGCTGCGGGAATTGGGCCAGCATGGCCGTAGGTTCGGCGATGACGAAATCAGCGAAATCAAAGCCGGGTGCTACGGTGCAGCCGACCAGTGAAAACGGGGGCGCATCAGGCTCGCCAACGGGTTTGGATCCAAACCAGCTTCCCGCAGGCACCACCGCCTGAAAGACTTCGCCCCGGTCGGGCCGATTCCCTAGCTGAATTACCGACAACGTACCTGACGTCGGTTCGATTACATATACGTTGAGGGGACCACCTGCGTAAAAATGCCAGACTTCGTCGCTCTGAATCTGGTGCAGGGTAGACCGATGCTGATTTTCCAGCAGAAAATAGATCGCCGTGCTGAATGGCCGGTCGCCCGAGAAGCGGGTTGGCAACGCTGCCTGTGCAATCTGCTCCGTTGCCCGGTACGTTTCGGCGTAGAAACCGCCTTCAGGATGCGGCAACATGGCAAAAGCCTGTATGTAGTCGGCAGCGGTCATGGTTTCGATTATGAAGTATGGGGTATGAATTATGAAACGGTGATAGCACCATACATCATAATTCATACCCCATAATTCCTTTGTAGCTCGTTAAGCTCTTGCCTTCACTACGGTAATGAAATCACGCGATTTAAGCGAAGCACCACCAATCAGACCGCCATCCACGTCGGGTTGGGCGAAGAGTTCGGCGGCGTTCTGCGCGTTGGCACTACCACCATACAGGATACTGATTTCCTGCGCAACGGCGTCGCCGTATTGGCCGGCCAGGTGCTGACGTAGCTCGAAGTGCATATCCTGCGCCTGCCCCGACGTAGCCGTAAGGCCCGTACCAATGGCCCAGATGGGTTCGTAAGCAATCACGACCTTGGTAATTTGCTCTTCGGTCAGGTGAAACAGACTCTCGGTCAGTTGCTCTTTCACGAAGCCCAGGTAATCGCCGTTCTCGCGCAGCTCCCGCGACTCACCGCAGCAGAAGATCGGCGTCAGGCCGTTCTCGAGGGCAATATTCACTTTCTCAGCCAGTTGCGCATTGGTTTCGCCAAAATACTGGCGGCGCTCGCTGTGGCCCAGAATGACGTAATCTACCCCAATTGATTTGAGCATCGGTGCCGAGATTTCGCCCGTGTAGGCGCCCGACGCTTTCTCATGGCAGTTCTGCGCGCCAAGGGCCAGTTTATTGCCCGTCAGGTACGACTTGTAGGTGGTTAGGTAAAGGGCGGGGGGGCACAGCACAACCGTTACGTCGCCGGTCACTTCGGCATTGACCATGTTGACCACTTCCGATACTAAAGCCAGGCCTTCGTCGGCCGTCTTATTCATTTTCCAGTTGCCTGCAACAATCTTCTTACGCATACATCTTTGGTTTGAACTACCGAACAGAAACTGGTTCTGAATCACCTGGGTACGTTGTTCCAGGCAGACCAGATCGCTGTTTCGGAGCCCAAAACTAAAACCTTTCGCCTAAACCGCCGAACCGGTTGGCAATCAGTCGCTTCATTGCTAACTTTTTGTAGATTATATGGGTTTTTTATAATAATTTACTGGTACATTCTACACACTCATCATGAAAACGCTGAGCCTATTGATTGCTATCCTCTACGTGAGTGGGTCGGCGTGGGCTACCGACAAACCCAAGCCCGAGAAAGACCACTTCGGTTTTTATCTGGCAGGAGGCCGGTCGTTTACGCGGCTGCCCTTTCAACTGCATTCCAACCTCATTCTGGTTAAGATGCAGGTCAACAATTCCGATACGCTGAATTTCATTCTGGACACCGGTGTCAGCAACACCATTATTACCGACCCGAAGGCCCTAAATCGGCAGCGGCTTCAGCTATCGCGGAAAGTGAAACTGTCGGGCGTGGGCGAAGGCGCGCAACTGACGGCCTCAATTGCCATTGACAATGAACTATCAATGGGGCACATGCGGGCCTCGCATCAGAACCTTGTCTTGCTCGACGACGACATCCTCAAACTCTCGGAGTATGTGGGTGTGCCGGTGCACGGCATCTTTGGGTATGACCTCTTCAACAATTTTGTGGTTTCGATCGATTTCATCAACCGTGAGCTAACGCTCACCAAGCCTAAGAAATACACCTACAAACGCCGCTTTGGCGACCGTTACCCGATCGTCATCCAGAATACGAAGCCCTACCTGGACGTGGTTGCCATGTTACCCGGCGAACGCAGTGTGCCCCTGCGTGTGGTGCTCGATACGGGCGCGGGCCACGCCCTGATGCTCGACGGACAGCCCAGCACCTGCGCTCTGCCCCTACCCGAGAAGGTAATTCGGGCGCAGTTGGGCCGTGGGCTCAACGGCGTTATTAACGGGAGTCTGGGGCGCATACAGGGCCTGAAAGTGGGGCGGCACGAGTTGCAGCAGATCATTGCCTCTTTTCCCGACAGCTCGTCGTTTGGGATGAAGCTCGTTAACGCTACCGACCGGCAGGGCAATATTGGGTGCGAGCTGCTCCGTCGGTTTACGGTAACGTTCAACTACCCGGAGCAATATATCGTGCTCAAACCCGTGAAACGCCTGTTGCGCGAGCGCTTTGAACACGACATGAGTGGGATGGAACTTCGCGCCAAAGGGCAAAACTTTCGTACGTACTATATCGAGAAAATTGTGGCCGAATCACCGGCCGATCAGGCAGGACTGCTGGAAGGCGACGAACTGGTTTTCGTGAACAACGATAGTGTCAACACACTCAACATCAGCGACATCTACAAGACACTACAACGGGGCGAAGGCAAAGAGGTAACGCTTGTGGTGCGCCGCAACGGCAGCATCGTAGTGGCGCAGTTTGCACTTAAGCGAATTATCTAACCGTTGGCCTACCGACAAAAAAGAAGCCTCCCTCCATCAGGAGAGAGGCTATGTCGGACGGGCACAGGTTAGGTGCTCCGGTCGGTTACGCCGACAGTGTGCCTTTCTTGTAGGCATCGAGCAAAGTCGCTTCCAGACCCTTTTTATTGATGGTCTTGATGGCCGACGTCGAAACTTTCAACGTAATCCACTCGCCCGTCGATTCAACAAAGAACCGCTTCGTCTGAAGGTTGGGATAGAATTTACGTTTCGTTCTATTGTTGGCGTGCGATACATTGTTACCAACCTGCGTCCGCTTTCCTGTAATTTGACAAACTCTGGCCATGACCGTACTCGTTTTCCGTATGAGGGTGCAAAATTGGCGAAAAGCCTGTGGATGTGCAAATTATTTTTCCTTTTTAAACCCATATGGGCAATGCCGACACGCGTTTTTACAGCAATACCCCCGCTTCAGGTGGTAGGCGGCCGTAAAAACAACAAAGCCCTCGGCAGTAAAATAATAGTCTTCGTCCGCCAGACCGGCTATTTTCCGTTTCTTGCTTCCTTCTCCCTGCATACGAGTACGGTGGCTACTTTTTTAGATAGCTTTGGGGAACAAACGTGCTGTGTACGCCGATGGTTTTGACGTATACACGCCGAGCGGTATTAAAACAGAGTTAAAAATCATGATATCCACTACGCTGACAACCTCGCTGGCCGAACAGGCTATTCAACTTGAAGACCAGTATGGCGCTCACAACTACCATCCGTTGCCCGTAGTGCTGACACGGGGCGAGGGCGTTTTTTTGTGGGATGTCGACGGGCGGCGGTATTATGATTTTTTATCGGCCTATAGTGCCGTTAGCCAGGGGCACTGTCACCCACGCATTATCAATGCCCTGATTGAACAGGCTCAACGGCTCACGCTGACGTCGCGCGCTTTTCACAACGATCAGCTGGGCAAAGCGGAAAAATACCTCTGCGATTTTTTCGGATTCGACAAAGTGCTGATGATGAATTCGGGCGTGGAGGCTGGCGAAACAGCGCTGAAACTGACCCGCAAATGGGCCTACAAAGTGAAAGGCATTGCGCAGAATCAGGCCAAAACGGTTTACGCGACCGGCAATTTCTGGGGGCGAACGCTCGCGGCCATTTCGTCGTCGACCGACCCCAGCAGCACCAATGACTACGGCCCGTTGCTGCCTGGGTACGTATTGGTGCCTTACAATGACCTCGCGGCACTGGAAGCTACGTTTGCCGCCGACCCAAACATTGCCGGCTTCATGGTTGAGCCTATTCAGGGCGAGGCGGGCGTGTTGGTGCCCGATGATGGCTACCTGCGCGGTGTGCGGGCACTTTGCACTGCCTACAACGTACTCTTCATTGCCGACGAAGTGCAGACGGGTATTGGCCGCACAGGCCGCCGCCTTGCCTGCGACCACGAAGATGTGAAGCCCGATATCCTGGTGTTGGGCAAAGCGCTTTCAGGTGGGGTCATGCCTGTTTCGGCGGTGCTGGCCTCCGACGAAATTATGCTGACGATCCGGCCCGGCGAACACGGCAGCACCTTTGGCGGCAATCCGTTGGGCTGTGCCGTAGCTGTAGCGGCGCTCGACGTGGTGCGCGATGAGCAACTGGCCGAGAATGCCGAAGCAATGGGGCAGCTCTTCCGTAGCCGGATGAACGCGCTGGCCGCCGAAACTGATCTGATCCTTCAGGTACGTGGCAAAGGCCTGCTCAACGCTATCGTTATTGCCGAGCGCCCCGAATTCGGCGAAGAAACAGCCTGGGAGTTGTGTCTCCGCTTCCGCGACAACGGCCTGCTTTGTAAACCCACCCACGGCGATAAGATCCGCTTCGCGCCACCGCTTGTCATTACGGAAGCCCAGATGAATGACGCCTGCGACATCATCGAACAGGCCATACGAGCCTTCTAGGCTTTGCCTGACGCCGGTCGGTTCCGCTTCAGCAACGACGTGTACTCTTTTTTCAGCAGGTGATACAGCAGGTATTCATGTCGGCGGTTCTCGGTTGGGAATACCCGGTTCAAGAGCATGTGAATCAGCGAGGCAAGTAGATCATCGCGCTCTTTCTGATCGGTGAGGGTAGCCTGTATCTGACTGGCTAGCTGCTGGAAGTGATGCGTAAACGGCTCAAGTTCTGGGGGGGGCTCAGGGGCCGACAGCGCGTCGTGCACCATCGGACGATAGAGCCGGTAGCTTTTGTCTAGTTGCACAAGCAGTGACGTATCGGCCCGAAATTCCCGGCTGAACGCATCCCGAAGTTGAGTAATCAGGTGGTCTCGCTCTCCAACGGGCAGTTGCCAGGCCTCGAACACCTGATCGACCAGCGCACAGGCATAAAAGAGTCGGGTGGTCTCGCCTTCCTGACTCACGACCTGCAGAACGGGCAGCAGCATCTCGCTTTCTGTACAGAACCAGGCTTCGCAAAGGGCTATCCGGGCGGCTCCATACCGTTCCACTTCCCGCTGATACGTATCAAGCTGTACCCGGTATAGCGTCCCATAATCGGCCGTCAGGCGTTGCACCCAGGCCAATACCTGGTTCAACAATTGGTTCTCCTGACCGGGCAGACTCTGAAAACGTACCCGCAGTTGTGGTTCGGGTTGGTTATACCGAACGTAGAACCATTGGTGCAGACTGCCCGCTTCGCGCAGGTCGCCAGTCAGGATCGGCAGTTCAGTCAGTAGCAGCCGTTCACTAGCCTGTTCGCCCGTCACGATCTTCAGATACACCCATTCGCTACCCGGCGCAAAGATGCGTTGCACGTCGGTGGCCGCACGGACGTAGGCAGGCGCCGGCGATGACTTGGTCGTAAAACTGGCCGGAAGAATCAACTCACCGACCCAATGCTGCGCTGGGCCGCCCACCCAACAAGTCTGTTCGCTCAACAGCCATTCCTTCAATTTCACCGTATCATTCTTCGCCAACTCTTCAGTCAGCAAAGCAACGTTCAGGTTGTTCTCCAGATCAAGCGGCAGTTCGTTGTCGGCATTCAGCATGACCACATACCGGGGTACGTTATAGCGACCCCGCCAGATAGCCAGCCAGTTGGGCTGGCTCGTCTGCGCCAAGGCTTTTGTCAGCTGCCAGCTCGCCCGGCTCAGAATAACGTTGCGGTAACGTACCTGCGGCAGGTGAGGCTGCGAGGCGAGCGGCCCCCAGTCCCAACCAACTCGCAGCGTTCCCTCCTGCTTTTGCAAATCACAGAGAAAGCGGTAATGCGCCAACCCCATCGAGAAATTGTGGGCCGTTGATAGTCGGGGAATAACCCGCTTGTTGAGCCGCCGCGACCGCAGTATAATCTTCCGTCCGCGCGGGGCCGAAATCACCAGATCATCGAGCGGAATCTGGTGGTCGTCGGGCACTCCACTGACAGACAGGATCGGAATCTCATAGGACCGCAGTGCCGGACGGGTGAGCACATTGGCTAACCGCGCCTCAGGCAGATGGACAATCTCGGCCCAGATAGCATCCGCCTCCGAGGCTTCCTCTGCTTGCAGACTTGTTTGTAACTGGTCTTTCAGTTCGGCATCCAGATGTGCCATACGCCCCAGCAAGTTGGCCGCCGATGGTCCTCCGCCCGCTACCAGATGAAACTGCCAGTCGCCCGCATCGAGCGCCTCGGCCGAATTGGCCAACAAGTGGCCCATCCAATAGCCACTCGCTGGCAGAGCCGGTTCGGGTTGCCCTTCGGTCAGGCTTGCCAGGTCGGCATCCGACAGATTCAGCTGAGGGTCGTCAAGGCGCATGGCTTCCGTAAATAGCCGGAGCATTCCTTGCTGAGCTGGTGTAAACGCAACGTCGCCCGGGGCGCCTTCGGGCCAGTCGATGCCATCCAGCAGCACGGCCGTCAGTGAGCTTCCACCATAACCCACGCCGATATCCGGGTCAAGCGCCAGCAGCAGGGGAACCTCCTGCTCCTCATACCGTTCGTAGAAGCGCTCCCGAAAGGTAGACAGGTACGTTTGCTCAGCCGGACTGAGGCGCAGCAGCCGCTCTAACGTTTGGCTCAACTGCTCACGCACGGGTTGGCCAATTGCATTCTGCTGAGTGGGAAAGTACGTATCGCACTGCACCAAGAGCCGGTTGTCGATAGCGATAACAGGAGCCAACAGCCCATCCAGCCGCTGGCAGTCAGGTACGTTGCTCGCTGGGTTGGCCCCGCGAAGCGTCTCGTGGACATCCGTCAGCAAGTCGATAATAGGCTGTTGATCGGTATACGGTCGTAACCGTTCCAACAAACGTCCCAATTCATCCTGCGCCGTTAAGCTCGGATCAAATTCAGACTGGATGAGTTGATTGTCGATCAGGTTCTCGATAAACGCCTGGGCATCGTCGGCGTCGATTCCATCCTGTCCCAGTAGGTCAATCAGTTCGGGAATAGTAGCACCATCGCGAGCCGTAGCCAATATACATTGCAGGTAATCGGTGTTGTCGGTAACACTCAGCGCGTAGCTTCCGGGTAAACCTCCCTCCTGATTGGCCTCAACATAGCGCAGGTCAGCTCCAACAGCGTAGGTCGTGGTGTTAGATCGGTAGCGTACTGTCGGCCAGATAGCCGACAGCTGGCTAACATACTGCAGCAGCTGTTGCATGGCCATCGCGTCGAGTCGCAGATGGGTACGTACCGGCGTCGCGTCGTCGAACGTAACCCCCGATGCTATCCCCCATTTTCCCAACGAAATGCCTGAGCATAAGCCAAACGGCGTGGCGCGGGTCGACATCCGAATGAGGTACCGGTATAGCGTTTTCAGCAGCTTTTCGGATGGTGACAACGTACCTGACAACCACTGCTGACAGTGCAGATAGACATCAGTCGACGCGAAAAAAAGAGCTTGTTGTGCGTATGGTTGCTGATAGAAGTCCTTCAGCACATCGACCAATGCGTGGCCCTGCCGGAGTCGTTGCTGAACCTGAAAATAGGTTTCGATAGGCAACAGAGGCCGACGCAGCACATAAAACGGATGCAGTTGCATGGCAATCGATTGACTGACGCCTTGCCAGGCCTAATGGCCTTTAAGACACCGGGCAAGGCGTCTGATAAGCCCCTATAGCCAAGGACTATTTAGTTTGGATAAGCTGTTTGCTAAACTTGAGCAGCAAGTCTTCTTTATACTTGCCCGACGTGGGAATCCGGGGCGCTCCCTTCATCAGGATTTCGTTGCCATCGATGGCTGTGATCATGCGGGTAGCCACAATGTATGATCGATGCACGCGGGTAAAAAGCCGGTCAGGCAACCGTTCCTCCAAGTCAGAAATGCCAATATAGGTGACTATACGTTCCTTTTTATCAGTATAAATAGACACGTAGTTTTTTAACCCTTCCACATATACGATTTCTGCCAAGTCGATTTTACGATACTTCCCTTTATGTTCTGTTTTAACCAGAATGAAATCCGGTTCTTCGTCTTTTTCTGCGGCAACGGATGCGGGTACTGGGCGAGCTATCTGGTTGAATACCTTCTCAGTAGCTTTCAGAAATCGCTGATACGGAATCGGTTTTAGCAGATAATCAACTACATTCCGTTCAAAACCTTCCAGCGCATACTCACTGTAGGCAGTAGTCATAATTACTCGGTAACTACCACTGTATAAATCCAAGAATTGCAGGCCCGTTAGCCGGGGCATTTGAATATCCAGAAACAACAGATCAATGCCGCCCCACTCGAGCATATCAGCCGCCTCAAACACATTAGTCGTCGCCCCAACCAATTTCAGGTAAGGCGTATCGTTAACGTAACGCTTAAGGATGTTGATTGCAGCGTGTTCGTCATCCAGAATCAGGCAATTGATCATAACCAACAAGTAGGTAACGTGAAAATTGACTACGCAACTACTGCGTATAGGGGTATTTAGATGATGAGCTGGCGAATTGTTTACAATTATCGCTCTTTTTGCATAATATCACTCATGAACGACTTGGTGTTTAGCTACTTTTTTATTTACATCTGTAAAATTTATATGAATCTCAACAGAGTAGAAATCTTTCGTTTCCTGAACCTTAAGGTCGTACATATCGCCGTAAAAAATTGTTAACTGTTTCTCGATGTTCTTCATACCGACCCCACCCTGTGAATAGGTTGGAAATTCCTTCTTGGCATTGTGACCATAATACGTTAACGAGTTGTCATCCAGCACAATACGCACCGTAGCTGGGTTGTCTACATCAGATAGGTCACCGTATTTAAATATATTTTCAATAAGCGAAATCAGGATCAGCGGCAGAATTGACAGGTGAGCTTCTAACTCGTCGCCTTCGACTGTCAACTCGAGATTCATCTGATCCCCAAAGCGTAGTCGTTGCAGGTTAATATAATGCCGTATGTAGTTCAATTCGTGCTCAACCGTTACTAACGATTTACTACTTAGCTGCATCACCGTGCGCATCATAGTCGCCAGTTCAAAAATTGCATCAGCGAGACGCGTAGAGGTGTTGAGTGCTTCGGAGTAAAAAAAATTCAACGTATTGAATATAAAATGCGGGTTCAACTGCACCCGCAGAAAGGCCAATTCTGACTGAACTTTGGCCTGCTCAAGCTGAAGCATGTCGTGTTGCATCCGTTGCTTCTGCCGTTCAAGACGAATGGCGTCCAAGGCAAACCAATAGCCATAACTGAATAGTAAGTATTGCAGCGCAATCCAGATTGAGTCAGGCAGAAATTTAGAGAACATCGTACTAAAACTACTGTATTCGTTTACGTACCCGACAGCCGGGAAGTAGTAATAAAACAACAGATAGCGTAGTCCGATAAATACGGTCAATAACACCACGGTGTACAATAAAAGCCTGATATACTGCTTACGAGCGACCTGTGGTTGAACGACTAGGTAGGTATTTGTATAAAAAAGCAACGCAGTCAGCGAGTACGTAAACAGTGTTCGCTGAGGGGTGATCTGGTGATAATCATCAATAAAAAGCAACAGATTGTTGACCGTGAAGTGCAGAAACCAAGCAAACAAATGGAGTAGAACCGTTCGCCCATGACGCTGGAACCAAACCAACATACGGGGCAAGTACGGGATTCGTATAGGCCAATCTGACCCTGGTATAATTGATTTCACAGCTCTGATTTTCACGCTCAACTTTGCATTGTCAAGTTTAACAACACCCATAAACAACCAACCATTATGACAACGGTCAACGCTCCCCGCCTCCAGTTCAACAAACGCCAAGTAGCCAATCTCAATGTTCGTCAGCGCGCTAACGGCCGCTCATCGACCTGGCCCACTGTTGCCACTGTTATCGGTTAACTCATTCTGTTCCAGTCTCATTCAGTCAATCACTTTAGCTTCAAGTACTCCTCATGACAACGTCTGCATCACCCCGTCTCCAGTTCAACAAACGCCAGGTAGCTAACCTCAATGTTCGTCAGCGTGCTAATGGCCGCTCATCAACCTGGCCTACTGTAGCTACCGTTATCGGTTAAGTTTTCTCTCATCTGCATATTCACCCCAAAGACAGCAACCAATCATCATGACAACGGTCAACGCTCCCCGCCTCCAGTTCAACAAACGCCAAGTAGCCAATCTCAATGTTCGTCAGCGCGCTAACGGCCGCTCATCGACCTGGCCCACTGTTGCCACTGTTATCGGTTAACTCATTCTGTTCCAGTCTCATTCAGTCAATCACTTTAGCTTCAAGTACTCCTCATGACAACGTCTGCATCACCCCGTCTCCAGTTCAACAAACGCCAGGTAGCTAACCTCAATGTTCGTCAGCGTGCTAATGGCCGCTCATCAACCTGGCCTACTGTAGCTACCGTTATTGGTTAAGCACAAAAACCAACGCTTTATCCGGGTCGTCAGCCAACTTACGGACATAAAACTAATTGTCTGCGACAACAAAAATTTCACCAGCCTCAAGTAACCCAATAATAAATTTTAATCAACTGACCAACATGACAACGACCATTGCCCCTCGTCTTCAGTTTACTAAAAGGCAGGTGGCTACCCTCAATGTTCGTCAGTATACAAGTGGTCGTTCGTCGACTTGGCCTACAGTTGCCACTGTCATTGGTTAAGTTACCACTTAAAAGCTTTATCCATTGATTGGTTAACAGTTAATTCATATACCAGACAAGTTGGTATGATTACTGTGACACCCAAGGCATTCCCCTCAAGTAACCCATAAAAGTTAAAACAACTGAATAGAATGACAACGTCGACAGCCTCTGCCCGTTTATCTTTCAGCAAACGTTAATTGGCTACTCTCAACGTCCGTCAACGCATTAACAGTGGTCAGCCGTCAACTTGGCTCACCATTGCTACTGTTATTGGTTAAACTTTTTGTTGTTTTGCACTTATGGTTCCAACTGTTGGTTCCCCCAAGTACCCCATTTCCACGATGCCATTGCTCGAAGCAGCATTGATGCAGGCATGGCAGGGAAGCTATGCGGCCTGGTATCAGGTACGTAAGCAAGCTATAACGGATGATTTGGGGCAAGATCCAACCAACCGGCTTTTGCTGTTGTTGGGTGAGGAAATAACCAGCACCTCCCGAATTACGCCTGAACAGCAGGCACTTGATGCTTATCTGTTCGATACGGTCCAGAGCCCTATCAGCAACAACCAATGGGCTGTTGCCGATGGTACGGCACCTTTGATTGGCCACTTCGCCAGCCGACGTACCCGGGGTCACCTCCAATATAACACCTACGAAAAGCCGCTTATCGAAGGCGCGCTTGCCTACCTCGGCACTGCCCTGGATGCCGCCACCATCGACTTGTCGCTGGCTACGGGACTGACGGGGAAGCTGCTCAGCGTTGGTAGTGTCTACGACAACGAACTATTCGACAATTTTTCGCACCCGGTCATGCCCGAAATCGACCGGCTACTGCGTCAATATATACGACTGCTTCAACAAAGCCGACTCCCGATCGATGCCAGCCTGGAGCAATTTGTTCAATTCCCTAACTTGATTTCGAAGACGGATAACCTTTGGGAAGAGCCCGAACATGGGGGCTGGGCCGAAGGCGATCTGGGTCAGGCCATGTTGTTGGCTCAATGCGGGCGCTGGCTCAACCAGCCTGATTTGATCAAGTGGGCCATTCGGGTAGCGGCCTACACAATCCACCGCCGGAAAATCGGGCAGATGCAGATCGACACGCCGGGGATTCGGTATGGTATGGCCGGCATGATGCGGCTTTATCAACGGGTATATGAACTTACCGGCGAACCCACTATCGAATTGGAAGCACAACTCTGGCGCCAACAGTTACATACGTTGTTACCGACCCTGGAAGCCGCTACCGCACCCGATTATTCATTGTTTGATGGCCTGCTAGGTCTGTACGGGTCTATGCAAACCAGATACGATGGCAGCGATTTGCCGCTTCGCAGTCTGTTGCTTTAACTGCCATACACTCCTTTTAATACACCGATCCCGAACCAGAAAATTTTCTATTATAAATCTCATCACTCACCACAAACGGCCCCGGCTACCTAGTCGGGGCCGTTTGTGGTATTACGGGCTATCAACGTAATACATCGTTAGCGTAGTTACCTTCTTCTTCGACGCCCCCTTCTGCATCGTACAACGTACCTGGACCGCTTCGCTTCCCGTTTCGGAACGTACCTACGAAGCGATCACCGTCGGAAAAGTAATACGTGCCTTTTCCATGAGGTTGATCATAGGCAAACTGGCCTGCATAGCGGTCGCCGTTTGGATAGTAATAGACGCCGTATCCCGTGCGCAGACCCATCAGCACGCCGCCTTTGTATTTCAGTTTACCGCCTGGGTACGTTTGGGTAGCCAGTGTGGGGGTTACGCCGGTCGATGCTGTCACGGGCTCGGCGGTTGGTTTCGGAGCACTAGCTACTACCGGAGCAGCCGGACGACTGGGCACTACCGATTTGGTGCGGGGATAAATCGCATCGGCTTCGGTCCAGCCTTTGGTTATCGCATCCAGCCGGGAGGTCCGACCAGGGTGTGAACTCGATGCACTGTAGCTGCCAATCGTACGAATAGCCACGGTTGCTTCATTCAACGTGGCCCCGAGCTGATGCAATACGAAACCCGAAAACCGATCAGCTTCCAATTCTTTCTGGTGCGAACTACCACCCGAATTCAACGTGTGGCCCTGTAAATGATGGCCAATCTCATGCGCCATGATACTGACCGCCGACCAGTCGGTTTCGGTTTCGTCTTCCAGTTGCTGCATAAAAACACCATCATACAATATGAACCGTTGCCCATTCATGACCGCGGCAAAACAGTTGCGCGTTTCGGGGCATTCCATAATCTTGAAATTCCGCATCAGCCCAATGGGACGCAGAATCCGATCGACAACTTTTTCAGCGTGACGGTTCGATCCGCTGGCCCGGTCGGTACAGCGAACAGTAGGGGCGGCGTTGCCTGAATAATTGCAGACAAACGCCTCAGCAGTTTGCGATTGAGCCAATGCCGGGCTAACACATAACGTAGCCACAATGAGCAGCGGCGCGATGATTTTCATGGGTAAGTGGGTTAACACACCCACTAAAACGATAAAGTAGGCCCATTCATTTTATCGCCGTTTTTCATACGCAAAAAGCCGCCGGAATTGCTCCCGGCGGCTTTTTCGTTGAGTAAATCAGCTTGTTACTTGGCCAGTTCCTGGGCGTCTTTAAGGCGAGCTCGTTGGATAGAACGCGACACCAGAATACTCACTTCATACAGCATTGCCAAAGGCAACGCCACCAATACCTGACTATAAATATCCGGTGAGGGGGTAATTACACCAGCAACAATCAGAATAACAATCCAGGCATGTTTGCGGTATTCGCGCATAAAGCCGGGCGTCAACACACCTACTTTGGATAGCACAAACGCCACGATTGGCATCTGAAACATCAAGGCACAGCCCAGAGACAGCATAGCCAGAACACCTATGTAAGAGGTTATGTCATACTGGTTCTTGATGTCCGGCGACAGCTGATAGTTGGCCAGGAAGTTGATGGCTAGTGGCGACACAATGAAGTAGCCAAAGAAGAGCCCCATAAAAAACAGTAGCGACACATAGAAGACAGCACCACGAGCAGCACGTCGCTCACTGGCACGCAGACCGGGAGCAATAAAACGCCAGACTTCCCAAAACGTATAAGGAAACGCGAAACTCAGCCCCACTATAAACGAGATGGTCAGCGACATAGTGAAGTTGTCCGCCATACCTAAAGCCTGTAGCTCAAAGTTGAGTTTATCAACACACAAATCGCGATATCCCGTTATGTCGGCCAGCTTACAAAGCTGCCGGTATGTCCAGAAACTGGGGTCTTTGGGCGCAATAATGACGTACTGAAAAATGTCCTTGATAAAAACGAAGGCAATAAGGGCGAATACAAAGATCGACGCAAAAGCCCGCAACAAGTGCCACCGAAGCTCTTCCAGGTGTTCGAGGAAGCTCATTTCGGTGCCATCACTGTCAGGATCAGGCAGTGCGCTCTCGCTGTCTTCGTCGTAATTGTAAAATTTGTCGTCAAACGACTGATCTAAGGCCATACATATCCGTTTACTCTTTACTGTTCACTGTTCTCAGTTTGGCTATTCAGGCACCTTAGTTTCCTCAGCGAAGCAACAGAAGACAGTGGACAGTAGACAGTAAACTATTAAGAGTTATGCGTATAACGGAAACGCCTTCATCCAGGCGTTAATTTTCTCCCGAACGGCACTGATTTTAGCATCATTGTCGTGGTTCATCAATACTTCGTCGATGTAATCCACGATCAATTCCATATCCGCTTCTTTCAGACCGCGCGTTGTCATGGCCGCTGTTCCAACACGCATCCCCGACGTTACCATCGGCGACTTGTCATCAAACGGAACCATGTTCTTGTTAATCGTAATGTCAGCCTTAATCAGGGTGTTTTCGGCCAGTTTGCCCGTCAGGCTTGTAGCCGCCCCCCCTTTCGTGCGCAAATCGATCAGCATCAGGTGGTTGTCTGTACCACCCGAAATGATACGATAGCCTTTCTCAGTAAAGGCCTTTGCCATAGCCAGCGCGTTGGCACGTACCTGAACCGCGTAATCATAAAAATCGTCGGTGAGGGCTTCACCAAAAGCAACGGCTTTCGCCGCAATAATATGCTCCAGCGGCCCGCCCTGCGTACCCGGAAACACACCCGAATCGAGCAACGACGACATCATGCGCAACTCACCTTTCGGCGTCTTCAATCCAAACGGATTCTCGAAGTCGTTCCGCATCATGATCATGCCCCCCCGGGTGCCGCGCAGCGTCTTGTGCGTGGTAGTTGTTACGATGTGCGCATGTTCGAGTGGGTCGTTCAGCAGCCCCTTGGCAATCAGCCCGGCCGGGTGCGATACGTCGGCCAGCATCAGCGCGCCTACCGAATCGGCAATGGCCCGCAGGCGAGCGTAGTCCCAGTCGCGGCTATAGGCCGAGGCACCGCAGATAAGCATTTTGGGCTTCTCGCGCTGAGCGGTTTCTTCGACTACATCGTAGTTAATCACCCCCGTTTCCTGCTCAACGCCATAGAACGTCGGGCGGAAGTATTTACCAGAAATATTGACCGGTGAGCCGTGGGTGAGGTGGCCGCCGTGGCTAAGGTCGAAACCCAGAATGGTATCGCCGGGTTTCAGCGTAGCCAGAAACACAGCCGTATTGGCCTGTGCACCAGAATGCGGCTGTACGTTAGCCCAGGTGGCACCAAATAATTCTTTCGCCCGGTCGATGGCAATCTGCTCAACCTGATCAACCACTTCGCAACCACCATAATACCGTTTGCCGGGCAGGCCTTCAGCATATTTGTTGGTCAAAACGCTACCGGCGGCTTCCATCACCTGTGGCGATACGAAATTCTCAGAAGCAATCAGTTCAATGCCTGACTCCTGACGGTGTTGTTCTTTGGCAATCAGATCGAAAATCTGCGCGTCACGTGTGCGGGTGGTTGTCGTTGCAGTCATAAAAAGGGAAGTTCTCTGTCTTCTGGTTACGGTTTTCCGCTATGCCGGTTCGGCAACTGATCGCTTAGGCCACAACGTACCTGAAAACCGTAGACAGAAGACTGTAAACCGATTGTCAAAGGTACGGCGTTTCAGGCAGATGCGATTGACAGCGCATTAAAAAAGCCCCCTGCTTTGGGCGGGGGGCTTTTCCTTGTCAAACCTATAAGGTTTTCAAAACCTTGTAGATTTATAAGCGGTCTGTGTTAGAACCGGAAGTGTGAGAACGCCTTGTTGGCTTCAGCCATGCGGTGCGTATCATCTTTCTTTTTAACGGCAGCACCTTCACCTTTTGAGGCAGCGATGATTTCGGCCGCTAACCGGTCTACCATGGTTTTCTCGCCGCGTGAACGAGCATACCGGATCAGCCATTTCATGCCTACCGAGACCTTCCGGTCTGCGCGTACTTCGGTCGGCACCTGGAAGGTGGCCCCACCGACGCGGCGGCTTTTCACTTCAACTGAAGGCATTACGTTGTTCAACGCTTTCCGCCATACATCCAGGCCGCTTTCGCTCGTGCGCTTAGCCACGATATCGAGGGCATCATAGAAGATGGAGTACGACAACGACTTCTTGCCTTCGTACATCAAATTGTTTACAAACTTGGTTACCAGCACCTCCTTGTATTTGGGGTCGGGCAACACATACCGCTTGGGGGGTTTCGACTTTCTCATTATGTCTTCAGATTTCTCTTACTCTGCCGTAGTCTTTCAACGGGCAGTGTTGGAAATGAATAATGTAGAATGATTGATGTATAATGACTTCCAGAAGGGCTCATTATACAGTAGGCACTCTTCATTATTCATTAATTATTTTTTCTTGCCTTTTTGCGGAGCACCTTTACCAGCAGCTGGAGCCTGACCTGGTTTCGGACGTTTAGCACCGTATTTAGACCGGCTTTGCAGACGGCCGCTTACACCAGCCGTATCGAGCGCACCGCGCACGATGTGGTAACGTACACCCGGCAGGTCTTTCACCCGGCCACCGCGAATCAGCACGATTGAGTGCTCTTGCAGGTTGTGGCCTTCGCCCGGAATGTAGGCGTTGACTTCTTTCCCGTTCGACAAACGAACACGGGCAACTTTACGAAGCGCCGAGTTTGGCTTCTTCGGAGTGGTCGTATATACACGAGTACATACACCACGACGCTGCGGGCAAGCGTCCAAAGCCGGAGACTTCGACTTAAACTCCAGCTTTTCGCGGCCCTTGCGGACTAATTGTTGTATGGTAGGCATTAATTAATTGGTTGTTTGCTATGCAATCTGAGCCGTCTAAGCACGTCTCCCCGAAATTCGGAGTGCAAAGGTATGAAAATGAGTTTAAAGTTCAAGGTTTAAGGGGCAAAGTTGCTTCGCCAATCCACAGTTGAGGCCATCGACCGGACAACCTTGAAATCTGGCCTTTGGTCGTTAAGCTCCCTTAGGCTTCCCCTACCGGTCCACCGAAGCCGCCGGTTGGAAAACGGAAGGTATCGTCGGGTTGGTTAATGGCCCCGAAGTTGTCTTCGAACTTGCGGATATTCTCTTTCAGCGCCACCAACAACCGCTTGGCGTGTTCGGGCGTCAGGATAATCCGCGACTTTACTTTGGCTTTCGGAATGCCGGGCATCAGCCGGATGAAATCGACAATAAACTCGCTGTTCGAGTGGGCAATCATCGCCAAATTGGCGTAAACCCCCTCTGCTACCTCCTCACTCAGTTCGACATCGATCGACCCGTCGTTATTGAAATTCTGCTGTTCCATGTAGTCAAAAATACGGGTTTGGCGTCGACAATAAAAAACCCCGGCACCGAAGGTACCGAGGTCTTCCTCTACAAGTGGAAAGGTTGAAGCTATAAACAAGCCCAGCTTGAGCCGGGGCCTCGTTTGCTTAACTTATACACACCCGGTTGATTGGCGTGTTTACAAAAATAAAAAATCGTTAAAGAATGACCAAACCCCTCTTCGGCCCTTTGAGTGAACGGCTACGCCTGTCTGACCTTCTAATGTATGCCGCTCTACTGCCATTCAGGTACGTTCCTTACTGCTCAACGGGCAGTAAAATGTAAACGCCGCGCCCTTATTCAGCTGACTTTCAGCAGCAATGCATCCCTGATGATTCTCAACGACGCACCGACAGATGGCCAGGCCAATCCCTGTTCCAGAGAATTCGCCTTTGCTGTTTAGCCGCTGAAACGTACCCAAAATTTTGTCGGTACATTTCATATCGAAGCCAATTCCATTGTCTGGTACCCTGATTATGATATAAGCTCTCGAGTCGAGCAGGTTGAACAGTGCCCGCACTCTGCTGGTGACCGGGCAGTTCTGAACCGTCCTCGGTGAGGGGACCAATCAGGACTAAATTTTAAGGCATTACTAATCAGATTCTGGGACAACTGACGCATCTGACCCCGTACAGCCTGAATAACCGGCAAGGTATCGAGTTCTACCTGAGCATTCCGTTCCTTAATGCGACCAACGAGACCGTCCAGAATCAAGCTTCGTACGGGGCAAATTTATTACCCAGTTCATACTATCGTAAATACATCCGGACACTCAGGTACGTCCTGACCGACTTCTATCTTCTTCTAGGTTGCGTTATTTTTGAGAGGCGATACCAAAAGCCTGGCAACTAAAAAAGCCGTCCGGGCTAATGCTCCGGACGGCTTTTTTCTGTCAACAGACGGTTTAGGCTTCAACCACGACCACCTTCTCCGACGGGTTGTTAGGCGTCGGGTTAGTAGCCAGTTCAATCTCCTCGCCGTGTTTGTTGAGGAATCGGAAATCAGTGATACCCAGCGAACTGTCTTTGGTCAGCTTCACCCAGGTTTTATACTTCAAAAACCACTTGTGTTGTGGCGAAGGAAAACCCTTCGTGAAATAAGCGTACAGGAATGGGTGTAAGACGATCTGAATACCACGCTCGTTCTGCTTTGTCAGGATATAATCGACGTTGCCCTCGATAATGTCCGTGATCAGCACGCTCGCCTGAATGGTACCCGTACCGCCGCAGGTGGGACATACCTCCCGCGTTACGATGTTCAATTCAGGACGTACCCGCTGCCGGGTAATCTGCATCAGGCCGAATTTGGTGAGGGGCAGGATCGTGAACTTCGACCGGTCGCCCTTCATTTCGTCGCGCATGATGTCGAAGATCAGCTTCTTGTTGTCGGCCTTCTTCATGTCGATAAAATCGACAACGATGATGCCGCCCATATCCCGAAGCCGCAGTTGCCGGGCAATCTCGCGGGCCGCTTCGCGGTTGACGCTGATCGCTGTAGCTTCCTGATCTTCTTCTGAATTCGACTTATTCCCGCTGTTTACGTCAATGACGTGCAGGGCTTCGGTATGCTCGATGATGAGATACCCACCACCCGGCAAGCTCACCGACCGCCCAAACAGCGACTTGATTTGCTTTTCTAATCCCAGCGACTCAAACAACTTGGCCTTGCCGCTGTACAGTTTTACAATCTTCTCTTTCTCCGGGGCAATCGTATGGATGAACTCCCGTATTTGATCGAAGCCTTCTTTGGTATCGACCGTAATGCTGTCAAACGACTCGTTGAGCATGTCGCGCAGAATAGACGAGGCGCGGTTCATTTCGCTCAGGACACGGTCGCGGGGTTTGGCATCGCGTAGATTTTGCAGGGCGCGGTCCCATTTATCAATGGAATTTTGCAGATCGCGGTCGAGTTCTTCGACCTCTTTACCCTGCGCCACCGTACGAACGATGACCCCAAAGTTTTTGGGTTTAATAGCCGACATCAACTTAATCAGCCGATTGCGTTCGGTCCGATCGGTGATTTTCTTCGACAGATTAACCCCGTTGGAGAAAGGTACGAGCACGAGATAGCGGCCCGCAATGGAAATGTCACAGGAAAGGCGCGGCCCTTTGGTTGAGATGGGTTCTTTCACCACCTGTACCAGAATGGACTGCCCTTTGGTCAGCACCTTGTCGATTTTACCAATTTTCTCGATGGCCGGCTCCATCTCGAAATCAGATAATCGGCCCGTGTTGACACGCTTGGCGATTACTTCTTTAGTTAACTTGTTTAGGGAGTTGATGTGCTGGCCGAGGTCCTGATAATGCAGGAATCCGTCTTTTTCGTGGCCCACGTCGACAAACGCCGCGTTGAGGCCCGACGACAACTTCTTAACGGTACCTAAATACAAATCGCCAACCGTAAAGCTGCTTTCCGACTCATCGAGGTGGTACTCAAGCAGGCGTTTATCCTGCAGGAGTGCAATCCGATCCCCTTTCTGAGTGGAACTGATTACAATTTCGTTGCTCACAAGCGATTAGCACGGTTAAAATGGCGTGTAGGATATAAACAAAGAAGCCACGCACGCGGAAAACGGCGAGGCCTCTCAAAATAAGTTTGACGTTTAGAGTTTGGAGTTGCTTCGCTAAAAGTTAATCAGGTACGTTAGCAGAGCGACTCCAAGCTCCAAACTCTAAACTATTTTTTCTTGTGCCGATTCTTTCTGAGCCGTTTTTTCCGCTTGTGAGTGGCGATTTTGTGCCGCTTCCGTTTTTTACCGCAAGGCATAGTGCGTAAGGTTTTATGTGTGTTACAAATGTCGGCCACCACCTGGTAAGCCCTATTTTTTGCAGAAACGCAATAGCTCGCGTCTCTACTTTACTCGCTCTTCCAACTCCCGAATTGCCGCCTGAATCTGCGGGTCTTTTTCGTTGGCTTTCAAGTCTGTCAGCAATTTGCCAGCCTCCGCTTTCTGATTTGTCTCAACCAGACAAACCGCCAGGTAAAACTTCGCCTTGCGGTTGGCCGGGTCGTTGGTCAGAATCTGTTGGAAACGACCAACGGCTTTGTTGTACTGACCCGACCGCATCGATAGCATCCCGAGGTTAAACAGGGCTAGCTCGTTGGTAGGGTCTTGCTCCAACACCTCCCGCAAAAGCATAATTCCCTGCATCGGTGTTTGCGTACTCACGTACGTCATAGCCATATTGGCTTTGGCGGCCAGCAGATTTGGGTTCTGCACAAGCGCTTTCTGGTAGAAAACCCGCGACTGCTCACCCAAATAAGCTGCTTTTTGTTCAGCTACAGCAAAACCATACGCCTCAAAATACTGATCACCGGCGCGAAGGTTAGCCTGTACCGTGGGATCAATCTTAGCGATTTCACCTGCGTAGTGGGCAGCACTATCGAACCGATTGGCTGATCGAAAAAACGCAATCAGCTTCTCGGCAGCCGGTTTGCGGGCGGCGGGCGTAGCAGCGGCATACGCCTTTTGCAACCCTTCGACCTGTTTCTGCTGATCGGGCGTGAGCGGCTGATTATGCTGAACGTCGGCCTCCGACTTGGCACCGGTGTTGGCAACAACATTCAGCGAATCGGCTACCGGCGTGTTGGTCGAACGCCCACCGGGTGCATTACCCAACTGCTTTGTTTGGTTCTGCACCACCACCTTAGGCAGGCTGTACAGTCCCGCACTCAAGGCAGCTGTGGCAACAACAACAAGTATGGTCGATACTTTCATACAGAACCGGAACATAGCAAACAGCCTTGCGTTTGGCCCAAGAGGCGAGACGCAAGGCTGATTACTGAGGCTTACTCGGCCGAAACTTTGGCTTTGTCGCTGGTTTTAACTTGCTCAACGAAGACCTTAGCCGGCTTAAAGCTGGGGATGAAATGCTCATCGATCACCATAGCCGTGTTCTTCGAGATATTACGAGCCACTTTCTTGGCGCGTTTCTTATTAATGAAGCTACCGAACCCTCTTACATAGATGTTTTCTCCTTCGGCCAATGAATCTTTAACGACCGAAAAGAACTTCTCTAAGGTAACGGTCACATCTGCTTTATCGATTCCGGTCTTATCCGAGATCTCAGCGATTACGTCTGCTTTCGTCACGACTTACTAAACTTTAGCGATTACTTGGTTGTTGATTTTAAGGTACTGAAAAAGGAGTACAAAGGTAGGTCTTTTCGGTTGATAATGAAACCCCTTGCTCCTTTATTACCAGTCAACGGCGAAAATCTTACGATTATTTTGAACTGGCAATCAGCGGGTAACGCAGCTGAGGAAGCGCCCGAAGTTACCCACTTTGGCCCTACCCTCGAACGGTGGTATGAACGCCACCGGCGCGACTTACCCTGGCGACATACAACCGACCCTTACCGCATCTGGCTGTCGGAGGTAATCCTTCAGCAAACGCGTGTGGCACAGGGGCTTCCCTATTATCTCCGTTTTATCGAGACGTACCCGACACTGGTTGATCTGGCTCGGGCCGATGAGCGCGAATTGCTCCGGCTTTGGCAGGGGCTGGGCTATTATTCACGGGCTCGAAATCTGCACCAAACGGCCAAGCTTATTGCCGATACCCGGCAGGGACAATTTCCGGATACGTATCATGAATTATTGACGCTCAAGGGCATCGGCACCTACACGGCAGCCGCCGTAGCCTCCTTTGCCTTCGGCGAACGGGTGCCGGTTGTGGATGGCAACGTGTATCGCGTATTGGCCCGCGTGTTTGGTATTGAAGAAGATATCACGACTACGCAGGCCAAGAAAACCTTTGCCGCGCTGGCCACCCGCCTGATGGCGCATGCCGTCGACCCGGCTACGTATAATCAGGCCATTATGGAGTTTGGGGCCATTCAGTGCACACCCGTTGCGCCTGACTGCCTCCTGTGCCCCGTTCAGCAGCAATGCCGGGCCTACCTGACCGGGCGGCAGCACAAACTACCCGTTAAGAAAAAGAAGGCCCCCGTGCGCGAGCGTTTCTTCACCTACTTCGTGTTTCGGGGGGGCGAAGGCGAGACAGCCCAGTTTGCCCTGCGGGAACGTACCCAGCGCGACATCTGGCAGAATCTGTACGAATTCTATGGCACTGAAACCGACGAACCCGCCCCCGACTGGCGCTCGGTCGACGTACCTGATGAGGCGAACAAGTTGGTAGAAGCGGGCGTTTTGGTGGGCCCGGCCGTGGCCGAACAGCAACTTCTGTCGCACCAGCGGGTGAAGGCCTTTTTCTACGAAATTGCGCTGCCCGAGGCCGACAAAACGCTGCTGCCGGAAGGCCTCCGCTGGTTCTCCAGCGCCGAGGTAGAGCAGCTGCCGAAGCCCGTTTTGATCACCGCTTATTTTGAGAAACAGTTTGGATAAGTCGGTAGATTTCAGTAACTTTAATTATTCTGCGCCGGGTGCCTAAACCGCCGTAAAGACCGATTTTTAAACACAGTTAACACATGGCAAGCTTAAACAAAGTAACGTTGATTGGGAATCTGGGGGCCGACCCCGAAGTTCGTTATTTAGACGGTGGTGGCGTAGTGGCCCAGTTCAATGTGGCCACGACGGAGAAGTTCACCAACCGCAATGGCGAGCGCGTCGAGCAAACCGAATGGTTCCGCGTTGAGCTTTGGAATGAACAGGCCAAGGTAGCCGAGCAATACCTGCGCAAAGGCAATCCCGTATACATCGAAGGGCGCCTCCGCACCGAAACCTGGGTCGATAAAGAAGGCAAAGAACGCTTCTCGTTGCGCGTGCGGGCCACGACTATGCAATTGCTGGGTAGCCGTAACGACGATGGCGGTGGGCAGTATGAATCAGCGCCCGCGCCGCGTCAGCAGCAGCAGGCCGCCCCCCAGCCTGCACCGGCTCCAGCCCCGCGTCAGCAGGCGGCTCCCCAGCCGGCGCCGGCCCCGGCTCGTCAGCCCAAACCAGCCCCGGCTCCGGCCGCTTTCGATAACAGCGGCGACGACGATTTACCTTTTTAAGATAAGTTCAATGTGTGAAGTCCAACGTTCAAGGCAAGATATGTTAGTTTGGACGTTGAACTTTACACATTGAACACTTCCCCTATGGATCCAGGAGACCCTTCTTCCACACAGGTGCTTCCCGTCGGTAGCGATTGGAGCACCTATCTTCGTTTTTACGGCCCTTACTTCGCCGTTGTGTTGCTTTTGCTTTTGGGTGCCGCTATGGCCTCTGCCGCAGAAGCGTCTTTTTTTGCGCTTACCCCGCAGGACCGCGCGCGCTATCGGGAGAGCAACGAGCCCGCCCAACGCCGCATCGCCACCCTGCTCGACCGGCCTAAACGGCTACTGGCCTCGCTGGTCATCCTTAATAATCTCCTCAACATTGCCATTGTCCTCATCATCACCTACGTGACCTGGGTGGCTACGGCGTTGTCGCACACCTCGGGTTGGGTGCTGGCCGCCGTTACCTTCACAACTACCGTTGGTATCGTGGTCTTCGGCGAAATGGTGCCTAAAATTTACGCCGCCCAGTACGCCCCAGCCGTGGCCGGACGTACCTACTGGCTTGCGCGCACAGCCCTGTTTGTCTTTGCGCCGATAGCTAAACTGCTTGTGAATCTTAGCAATCAGATCGACAAGCGTATTCAGCGCAAAGGCTATAAGCTCTCGGCCGAAGAACTCAGCGAAGCCGTTGAACTAACCGGCTCCGACGCCAGCGAAGAAGAACGGGAACTGCTGAAGGGTATCGTCAATTTCAGTAACCTCACGGCCAGGCAGGTGATGCGGGCTCGCATGGATATCACAGCTTTCCCCGACGATCTGCCCTTTCCGCAGTTGCTGGCCCAACTCAACGATGCAGGTTATTCGCGAGTGCCGATTTACAACGAGACCATCGATCAGATCGACGGCATTCTGTACCTCAAAGACCTGTTACCACACCTTCAGGCCGATGCTTCCTTCGACTGGAAATCGCTGTTACGGCCCGCGTTTTACATTCCTGAGACGAAAATGGTCGACGACCTGATGCAGGATTTTCAACGTAAACGCGTCCATATGGCCATTGTGATCGACGAATACGGCGGAACGCGGGGGCTGGTAACGCTGGAAGATATTATCGAGGAAATCTTTGGCGACATCAACGACGAATTTGACGACGAAACGCCCACAGGCTACCGCCGGGTCGATGAGCAGACGGTCATTTTTGAAGGACGTACCCCGCTCACCGACGTTTGTCGCGTGCTCGACGTAGACCCCACGGCCTTTGATGCTGTCCGGGGCGATAGCGAGTCGTTGGGTGGGTTGCTGCTCGAATTGTTTAGTCGGCTACCGCAGGCAGGTGATGAGATTACGTTCGACGATTTCACCTTCCATGTTTTGCTGGCCGACGACAAACGCATTCGGGAAGTGCGCGTTACGCAGCAAAATTTGACGGAGAAGTAGCGTCACGACGTAGCTTTACGTCGGATTTGGAAACAACAGCTTTACAGCGCATGAATATTGCCATTTGGCATAATCTACCCAGTGGCGGAGCCAGCCGGGCACTACACCAACACATTAAAGGCCTGGCCGAGCGGGGGCACCAACTGACGGTGTACACAACCTCGCTAGCCGACAGCGATTACCTCGACGTGAATCAGTATGCGGGTGCGCCAAAGGTGGTCCCGCTGGATATGACCATCCGCATCCGGCATAAATACCGCGATCGGCTGCGGTCCATTGCCTACCTGCCCGATACCCAGGTTGAGCGTATGCTGGAAGCCTGTCGGCAATCGGCGGCGCAGATTGAAGCGGGCGGTCATGATGTGTTGTTTGCCAATTCCTGCCAGACGTTCATGATGCCTTACATCGGACGTTTTGTGAAGCTTCCGAAGGTACTTTATCTGGGCGAACCGAACCGGTCGTTGTTCGAAGCATTCCCCACGCAACGTTGGTCGGCGCTACCGCCCGCCGAAGGTCGCTGGCTGGATGCCGCCTACCGACAGGCATTCTGGCGCGATCTGTTCGAGCAACGGCAGGCACGGGTGCGCGTACGTGAAGAATTACTGAATTACGAGTCGTTCGATAAGGTACTGGTCAATTCCTATTTCTCGAACGAAAGCGTCATAAGGGCCTATGGCGCCGATCACCAGGGCGGTACTCAGCGCAGCGAGGTTTGTTATCTGGGCATCGATACGCACCTATTTCCGTATCATGATCTGCCCCGTCAACCCTTCGTGCTGGGCCTCGGTGCCTTTTTCCCCCATAAACGACCCGACACCGCCATCCGCGCGTTGGCTCAACTGCCCGCCGAACGCCGCCCGCCGCTAGTCTGGGTTGGCAACATGGGGAACAGCCTGTACGTAAACGAGGTCGTTCAGCTCAGCCAGCAATTGGGTGTCGATTTCCAGCCCCGCGAACGCGTAACGCAGGACGAGCTGACTCACTTGCTCAACACGGCGACCTGCCTGCTTTATACCTCCGAACTAGAGCCTTTTGGGTTTGCGCCGCTGGAAGCCAACGCCTGCGGCCTACCGGTCGTTGCTGTAGCCGAAGGGGGTATCCGCGAAACAGTCATCGATGGGCAAAACGGTCTGCTTTTCCCGCGAGATCCAGCCCAATTGGCAATGGGTGTAGATCGACTGCTGCACGATTCGGTGCTGCACCGGCGATTATCGGAGCAGGGGCGCGCGATGGTTGCCGACAAATGGGACACGGCCTCAGCGATCGACCGACTCGAAAACGCCCTGCTGAGCGTTGGCGTTGGGCAGTCGATGGCCCACGCCTAGCCACTAGGTAGCCCGAACCAAGGCAATCCCAATCTGGCAATTCAGGCAACGTTTTGGCAGGCAAAAACCGTTGTACAACTCCAGCGCCGCCTGCGAATCGAAGGCCGACCGGATATGCAGGCCAAGGTCATCCCACAGGCGTGTGATGCGGTTATCTTCGGCGGGCAGTTGCTCGAGCAGCGATACGGCCCGGTCGAGTAGATCAGGCAACTCTTTGTGCTGCGCATAGGCGGCCAACAGGGGGGCTACCGTGTTGATGAGCAAGCCCTGCGCCGTCGACGTACCCAGCATAGCCGACGCTTTTTTGCCCACCTTACCAAACTGAAAATGCGTTTGCCAATAGGCCGACGGACGTACCTGAAGTGCATTTAGCAGCGCAGGTACGTCGTTTGCGCCATCGATCAGCAACGAAAACAGGCTTCCATGCTGCTGAACCAGTGCAGCCAGTTGAGCCAGTCGCATCGTGGGAAAACCAGCCGGTCGTAGCTTTCCCCACTTCCAGATATGAGCAGGCAACTGCCGGTCGGCCAGGTTGTATTTGGCTACCAGGAACTGATACTCACGCCGTAGCACGACCGTAAAATCGTCGTTTTCGTCATCCGGAGCCGGGATGAGCCCCGACGTACCCAACAACAGGGCTTCGATCTGCAACAGGCTGTTGCGGTGCTTTTGCAACACGCGCAACGGCACGGCCCGGACCAGTTGCTCCATCGGTTCCGCGTTGACTTTGCTACCCAGGTACGTTGCCAGTAACCGGTAGGCCGTTTCCTCCCAGTCGTGGCCTGTTGCATCATACAGTTCGCGAACCGCCTCGGCTTTGTGCTCAAGGCGCTGGAGCAAGGCCTTGTCGAGCATGGCGGTCTGGCGCAGCGGTTTTACCATCCGAAACTGACCGGCGCAGGGAATTGGGTCACGAGTATCGATCAGCCGTTGGTAGTTGGTCAGCAACAGATTGGGCGGCGAGCCATCCAGCACCAATGGAGCCAGTTCGAGCGTGGGCAGCGCCGTGCCATCGGGGCGCGGAACGGGACTATCAGCGGTGCGGTCGTGTTGCCAGACGATGTGCAGAATCACGTTGTCATAAGCCCGATCGTTCTGATGCCGGTGGGCCAGCCAATCCGAGGTTTTCACATGGGCTTCGACGGTGCCAACCCATTCAACACCGTCGATGCGCAGGCGGGCATTCAGGAAATCGGGGCCGGCATTGCCGTTGCGGTGTCCCGGATGGATGACTTCCACCGATTCGCCATCGGTGGTTCTCAGCGGTTGGGTAGCGAAGTACTGAAACTGCCAAAGAAAATACAGCATCTCTTCGGATACTGTCTGGTTAGGCTGACGTGCGGGAGACGCGGGGAATTGCTGACGCAGGGGAGACGCAAGGGGTTGCTGACGCACGGGAGACGCAAGGGATTGCGTCTCTACGGGTATGTACAATTTATCAGTTAACCAGTTGGTTGGATTGGCGGCGATGTAGGTACGTATGCGTTGTAGTTCGTCGTCGTTTCGTATTACCCGGTCGTGATAACGGGCTTGCCAGCCAAACTCCATTTTATTTCGGGTCGCAAAATCCGTGACGCCGGCTTTGAAACCACGGATAACGGAAGCTAAATTCTGCCGTTGTGGCCCAAAACGATTCGGTTGTTCAACGCCTTGTTCTATTTTTTTGAACCGCAGAATGCCGTGCAAATGATTGGGCATTAACTGGAACGCATCCAGCTCTACGAACGGAGAAAACTGCGGAATGGCAAGCCAGCCGTCAATCACTCGCTGACCGATTGGTGTTGGTACAAGTTGCGGGCTTCCATCTCGGTCAACAACTTCACCAAAGTAACAGGCGCGCTGCTGTGTACATATCGTTACGAAATAGGCGCCATTCAATCCGTAATCATAACCGATCAGCCGAGCCGAATCGATCCGGTACTTTCCTGAAAATTTATCATCTGACATGGTGGGGCACCGTAGAGACGCAGCGGCGGACCGTGCAATCCCTTGCGTCTCCTGTGCGTCAGCAATATACAAACCACAAATAAACCAATATAAAAAAATGGCTATTTATCGCTGACGCACGGCAGACGCAAGGGGTTAGTGTCGCGGGGAGACGCAAAGGGTTGCACGGTCCGCCGCTGCGGTCTCTACGCTACGGCTTTCGCCGTTTCAGGGCCAGGTCGTGGGCCGTGTCATAGTAGGAACGGAGGTTGGTCCAGTCGAATACGTCGGAGATGCTTTCAACGCGGTTTCGTTGCTGAATCCGGTCGCGCATACTCATTCTGACAAACCGGTACAGAATGTCGGCCAGTTGGTTGGCGGCTTCGTCGAAATTCTGCGTCTTGCGATTCACCACGTAGATGCCCCGGTTTTCGTAGTCGCGCATAATCTGCATGATGAAATCGCCGAAGCCCGACTGATCGCTCGTAACGGTCGGGATACCGCGCACTACGCATTCGAGTGGCGTATAGCCCCAGGGCTCGTAATAGCTCGGGAAAATGCCCAAGTGGCACCCGCGCACAAACTGGCTGTAATCCAGCCCAAAGAGCGGATTGGTCGATGCAATGAAATCGGGGTGATACACGATTTTCACCCGGTCGTATTCATTATTGACGAGGTTGGCCTGCCGGATAAAACGAGTCATGTCGTCTTCCTGCAAGAGATCGTGCGTAACAAAGCGGGGGAGCTGCTTCGTTTTCCAGCTCTGCACCGTCCGACGTAGCCGCAGCCGCCAGTATTCGTCCACAAACTTGTTAAGATCGGGCAGGCTGGTTTCGCTGCCCGAGGCCGAGGCCAGGAAAAGGCGCTCGCCCACCTGCTTTTCAATCGCCTGACTCGTCTCCCGGATTTCGTCAAGCAGGGCGCGGGTGTGCAGCACTTCGGGGTTGATCGATCGGTAGGGCTGTTTCGTCACCATGAACATCACCACTGTGGTATCCATGTTGGCTTCGCGCATCCGCCAGTTGAGCCGGGCCAGCGCTTCGAGCGTCAGGTCGTAGCCTTTGTTGCTGAACTCAAACCGCCCAGACGTGAAGAAGTACAGCGTCTTGTCGAGGTCGAACGAGTAGTTCTGGAAGAAGTGGCCCATCACAAACTCGTGGATGCGCTCTTTGTACCGAACGTGTAGATTCTGAAATTCGTGTGCGGCGGCAAAGCGCGTCACGTTCAGACCGTTGGGCAAAATCAGGTCGGGGTTGCGCCCCAGAAAAACCTCACATTCGCGGGCAGTCACGTCGCTGACAGTGGTGAACACGTGGCTCTGCAAAGCGGCCAGCCGCTCAATGGTGGCCTGCGCTTCGATGCCGTAATGACGAGCCTCCTTCTGCCAGTCGAACGAATCCAGCCGACCGTAAAAATTGGTTTCGTTCTGCGCCAGGTAACGGCCCAGCATCGTCGCGTGCGTGGTGAACACGGTGGCAACTTTCACGTTTTCGCGGCGCAGTTCGGGCAGGCCCGATGCCGCCATCCACTCGTGAAAATGCGCGGCCATGTCTACGCGGCGGGCGTGGTCGTCGGCCAGCAGTTTGATGAACACCCGCACCATTTCGCCGAAAGCCAGCGTCTGATTGACGAGATCTTCCACCCCCAGCGTTGGCAGCTTATGCCGTTCCCAGAGGCCGGCCTTGAGCGCGTCGAGCTGGTTGGCCATGCTTTGCAGGTTGAACAACACCACCCGCGGGCGGCCCGTCACGAGCCAATAGCCGTACTCGACTTCGTAGCCGAGTTGGCGCATTTTCCTTACGGTCTGCCCAATTTCGGTTTCGTCGGGTTCCGTAATGGGTTCGTACTCGGCGGCGGCTTTCTGCGGAAAGTAAGGTCCCAGCAACACATAGTTGTCGTCCCACTTCTCAACCATAGCGGGTACTTTCGAGCGAATAACGGTGTAAATGCCGCCAACCTGATTACAAACCTCCCAGGCTACTTCGAGCAGGAGTTTTCGCTTCGATGTCGAGAAGAGTGCTTCCACGATGGATATAATGAATTAGTCAAGGGTCAATTGCCATCGGTCGGTTGGTGTGGAGCAAGCAATAGCGTCGGCAAAGCCGCTCAGGAAGCTAGACCAGTAACGAATGGCAGTTATGACCGCTAAGTAAGTAGATTCGTTCGTATCAAAATGGTCTTTAGCATAAGATTTACTGCAATCCGCCTATCTTGCCCGCCATCTTGTTGCCGCTAGTGATGACCAAACATATTCTGCTGATGGACGGCCCCGACATGCCGGGCCTGATTTACCACGTAACGGGCGTGTTATTTCGCCACAACCTCAACATCATCCGAAACGACGAATACGTGAGCCCCGACGGGCAGTTTTTTATGCGGACGGAGTTTGAAGTCGGGTCAGGTCCAGCCGGTGCCGGCACCGACGAGCTGAACCCGCAGCAGATTCTGAACGAGTTGCGTGAAACGCTGCCCGAGGGCGTCAACCTGCGGCTCAATCCGAAAGCCAAGAAGAACATCGTCGTGTTCGTGACCAAAGAGCACCATTGCTTGGGCGAACTGCTTATCCGCTACAGTTTCGACGAACTGGATGCCGATATTCTGGCGGTGGTGAGTAACTACAATACCCTGCAACCGCTGGTGAGCCGGTTTGGCATTCCGTTTCATTATGTCTCGCACGAAAACCGCAGCCGTGAAGAACACGAGGCGGCCATTCTGCGTACACTGGCCATTTACCAGCCCGATTACCTGGTGCTCGCCAAATACATGCGCGTGCTCACGCCCGACTTTGTGGGTCACTACAATAACCGCATTGTCAATATTCACCATTCGTTTCTACCCGCCTTTATCGGCGCTAGTCCCTACCGGCAGGCCTACGAGCGGGGCGTCAAGATCATCGGCGCGACGGCCCATTTCGTGAATAACAACCTGGACGAAGGCCCAATTATCGCGCAGAATGTACAAGAAGTCGACCACCGCCACACCGCCACCGATATGGCCACGATGGGCCGCGATGTGGAGAAAATCGTGCTCTCGCAAGCCCTAAAGCTGGTCTTCAACGACCGCGTCTTCATCCATCAGAACCGGACGATTATCTTATAATCCGTTTAAAGTTTGGTGTTTAGCGTTTAAAGTTGGCTGACGCATCTTACTCAGGCGTCAGCCAACTTTAAACGCTAAACACCAAACTTTAAACTTCTTTTCATGGCACAGCACAACGACACGGGCAAGCAGGGCGAAGAAGCCGCTATGCAATATTTGCAGGATAAAGGCTATCAGCTGCTGGAAACAAACTATCGGCATCAGCACGCCGAAATCGACCTGGTTGTGCAGCGGGGGAAACTGCTGATTTTCGTGGAGGTAAAAACGCGCTCCAACCTGAGCTTTGGCGAGCCCGAAACCTTCGTCTCCTATGCCAAGGCCCAGCTCGTGATGCGCGCCGCCGAACACTACATCTACGCCCGCGACTGGCAACACGACATCCGTTTCGACGTGGTCGCCGTCACAATCACACCCCGCGGCGAGGTCAAGATCAAGCACATCGAAGACGCCTTCTGTTAATTCTTTGGTAGAGACGCAATCCCTTGCGTCTCCTGTCCGTCAGCAATACATCGTACCGATTCGACCAACATGAACTTTGCTGACGCGTAATTAGACGCAAGGGATTGCGTCTCTACGGTTCGTGGGTTAATCTTGAGGTATGAAACGAATTGCCTCCGTTATGCTCGGTCTGGGACTAGTCTCAACGGCCTTTGCACAACAGAACCTCGTCCCCTACGTCCATCCGCTGATTGGCACTGAGAAAATGGGGCATACGTACCCAGGTGCCACCGTTCCGTTCGGATCGGTACAACTCAGCCCCGACACCGACACGCTTTCTTATGAGTTCAACGGCAAGTACAACGGCGACGTATATCGCTATTGCGCGGGGTACAAATACGAAGACAAAACGATCGTCGGGTTCAGCCATACGCACTTCAGCGGCACCGGCCACTCCGACCTCGGCGACTTCCTCGTCATGCCCACGCAGGGGCCATTGCAACTCAACCCCGGTACGGCGGCTAATCCTCAAAGTGGCTACCGATCGGCGTTTTCACATGCGAACGAGGTAGCCGAGGCGGGGTATTACAAGGTTAAACTCGACGACCATAACATCACCGCCGAACTGACCGCCACCGAGCGCGTAGGCCTGCACCGATACACCTTCCCCAAATCCGATCAGTCGCATATTCTGCTCGACCTGATGGCCGGGATTTATAATTACGACGACAAAGTAGTCTGGACCTACGTGCGGGTCGTGAACGACACACTCGTGACGGGTTATCGCCAAACCAACGGCTGGGCACGTACCCGGACGGTCTATTTCGCGCTTTCGTTCTCCAAACCGTTCAAATCATACGGGCAGAAGAATTTAGATAAGCCGCAGGTGTACCGGGGCTTCTGGCGAAAATTCGATCAGGCACACAATTTCCCCGAAATCGCGGGCAAGAAGATTCGGATGTATTTCGATTTCGACACCAACGAGGGCGAAGCCATACAGGTCAAGATGGCGCTCTCGCCGGTGAGCCAGGAAAATGCGCTGGCCAACATGCGGGCCGAACTGCCCCACTGGAATTTTGAGCAAGCCAAAACCAATGCACAAACTGCCTGGAACAAGGAACTGAACAAAATTCAGATCGACGCCGCCGAGCCCGACAAGATCAATTTCTACACGGCGATGTACCACGCCTTTGTGAACCCGACGCTGTACATGGACGTAAACGGGCAGTATAAGGGGTTGGATCAGGGCGTACATCAGGCCAAAGGTGCCAACTACACCACGTTTTCGCTCTGGGATACGTACCGGGCCCTGCACCCCTTTTTCAACCTCATGCAGCCGGGCCGTAACAACGATATGGTAGCCTCCATGCTCGCCCATTACGACCAAAGCCCGCTGAAGATGCTGCCCGTCTGGTCGCACTATGCCAACGATAACTGGTGCATGAGCGGTTACCACAGCGTATCGGTACTGGCCGACGCCGTCATCAAAGGCACCTACACCGGCGACCCGCAGGCCGTACTCGACGCCTGCATTGCCACCTCGAACCACCGCTCCTATGAAGGTATCGGCGAGTACATCGACCGTGGGTACGTACCATCAACGGCCAATGGCACGTCGGTGTCCAACACGCTGGAATATGCCTACGACGACTGGTGCATTGCCCAACTAGCCAAAAAGCTGAACCGCGCCGACGTGTATGCCACGTACCTGAAACGCTCCGAAAACTGGCGTAATGTGTGGGACGCTTCCATTGGCTTCATGCGCCCGCGCCTCGCCGACGGTACGTTTAAAAAAAACTTCGACGTGTATGCCACAGACGGGCAGGGTTTTATCGAAGGCAATTCCTGGAACTTCAGCTTTTTTGTACCGCAAAATCCGACAGCGCTGGTTGAGACGATGGGCGGCGCGACGAAGTTTGCGGCCCGCCTCGATACGCTGTTTAGCATGCACTTGCCCGACAAGTTTTTTGCCGAAACAGAAGACATCACCCGCGAAGGCATCATCGGCGGCTACATCCACGGCAACGAACCGGCCCACCACATTGCCTACCTCTACAACTGGGCCGGGCAACCCTGGCGCACACAAGAACGCATCCGGCAGATTCTGCGGATGCAGTACAAACCCACGCCCGACGGCCTCGGCGGCAACGATGATTGTGGTCAGATGAGCGCGTGGTACCTGTTTTCAGCGATGGGTTTCTACCCCGTCGCGCCTGGCTCGGCCGAGTATTCGCTGGGTAGCCCGCTGGTCAAAAACGCCCGACTGACGCTGGAAAACGGCAAAACCTTCACCGTCGAAACCGTAAATCAAAGCGACAAAAACGTGTATGTCTCAAAGGCGCTGCTCAACGGCACGCCCCTTTCCCAACGCACGCTGAACCACGCCGACATCGTAAAAGGCGGGACACTCACATTCTACATGAGCGCCAAACCCACCAAAAAATAAACGCATGACTCAGCCCGACCAACACAAAGCCAACGCCATCGCTTTCTACGACCTGATGTTCAACCAGTGTCGGCCCGCCGAGGCGATCGACAGGTACGTTGGCGACGTCTACATTCAGCATAATCCGCAAGTAGGCGATGGCAAAGCGGCCTTCATCGCCTACTTTGAGCAGATGGCGCGGGAATACCCCGGTAAGCGAGTAGCGGTACAACGGGCCGTGGCCGAAGAGAATCTGGTCGTGCTACATTGCCGCCAATTTTGGCCCACCGCCGACGGCACCGGCACCGAGGAATGGGCCGGCATGGATATTTTTCGCTTCGACGACAACGGCAAAATCGTAGAGCATTGGGATGTGCTCCAACTCGTTCCCGCCTCGTCGGCGAATAGCAATACGATGTTTTAAGGCTAGTTAGTTACTGACGCCTGGCCCTTCGCTCAAGCGTCAGTAACTAACTAGCGAAGCCGCCTGCGTTACGCCTGCCCCAGATAGGCAACCAGTTTGGCTAGTGCCCGGGCGCGGTGACTGATTTTGTTTTTCTCGGCCAACGGCATCTCAGCAAAGGTCTGCTCGTAGCCATCGGGAACGAACAGCGGGTCGTAGCCAAAGCCGCCGTCGCCGCGCTCCACGTCGATGATCACGCCCGTCACGATGCCTTCGAACTGATGCTCGATGGGCTCACCATTTGGCCCCGGTTCTACCAGCGTAAACACCGATCGAAACTGCGCCCGGCGGTTGGATTGCCCTTGTAAATTCTTGAGCAGCAACGCCCGGTTGCGTGCATTGTCGCGAGGTTCACCGGCATAGTAGGCCGAGTCGACGCCCGGCTCTCCATCCAGCGCCTCTACTTCCAGTCCCGTATCGTCGGCAAAGCAGGCGACGTTGAAATGATCGAACACATACCTGGCTTTCTGGCGGGAATTGCCGGGAATGGTGCCGGTCGTTTCGGGCAGTTCATCGGTGCAGCCAATCTCGCGGAGCGTGCGCAGCACGAACAGCTTGCCCTGCTGTGGCGGGGTACCTGAACCCGACAGAGCAGCCTGTACTTCTTCCAGTTTGTGCGCGTTGTTCGTCGCGAAGCAAAGCATTCGTTCCATAGCTATTGGGCGAAAAAAAGCCGTTCAGGTATGTACCCAAACGGCTTTGCAAACTTACATGATTACTGGGGAGCTTACTTCACCCGCAGAATTTCCATCTCAAACGCCAGCGGCTTAAAGGGGCCAATTACCGTTGAGTTAGGCGCCCCCGTAGAGCCATATCCCTGCGACGACGGGAAGATCAGTAAGAACTTCTCACCCCGGCGGACCTGCTGCAATCCTGTTGTCCAGCCAGCCACAACAGCCGTCTGTCCAACCGTTACGTCATAGCCAGCCGTAACACTTGACGGATCACTGGCGATGGCCGCGGCCGTGGGTACGTTCGTATCAAACTGAGTACCATTGAGTAACCGGCCGGTATACCGTATGGTTGCGGTTTCGCCTGCTTTGATCAGCGCCGAGTCAGGGCGGGCCAGCGTCTTGGCTATCCGAATACCACCGGCAGCCGTGTCTGTTACCATAATCTTGTTGGCAGCAATATAATCCCGAATCTGCTCGTCTTCCGTCCGAACGGATACGATCCGCATGTCGTACAAAATGGGCGAATACTGCGGCAACAGTAGCGATCCATACCGGCCCGTGTCGTAATACGACGGGACAAGCAGCGTGAGCCGCTCGCCTTCCCGACCAACAATAATCCCCGCAAGCATGCCCTGAGTAATGCTGGTGTAGAGATACGAACCATTGACAACCGACCGACTACGGTTAATGTTGGTGCCGAAGGTATACGCAATCGGATTGATGCCGTCAGTGCTGTCAATGACGGTGCCGTCCAGCCGTTTCGAGGTCACAAAGAAGCGTACTTCATCGCCCGTCACGGCCGACTGGTTACCCGGCGCCGTTACGGTTTTGATGTAGTACAGCCCCGTCGATTCCAATTGCTGGACCTGCAGGTTATTGGCCGTGATGTACTGCTGAATTTCTTCCGCGTTTTCGCGCTGTTTCCGGTCGGCCAAGGCCTCACTAGTTGGGGTACAGCTCGTTAGCCAGACGCCAATTATCGCCAGCAGGCCAATTCCAAAAAGACTAAGTTGTAAGCGCATCGTATGTGTTAAGTCCAAAATGTAAAGCGATACACCGCGTGACCCGACCGGGCCACGCGGCGCGCTGCAATTCAATGTATTAGGGTGATCGGCCATCGCTACTACAGTAACGGAGTCTCTTTACACCTTAAACGTTGAACGTTGAACTTAATTTTTTAACGCCCGCCCGCTGGGCCACCCTGCGGCATACCCGGCATGGCAGGAGCCTGTCCTTTGCTGATGTCAACCAGTTCAACGTCAAATACCAGTGGTGAGTTGGCCGGAATAGTCGGCGGTGCACCCTGCGCGCCATAAGCCATACCCGACGGGATGTAGAGCGTAGCTTTGCTGCCTTTAGTCAGTTGCAGGATACCTTCATCCCAACCCGGAATGACCATACCCGTGCCAACCTGGAACTGAAGCGGCTGACCGCCCGTCTGCTGGTTGCCGATCGAGCTATCAAACACTTTCCCGTTCATCAGCTTGCCCGTGTAGTGCACTTTCACGTTATCGCCCCGGTTAGGTTTCGCGCCGGCACCCGGTTGTGTAACAACATAGTACACACCGTTGGCGGTCTTCTGGGCGTTGGCGGCCTGTCCGTTTTTCGCCAGGAAGTCGCCAATGGCTTTATCGTCGATGCCTTTTTGCTTATCGCGCGACAGGGTTTGTGCCTTCTGGAACTCCTGTTCGTTCTGTACGTCGAGCAGTTTTACGTTAAAGACGATGTCAGAGCCCTTCGTGATGCCCGGAGGAAACGGCTGGTTGGCCCGCGCAAACAGGGAGTCGGCTTTCACGTAGAACGTGGCGCTATCCCCTTTGGCCAGCATCGCCAGCCCTTCTTCAAATGCCCCTTTGAACGGCGGCACCTGCAGCATCAGTTGGAGGGGCGCCCCTTCTTTGTGCGTATCGCGCAGCACCGAATCTTTGCTGTTTTTCAGCGCGAGGTGAAGCGTCAGGATATCCCCAATTTTGGCTTTGCGAGCGTCTTCGTTCTGCTCGTGAAGCTGGTATTTCAGGCCGCTTTCAGAGGTCTGAAGGCGATCTTTGCCACAGGCCATCAGAACGGCTGCGAGCAGGGCGGCATTGCCAAGCGTTTTAATCTGCATTGTCTTGTAATCGGTTTATCGGTTTTGGCGCGGCTTGATCCGTCAGGTACGTACCTACACGCCAGCTAATTCAGTTTGGTACTCGGGTAAAATGGTCAGCAGTTTGGCCTCAGTATCGGCCAGCGAGAGGCGGGAACGCCCACCAGCAGCGTTTTTATGGCCACCTCCGTTAAAGTGCGCGTGCACCAGATCGCGCACCGAGAAATCACCTACCGATCGGAACGACAGCCGAATTTCTTCGCCCCGATCGATCAGGATGGCCGCGGCCACCACGCCTTCCACCGACAGTGCGTAATTGACGATGCCTTCGGTATCGCCCGTTTTTGACCGAAACCGGCGCAATTCGTCGACCGAGAGCGTGATGTAGGCAAACTTGTATTGGGGCAACACGCGCAGTTTCTCGTTCAGGATGTAGCCGAGCAGCCGGAGTTTATCGAGCGAGACGCCGTCGAAGATCAGCCGGTGAATCTGGCTCACATCGATACCCCGTTCGAGCAAGGCGGCGGCAATCCGGTGCACCTCGGGGGTGGTATTGGAGTGCCGGAACGAGCCGGTATCCGTCATCAGACCGGCATACAGGCAGGCAGCAATGTCGGCGTCGATGAGCGATCCGTCGCCCAGTTGCTCAATCAGGGTAAAGATCAGTTGGGCAGTGGCGGCGGCTTTGGTATCCCAATAAGCCAGATCGGCAAAATTTTCGGGTTCCAGGTGGTGGTCGATCATCACCTTGCGGGCGCGGGCCTGCCGCACCATCGGGCCCAGGTCGCGGATGCGGTCGAGGGCCGAAAAATCGAGGCAGAAAATCGTGTCGGCTTCAGCCATCAGCGCTTCAACCTGGGTACGTTGCTTTTCGTCGAACGCCAGCACCTCGTCGTTACCAGGCATCCAGGCCAGATTCTGCGGGTAATCGGTCGGGGTGACCACCGTTACCGAGTGCCCCTTCTGCCGCAGATAGCCCGCCAACCCCAGCGACGACCCCATGGCATCGGCATCCGGGTTTTGGTGGGTGGTGATCAGGATGCGGTGAGGATGCCGCAGCAATTCGCCAATGGCTTGGATATCAAACATAGACACTAAAAACACCAGCTAGGCAAACTGCTTGGGTCTGCCTGGCTGGCGCAATCGAACGGCGAATTTACAAATTTAGTTTGAGGTTTAACGTGTCGTGTTTGACGTTTTACCTTAGGTTGGTGTTACGTCTTTGTCTGTAACACAACGTCAAACCGCAACCAACAAACGCTAAACGCTTCATGAAAGGCTTTAACTTCTCTCAGTTTGTGCCACCCGAGCAAAAGGGCGGCAGCAAATTTGATCAGTTGCTCAACATTTTTCAGCAGTTGCTGCTCATTACGTCGGGCGATGTGGAGCAGGCGATGGCCTGGATGAATCAGCTCGACCGGCAGTATAACCTCACCGACGATCAGTATGGGATGGGGAATTTTTTCGATGAGTTGAAAGAAAAAGGCTACCTGACGGAAGAAAATCAGGAAGGTAAAATTTCGATTACGCCCAAAACCGAACAAACGATTCGGCGCTCGGCCCTCGACGAAATCTTTGGCAAGCTGAAACGCTCAAAATCAGGCGGTAACCACAACACCCCCTACACCGGTTCCGGCGACGAACTGAGCAGCGACCTACGTACTTATCAGTTTGGCGACACGCTCGAACAGATTTCGATGACTGAGTCGATCAAGAATGCGCAGATCAACAGCGGCGTGGAGGAATTCACACTGATGGAACGCGATCTGGAGGTAACCGAAAAAGAGCAGAAAACCCAGACGAGCACGGTGCTGATGATCGACATCAGCCACTCGATGATTCTGTACGGCGAAGACCGCATCACGCCCGCCAAGAAAGTGGCGCTGGCACTGGTGGAGCTGATCAAACAGAAATACCCCAAAGACACGCTCGATATTGTGGTGTTTGGCAACGACGCCTGGCAGATTCAGGCCAAAGACCTGCCGTATCTGGAAGTGGGTCCGTACCACACCAACACCGTAGCGGGACTCGAACTGGCGATGGATTTGCTGCGCCGCCGGAAGAACAAAAACAAGCAGATTTTCATGATTACCGATGGCAAACCGACCTGCCTGAAGGAAGGCATCCGGTACTATAAAAACTCGTTTGGTCTCGACCGGAAAGTAGTGAGCAAAACCCTCACGCTGGCCGCCCAGTGCCGACGCCTCGACATTCCCGTGACGACGTTCATGATTGCGACGGACCCGTATCTGAAGCAGTTTGTGCAGGAGTTTACGAAGGTCAACAACGGCCGCGCTTATTACAGCGGCCTCCAGGGACTCGGCAACATGATGTTCGAAGATTTCCAGCGCAACCGCCGGAAGAACATTAAATGAATGAATAATGTACAATGCACGATGTACAATGGGCTGGCGCTAGAGTAAACGTCCTACAGCCCATTGTACATTGTGTATTATACATTATACATTATTCATTCCACCAACCCCCGACAGATCTTGCTGGCCAGAGCGGGGCCTTCGTAGATGAAGCCGGTGTAGACCTGCACGAGCGAAGCCCCGGCATCAAGTTTCTCTTTGGCATCGGCGGCAGTTTGGATACCCCCCACCCCAATGATTGGGAACGCTCCGCCCGACTTTGTGTGCAGGTAGCGGATCACCTCCGTGGAACGTACCTGAACGGGTTTGCCACTGACGCCACCCGCTCCCATCTTCGCTACAGCCTCGGCTGGGGTACGTAGCCCGTCGCGGCTGATCGTCGTGTTCGTAGCGATAACGCCCGCGATACCCGTTTCCTGTACAATCTCAATGATGTCGTCGAGCTGACTGTCGGTTAAGTCAGGGGCGATTTTCAGCAGAATCGGCTTCGGCTTATTTTTCAGGCTGTTTTCACCCTGTAACCGGCCCAGAATCGCTTTCAATGGCTCTTTCTCCTGCAACGCCCGCAAACCCGGCGTATTTGGCGACGACACGTTGACCACGAAATAATCGACCGTATCAAACAGGTCGCGGAAACAGAGCAGGTAATCGGTGAGCGCGTCTTCGTTGGGCGTGTCTTTGTTCTTGCCGATGTTACCACCCAGCAACACGCGCGGGTTCTGGGTACGTTGCCGGTGAAACTGCAACCGACCCGCCGCCGGGCCTGCCCCTTTGTTATTGAAGCCCATCCGGTTGATGAGCCCGCTGTCGGCCTTAAGGCGGAACAGCCGGGGCTTGTCGTTGCCGGGTTGCGGGCGGGGAGTTACGGTCCCGATTTCGATGAATCCGAAGCCCAGATTGCTCAGTTCTTCGACCCACTCGCCATTCTTGTCGAAGCCCGCCGCCAGCCCTACCGGGTTCGGAAAGGTCAGGCCGAATACTGTGCGTTCGAGGCTGGGGTGTTGATAAGTAAACAGCCAGCGGAGCAACGCCGCCATGCCAGGAATCTTATGCGCAATCTGAAGCGTCGACGTCGCGAAATAGTGGACCTTCTCGGCATCAAACCGAAACAGGAGCGGCAACAACAAGCGTTTGTACATGGGCACAAAGGTACAACCCGTAGAGACGCAATCCCTTGCGTCTCCTCACGCGTCAGCAATAATCAACACCGAGACGAAAGGGATTTATTACGCAAAAATGGCTGACGCGTGAGGAGACGCAAGGGATTGCGTCTCTACGGTTACGCAAACAGCCCCGACGACAGGTAGCGGTCGCCGCGATCACAGAGGATGCAGACGATGGTGGCTTGTTCGATGCCTTGCTCCTGCAATTGCTCGATGAGGCGCAGGGCCGCGTGAACACCGCCCCCACTGCTCATACCGGCAAAAACGCCTTCCACCCGCGCCAGTTGGCGGGTCATCTGCGTGGCGTTGTCCTGCGATACTTCGATAATCTGATCGACGCGGCTGGGATCAAAAATCTTGGGTAAATACTCCACCGGCCATTTGCGAATACCGGGGATCGACGAGCCATCGGTGGGCTGGCAACCCACAATCTGCACGTCGGGGTTCTGCTCTTTCAGGTAGCGCGACGTACCCATGATCGTGCCCGTTGTGCCCATCGACGATACGAAATGCGTGATTTGCCCCGCCGTGTCGCGCCAGATTTCAGGGCCGGTCGTGCGGTAATGCGCCAGGTAATTGTCGGGGTTGGCAAACTGATTCACCAGCAGGTACTCGCCTGTCGCGGCTTTGGCCTCAACATAATCGCGTCCCGCTTCGATAGTCTCCGTCAGCGTGACTTTGGCCCCAAACGCCTCCATCGTCTGCACCCGTTCTTTGGTTGAATTGGCGGGCAAGGCCAGTTCAATCTCGATGTTGAAGAGGCGGGCAATCATCGCCAGGGCAATACCCGTGTTACCGCTGGTTGCCTCGATCAGTTTCATACCGGGCTGCCACTCACCCCGGTCGATGTAGCCACGGATCATGCTGTAGGCGGCGCGGTCTTTCACGCTCCCACCGGGGTTGTTGCCTTCAAGTTTGCCATAAAGCTTATAAGCTGGGTTTGTATTGAGCCGGTTCAATTCGACCAGCGGCGTGTTGCCAACGAGATCAAGCAGAGTTGCCATAGGAATGTACAATGGATAATGAACGATGTACGATGTACAATGCACGATGTACAATGCACGATGTACAATGCACGATGTACGATGCACAATGGGTGCGGGCGGCGTATCACTTGCCCAGGCCTGCTAACGCTCTGCGCCCCATTGTACATCGTACATTATCCATTGTGCATTAATTCCCTTTAACACACCTTAACAAGCCTTAACCACTTTTAACAACGCGTGTACGCAACGGCCTGTCACCTTTGTGCATCTGCTCCGTAACCGGACACAGCCTGTCCAGAAACGGACGTCGTGTCCTGGCAAAACCTGGACACAGAAGCTAAAAAGGGGCTTTTTCAGAACTGGCACACAATTACCTATATACTCGTTATGAATCTTCTTTACGGCGCTTTCCTCTTCTTCCTCACCACGACAGTTGCCTTCGGGCAGACGGGCCGCATCACCGGCACCCTGACCGATTCCACCACGCATAAACCCGTTCCGTACGCTACCGTTGCGCTGATGGGACCCACCGATCAAGTGATTACCGGCGTGGCCACCTCCGACTCAGGTACGTTCACGCTCGACAAAGTCGGCTTTGGTACTTACAAACTCGTTGTCTCGTTTGTGGGCTACCGAACGAAACGCATCGACGCCGTCACGCTCTCGGCCGACAAACCAACGGTAAACCTGGGCACGGTGTCGATCAGCACAAGCACCAACGCCCTGGCCGAAGTAACGGTAACGGCGGTGAAACCGATGGTCGAAGACAAGGGCGACCGGCTCGTCTATAATGCTGAGCAGGACATCGCTAACGTGGGCGGCACGGCTGTCGACGTGATGCGTAAAGTGCCAATGCTGACCGTCGACCTGGATGGGAACCTGAAAATGCGGGGTAGCAGCAACATCAAGGTGCTCGTTAACGGGAAACCATCGAGCATCATGGCGCGCAACCTTGCCGAGGCTTTGAAGCAGATGCCCGCCAACACGATCAAGTCCATAGAAGTGATCACCAGCCCCGGCGCCAAATACGACGCCGAAGGATCGGCGGGGGTGATTAACATCATCACGAAAAAGGCGCTGAAAGGGTCCAACGGCTCGGTAAACGCGACGGCGGGTAATTTCAACTCGTCGGTTGGCATAAAATGGGGCGTGAAAGGCGAAAAGCTGGGGCTATCGGTGTCGGCCAATACGTATACGTACCGCAACATCGGCTGGAGCGAAGCCACCCGCACGGCCCTCGACCCGGAGAGCAAGCAGCCGCTGAGCGTGCTGTTTACCCGCAGCGACCGCGACAATAGCGGCGTAGGTGGCTACGGCGAAATGAGCCTCGACTACGACCCCGACACCCTCAACCGGATCAATTTCGCCGCTAATGTGTGGGGTGGTAATTACCCCATGAACAGCACCTTACAGAACCGGCTGACGGTTGGCAGCGCGGTTACGCAGGACTTTGTGCGCGATGTGCGCTTCCGGAACCCATATGGCAATGGTGAGTTCAACCTGGGCTGGACGAAAACCATCAAAAGGCCGGGCTCAAACGCCACACCAGCGGAGTTTTCGATCCTGACCCAATACAGCCGGATGCCCGACAATTATTACTACGACATCACGCAGCGCAACCGGGGCAGCGAGGCACCAACGTACCTGGAGCGGAGCAACAACCTGAGCCGCAATAACGAATACACCGTTCAGACAGACTACTCGCTTCCCCTTGAGCACAAAGGCCGCCGCGATACCCTGACCTACAAACTGGAGATGGGCGCGAAAGGCATCGTGCGCCGCATCGGCAGCGAATTCTCGGTCGATCAGTCCCTAACCGGTGTTCCTGCGGACTTCCAGCTCGACCCCAGCCGCACCAACGATTTTGCCTACACGCAGCGAGTTGCCGCCGGGTACGTGTCGATGCGGCTGGAGTCGAAGAAAAAATGGAACCTCACAGGCGGTCTGCGCTACGAATACACCGGCATCGACGGCGATTTCATCACGACCAAAACCCAGTTTACCAGCCAGTATGGCAATGTTGTGCCCAGCCTGACCGTGTCGAAGTCGTGGGGTAAACACACCTACAAAGCCAGCTACACCCAGCGCATTTCGCGCCCGCTGGTGTGGTACCTGAACCCCTTCGTGAATGCCAGCGACTCGAAAAACCTGCAAACTGGCAACCCGTATCTGGCCCCCGAGCTGACGCACGCGACCGAACTGGCCTACAGCACCTACAATGACAAAGGCATGTCGTTCAACGCAACGGCCTACTGGCGGCAAACCAACAACAGCATCGAGTGGCTACAGACCGTGGGTGCCGATGGCGTCGCGCTGACCCGTCCCGAAAATATTGGTCGCAACGCCAGCTATGGCCTGAACACCAACCTGACCCTTCAGCCCACTAAGGAATTGAATTTTAGCGTGGGTGCCGACCTAACGTACCTGGACCTGGTGAGTGTGGCGCTGCGCCAAAGCAACGCCGGTTGGGTCTGGTCTACGAATGCCAACGCCTCCTACAAACTGCCCAAAGACGTCACGCTTCAGGTCAACGGCAATTTTGGCTCAGGCTGGGTGTCGTTGCAGGGAAATTATGGCGGTTACTATTGGTATTCGCTGGCTGCCAAGAAGGAACTGATGAAGAAAAAAGCTGACCTGACGCTCGCGTTGAACAACCCCTTCAACCAGGGCGTGTACCAGACGGGCTTTCAGAACGCCAGCACTTTTACGACCGACATGCGGTCGTTCTGGGTGAGCCGGAGCGTACGCCTGACATTTGCTTACCGCTTCGGGCAGATGAGCAACGGCGGCAAGCAAAGCAAGAAAATCCAGAACGACGACAGCAAGGGCGGCGGGCGCTAGGTACGTTGCCGCTCGGCAATTCTCAACGTGTGGGTTCAACCGGCCCTTTATCAAGCAGTGTTAGCCGGTCGCCCCGGGCCGAGATGCGGTCGATCTCCCACAGATGCCCACCCACTACGAAGGCATAGCCCGGTTGGTAACTACCCTGGATCGGCAATTTTGTGACTGGCTGATCGGCCTCACGCACTTCTACCTGGGCTGCTCCTGTATTATACGGCAGACCCGGAATCGTTGTAATCACCAGTTCCACAGGTTGCCCAAGTAGCCTTGTAGTAGCCTGCCGGTATTCGTGCGTCAGCAGCGACAGATGAAAGCGGGCGGCATCCGGGTCGGGGTACGTCCATCCGTTATTGTAGGGAATGGGCTTCACCGATACCGTCCGCTGGATGATTCGCCGCCCATCGAATGACTCGACCATTACCGATACCGCAGGTAGTGTATCCACCACGGCACGAATGCCATTGCTATAAAAGCCCGCTTCGGTCTTAGGGATCTGCGGTAGGGTCATGGCATAGGTCAACACCTTGTCGTCGCTGAAATCGCGGTTGTTATTGGCATCGACCACGACTACGCGCTGCCCCGCTACATTGGTACCAACCAGCGCATTGATCCGATGACGCAGTGGTTTAGGGCTCAAGTAGGCGGTATCGCGGCCCAGCATCCGCTTTGTTTCTTCCCAACTAGCCGGCGTGATTTCGCCACGCTGGAAAGCCTCGTAACTCGTCTGTCCCCTGATTGTGTTGTGTGTACGTAGCACTTTCTCAGTCAGCCCCGCCGGTACCCCGCTAAATCCAGTCAGATCCGTGGTTTGGCCGGTACCCACCTGGTTATTATGACGAGGTGGCTTTGTGTTTAATATGTCAAGCGTTACGTTGACAGACTTCTGAGCCAGCACAGGCCCAGCTAACAGCAGGAGTAATAACAGCATTCCTTTCATGGTCCAACGTCTTTTAACTGAGCAGATGCGTTTGTAACCCCAATTACAAAAACATCACCCTGAAAAACAAGTCGATTAGCACCTATCGCCAGTTACTTATTAGCCGATTGGCCTATTTAATTGCGATTACTCTCTACGCTGAATAGCGCCAAAGCAGCCGATTACGCATTCCTGCTTTTCTCACTCAACCAGGAAGTATACGATTAGTTACCGTTCGCACAATCCCCTAATTTGGGTATTGACAACCAGCGCGTTTTAGGTCAACTTGCACGACTCTACTATCTATCCACAATTAACATCCATGTACCATGAAACCCTACGCGTTTGCGTCTGCCTGCTCCGGCCTTGCTCCGGAGGACCTTACCCGTCTCTTTAACCTGTCCGACCTGACTCTCCCCTTCTGGGGCTACCGCAAAGCGATGCCCATGCACAAGATTGTGCGCCTCGAAGGCGAAGGCAATTACACCCTGTTCCATTTTGCCGACGGTACGCGCCTGATGGTGTCGCTGACGCTGAAGAAAATGGAAAGCCGCCTGTCGCCGGGTCTGTTTGCCCGCCCGCACAAGAAGAACATTGTGAACCTGCTGTATCTGGAAGAGAATAGTGTCAACCGCCATCAGCACACGGTGCAACTAGCCAACGGCGACCGCATCGAGGTGTCGCGCCGCAAAGCCAGTAACTTTTTCCGGCAGGTCGAAGGCTTCCAGCAGAAAGTGCAGGAACTGGTGAATTAAAGCGTCTCAAAAGCAAAAGCGCTGCTTGTTCACAAGCAGCGCTTTTGCTTTTGAGACGTACCCTACTGTCGGTTACGCCAGCAGGCTCTCGCCCGTCATTTCGGCGGGTTGGGGAATACCCATCAGCGCCAGAACGGTCGGGGCGATATCACCCAGTTTGCCGTTTTTGAGGGCAGGCTGGAACTCGTTATCCACCAGAATACACGGCACGAGGCTCGTCGTGTGGGCCGTGTTGGGCGTACCGTCGTCGTTAATCATGTAATCGGCATTGCCGTGGTCGGCGATGATGATCGACGTGTAGCCATGTTCGAGACCGGTCGTTACGACATCGCGCGTGGTTGCGTCGACGGTTTCGGCGGCTTTCACAACCGCGTCAAACACGCCCGTGTGGCCCACCATGTCGGTATTGGCGAAGTTGAGGCACACAAAATCGACTTCGCCTTTCGTCAGTTCAGCCACGATGGCGTCGCGGATACCCTGGGCCGACATCTCCGGTTTCTGATCGTACGTTTTCACCGGAATCGTAACGGGCTGCCCTTCTTCGTTGATGATAGTCGTTTCTTTCGGCGATGGAATCAGGATGCGGGCTTCGCCGATGAACGGCTCTTCGCGCCCACCCGAGAAGAAGAACGTCACGTGCGGGTATTTCTCGGTTTCGGCAATACGTATCTGCTTTCGACCCGCCGCTGCCACCACTTCACCCAGCGTTTTTTCCAGGTTGTCTTTTTCGTAAATGACCTTCACACCCTTGAAATCGGAGTCGTAATTGGTCATCGTGATGTAGTCGAGGTCGAGCTTGTGCATCTGCTGCTCGGGGAAATCTTTTTGCGTGAGCGCAATCGTGATTTCGCGGCCCCGGTCGGTGCGGAAGTTGAAACAGATCACAATATCGCCGTCTTTGATCTGGGCAACGGGCGTCTGATCGGCGTTTTCGAGCACAAGTGGGGTGATGAACTCATCCGTGGTACCGGTGTCGTAGGAGTCGCGAATGGCCTGAAACACACCATCGCCCTGTACCCGGTCGCCCACGGCGTTGACCATGGCGTCGTAAGCCACCTTCACGCGCTCCCAGCGGTTATCGCGATCCATGGCATAGAACCGGCCGATAACTGTGGCCAGTTGGCCCGTCGTGGCGTCCATGTGCGCTTTCAGGTCGGTCAGGAAACCGAGACCGCTTTTCGGGTCGGTGTCGCGGCCATCGGTGAAGGCGTGGACAAACACGTTGGTCAGGCCCTGTTCATGCGCAATACTCAGCAACCCTTTGAGGTGGTCGATGTGGGCGTGTACGCCACCATCCGACACCAGCCCGATCAGGTGCACGTTTTTGCCGGTCGCTTTAGCGGTGGCAAGCGCGTCGGCCAGAACGGGCTCGTGGGCCAGGGTTCGTTCTTCAACGGCAAGGTTGATTTTCACCAGATCCTGGTAGACGATCCGGCCCGCGCCGAGGTTCATGTGCCCCACTTCCGAGTTGCCCATCTGCCCCACCGGCAGCCCTACTTTCAGGCCTGATGCCTCCAGCGTACTGTGCGTATAGCGGTTCCAGGCGTCGGTTACAAACGGCGTTTTCGCCGCCGCCAGCGCCGACCGGTCGTTCTGGGTGGTCATGCCCCACCCGTCCATAATGACGAGGATGACTTTCTTGTTCATAAAGAGTGGCAGTAATGGATAATGTATGATGGGCTTGATCGTCTGACCATTGTACATTGTTCATCGTACATTATCCATTGTACATTGCCTTTCTACAGGTTGTGTCGCTTCCGCAGGTACGTTAGCAGTTCGCCGCAGCAGCGATGCGTGATTTGGTAAACTTCCTCGAAGACCTCGGGGCCTTCGTAATACGGATCAGGTACGTTGGGTTGGTCACTAACGGCGGGGTCAAATTCCCGCAGCAAAAAGATGGTATCGTCGTGGGTCAGGCCAATACTTCGCTGCGTCAGTTTCATGACGGCTTCGTAGTTGGCCTCGTCCATTGTGATGATGTAGGTAAAGCGGGCGAGGTCTTCGCCGATCATGCGGCGAGCGCGGTGCGTGAGCGTCAGGTCGTGGGTCAGGGCGTTTTGCCGGGTACGTATGTCGGGCAGCTGCCCGATGTGGTACGACGACGTACCTGCCGAATCGCACTCGATCTGGCCCGTCAAACCCGCCTCGGCAACCTGTTGGCGAAACACGCCTTCCGCCACCGGCGACCGACAGATATTTCCCAGACAGACAAAGAGGATGGAGATCATGCTGAATGTAAAATGGGCAATGCACAATGTACAATGGAGCGACACGACTCAATAGACCAACACGGCCATTGTGCATTGTTCATTATACATTATTCATTTCTCAATCGGTTTGCCTGCCTCGTCGACCAGGACGTAGACGTCTTCGGTGCGTTTCTTCATCAGGTACTTCTCGCGAGCATACTTGACGCGCAGGCGCTGACTGCCCAGCACTTCGCGGCGCTCGGCTTTGACGGCCTCGATCTGTTCCTGGTAAAACGTCTTTTCGCCTTCCAACTCGCGCAGCTTCCACCAGTTACGCAGTTGCGAGCGCAGGTCGTTGGCGTCGAAAAACAGCATCCAGCCCACAAAGCCGAGGCCCGTGAACCAGTAAAAGCGATGGCGACGAGGGAGGTTCATGGAGTAGGGAATGGACAATGAACGATGTACAATGCACAATGTACGATGGAGGTTGAAGCCAAGCCAACGCAGTCATTGTACATTGTGCATCGTTCATTGTCCATTAAAATTTAAGCCCCGGGAAGTAAGCCATTTCGCCGAGTTCTTCTTCGATACGGAGCAGTTGGTTGTACTTCGCCATCCGGTCTGAACGCGAGGCCGAACCCGTCTTGATCTGGCCGGTGTTGAGGGCCACGGCGAGGTCAGCGATGGTCGAATCTTCGGTTTCGCCCGAACGGTGCGACATGATGTTTTTGTAGCTGTTGCGCTTGGCCAGATTCACCGTGTCGATGGTCTCAGTCAGCGAACCGATCTGGTTTACCTTCACCAGTACGGCGTTGGCAATACCCTTTTCGATACCCTCCTGCAGGCGCGTTACGTTGGTAACGAACAGGTCGTCGCCCACGAGTTGAATCTTCTTGCCAACCAGTTCGGTTTGGCGTTTCCAGCCGCTCCAGTCGTCTTCGGCCATGCCGTCTTCGATCGACAGGATGGGGTATTTGTTCACCCAATCGGCCCAGTAATCAGCCATCTGATCCGACGTCAGTTTGTCGCCGGTCGATTTTTTGAAGTGGTACTCACCCGTTTCGGCGTTGTAGAACTCCGACGCAGCGGCGTCCATCGCGATCCAGACGTCTTCGCCGGGGCGGTAGCCTGCTTTCTCGATCGCTTCGATCACGATCTGGATGGCCTCTTCGTTGGATTTGATGTTGGGAGCAAAGCCGCCTTCATCACCCACGTTGGTGCTCATGCCTTTGCCTTTCAGCACTTTCTTCAGCGTGTGGAAGATCTCGGTACCCATCCGCAGCGCTTCGGCGAAGCTGGGCGCATTGGCGGGCATCACCATGAACTCCTGGAAGTCGATTGAGTTATCGGCGTGTGAACCCCCGTTCAGGATGTTCATCATCGGTACGGGCAGCGTGTTGGCGTTGACACCACCGATGTAGCGGTAGAGCGGCAGGCCGGCGTCGATTGCAGCGGCTTTAGCAGCAGCCAGCGATACGCCCAGAATGGCGTTGGCACCCAGCTTGCCTTTGTTGGGCGTGCCGTCGAGTTCCAGCATGATTTTGTCGATCATGCCCTGTTCAAAGACCGAAATGCCCACCAACTCGGGGTAGATCAGCTCGTTGACGTTTTCAACGGCTTTCAGTACGCCTTTGCCAACATACACCTTGGCGTCGTCGTCGCGGAGTTCAACGGCTTCGTGTGTGCCGGTCGAGGCGCCCGATGGAACGGCAGCGCGGCCCAGTGCACCGGTTTCGGTGCGAACATCTACTTCCACTGTCGGGTTGCCGCGCGAGTCGAGGATCTGGCGGGCATGGATGCTTTGAATGGTACTCATTGTGCTTTGCAAACAAAAATTTGGATTATAAAGGACTCAACAACTGAATCGATGGCTATCGCCCATTTCGTCGGTGCAAATAAACGGAAAAGGCGGGGAAAGAGGATGTTAGCTTTCTGTTGCGGCTACCAACGGACCTTATTTGTATTTTTTGTAACTTGATGCTGTATGATACAGCAAAAGAATGTTGTCAATGGGACGATCATTGCGACCGGCAATGTCCATATCGGCGACAACATTACCTACACCATTCAGGATCGGTTTCATGATAGCCACAGTGTTCTTTTCCTGCGCCTCGACCCCGCCGAGGACGGAGGCTACCGGGCCATGCTATCAGCCAAAAATGCACAGACCGGTACGATAGATCATCTCGAACAGCCCGTTACGGTCGACATTCCCGCATCGCTGTTTCAGCAGGCGGAGGCATTTCAGGCAATGCGGCGGCAGATTGGCGGCACGACCCGCTTCGGCACTGCTCTGTCGATGGCACCCGAACAGGCCGAAGCCACGCTAGCCGACCTACTATACGAGACGTTTTTTACCGGCGAAATCGGTACGCTGACGGGGCAATTTATCACCTTGTTGCAACAGCGTAAACTCACTGAACTGCTACTCGTGATCTCGACAGACGATGATGCGTTGTTGCAACTGCCCTGGGAAATGCTGCTACCCCGCCTAAGTGGTATCGATGCCCTGCCACCCGACGGGTTCGGGCTGATCAGAAGCCACCTAACCACGCTCGATGCCTTTAACGCGCAAGGTACAACCGACCGGGCGGCTCCGCTAAAGGTACTGTTTGTGTCGGCGCTACCCGAAAACATGCCCGAGGCGGACAAGCAACTGCTGCTGGAAACCGAACTAAAAGAGCTAATCGCGGTGTCGCAGCACCCAACCAACCGTCTACAACCGCCGCTCGTGGTCGAAATTCTCGACTGCGCAAACTTAACTGAACTGACCGAAGCGCTCCAGAAACGCAGCCACGACATTGTGCACATCAGTGGCCACGGCGCGTACCTGACTGACCAACAGCAGGGCGTGTTGCTGATGGAAAACGAAGATGGCGACCAACAACTAGTGACAGGCCGCGAACTGGGCAAGGCGCTGCGCCCCTTTGGCTCGGTGAAACTGGTTGTAGTGAGTGCATGCGAGTCGGCGGCGGGTAACGCACTTGGCAACGTAGCCCGGCAATTGGCCGATGTGGGTTTACGTGCCGTGCTGGCCATGCGCTTCTCAGTAACCGACGAAGCGGCCCGGCTGCTAACGCGGCAGTTTTACGGCAGACTGGCAGCGGGCGACTCCCTCACCAAAGCACTGCACGACACCAGGCAGCACCTTTGGCAGCAAACCGAGACACGACGCCAACACAACCCGGATGCGGCAATTGCGGCGGAGTGGTTTACGCCCGTTTTGTTCCAGAATCAGGGGATTGGCCCACTCATCGACCGGCAACGTACCTACGACACTGGCACGCATGGTCTGTTTTACCCGCCGCTGACCTTTACCCGCAGCCAGCATACCCGGCTGATTGGTGAAGATTTTATTGGCCGCAAACGCATCCTGATTCAGTTGCGGAAAGGGTTTCGGCAGGGGCAGGCGCTGTGTCTGCACGGCATGGGCGGCTTGGGCAAAACCACCACAGCCGAAGCCTTCACCAACCACTACCGCACCTACCACGGCAACCCACCCGTGCTGCTGTTTCGGAAAGGAGGACACGCCATTGAGGAGCTGAGTATCCTGACCCGGCTGGTAGCAACCTGGAAGGCACGTACTCAACCCGACGCACTGGTAGCCGATGACCTAGCAGCACTTCTGGACAGCCCTGACGTACCCACGCAGAAAAAGCTACAGGCCGTAATTGATAATTGCTTAACGGTATGCCCGATGATTCTGCTCTTCGACAATACCGAAGATACACACGACGCAGATGGCCGATTCGATGCGGAGGGGCTGCGCGACTTTCTGCGCCAACTGATTAGCAACGTACCCAAGCATTGCCACATCCTGTTTACGACCCGCTACGCAATAAACGACTTAGCCGACTGCCTGACCCACCTGCCGCTGGGTAAGATGACCTACGCGGAGCAGTACCGCTATGTACAATCGTCGGACGTCCTGCGGTCACTAACTCCCGCTGAGCAGGCATTGCTTTACGAGCGATTCGATGGTCTGCCCCGAGCTTTTACCTTTTTGGTGGGTATTCTGGCCAACGGCGTAGCCTTCAACATGAACAAGGTGGCAAAGGTGGAAAGCCAATTGATGGAAAACCTGCTGTTAGGTACGCTCTACCAAAGCCTAACAGATACCGAGCAGACGGTCTTTGCCCAATCCTCGGTGCTATTGGGCCGCACCCACGTTGCCGTCTTCGCCCATGTCTCAGAACAGCCTGAAGTAGTTCTCACACCTATTTTACGCATACTGAAGCGAAAAGCCCTCTGCTTCGGCTACGACGATGACACCTTCGAGATACACCCTCTGACGAGGGCATGGCTGTGGCAGCAAAACTGTATTTCACAAGTAGCAGTCAAAGACCTTTCATATAAAGCCGCTAACTTTTACAATGAACTAACTGATTTTTTGAACCAAGATTTGTCATTGCTATACTTTTTACAAGCAGAGGCATGGAATGATTTTGCTGATTTAGCAATGGCTAAAGCAGATCTACTTCGAAGGCTGAGTTACAACCAACAAGCCCTGCATCTTTGCAACACTGTCAAACAGAAGCCAGTACACTACAGCTACAAAATAAATGCAATAAATACCATTGCATCTTGTTACGTGTCATTGAATCTATACGACGAAGCTTTGCAACTACTTGAGGATTCTCAAAACATTGCATTACGAGAGAAAGACAAAAATGCCCAAGCTGAAATTTATAATACCATAGGTGGTGTTTATAATGAAGTAGGAAAACATAACCAGGCTTTAGATTATTTTCAAAGGTCATTAGACATAAAAAAAAGCCTCGGTATAACATTTGGTCTAGGCCCCATTTACAATAACATAGGACTTATTCATATTACCAATAAAAAATATAAAGAAGCCCTTGATTACTTGCAAAAATCTCTCAAGTGTAAAGAAAATGAATTTGACAGGATTGGGATTCCTACTACACTCTATAACATTGCATCAACTTATTGGCTAATGAATAGAATCGATAAAGCGAAACGGTTAGCAAAAAATGCTTTAGATAAAGCAAAAGGTGTTTCTAGCTTAAAGACTGAAATGAATGCAAACAGCTTACTAGGCAACATTTTTTTAAAGACTAAACAATACGACCTATCTTACAGCCATCTTCAAGAATCGCTAAGAATATCTCAAGCGATTAGAAACAGAAGCAGTGAAGCTTCAATTTTCAACTTATTAAGTGACCTACACTTAGCTTTAAATCAATTTGAAATTGCTTTATCCTATTGCCAATCAAGCTTATTCATACTGGAAAACCTTGCAAGACAGAAACTATTTGATCAAAGAACGATTTTAGAAACTTTAAATAAAAGAGATCATCTTGTCCGAATAATTCAAGGTTTAAACCTCAACAGATAATACAAACTATGACACTACTCGAAACACTTATTCCCGTTGCCACCAAGTATGTAACCGACCTGCTGCTGGAAAACGAAGAGGTCAAGAAGTTTCCCAAGGATTTCGTCACCGAGGGGATGAAGTGGGTACGTTCGTGGTTCATCCGCGATGAAGACCCCGTCACCAAAACCATCGTCGAGTCGGCGCAACCGGCGGCGGTCAAAGAGGCCGTCGTTGAGGCCAAGCTAAAAGACCTACTCAACAACCCGCAGTTTGTCGAGGAACTCAAAGCGCAGTTGGCTACCTACGCGCAACACAACCCCACCGCCAAGAACATCTTCGAGGGTCAGTCGCTCGACATCACCGGCAACATCCATATCGGCGATGAAGGCAATGCCGACACGACAACCTACGACCGCAAAAACATCGTTGGGCAAGGAGCAACCATCAAAGGCGGTGGCGATTTCCACCTGGGCGATAAGCGGTAACCATCAACGAATCGAGGCCGATAAAATACTGCCATTTGGCCAGGCATAGTGACGGGCGGCAGCCAGTGCCCCTCCGGGTACGCCGTGCGTAGTGTGAGCAACACAGACGCCACCCATCCGCTCGTAGAACTGAATGGCGGGCCGGTTCTGCTCAAAGACAGTCAGGTAAAAGCCGGGCGAGGTTGCTTCGGGCAGGATAGACCGGGCGGCTTCGCGGAGCAACCCCGAACCGATGCCCTGCCCTTTGCGGGCGGGGTCGGCGTGGAGGTTGTCGACCAACGTACCCAGCTCGGGGTGTTCGTCGAGAAAGAGCGCGATGAACCCCACCAACGTACCGGCCTCTTCGGCTAACAGTACCCGCTGATTAGGAGCCGGGTTGGTAAAGCGCTCGCGCCACGTACCCAGCCGCTCGGCCGGGGCTTCGTGGTCCAGGTACGTGTCGGGCAGGATACCCCGGTAGGCGGTTTGCCAGCTTCGGGTGTGCAGATCGGCAATCCGGGCGGCATCGGTGGGTCGGGCAAGGCGATAGGCGATCATTCAGTCATTTCTATGCATGCAAAGTAGCTGACAGGCGCCTGAATAGCGGCTAATCGAGGCCACCAAATCATTAGCAAGCCTCGTAACCGTTGAGATCAACCGCCGCTTCTGCGCAAAATACGCATTAACCGCAACGACCACCGCAAGGCGAAACGTCTGGTTTGGTCGTCTGTTCCTTTTGCAAGTTCAACTTCCAAATCGTACGATTCAGGGTGCTAGTCGTTGATCAAACTTATCGGCTTAACTTACTTTGTATGACCTCATTCCCACCCTACGATGAACTACAAGCTGGTTATTTTCGATTTTGACGGTACCCTGGCCGATTCCTTCCCCTTCTTTCTGCGCTCGATAAATACGCTGGCGGCGGCTTATAACTTTCGCCCTATCCAGCCTGAACATGTCGATCGGATGCGGACCATGAACGCGCGCGAGCTGATGAAAAAGGCTCAACTGCCCAGTTGGAAGATCCCACTCGTTGCCCGGGCGTTTATTCACCTGATGGCCAATGATATTGAGCAAATTCAGCTCTTCGACCGCGTGCCTGAGTTATTAGCGCAGTTAGCCAGTCAGGGGGTTCAACTGGCCATCGTCAGCTCTAATTCCGAAGCGAATATTCGTCGGATACTGGGCCCCCAAGCCGCCACGTTGATCACCCACTACAGCTGTGGCTCATCGCTGTTTGGGAAACAGCGCAAATTCAGACAAGTCATAGGCAGCAGCGGGGTTACGCCCGATCAAGTCCTTTGCGTGGGCGATGAACTGCGCGACCTGGATGCGGCTAAAGAAGCCGGTCTGGCCTTTGGCGCTGTTGCCTGGGGGTATACCCGTACCGATGTACTGGCCGCGCAACCAGCTATTTATCTGTTCCATTCCGTCGATGATATTATGCGTACAGTGGTGCCATCAAACTAGCGTTCAACTGGTGTGCCTCGCAATCGGAACAGGGTCTTGCGGCGCCTCCTGGTCGTTCAGCATTTGTGCCACAATCGGTTACTGCCTTTGGGCTGTGTCGAGAAATGAATAAGTTGACAGCGCGTTTCTTTTGACGTTTTTACTATGGCCATTCAGCCCAAACCGGCAGTCGTCTATTTCCTGCTTGGCTACCTCTCCATCAGCCAAGTGGCGCTGGGTCAGTCGATGGCTGTCGACACGCTGGCCTTATTCGACACGACCCGGCACCGGGCAGTCCCGGTGGTGCTTTACCAGCCGGCCAAGCTCCCCAAACGACCTAAAATCGCCGTAATCAGTCATGGGTATGGCGGCCACTCGACAGACTACAGCTTCATTGCCCACGACCTCGTGGCGCAGGGGTACGTGGTGGCGGGTGTGCAACACGAATTGCCCGGCGACGACCCCATACCCACCACCGGCAATCCGCGTGTGGTGCGCCGCCCCAACTGGGAGCGTGGGGTACAGAACATCCGGTTTGTCTTGGCGAGTTTGAATCGCCGCCTGCCCCTGCTCGACAGGAGTCGTCTCTTGTTGGTGGGACATTCCAACGGGGGCGATCAGTCGATGCTCTACGCCCATACGTACCCAGCCGAGGTAGCCGCAGTCATCACGTTCGACAACCGCCGTATGCCGTTGCTTCGCGCCCGGCAGCCCCGCATCCTCTCCATCCGTTCCAGCGATCAGCCAGCCGACGAGGGGGTGTTACCTACAACCGATGAGCAACGTACCTACGGCATCATGATCGAGCCGCAGGCCATTCTGCACAACGACATGTGGGACGGGGCTACCGAGGCGCAGAAAGCCCGGATACTGGCCGCCATCAGGCGTTTTTTACGGCGTCGATAAACACCCGTACGTGGTGGGGGTTGGTATCGGGGTAAACGCCGTGCCCCAGGTTGGCAATATGGCGTTGGGGGCCAAACGCCGCCAGCATCTGCGCCACTTCGGCCCGAATCTGCGCCGGTTCGGCATAGAGCACGCAGGGATCGAGGTTGCCTTGCAGGGTCTTTTTAGGCACCAAGAGGCGCGATTCGGCGGCGTCCATGTTCCAGTCGAGTCCTACCACGTCGCAGTTGAGCTGCCCGATCGCCTGCCGGGCAAAAAAGGCCCCTTTGGCAAACACCGTGATGGGCGTGTGCCCCACAGCCGGATCAGCTTTCAGTGCGTCGCAAATCTGCCGGATGTAGGGCAGCGAAAAGGTGTTGTACTGCTCGGGCGACAGAATGCCCGCCCACGAATCGAATAGTTGAACGAGATCGGCCCCCGCTCCTACCTGCGCTTTCAGGTACGCGATTGTGCTGTCGGTGATGCGTTGGAGCAGCGCGTGCGCAAAGGTCGGGTCGGTATAAAGCAGCTTTTTGGCGACCGAGAAGGTTTTCGATCCCCGGCCCTCGGTCATGTAGCAGAAAATGGTAAACGGCGCACCAGCAAACCCCAGCAGCGGCACGCGGCCCGCCAGCAATTGTTTTGTAATCCGCAGGGCTTCCAGCACGTACCCAAGGTGCTCCTCCGGGTCGGCGATGTGCAGGCTATCGAGGTCGGCCATTGTCCGGACGGTGCGCGGAAAAACCGGCCCCCGCTGCTCGATCATCTCATAAGGCAGGCCCATCGCCTCGGGCACGACCAGAATATCCGAAAAAATAATAGCGGCATCCACGCCGAGCAGATCAACGGGCTGCACCGTCACTTCGGCCGCCAGTTCGGGGGTAGTCGCCAGCTTGATAAAACTGCCTGCTTTTTCGCGTACGGCCCGGTATTCGGCCAGAATTCGGCCCGCCTGCCGCATCAGCCACACGGGGGTACGTTCGACGGTCTCGCCGCGTGCCGCCCGCAGTACTAGGTCATTCTGTAACTTCATGGGGCAAATATCGGGTACGCAGCGCGAAACCGGCAGACAGCTCCGAAGATTGGTGCCGTAAAATAGGGGTAGGCCGCTGCGATCATCGTAAAGCCAGTTGGCTACTGCCGCCGTGAATTCAGGCCCTTGCCGTATTTTTGTTAAAATTACCTCACCCCCAACCCCTCTCTTTTGCCTAAACTAGAGACGTTGGGAGTGAGGTTTCACCGTCTTATGAAACCATATATCGTTGGCATTACCGGGGGTAGTGCGTCAGGAAAAACATCCTTTCTGAAGGGCATCCTCAACGCCTTCGCACCCGACGAAATCTGCCTGATTTCGCAGGATAATTACTACTTATCGCTTGATCAGATCGCTGTCGACGATCAGGGCATCCATAATTTCGACGTACCCGAAACAATCGATCACCACCTGTATGCCCAGCATATCGAGCAGCTACGTCAGGGGCTGACAGTGCAACAGCGTGAATACACATTCAATAATCCCGACATAGTACCGCAGTTGCTGACGTTTACCCCTGCGCCCATCATTGTGGTTGAGGGTATTTTTGTGTTCCATTTCCGCGAATTGGCCGACCAGATGGACCTCAAGATTTTCATCGACGCCAAGAACAGCATTAAGCTGGAACGCCGGGTGAAGCGCGACGCCGAAGAGCGTGGCTATGATCTCGACGACGTGATGTACCGCTGGAAATATCACGTGAAACCCACCTACAAGCAATTTATCAAGCCCTATCGCGCCGAAGCTGACATCGTGATTCCCAACAATATCCATTATCAGAAGGGCCTCGACGTGGTTATTTCATTCCTGAAAGCCAAAGTAGCTAACCAGCAGACCACCCCCAGCCCCCTCCTCGGTAAGGAGGGGGCTTGACCACAGCCTGGTTAGTGAAACTAAGCCCTCTCCTTACCGAGGAGGGGGTTGGGGGTGGTCAACGCCTCGAACAGCACTTCGGCGGGGTGCAGGGCTTTGCGACCGGTGCCGTCTTTGATCTGATGGCGGCACGACGTACCTGGCGCAGCCACGATAACCTCGCTGGCCGCAGCGCGCACGGCGGGGAACAGTACCAGTTCGCCAATCTGCATGGAAAGGTCGTAGTGCTCGGTTTCGTAGCCAAATGAGCCCGCCATGCCGCAACAGCCCGACGGAATCACGTCGACCGTATAGTGTTGGGGCAAACTCAGGGCTTTGGTCGGCGCCGCCATACCCGACAAGGCCTTCTGATGGCAGTGCCCGTGGACTTTTACCGTGCGGGCCTCGGTCGTGAACGCATCGGCGGTGATCCGTCCGGCGTCGGCTTCGCGGGCGATCCATTCCTCGAACAGGTACGTATGCTGAGCAATGCGGCGGGCATCGGCCTTTAGGTCGGCGGGGACCAGATCGGGGTATTCGTCGCGGAAGGTCAGGATGGCCGAGGGTTCCAGCCCGATCAGCGGGGCGTCGGCCGTAACGCGGTCGCGCAGGTACGTTACGTTACGAATCGCCAGTTTACGAGCCTCATCGACCAACCCTTTCGACAGGTACGTCCGGCCGCTTTCAGCGTGCTCCGGGATAACCATCGTATAACCCAGCCGGTCGAGCAATTTGGCGGTCGCTTCGGCGACATGCCCGTCGTTATAGCGCGTGAATTCGTCCAGAAACAGTTGAACAGTCCGCTGTCCACTGTCGGCTGTTTTGCCGTAGCGAGTGGTAGTCGGCTTTCCCGACCCAACAGACGACAGCGAACTGGGAACAGTGAACTTAGTCAGCCTGGGCATGGTGCGGTCGGGGTGGAAACCAACTAGGCGGTTGGCGATCCGGCGCAGGGCGGGCGTGTCGTAGATGGCGTTGTAGGCCCAGGGGGCCAGGCTGGCCAGGTTCATCAGGCGGGAGAAATTACCCACCAGCCGCGCCCGCAATGGCACCGAGCGTTCGTCGTAGAGGCGTTGCGTAAACTCAGCCTTCATGCGGGTCATGTCCACGCTGCTGGGGCACTCGGTCTGGCAGGCTTTGCACGACAAGCACAGGTCGAGCACATCCTTCACCTCGTCCATCGTGACCGTGGGCTGGTCGCCGCCGGTAAAATAATGCCGGAGCATGTTGGCGCGGGCACGAGTGGTGTCGTGTTCGCGGCGGGTGGCCATGTAGCTGGGGCACATCGTTCCGCCCGACAAATGCGTTTTGCGGCAATCGCCTGACCCCGAGCATTTTTCGGCCAGTTCGAGCAGTCCGCCGTCTTTCGAAAAATCGAAACGGGTATGCGGCTGTGGAATCACTGCATCGGCCACATACCGGAGGTGCTCGTTCATCGGCGGCGTGTCGACCACCTTACCGGGGTTGAACAGGTTATCGGGGTCCCAAAGAGCCTTTACCGCCTTGCACAGTTCATAGTTTTCCGGCCCGAGCATAAACGCAATGAACTCGCCCCGCAGCCGCCCGTCGCCGTGCTCGCCCGACAGCGCCCCGCCGTATTTTTTCACCAGCGTGGCCGTGTCCATTAGCAACGCCCGGAAGGTCTCGCGGCCGGGCGTAGTTTTCAGGTTGATCAAGGGCAGCACGTGCAGTTCACCGGCCCCGGCATGCGCCGAATATTCCAGATCGAGCCCATGATTTTCCTTCGCCATCCGGGTCAACTCGTCGATATAGTCGGGCAGGTCCTGCGGCGCAACGGCGCAATCCTCGATCACGTTGGCCGGTTTTTCGTCGCCGGGAATATTGTACATGATACTGAGTCCCGCCTTACGCAATGCCCAGGGTTTCTTGGTCTCGTCGCCGTGAAGGATGGGATAGGCATACCCGAGTTGAGCCTCCTGCAAGGCCGCTACGAACGCCTCGGCTTTCGCCCGAACGCCCGCCTCGGTGTCGTCGAAAAACTCGACCATCAGCACCGCTTTGGGATCACCCGTTTCGGGGTGGTCGACCACAAACGTCCGGTTACGGAGTTGCTCGGCGTTGGTTTTGGTCAGTTGCAGAATGTAATCATCAACTAACTCCGACGCCCAGCATTTATGATCCAGCGCCACCAGATTGGCCTCCAGCGACTGCCGAAGCGTCTGAAAATGGGCACAAACCAGCGCCACGTGCGCAGGCGGCAGCGGCAGCAGGTTCAGTTTGGCTTCTGTGATGAAACAGAGCGTCCCCTCCGACCCGGCAATCAGCGCGGCGAGGTTGACCCCACCCGGACGCGGGACCGCCCCGACCCCTCCCCTTAAAAAAGGGGAGGGGAGCCGCTCTATAGCATTTTCGTTGCAGAAGGTACCCCCCTCCCCTTTTTTAAGGGGAGGGGCTGGGGCGGTCCCGCGTCCGGGTGGGGTCAAAAGCGCATCCAGTGCGTAGCCGGTGTTGCGGCGGGTGACGTTGGCGTTGGGGTAACCGTCGCGGATTTGCTGGCAAAGTTGGGGGTCGCTAAGCCAGGTTTGGAATTGCTGGTAGATGCGCTGTTCGAGCGGACTGACCACATTTTCGCCCCGGCATTTGGCGGCCCATTCGTCGGGGGTCAGGTTTCGGAACGTTACCTCGGCGCCATCGGCCAGCACAGCCCGCACTTCGAGCAGGTGATCGCGGGTAGTACCCCACACGATGGAGTGCAGCCCACACGAGTTGTTGCCGATCATCCCGCCGATCATGGCGCGGCTGGCGGTGCTGGTTTCTGGCCCAAACTGCAACCCGTGCGGGCGCAGCGCCACGTTCAGGTCATCGCGGATAACGCCCGGCTGCACCCGTACCCAACGCTCGGCGGCGTTGACTTCCAGAATCTGATTGAAATGGGTCGAAATATCGACGACGATGCCACTACCCACCACCTGCCCGGCCAGCGACGTACCGGCCGCGCGCGGAATCAGGCTGGCCTGTGCGCCGGCGCTTTTGTTGGCTTTGGCAAAGCGTATAAGCCGTTTGATATCTTCCACCGTGCGCGGAATCGCAACGGCCAACGGAACTTCCTGATACACCGACGCATCGGTCGCGTAGAGCAACCGCTGGGCGGCATGTTCGGTCGAGTTGTCGAAATACAGCTCGCCTTCAAACGACGGCTGAAGGGCAGCAAAAGGCAATTGAGGAGCAGCGGCAATCATAAAGTAAAGGTAGCGCTCATCACTCAGCGTTCATCATTATACCTACAGCTTCTGGTAGGTCATCACGACGGACTTAGCCTTGTTGGGGTTGGGTACGTTAGGCTGATCGGCGTAGGTAAACGTCATCGTCAGGGTGTTGCCTTGCACCGCGTAGGTCTGTGTCATCGTCGGCGACAGCTGGGGTTCGGGCGACTCAACCGTGATTTTGTTGCCGCTGATGGTGTAGCGCGTATCAGCGCTGATTTTGGCCATCGGCCCCAGCAACTGTTTACAATCATCGGGTATGTGGGTTTTTAGCATGCCGTTGCTCGTAAACTCATACGTAATCCTGGCGGTACAGGGTACGCTTTTGACCATCATCGGCTGCACGTCCTCCGTTTTGCCACTCTGGTACGTAATCGTCGTGCCTGTCCGTTTCCAGGTCCCTACGATCGCCTGACTTAGTGCGGGCAACGTACCCAACAAACAGACCAACAACAGTGTCGTTTTCATAACGCATGCACATCGTCCGGGTTTAGTTGGCAGCGGAACGACTGGGGTTGAATGTACAATGCACGATGAAGAATGCACAATGGGTATTCGTAAACGGCTTGCTACCTGCCCGCCCCATTGTGCATTGTACATCATTCATTATGCATTATCCATTCATTACCCCCACAGGCTATCCGGGTATTTGCCGTCGGCGTGCAGGCGTTTGAACGACTTCATCACGGTCGGTTTGTCTTCCGGGTACGTGACACCAAACCACTCCGACTGGCTGCGGAACACCCGGCAGGTGCCCTCGCCCGTCTGGATGAGCTGCGTCACGATCGTGGGGATATAAAACTCGGCCTTGGGTACGTCGAAATTGGCGCGGGCGTAGGTTTCAAACTGCGCCTGCACGCTGGGAAATACGCTTGGTTTGAAGCCCCAGAAGTTCATCGATACCGGTGTTTCGGGCGACAGTGGCGTGAGGCCGTCCGCTTCTTCGTAGACGATAGTCCGAGTCGTCGGACCGTCCGCTTTCTCGTAAATCTTCGTTCGCTCAATCACCGACGTCAGGTTGTTGTGCTCGTCGGTGGTGCAAACGCCGCGCGATACCGAGCCAAACTCCGACAGTGTGTTTTTTACTTCATATCCCACCATCGCGTGGCGTGTATCGTCGGTGTCGGTAGTCAGAAAATCGGCCATCACCTGGAAGGCCTCCTGCCCGTAAAAATCGTCGGCGTTGATGACGGCAAACGGGGTTTGTGTCTGTTTCTGCGCACACAGCATGGCGTGGCCCGTGCCCCAGGGTTTGGTACGCTGCACCGAACCGAGGTCGGCAGGTACGTAGGAGAACAACGCCTGAATGGCAAAATCAACGTCGATCTTCCCTTTCAGTTTGGGCAGGAAGATCGCTTCAAAATCGGCCTGAAGTTCCTGCCGGATGATAAACACCACCTTGCCGAAGCCGGCCCGGATCGCGTCGAAAAGCGAATAATCGATAATGGTTTCGCCGTGTGGCCCAAACTGGTCGAGTTGCTTAATGCCCCCGTAGCGGCTGCCCATGCCAGCGGCCAGGATCAAGAGAGTAGGTTTCATGCAGTCGTATCAAGTTGCGGGTGCGGGTTTCGTGAAAACCAGCCCTTCGCGGCAAAAGTACAGCGTTTAGCCGACGTATCGGTTCCTGCCTATACAACGGTCTGGCCAGTCACCGGCAGCCGAAACCAGAAAGCCGCGCCGTCGGTCACGGTAGTATCAAGCCCCACTTGCCCGTTCATGGTTTGAATAAATTCTTTGGAAATCGCCAGGCCCAGCCCCGTCCCGCTACTGGTGGGGTTTGCTACGGCACTGGCCGGATAGCCGTTGCTGCCCGAAAACGGCACGGTGGCCGCCCGGAAGTAACGATCAAACACGCGGTCGCGGTGCTCGGGGCGGATGCCGGGGCCGTGGTCGCGCACCCGAAACTCCACCTGCCGGTCGATGGCCGTGACGCTGATGTCGACGCGGCCGTTGTCGGGGCTGTGCCTGATCGCGTTCGACAGAAAATTGACCAGCACCCACGACGTCTTGTCGGGGTCGGCTTCCACGAGCGGGAGGTTATCAGGTACGTTGCTCATAAGGTCAACGGCTTTCTGTTCGGCCTGGGTACGTAGCGCCTGCGTAGCGTAACGGACCAGATCGGCCGGAGCCACAGGACGGATGTTCAACTGAATCTGCCCCGACTCTACCTGCGCCATATTCAGCAGCTCGCCAGTCAGTTTCAGCAGCCGGTCGGCATCATCGCGCACATTCCCGACCAGTTGCCGCTGCTCGTCGTTCAGCTCGCCAATCCGCTGATCGTCGAGCAGTTTCAGGCTCATTTTGATGCTCGACAGCGGCGTTTTCAGTTCGTGCGACACCGTAGCGATGAAATTGGTTTTAGCCAGATCGAGCTCTTTGTACGACGTTACGTTTTTCAGCACGATCACGTACCCGGCCCGCACAGCCTGCTCATCGCCCGTCCGCGACACATCAACGACCTGCGTTTGCCGGATGAAATAACTCTCTTTGCCTTCATCGAAAATTTTGAGCAGGTTCGAGTCGCCGGCATTGGTCGGCGGGCTATTCTGCATCACGTCCTGAATCAGGCTGCGCATTAGGTCGTTGCGGGCCGCCACGTCGGGGGCATACCGGCCCAGCAACTCCGCTTCGCCCAGACCCAGCAACCGGCTCGCCACGCGGTTAACAAACAGGATATACCGGTTCTGATCGAGCCCGATGATGCCGTCCGACATCACCTGAATCAGGGTGTCGATGCGTTTTTTCTCGAACAGAATCCGGGCCAGGTTCGAGTGTTCGTATTCATCAAGTTTCTGCGCCATGCCGTTGAACGACCGGGCCAGTTCGCCAAACTCATCGCTCGATTTAAAGTGCAGGCGCTCTTCAAAATTGCGGCTCGCCACCTGCCGAATACCCTGCGTAAGCTCGTGCAGGGGGTTGGCGATGTAACCGGGAAAACTGAACAACATCGAGAATACCACCAGAAACGACAACGTACCCACCACAGCCAGCCACACCAGCGCGTCGCGGGCCGTTTGCTTGGCTACGTCGTTTTTGCGAATGATCGCCTGCCGGTTTACGTCGTCGATGCGGAACAGGCCCGCCCACAACCGGCTCACTATGAACGAGTCCTGGGGTGTTTTTTGAAGTTGCGTAAATGCTCGCCGCACCGCCTGCGTGGCTTCGCCTTCACCTACCTCGGTCACGTTGGCTTCCTGTAGTTTCAAATTTCCCTCGAACGTACCCAGCGTTTCGGTATCGGGTTTGGCACTCAGCCCGATCAGCGCCTTCTGCATGTTGCTGGTATATTCGAGTGATTCGTAGTTGTCGGTCAGGATCGCCTGCGAGTCGGCAGCCAGGCGGTTGAGGTAATAGGCACCCACCCCACCCAGCAGCAGCATGATGGCAAACAGGAAGGCCAGTGCGAGCGTTATTTTGGCTTTGATGGTCATGGTAGTGCAGGTTACGACAAAATAATCAGGTCGACGTCGGAGGCCGATAGCTTATTCAGTAGCCGATTGAAGGCGTTGGTCTGGATGATGATCTGAACGAGGTTGATGTGCGGTTTGCCGATACAGACGGTGGTGATGTGGCGGCGTTCTACCTCATCCATAATGCCATCGACAATGTTGCTGCCTTTGACCTGAATCACCTCGGCCCCCAACTCGGTGGCTAATTTAAGGTTATTGATCAGGTGCCGCTGCACGTCGAGGCGGATTCGGTCGGGGGCCTCGGCGGGCGTCTGCACGTAGAGTACGTACCAGCGCGAGTTGTAATAGCTCGCCAGCCGGGCTGTTTTTCGGATCACCCGGCGGGCCACATCGGCGTTGGTACTGATCGCCACCAGAAACCGCTCGTGGCGCGAAATGGAGGCCGGCGGCAGGGTCAGATCCACTTTGCGCTCCACCTGCCCGGCCACTTCTTTCAGCGCCAGTTCGCGCAGTTGCAGGATCTTCTCCGACTGAAAAAAGTTGGCCAGCGCCGTCTGCACCTTCGCCTGATCGTAGATTTTGCCGTCGCGGAGGCGCGTAATGAGCTCGTCGGCGGTCAGGTCGATGTTCACCACCTCATCGGCCAGTTGCAGCACCCGGTCGGGCACCCGCTCGGTTACGTCGATGCCCGTAATGGCCCGCACCTCGTCGTAGAGGCTTTCGATGTGCTGAATATTGACCGCCGAGATCACGTTGATGCCCGCATCGAGAATATCGACCACGTCCTGCCAGCGTTTGTCGTTTTTCGAGCCGGGAATGTTGGTGTGTGCCAGTTCGTCGACAATCACCAGCTCGGGGTGCGTGTTGATAATCGTCTGCACGTCCATCTCCTCCAGTTGACGGCCCTTGTAGAACAGCGTGCGGCGGGGGATGATGGGCAGCCCGTCGACCAGTGCCACCGTTTCGGCCCGGTTGTGGGTCTCGATGAACCCGATGCGCACATCGACGCCGCTACGCAACAGGCTATGGGCTTCCTGCAACATCCGGTACGACTTGCCGACCCCCGCGCTCATGCCAATGTAAATCTTGAACTTCCCCCGGCGCGACTCGCGGATGAGGTTCAGAAATCGTTCGGCAGTTTGGTCGTTGGGCGTCATGACGAGTGAAGAAGAAAAGAAACGGAGTCAAACACAAAAACGGCGCTAGCCCGACCGACGGCGGTTCACCTCGGCCAGGATCATCAGGGCTGAGTAAGCGAGCAGGTTGGCCAGCAACCCGAGCTGCCACCGATCGTGTCGGCCCACAAAAAGCATCAGGACGGCGGCGGCCAGATTTACCCGGACCACGATCCAATGAGAGAGCGACCGAAATTGCTGCATAGCCACCAGCCGACGAAGCTGCGGCGGCGTTAACTGGTCGGTATTCAGCAGGGAAACGGGCAGATGAGGCGACACCGATACGTACAGCACCCCGCTGCCCGACAGAAAAAACCAGACGGGAAACCAGTCGGCGAAGAGCGGCTTGCCCAGCCCCCCTTCAAGCGCCAGCAGCGAGACAATACCCGCCACCGACACGGCCGTGAGCAGGTAGAGCGCTTCCAGTTGAGCCCGCTGGCAGGTACGTTGCCGTTCCACCACCCGCATCAGCACCGATCGGCCAATATTCAGCAGGAACATGGTGATTATAAGGCGGCTCATCCACTGCGACCGGTTGTTGAATAGATCGGGCTGATCGTCGGCGTCGAAATGAACGGGGAGCCGGAGTGGTAATCGGTCATAAACCAGCGCAACCGATACCAGTGGTAGGCTAAGCAGCATGACACTGAGTAATCGGTAGGCTGGTTTCATGACGATGGTTAAGGCTTAGGAAGCTATCAATCGTTAAAAGCTTACCGCCAGACTCGTGGTGAGCGAGGTGTTGGTGCGGCTGGTGCTGGTTTTTCCCTCAAAAATTGGGTCTTTGCTGTCGTACACCTTGCCTTCGATGCGGAACAGGGCGTTGGGCAGAATAGCGTAATCGTAGCCGAGCGAGTAGCCGAGTGTTTTGAATCCGTTGGCCGTGCCCGTGGCGATGATCACGCCGTTCGGGTCGGCGTAGTACTCGACGCGGCCATTCAGGTAGCTTTTGTCCGACGTTTTGTAGCGGGCAATCACGACGGGCGAATACCAGACGTAGCTGCCACTACCCACGCGCACATCCGACCCGTTACGCATAACCGGTTTACGATCCGCCCCGATGTCGAAGCCAAGGATCACCCCGAAGCGGCCCTGTGGATTCACGATCGCGTAGAAGTTATTGAAGAAGCGCGTCTGCCGGAGCGAATCGGGCCGGTCGGCGCCCACAAAGCTGCTCCAGTTGAGCGTCAGGTTCGCCGAGGGCCGGTACTGCACCTGCGTGGTTACGGCCGGGCCACTGTAGCCGTCGAGTTTTTTCACCCGCTGCCAGCCGTTGGTCACCATGCCCAGCACCGTCCACTTGCCATTAGGCGTGTTGTAGGTCAGCTTGGCTCCCGAGAGGTAATAGGGCGAGTTTTCGGCCAGCAGGCTGCGGGTCAGCGTCCAGCAATCTTTCGAAATCGCGCTTTCAAAACCGATGTGCGAGGCAAATAGCCCCGCATCGAGCCAGAGGTCGCGGTTTTTAGCCAGCTTCACCCCGGCGTTGGCTTCGAAGATGTTCTTTGTTAGCTCCTGTTCGGCGGCATAGTTGTACTGGGCGTAGTTACCCACCTGAAGCGCCAGATTACCACGTACCCGGTCGCTGGTGTAGGCCGCTTTCACAAACGCCAGATTGATGTTGACCTCCCGGTTGCGCCGGTGGTTGTACAAAAAGCCGGGCCGTTCCTGGCTTGTTTTGGGAGCGGTGAAATCGTGGCTGTAATAGGCTTCTACGTACCCGGTCACGGTCAGGCCGGCATTGGGCGCTGCCTGATTAGCCGCCTGCGTAGGCGCCGAAGTTGCTGTGGTATCGGTGGTTTGCGCCATTACGCGTGGGTACGTCATGGCCAGCACGACGGCTGTTACTGTTGAGCAAATTGCACTTGTTTTCATGGTGTTGGCCGCACAGGGCGACCGGTGTTTTGTTGTACTAAAAAGAAGGTCGGGCTACTGAGTCAGGAACTCGTTGATTGGCCCGATGGCCGCTGCGGGAAACAGACACAGCGCCCCAATGATGATAATAACGGCCGTTAGCAACACGCCAAACGTCCAGGATTCGGTGGGCAACACGCCAGCCGTTGGGGGTACGTAGCGTTTGGCCAGCAGTAGCCCACCGATAGCCAGCGGAGCCAGCAGCGGGATAAATCGCCCCCCCAGCATCACGACGGCCGTCGACAGGTTCCAGAAGGGTGTGTTGTCAACCAGGCCTTCAAACCCGGATCCGTTGCCCGCCGCCGATGATACGTATTCGTAGAGCATGGTCGTGAATCCATGTGCCCCCCCATTGCTCAGCCAGCCTATGTCGGGTCGGGCGTTTTGCACGGCTACGGCAATGGCCGTGGCTCCCATGTAAAGCAGGGGCAATACCACGATCACAAACGAGGCCAGCTGAATTTCAGGGATGCCTACCTTTTTACCAAGCAGTTCCGGGGTGCGGCCGATCATCAGGCTACCGATAAAGATGGCCAGAATGATGTAGAGAAACATGTACAGAAAACCCGACCCCACGCCCCCGTAGAAGGCATCGACCTGCATGCCCAGCAACATAAACAGCCCCGACAACGGCGTGTAGCTATCGTGCATGCTGGTGAGCGTACCGGCCGGAATGACGCTGTTCACCCCGGCATAAAAGGCACTTGCCACCACGCCAAACCGCATTTCTTTGCCTTCCAGGCTGCCCGCCCCCTGATCGATACCCAGTTGACTAATGGCCACGTTGCCGCCCAGTTCCTGCTGTATGATCGGGATGGTAATCGCCAGCCAGCAGCCGGTCATGATCGTGAACAGGATGACTCCCAGCTTCCGGCGGTTCAGAAAATACCCCACAAAGCAGATAAACGCCATCGGCAGTAGCCACACATCGAGCAGATGAACACAATAGCTGCTCATCGACGGATTCTCGAAGGGATGGGCGGTGTTGGTGCCCATAAATCCGCCGCCGTTCGACCCCAGGTGCTTGATGGGCAGCATGGCCGCCACTGGCCCGGTCGCCACCGTTTGTTCGATGCCTTCCAGGGTTTTGAGCACCGTACAGGGGGCAAACGTCATTGGTACACCTGTCGCGATCAGCAGCACTGCCGCCACAAACGAGAGCGGCAGCAACACCCGCGTAATCGACCGTACCAGATCCTGGTAGACGTTACCCACGTAGGCGCTGGATTCGCTTTTCAACGAGCGTACCACCGCCACGCCCACTGACAGGCTCGTTGCCGCCGACACAAATTGCAGGAACGTCAGCACCAGCAGTTGGGTCAGGTACGTAGCTCCGCTTTCGCCCGAATAATGTTGCAGGTTGGTGCTGGTCAGAAAACTAATGGCCGTATTGAGCGCCAGCGTCCAGTCCATCTGACCAATGTTCCCCTGATTCCAGATCGGGATGGCGGTTTGTACCATCAGCAACCCGAAGGCGTAGACCAGCCAGACGCTGTTGATGACGAGCAGTGCCACGCCATACTGCCGCCAGGTCATGGGTACGTTCGGGTCGACGCCACCAAGTCGGTACAGCAGCCGATCGAGCGCGCTCAGGATACCGTGGTCTTCAGCCAGCCTGGTACCAAATAGCCGACTCATGTATCGGCCAACCAGTATGGCCAGCCCAATCGCCACGGCAAACAGCAGGGCGAGCCCTATGAGTTGATTAATCATTAGCTTGATTATCAAACTGGTGCAATGCACTGCCGGTCAGCCGCAACCCCCGTTGTTCCGACCGGCAGCCAGTGCCGTAGCTATCGACTATTTCTGTGCGTCGAGCGCCACGTTGAGGGCCAGCACATTCACCGTCGATGGCCCAAACAAGCCCAACAGCGGGCCTTTGGTATGCTCATCGACCAGTTGATTCAGCTGGCCGGTGGCGATACCCCGTACTTTAGCAATGCGGGCCACCTGAATTTTGGCCGCAGCCGGCGAGAGGTCAGGGTCGAGGCCAGAGCCCGAAGCCGTCACTAGTTCGGCCGGAATGTCGGCTTTCTGCACGCCGGGGTTGTGTACCAGAAAGGTGTCGATGCGTGCCTGTACCGTTTTGAGGTAATCGGGGTTGGATGGGCCTTTGTTCGACCCGGCCGACCCCGCCGCGTTATAATCGACGGCCGACGGACGTGAGTTGAAATAGCGATCCTGGGTGAACTTTTGACCGATGCGGGCGTAGCCTACCACTTTGCCATTGACAACGACCTGTTCGCCAGCCCCGCCACCCGGAGCCAGTTTGGCAATGCCGGCCACCACAAGGGGATACACAACAGCCGTCAGGATAATGAGGGCGACCGTAAGCCGGATCGCCGGAGAAATATGAGTTTTCATGAGAGACGTGTCATTCGCTTTAAGATCATTGGTGCGGTCCGCCGCCGCGGGTCATTACTTGTCATTTATCGTGGAAGCGACGAATGACGCAAAGCAAATGACCACTTGATGACAATAAATGACTACTTAATGACGCGAAGCGAATGACGATTAATGACTTTTTATACAAATAATCCCACGACCAGGTCGATCAATTTGATGCCGACGAACGGGGCCACCAGGCCACCGAACCCGTAAATGAACAGGTTGCGCCGGAGCAAGGCCGACGCGCCGATGGGTTTGTAATCGACCCCGCGCAGGGCCAGCGGAATCAGCATCGGAATGATGATCGCGTTGAAGATCACCGCCGACAGAATAGCCGATTCGGGGCTGTGCAGGTTCATGACGTTGATGCGTTGCAGCGCCGGAATACTGGCCACGAACAGGGCCGGAACGATGGCGAAATACTTGGCGACGTCGTTGGCGATCGAGAAAGTCGTCAGTGTGCCCCGCGTGATGAGCAGTTGCTTGCCGATTTCGACCACCTCAATCAGTTTGGTGGGGTCGTTGTCGAGGTCGACCATGTTGCCAGCCTCTTTGGCTGCCTGCGTACCCGAGTTCATCGCTACGCCTACATCGGCCTGCGCCAGCGCGGGGGCATCGTTGGTGCCGTCGCCCATCATGGCCACCAGCTTACCGCCGGTTTGTTCGGTGCGGATGTACTGCATCTTGTCTTCCGGCTTGGCTTCGGCGATGAAGTCATCGACCCCGGCTTTCTCGGCAATGAACTTGGCTGTGAGCGGGTTGTCGCCCGTTACCATCACCGTTTTCACACCCATCTTCCGTAGCCGGTCGAAGCGTTCCGAGATACCCGGTTTGATAATGTCCTGTAGCTCGACCACGCCCATCACGCGCTCATTCTCGGTCACCACCAGCGGTGTCCCGCCGTTGGCCGCAATCTCCTTCGCTTTGGCATCGGTTTCCGATGGAAACGGATTACCCGCCTTGGTCACGATGGTACGGATCGAATCGACGGCCCCTTTGCGGATGCGCAGGTACGTACCTGACGAGCCATTGACGGGCAAATCGATACCCGACGAGCGCGTTTCGGCCGTGAATTTGATCAGCGTGGCGCCGGTCGTGCTCAGGCTGCGCGTTACGTCGGGACCGGCCAATTCGACAATCGACTTACCCTCGGGGGTTTCGTCGGCCAGCGAACTCAGCGCCGAAGCCCGCACCATGTCGGGTTGGGCGATACCCGGTGCAGCGTAAAAGTGCGTGGCTTTCCGGTTACCGATGGTGATGGTGCCTGTTTTGTCGAGCAGCAGCGTATCGATATCGCCCGCCGTTTCCACCGCCCGGCCCGATTTGGCGATCACGTTGGCCCGCAGCGCCCGGTCCATGCCCGCGATACCGATGGCCGACAGCAGGCCGCCGATGGTAGTCGGGATGAGGCAGACGAACAGCGAAATCAGGGCGGCGATGGTAATGGGCGTGTTGGCGTACTCGGCAAAGGGTTGCAGCGTCACGCAGACGATGATAAACACCAGCGTAAAGCCCGCCAGCAGAATCGTCAGGGCGATTTCGTTGGGCGTTTTCTGCCGCGAAGCCCCTTCCACCAGCGCGATCATTTTGTCGAGAAACGATTCGCCCGGCTGGGTCGTCACCACTACCTTAATCTTGTCGGACAGCACTTTGGTACCACCCGTCACCGACGACTTATCACCGCCCGCTTCCCGGATTACCGGGGCCGATTCGCCCGTGATGGCCGATTCGTCGATGGTCGCCAGCCCTTCGATGATCTCCCCGTCCGACGGGATGATGTCGCCGGGTTCGCAGATGAACACATCGCCTTTGCGCAGTTGCGCCGACGAGATTACCTGCACTTCGTTGAGAGTCATTTGACCCACCTCCCGGATAACCTTGGCGGGGGTTTCCTGCCGGGTTTTCCGCAGCGATTCGGCCTGGGCTTTGCCCCGCGCTTCGGCAATCGCCTCGGCGAAGTTGGCAAACAGCAGCGTCAGCAGCAGAATGGCCGTGATCGTGAGGTTATAGCCAAACGTACCCTGGGCCGTATCGCCCGATAAGGCGATGTAGATCGTGACGATCAGCATGATGAGCGTACCCACACCCACCGTAAACATCACCGGGTTCTTGATCAGAACAGCCGGGTTCAGTTTAATGAACGAGTCCTTGATCGCCGTCCCAATCAGCGCGGGCTGGAAGAGGGAAGCACTACGATTGGACGAAGCTTCTTGAGTTGCCATACGATTGACCCCTCCCCCGGCCCCTCCCCTCAAATAGAGGGGAGGGGGGAACTCGGCCTACAGTAGCTATAGACCTGTCGGCGGTACCTAAATCCCTTTTTCTTAAAATAAAGGGAAGAGGGCTCGGCCGCCAATAGATATAAATCTATCGTGGCGTCTTGCCCCCCTCCCCTTGTTTAAGGGGAGGGGCCGGGGGTGGGGTGTATTATTTAAGTGAGAAATATTCGGCCAGCGGACCCAGCGCGAGGGCCGGGAAGAACGACAGCGCGGCGATGATCCAGATAACGGCGAAAGTCATCAGCCCGAACGTACCGGTGTCGGTGGGCAACGTACCTGCGCTTTCCGGCACAAACTTTTTCTGCGTCAGCAAACCGGCAATGGCCAGCGGCCCGACGATCGGCAGAAACCGACCCAGCAGCAGCAGGAAGCCCGTCGAGACGTTCCAGAAGAGGTTGTTATCGCCCAGCCCCTCGAAGCCCGACCCGTTGTTGGCCGCCGATGAGGTGTATTCGTAGAGCATCTCCGAGAAGCCGTGGAAGCCGGGGTTGTTGAGCCAGTTGGCGGGTTGCACCGCCCAGTCGCCGCCGATGCCGTTCTTGACGATGTAGCTCGACAGCGCCGTACCGACCAGAATCAGGAACGGGTGCAGAATTGCGATCAACGAGGCAATCTTCATTTCGCGCGCTTCGACCTTCCGCCCGAAAAACTCCGGCGTGCGGCCCACCATCAGCCCCGAGATAAAGACGGCGACGATCAGGAAGACGTAGTAGTTGAGGAAGCCCACGCCACACCCGCCGTAGAAGGCGTTGGTCATCATACCCAGCAGTTCCATCGCGCCCGACAAGGCCATCGACGAGTCGTGCATGGAGTTGACCGATCCGGTCGAGATAATCGTGGTGACGATGCTCCAGTAGGCCGAGGCCGTGGGACCAAAGCGCACCTCCTTCCCTTCCATCGCGCCCGTTGGCTGCCCGACGCCCAGTTGGGCGATGGCCGGGTTACCGTGGATCTCGGTCATAATGGTGGGCACCAGCAGCACCAGCAGCCCCACCGTCATGACGCCGTAAACAACCCAGGCAAATTTCCGACGTTGGATAAAGAAGCCCAGCGCAAACAGCATGGCTACCGGAATGAGCACCTGACTCACCATCTCGACCATGTTGGTGAGGTAGTTGGGGTTTTCGAGCGGGTGCGCCGAGTTGACCCCAAACCAGCCCCCGCCGTTGGTACCGAGGTGCTTGATGGCGATCATGCCCGCCGCCGGGCCGCGCGACACATTGACGGTATCACCCTGCATCGAGACAAATTGATCTTTACCGTCGAAACTCGCCGGAGTGCCATTGAACGCCAGCACGAGCGCTATCAGCAGACAGAGCGGCAGCAGAATCCGGGTGAGCGACTTGATAAAGAAGGTGTAGAAGTTACCCGACCGGTCGGTCGTGGCAGGCAGAAACGACCGGAAAATCAACACCAGCGCAGCGATACCCGTGGCCGCCGACACAAATTGCAGGAACGTGATCACGCCCAGCTGCGTCAGGTACGTCAGGCCGCTTTCGCCCGAGTAGTGTTGCAGGTTACAGTTGACCAGAAAGCTGATGGCCGTGTTGAACGCCAGATCGGGCGTCATCGACGGGTTTCCATCGGGGTTTAGGGGCAGCCCGCCCTGCGTCAGCAGCAGCACAAAGGCATACACCAGCCACACCAGGTTGATCGTCAGCAGCGCGACCAGGTTCTCTTTCCAGGTCATGTCGCGGTTGGGGTCGATGCCGCCAACGCGATACAGCAGCCGCTCCAGCGGCGCCATGAAGTCGAGTGCATTGGGCTTGTCGGCAAATACCTTCGCGTAGAGTTTGCCCAGCGGAATCGCCAGCAAAATCGTGATCAGGTACGTGGCAACAATGCCCAGTAGTTCAGTTGTCATAAAAAGGCGACAATAGACCTGTAAGGCTTTTGAAACCTTGTCGGTCTGGTACGGATTATTAAAATTTCTCTGGTCGGATCAGCACGTATAGCATGTAGGCGAAGACCAGAATGGAGACGATAAGCAGGAGCGTAAGCATGGTTATATGTGTTCAAACCATTCGATGGCTTTGTAGAAGACGGCGAAGCAGAGCAGGGCCGAGAGGAGCAGAAGCAGGGCAATACCCATGAGTGTGATATACTGGTTGATTTGGTTGCGAACACCTTATGCCAAAAAGGGGTCCATCTTTTCAAGAAACCGCCAGCCATCAGAACAATCCACTAATTATCAATTACTTAACTCGCACACTTTCAACCGGACGGGCTGGGTACGTTGCTTCCTTTTTTCAAAATGAAAAAGCTGTTTTTCCATTTTGGTAGAACAGTCAGGGCAAAACCGGTTTATTAGCAGTCAAGTGGCAGCCGCCACGGCTTTCTGTTTACATTCCTCCGAATGAGTAACCACTCTCACCACAACATTGACCGCATGACGGCGGCAGGCCTGCTGGTCGCCGTCGGGATTGTTTTTGGCGATATCGGCACGTCGCCGCTGTATACCTACCGGGCCATCATCGAAGAGCGCGTGGTTGATGAAACGCTGGCACTCGGTGGCGTATCGGCCATTTTCTGGACGCTGACCTTTCAGACCACGCTCAAATACGTGCTGCTTACACTGCGCGCCGACAACAACGGCGAGGGCGGCATTTTCTCCCTGTATACACTCATCCGGCGTTATGCCAAATGGCTCCTATTCCCGGCCATCGCGGGCGGTAGTTTTCTGATCGCCGACAGCATCATTACCCCGCCCATCTCGGTGTCGTCGGCCATCGAGGGCCTGCTGCCGCTGTATCCCGACCTGCCCACGGTGCCGATTGTCATCACCATCATCGTGATTCTCTTTGTGGCACAACAGGCCGGCACCGACAAGCTAGGCAAAGCCTTTGGCCCCATTATGGCCATCTGGTTTACGATGATCGGGCTGATGGGCGCCGTGCAGGTGGTGCAGCACCCCGACGTGGTGCGGGCGCTCAACCCGGTTTATGCCTACAACATGATCGTCAACTACCCCGAAGGCTTCTGGCTGCTGGGGGGCGTGTTCCTCTGCTCGACCGGGGCCGAGGCGCTCTACTCCGACATGGGGCATGTGGGGCGGCGCAACGTGCAGGTGTCGTGGTTTTACGTCAAAATCTGTCTTATCCTCTGCTATCTCGGTCAGGCGGCCTGGCTGCTCAACCATTTGGGTAAGCCGCTGGGTACGTTGAATTCGTTTTTCGGGCTGGTACCCGACTGGTTCATGCTGCCCAGTATCGGTATCGCCACGCTGGCGACCATCATCGCGTCGCAGGCGCTCATCAGCGGTACGTTTACGCTCGTGTCTGAGGCGTTCCGGCTCACGCTGCTGCCCAAAATGCGGATTGTCTTTCCCTCCAATGCGCGGGGACAGGTCTATATTCCGGCGTTCAACTGGCTGCTAATGGCGGGCTGTATCACCGTGGTGCTTTACTTCCGCGAATCGAAAAACATGGAGGCGGCGTTTGGCCTGTCGGTAAACCTGACTATGCTGACCACGACGGTATTGCTGGGCATGTACCTGTACGCCAAAAAGCGGGTAAATGGTCTGATTGTCGTGGCGTTACTGTTGATCTACTTCTTCATCGAAGGCGGTTTTCTGGTGGCCAACCTGCGGAAATTCACGCATGGCGGTTGGGTATCGCTGTTGCTGGGCTCGATTATGCTGACCGTGATGCTGGTCTGGTACAACGGCAGCCGCATTAAACGTCGCCTCACGCAGTTTGTAAGCCTGCGCGATCACCTGCCCATCCTGCGGCAACTGAGCAACGATGCCGACGTACCCAAATATGCCACCAACCTGGTGTACCTGACCGCCTCACCGCAGCATCAGCTCGTTGAGGAGCATATCCTCGATTCGATTCTGGAAGGCATGCCCAAACGCGCCGACGTGTACTGGCTTATCCACATCGAGCTGGTTGACGAGCCCTACACGACTGAGTACGTGGTCGATATTCTGGAACCCGAAGACGTGGTGCGTATCACCTTCAAGCTGGGCTTCCGGGTGCAGCCGCGCATCAATTTGCTGTTCCGGAAAGTGGTGGAAGAGATGGTGCGCTGCCACGAGGTCACGATTAAGCCCAAGTACCGGCCACTAAAACCAAACCCCAACGCAATCGGCGATTTCCGGTTCATCGTCATCAACCGGTTCCTGTCGTACGAAAACGATCTGAGCCTGCTCGAAACGTTCATCATGAACGGCTATTTCGCCCTGAAACGCATCAGCCTCGCCGACGAACGAGCCTACGGCCTCGACAGCCAGAACGTGGCCACTGAACAAATTCCGCTGGTTGTGAACCCCGCCAACTCCATCCGGCTACGGCGCGTAAAAGGCAAGGGCGAAGTAGACGAACCCCTGGATGGCCTGAACATGGTGACGAGTGTTTAACCGTCTACTGACGCTTTTTCGTGTTCAGGCAGTACACCTTTTGAGTCAACGCTTATCCAATCCCATACTCCGCCATTTTGCGGTAGAGGGTGGTCAGGCCGATGCCGAGGAGGCGGGCGGCTTCGGGTTTGTGGCCGTTGACATGGCGCAGCACCCGCCCGATATGCCCTTTCTCAACCGAGGCCAGGTCCATCGCCGCCGCATCGAACGTACCTGACTGCATGTCGGCGGGGAGTACGTCGGCGTCCAGCACATTGGTGTCCGAGAGGATTACGGCGCGCTCAATCACGTTCTTCAGTTCGCGGATATTGCCTTTCCAACTATGCTGTTGCAGTTTCTGCACAAAGGCGTCGCCCAACCGAATGTCGCGTTTGCCCAGCTTGGCGGCCGACTCTTGTGCGAAACGCAGCGCCAGATCGGGAATGTCGGCGGGGCGGTCGCGGAGGGGCGGCAGGTCGATTCTGAACACCGACAGCCGGTAATAGAGATCGAGCCGGAAGTGGCCCGCGTTGGCTTCCTGTTCCAGTCCCCGGTTGGTGGCCGCAATCACGCGCACATCGACCTTAGTAGGTTTGGTATCGCCCACCCGCAGAAACTCGTGCGTTTCGAGCACACGGAGCAATTTGGCCTGTAGGTCGAGGGGCATCTCGCCGATTTCGTCGAGAAACAGCGTGCCTTTATGCGCCTCGGCAAACAAGCCTTTCTGGTCGCGACTGGCCCCGGTGAACGCCCCGGCGCGGTGGCCAAAGAGTTCACTTTCGAGAATGTCTTTGCTCAGCGCGCCGCAATTGATCGCCACGAACGTACCTGACGCCCGCCGACTGGCCTGATGAATCGCCTGCGCAAAGACTTCTTTGCCCGTACCGGTTTCACCCATCAACAGCACCGTCGTGTCGGTTACGGCCACTTTGCGGGCCAGCTCGATCGCCTGCCGAATGGCTCGGGACGTACCCACGATGCGCTCGAAGCCGTACCGCTGCGCCACTTTCTCTTCCAGCTCCCGAATCCGGAATTGCAACTGCGCTTTCTCGACCGCCCGACTCACTAGGGGCAGAATACGGTCGTTGTCGTCGCCTTTCGTGATATAGTCAAACGCACCGTTTTTGATGGCCGTCACGCCGTCGGCAATGGTGCCGTAGGCCGTCAGCACGATCACCTCGGTGGCCGGGTACGTTTGTTTGATCTGCTCGGTGAAGGCAATACCGCTACCATCGGGCAGTTTCACATCGCAAAGCACAGCGTGCACGGGTTCCCGTTCGAGAATGTGTAACCCCGCGCGGCCTGTTTCGGCCTCCAGCACGGTGTAACCTTCCAGTTGCAGCATGCGGGCCAACAACTGGCGCAGGCGGGGTTCGTCGTCGATAAGCAGAAGGGTTGGCAACATAGAGGCGCAAAGGTATAGACAAAGGTGGTGTACGGTCGGTCAGGCATTGTTACCGATTCGGGTTTCGCCAGAATATCAAGTTCAAATCGCCAATATGACCCTGAAAAAGGGGCCTTGTTTTACCAGCTATGACCATTTGTTCAACTAAGTATTTTTCCGAAAACTAGTAAGAGGCATTTCATCAAAAATAACTCATAATCAGCCCGTTATTTAACCAAAAAGTGGCTCAAATAAGTTATTTCGAGTGACAAAATACATACATGTGTATTTAACGGTGACCATCTTTCGTTACGTCGGTCTATCCAGAATAGTACCCAAAAAAGCCTCATTAGCTCGCTGTTGTGCGCTAATTCTGAAACACGTATCACCATGAACCGCATTGTCAGCTACCAGCCTCTTCACAAAGCTGATTTTAAGCGCATCAACGCTGAAGCCATATCGGAAACGTTTCCGCTGGAAGCGCACGATCTGGAACAATTGGAGCAACCCGAAACCTATATCCTCGCCAACGGCGGCACCATTCTGCTGGCCGAATATGAGGGCTTGATTGTGGGGACGGTAGGCCTCGTCTACTCAGGACCGGGTGAGTATGAACTCGTTAAACTGGCGGTCTCTCAATCGTGGCGGGCAATCGGCATGGGGCGGCGCCTGTGCGAAGCCGCCATCGAACACGCCCGGCGGCAGGGGGCACGCCGTCTCTGGCTCGAAGCCAACACGGCGCTCAAATCGGCCATCCACATTTATGAAAGCCTGGGCTTCGTACATATTCCGCTCGCGCCCAGCCCCTATTCGCGTGCCAACGTGCGGATGGAGCTTCGTTTGGCCGACTCGGGCCGCTGGATGCCCTACACTGCCAACCGCCGCTGGTCAGTCAACCGCAAATTTAAGTAGCCATTGGGCCACCGCGGCGTGGCTCAACGAGAACACCCAGTTCGGAAACAACCCCAGTAGCAGCGCCAGAGCCCCCAACGGAATGAGCATCAGCCGTTCGCGCGAGTCCAGGTCGGCCAGGATGTGCGGGCTGTTTTCGGGTACGTCGGCGCTGTGGGCACGTACCCAGACCGGCCCGAAAAACATACGCTGCAACGTCCAGAGGAAATACGCCGCCGCCAGCACGATACCGAGCGTCGACAGGGCCGTGATCCAGCCCGGTATGTAGGGCGACTGATAGCTGCCCATGAGCGTAAACAGTTCGCCCACAAACCCCGAGAAGCCCGGCAACCCCAGCGACGCAAAGAAGGCAACAGCCGTGAGGGTGGCATATTGCGGCATGGGCGTCATTAGTCCGCGATACGAGTCGATGCGTCGGTCGTGCGTCCGGTCGTATAGAACGCCCGTCAGCAAAAAGAGCATGGCCGACAGCACGCCGTGGCTGACCATCTGGTAAACGGCTCCGTTGACTCCCTCGCCGGTAGTCGAGGCAATCCCCAGCAGCACAAAGCCCATGTGCGATACCGACGAATAGGCAATCATTTTCTTCAGATCATATTGCGCCAGTGCGTTGAGGCCACCGTATACAATGCTAAGCGCACCGAGGCCCGCCAGCACCACCGTATGTTGTGAGGCAGCATCCGGGAAAAAGCCCCACACCACTCGAATCAGGCCGTAACCACCAATTTTGAGCAATACCCCCGCCAGCACCACCGATACCGGCGTGGGCGCTTCGACGTGCGCATCGGGCAACCAGGTGTGCACCGGCACGATGGGTAATTTGATGGCAAAGCCCAGGAAAACAGCCCAGAAGGCCCAGGTACGTACGGGTACGTTGCCGACGAACACGTCGTTCAGTCCACTGAGCAAGGCATTAGGCAGGTAATTGCGGCCGTCGGCCATATACCGCCAGTCGAACGTGTGGACGAGTTGAGCCGGGTCGAGTTGTCCCGTTGCCAGTTGCTGCTGAATCAGAGCCAGCACATCGGCGGTCATGTCGGCCGGGCTGTCGATCAGGCCAGCTGCCAGCGCTGTCGCTACGGGGTCGATCACCGACAGCGACAGCCCGATCATCACCAGCAGAATCAGCACGGACCCGGCCAGCGTATACAGGAAAAATTTGATGGAGGCGTATTCGCGCCGGGGACCTCCCCACAAGCCGATGAGGAAGTACATCGGCAGGAGCATGAACTCGAAAAAGAGGAAGAACAGAAAGAAATCGAGCGCCACAAAGCAGCCCATAATGGTGCCCGTCAGCAGCAGATAGAGCGAAAAGTAAGCGTTGGGCCGTTTGGTAATCTGCCACGACGAAATGACCCCCACCAGCATGATGATGGCCGTCAGCAGCACCAGCGGCAGGCTTATGCCGTCAATACCGATGAGGTAGTCGATCGAGATACTGCCCAGATTGCCCAGCGGCAGGGTGATCCAGTCGGCTTGTTCCAGTTGCTGATAGGCCGGGTTGGTGGCATCGAACTGGGCGTAGACCAGGCCCGCCAGCAGCACCTCAACCGCCAGCACAGCCACCGTCAGCCAACGCAGGAACGGGAGGCGTTCGGGAACCAGCGCGGCTACCAGCGCCGCCGCAATCGGCAAAAAGATCAGTAGAGAAAGTAACATAACCGGATGAGTGTGAAGCGGAAAGGTCGTCGGTCGGGGAATCGCTGCGGAAGCGGTTACAGCGACCAGGCTTTTCGCTTGTGCACTCGTTTCATATCATCCACAAAAGTAGCAGTACCACCACGGCAACAGCCGTCGCGATGTAGGTTTGCACGCGTCCGCTCTGCATGGAACGGGTGAGGCCGCCGAGGTTCTGCGCCAGCCGACCCGCGCCGTTGACCAGCCCGTCGATACCAAATCGGTCGAAAAAACGCGCCAGATGCGCCAGCAGTACGGTGCCGATTCCCACGCCATTGACAACGCCATCGACCACGCGCTGATCGGTGCGGTAGAGCAGCGAAGCCAACCACTGAACCGGGCCAATCACCCACCGATCGTACAGCTGATCGAGGTAACCATAGTATACCGATGCCTGCACCAGCGCATGCGTCGGCGCCGGGTCGCGCAACCGGAACCCCAGCCAGCCTCCCAGTCCAACCAGCCCGGCCGACAGCCAGCCGAGCCAGGCGGGGCCTTCGGGCAGCGTAGGTACCCCGCCCGCGCGGGGCAGGCTGTTCAGGCTGGCGAGCAACCAGCTGTGATGCGCGGCGATCGGGTTGAGCGAAAACCAGAACCCCACCGACAGCACAACCAGCAGTAAAACCGGCCCGCGCATGAGCCAGCCCGGTTCGTGCGGGGTTTGATGCGGATCAACCGACGTTTCGCCGAAGAAGATGAGCCGCACCTGACGAGCCATATATAGGGCCGTTAGCGCCGATGAAGCCAGCAGCGCCACCGGAACGATACTAGCCGCTCCGCCGCGCTCGGCCGCCCAGCCAACCGCCCCGCCCAGAATGACTTCTTTCGATAGAAAACCCGACAGCAGCGGTACACCAGCCAATGCCGCCGCCGCCAGCAGGTACGTTATGAAGGTAAATGGCAAGGCGCGCCGCAGTCCGCCCATCTGGCGCATATCCTGCGTGTGTACGGCATGAATCACGCTGCCCGCCGCCAAAAACAGCGCCGCTTTGAAAAAGGCGTGGGTCAGCAGGTGGAACAGCGCCCCGCCCACGTTGCCCGTGCCCATCGCCGCCACCATCAGGCCTAGCTGCGAGACCGTCGAGAAGGCCAGCACGCGTTTGATGTCGGTCTGGTACAAGGCCGAAAAGCCCGCCCACAATGTCGTCAACGTACCCACGATCGTCACTACCAGCAGGGCGTCGGGTGAAAGCATGGGGTGGATACGGGCGAGCAGGAATATGCCCGCCGCAACCATCGTGGCGGCGTGTAACAGGGCCGACACGGGCGTGGGGCCTTCCATGGCGTCGGGGAGCCAGGTCAGGAGCGGAAATTGCGCCGATTTAGCCACGCAGCCCATAAACAGGCAGATACCCGCCCCGGTGGTCAATGGCGCGTCGGCAAAGGCAAACGAATCCGTTTGCCGATACGTCATCAGGATACCGAGCAGAAAGGCAGCGTCGCCCACCCGGTTCGTCAGAAAGGCTTTTTTCGCCGCTGCGGCAGCCGCAGGTCGGTCATACCAGAAGCCGATCAGCAGGAACGAAGCCAGGCCCACCAATTCCCAGAAGCCGTACAGAATCAGCAGGTTACCAGCCAGAATAATCCCCAGCATGGCCCCCACAAAGAGTTGTAGATACGCAAAATAGCGACCGAGCCGGGGTTCGTCGTGCAGGTATTCGAGGGAGTACAGTTGCACGAGCAGCGCCACCAGGTGCACGAGCACGAGCATCAGCCGGCCGAGGCTATCGAGTTGAAATTTTAGGGGAATGGCTTTATCGGCGAGGTGTACCCAATCGGTCTGCCAGGCCAGCGGCTGCGTAACCGTCAGAGTCAGGTACGTTGCCATCAGCAACCCTATACTGGTCAGCCCGGCAGCGACCCACCCCGCCCAACGCGACGCACCCACCCGGAACAGGGCGACAAAACCCAGCAGGGGTAAGCTCAAGAGGCTAATCAATAACGCGGTGGGTAAGCGATCGGGCACAGCAGGCGGTACGTCAAGTTGGCCGCAAATATCCGGCTAAGCGGGGCGTAAAACAAACCGGGATTTCCTATCCGTTTTGCTTTCGTGTAGTGGGTTGACGAACGTTCGGGCGGCTCTTTTTTACGTTCGTTTACGTCGACAAGCCTACCCATCGGCACCGGATCAAGCCGTTCTCAGCCAACCGGTTATGCTTAGCCGGTCGCGGGTGGCGGGCAGCACTTCATGTTCGAGCAGGCCGCTGTCGAAGCAGACAAGGCGACCTCCAACGGGGTCGATCGATACAGTTTGCTCGGTGCCGCGTTCGGGTTGTGGTACGTATACGGCGAGTTGACCGCCGTCGGTGGGTTGCCAGTTATCGTTCAGGTACGTGATCACCGACAGCTTGCGCTTCGAGTCGGTGCGGAACCGGTCGAGGTGGCGGCGGTAGAACGTACCCACCGGATAGCGGGCGTAGTGGAGTTCATAATCGCGGAGGCCGAGGTAGCAGGTCTGATTCAGGTAGTCGATAAATTGCTGCATCCGGTTCAGAAAGGCCGCTTCTTCGGGTGTAGCCGTCGCCAGATCGAGCCAGACAATTTCGTCGCCCCGAATTTGCTTTTCGACCGTGGCCTGTCCGTTCTTTTCCGCCGCCCGGCCAATGCCCGCCTCGCGAAACTCGCCCGCCCGATGCCGTTCGTGCAGCCGCTGCCGCAGGTACGTTACTTCGTCGGGCGTCAGAAACTCATCGACCACGCCATATCCTTTTTCCAGAATACCGTCAATCAGCGGTTCAAATAGATGGGTCATTGGTAATGGTCATTAGGCTTCGCCGTCATTGATGGTCATTCGTAGGCATTCATCGTAAAAAGCAATCAATGACAACCAATGACAGTGAAGCCTAATGACAATGAATGACTAATTCTTCAATTCATTCAGTTCATCGAGTTGAACGGTGCGAGCGTGGCGGTACACCTGGATGATGAGCGCCAGCGCCACGGCCGCTTCGGCCGCCGCGACTACCATCACAAACAGCGAGAACAGCTGCCCCTGAAGCCGGTCGGGGTCGTATTGACTAAACGCGACGAGGTTTAGGTTGACGGCGTTGAGCATCAGCTCAATCCCCATGAGCACGACCACCGCGTGCCGTTTGGTCAGCACGACGGCCAGCCCCATGCTAAACAGAGCCGCCGCCGTAAGAATCAGATAACCAGCGTAGTGAGGTTGCATCGTTTACCGTTTTTTCGCCAGAAAACCGGCCCCCACCAGCGCCACCAGCAACAGGATGCTGATGATTTCGAAGGGCAGCAGGTATTCGGTCATAAGTTGCCGCCCGATGGTGTCGATACTGGTCGTAGCGGCGGGCAGTGGTCGCTCGAACATGACAAAATGGGCACTGGCCAGCAGGCGAAACAGCCCCCAGAATAACCCACTCGCCAGCGCCAGCGCCAGCCAGGGTTGCCGAATTTCGGTGAGGATGGAATTGGGCCGTTCGCTGGGCGCGTCGGTCTCCGCCGACGAGGACCGCACGGGTTTGTTGGTCAGCATGACGCCAAACAGCACCAGCACGAGCACGCCACCCACGTAGATCACCAGTTGCGACACGGCCAGAAAATCGGCACTGGCAAACACGAACAGACCGGCGACGCCGATCAGCGCCAGTAACAGTGAATAGGCGGCGTACAGAACGTTGCGCGTGAGCAGCACCGTGGCGGCACCACCGAGGGTGAGGGCGATAAACAGAAAAAAGACGATAGCCGTTAGGTCCATGCGGGTATTACTGCTTTGGCTTCATGGTGGGCCGAAACGCAGGCTTTGGTTTAGGCGTCGGGGAGTCGGTCGATGGCGCTTCGGCGGCGGGCGAGGCCGGGGGTGTGGGGTCAGCAGGGGGCGTGACGTCCGCGTCGGGTTTCGGAGCCGCGGGCTTCATCGTCGGCCGGAAGGCGGGTTTCGGCTTTGCAGGTACGTCGGTCGATGGCACTGCGCCCGGTGTGTCGGCAGCCGGCTCAGGCGTAGGCGCAGCCGGTTGCGGTGTAGCTGGCTCTGCCGTAACCGATTTAGCGGCGGGTTTCATCGTTGGCTTGAACGCCGGGCGCGGCTTGGGTGCGGGGAGTGCTTCAGCTTCGGCGATGGGTTCCGTTACGCCCGGCTGCTCGGCTACGTCCTGCATGGCGATGGCTTCCGCTTCGGCCGGTGTGGCATCGGCCACGGGCGTTTCGTCAACCGGCGCCGGTTTGACAACCGGAGGTTTCATAGTGGGCCGGAAGGCAGGCTTCGGTTTCGGAGCTCCTTCAGTAGCGGGCGCGGGCGTTTCAGCCACCGGATCGACAGGCACAGGAGCCGGCGTAGCTGCCTCAGCGGCGGGCTTCGGCTTCATGCCGGGCCGGAAAACAGGCCGTGGTTTTGCCGGAGTATCGGCCGTTGGCGGAGTGGCGGGTTCAACCGGTTGGCTGGTCGCCTCAGGTACGTTGGGCACGTCGGCAACGGGAGCCGGTGTGGGCGTTTCGGCAGCGGGTTTGGGAGCCGGTTTCATACCAGGCCGGAACGCTGGTCTGGCGGCGGGTTTGGCCGGGGTCTCTGCCGTTGGCTCGGCTACGGGCGCCACGGGTTTCACCGCCTTGGCAGCCTCTTTTTCCTGCATGTACTGCTCATACAGCGCCCGTTTTTCGTCGGCCTGTTCGGGTGTCAGGTTGGCGAAGGCGTAGTTGAGCTGCGAGAGTTCGTAGGTACTGTAGTCGAAGGTTTTCTCCATCGTCAGGCACTCCGTCGGGCAGACTACTGTACACAGGCCGCAGTAGCAGCACTTGGCCATATCGATGTCGAATTTGGCCGCGTAGAGCCGGATGGGTGATCCGTCGGAGGCCCGGCCCACTTCCCCGGTTGCTTTGATGGGGTCGATGGTGATGCAGTCGACGGGACAGATTTTGGCGCATTTGTCGCAGACAATGCAATCATCCATCTCGTTGTGCAGCCGGTAGCGTCCATTATCGGGAATGGGTAGCTTTTCGTGCGGGTATTGTACCGTCACGAGGCCGGTTGCCTGCTCAAAATAGTTGTTCCCCTCAACGCCCAGGGGTTGCCGACGGCGGGTAGCGGCGCGCAGGTGACGCAGCGTCAGACTCAGGCCTTTCCAGGTCGTTTTGATGCCGTCGCGTATGTCCTCGAAGTAAGCCATGTGCTTTAGAAACCGCAAAGGCGCTAAGTTTATCGCAAAGGACGTAAAGAAATAGCGGAAAAAGGAAGCCGCGCGTCAGACAGCAGCCGTTGGGCAACGGCGCTCGATCACATCCCTACCCACGCTTGATCAGCACCCGCACCTTGCTCACCCGGCCTTTGTCGTCGGCACAGGAGACAACTAACGTACCTGGCGTAGGTCGGAAGAAGATTGTTTCGGTGGGTTTGGCGGCGCGCAGCAATCGGTCATTCAGATACCAATACACTTGCTGCACGTCGTTGGCCGTCTGGCAGGTCAGCGCCAGATCCGCGGGGCTCTTCGGGTCGATAAAGTACTCGCTCCCCGCGTTGAGGCTGGTGATGCTAGGCGGTGCACCCTGCCCAAATACCCGCGTACAGGCCGGATTATGTGGCGGAATAGCTGCGTAGGGCCGGTGGCTAGCCGCGTACCAGGCCAATACCTCCGGTGCCAGATTGGGGTACAACCGCGCCACAGTCCGGCTAAGCGAGTCGCCACCTGTAGGTCGGCAATACGTACAATATGAAACCGTTCCGGCGGCGTTGGTCCAGACCACCGTCTGATGCTGACACGGGCTCGACCGCGATACGCCCATGATGTAATAATCGACCGCCCGCCCCACGCAGGTACGTTCGGGCGCATCCACACGGGGAATATCGCCGCTTTCAGGGCATACCTGCCGCAGGGCCAGTTTACCACCAACGGGTGGCCGAAACCAGCCCGCTGGGGCGTTGTAGTCGATGGCATTGAACACCTGAAACAGCAAGGGCGTAGCGGTGTTGGCCCCACTCAGTTCGGGCACCCCCACACCCGAAAAATTACCGACCCAAACACCGACGGTATAACGACGGTTATAGCCGATACTCCAGGCATCGCGCCGCCCATACGACGTACCCGTTTTCCAGGCGATGCGCGGCAGGCGGTAGCTGTTATCGAAATTATTGGGCAGGTCGGGGCGGGTGAGCTGCGTCAGCGTGTTGGTGACTAGAAAAGCCGCTTCGGGCGAAAAGAGCCGTTCTGTTACCGGCGTGTCATCCTCTTCAGCCTTGTCCTGTGTCGATTGACTGGTGTACCGCAAGCGGCGCAACGAGCCGTTGGTTGTTTGGGGAGCTGCGAAGGCCGTGTACGCGCTGGTTAGCTCTTCGAGCGTTACGCCACAGCCGCCCAGAATCATCGACAGCCCCAGGTCGTCGGCCTGCTTCTGTACCGTTCGGAAACCAGCCTCGCGCAGCTTGGCCACAAACACCGGCGTCGACACATCGCGGAGTAATTTGACGGCGGGAATATTAAGCGAGTTGGCCAGCGCGAACTCCGCCGTGACGGGGCCGTTGAAATGCCGGTCGTAGTTGTCGGGCTCGTAGCTACCAAAATTGGTCGGCACGTCGGCCAGCTTGGCTTTGGGCGTAATCAGCCCTTTATCGAAGGCCAGCGCATAGAGCAGCGGTTTTAGCGCGCTTCCCGGCGACCGCACTGCCCGCACGCCATCGACCTGCCCCCCATCGAACGTGTTTCCGAAATCGGCCGACCCGACATAGGCTTCTACCGCGCCCGTCTGATTATTGATCACCAGCACCGCCGCGTTGTGGATGTTCTGCCCTTTGACGCGGTCGACATATTGACGAACCAGCCGTTCCGCCGCCGTTTGCACCGCCGGTTTTATCGTTGACCGTATGATGGGCACGTGGGGCTGTTCGGCGCGTAGGCGCAGGCTCAGGTGCGGGGCCAGATTGGGGGCGGGCTGGCGATGGGCTCTCAGTGGTTCAGCCAGCGCATCGTTGATTACCGACGGCTCGAACGTACCTGCCTTCGCAAACCGGCGCAACCAACTATTGCGGGCCTGCACGATCGCCGCGTTTTGCTCGCCGAGTCGCAAACTCGACGGCCGGTTGGGAATGATCGCCAGCGTAGTAATTTCGGCCAGGCTCAGCAGCTGCGGCGGTTTGCCGAAGTACAGCAGCGACGCCGATTTGATCCCCTCCACGTTGCCGCCATAGGGCACCAGATTCAGGTACAGTTGCAGGATTTCGTCTTTCGACAGATGCGCCTCCAGTTGCAGCGCCCGCCCGATTTCAATGAGCTTGCTCCCATACGTTCGGGGGCGGGGTTCCAGCAATCGTACCACCTGCATGGTGATCGTCGACGCGCCCGACGTGCGTTTGCCCGACAGCAGGTTACGCCCGGCCGCCCGCACCATCGACACCGGATTGACGCCCCAATGCCAGCGAAACCAGCGATCTTCTTTTTGCAGAATCGTCTGTTGCATCCGGGGCGTAATCTCGTCGAGCGTGGCATACAGTCGCCATTTATCGTCGCGGCTCAGAAACGCGTGGAGCGGCGTACCGTCGGCCGCCGTCACGATCGTCGAGTAAGGCAACTGAAGGGGCGGCGGAAAAACCCGGTCCAGCAGCCACAAAAAAAGCAACGTACCCAGCGCGATCGTCGGCCAGCGATGCGTGCGTAGGTACGTTGCCAGTTTGTTCACAACCGATGTCGTAGTGAGATTCGCTAGTACGCCAGTTTCTTATACTTGATGCGCTTGGATTATACCGTCAATAAGCCAACAAACTCTCGGCGGGTATGTGTAACTGCTGGTACAGTTTTTTGATCATATCCAACGTCAGTGGCTGTACCCGGCTCAGCACAGCCCTGGTTGTTTTGATATCGCCCAAGTACGCAGCAATTTCTGTTTCTGACATTCCTGTCTGCTCCATCCGAAACTGGATTGCGTCGATGGGATCAGGTGGAGCAATCGGATAATGTTCATTCTCATAGTTCTCTACCAGAATCGACAATACTTCCAACTCGTCGGCCTGCTCGCTACCATCCGGGCAATCAATAAGCTTATCGATCCGGCTCAATGCCTCTCTGTAATCAGCCTCATTCTTTATTGGCTTGATGCTCATGAGTGTCAGATGGTTGAAATATCTTCTATGGCGTCATACGCTTTGTGCGTACCGACAAACCGAATATACACCCGCTTCAACTTATAGCGAAACACAACTACCAACCGGTACTTGTTATGGCAGATGTTAAAGACAATACGATTGTTTTTAACCGTATCTGCAGATGGGTAATCTCGAATTACTTCATTCGGCGTCTGATAAGTTGCCTTTTTCAGTTCGCTATGCCATGCCCGCAAAGCCGCTTCGGCGTCTGGGTATTCCTCCCAGAACGCCTTCAACGTGCTTACCGATATAATGTGCATTGCCATTACTACGCCAACTTCTTATACTTGATGCGCTTGGGCGTGGCATCGGTGCCGAGGCGTTTGCGGCGGTTCTCTTCGTAGTCGGAGAAGTTGCCCTCAAACCAGTACACCTGACTGTCGCCTTCAAAGGCCAGAATGTGCGTCGCTACCCGGTCGAGAAACCACCGGTCGTGGCTGATGATCACGGCGCAACCGGCGAAGTTTTCCAACCCTTCCTCCAGCGCCCGCAACGTGTTTACGTCGAGGTCGTTGGTCGGTTCATCCATCAGCAGCAGGTTGGCCCCTTCTTTCAGCGTCATCGCCAGGTGTACGCGATTTCGCTCTCCACCCGACAACGTACCTATCTTCTTTTCCTGATCGGCCCCGGCAAAGTTGAACCGGCTCACATAGGCGCGGGCGTTGGCCTGCTTGCCGCCCAGCATGATCCAGTCGTTGCCGTCGGCGATGGTCTGATACACGGTTTTCTCCGGGTCCAGGCCGTCGTGTTCCTGATCCACGTAGGCGACCTTCACCGTCTCGCCCACGTCGAACGTACCCGCATCGGGTTTGTATTTCTCCGTAATGAGTTTGAACAGCGTGGTCTTGCCCGCGCCGTTGGGGCCGATAATCCCGACAATGCCCGCCTGTGGCAGTTGGAAATCGAGGTGTTCAAACAACAGTCGGTCGCCGAATGCCTTGGCCACGTCGTGCGCTTCGATCACCTTGCTGCCGAGCCGCGGCCCCGCCGGAATGAAGATTTCGAGCTTGTCTTCGCGTTGTTTGATGTCTTCGCTCAACAGCTTTTCGTAAGCACCCAACCGCGCTTTCGATTTGGCCTGACGAGCCTTGGGGGCCATCCGAACCCATTCCAGTTCGCGCTGAAGGGTTTTCTGCCGCTTCGATTCGGTCTTTTCTTCTTTCGCCAGTCGTTGTTGTTTCTGATCGAGCCACGAGCTGTAGTTACCTTTCCAGGGAATCCCCTCGCCCCGGTCGAGTTCCAGAATCCAGCCGGCTACGTTGTCGAGGAAGTACCGGTCGTGCGTGACGGCGATGACCGTGCCTTTGTATTGCCGCAGGTGTTCCTCCAGCCACAGCACCGACTCCGCGTCGAGGTGGTTGGTCGGTTCGTCGAGCAGCAGCACGTCGGGTTCCTGAAGCAGCAGGCGGCACAGCGCCACGCGGCGTTTTTCGCCACCCGACAACGTACCCACGAGGGCGTCGGCCGGGGGCGTGCGCAGGGCGTCCATGGCCCGTTCGAGTTTGGTATCGAGTTCCCAGGCGTTGTGCTGATCGAGTTTTTCCTGCACCTCGGCCTGTCGGGCAATGAGCTTGTCGAAATCGGCATCGGGGTCGCCAAAGGCCTCGTTGATCTGATCGAATTCTTTCAGCAGATCGACCACTTCCTGCGTGCCTTCTTCCACCACTTCCCGGACCGTTTTGTTGGGGTCGAGCTGCGGCTCCTGCTCAAGCATTCCCACTGAGTAACCCGGCGAAAAAACGACTTCGCCGTTATAGCTTTTGTCAATACCGGCGATGATGCGCAACAGTGTTGACTTACCTGAACCATTGAGCCCCAAAACCCCGATTTTAGCGCCGTAAAAGAAGGAAAGGTAGATGTTCTTTAGGATTTGTCGGTTGGGGGGAATAATTTTACTCACACCCGCCATTGAAAAGATTATAGTTTCCTGGCTCATTTTTTGCCTATGTTTGTGGTGGGGCAAATATCGACAATTCACCCCGAAACGACCCTTCAGTAAGGAAAAATGGAACAAGCTTCTTTGGTAGACGAATACGGTTACGTCGTAGACGGGCAGGTATTTTTAAAAGGCTACCTTGACTATCCTGATCGCCGGATCGGCGAAGTGAAACGCACCGAGCAGGAAGCACTCGATTATTTCAAGAATCGGTTTATTATTGCTCAAAACAAGGTAGCTCAGCTGGAAGATGAGGTTGAGCAGGCGCAGAACAAAGGGTCTTACCTGACGAAGCTGCTTCAACTGCGCAAGAAGCTACTGAGCTTTGATGCCATCGGTGATTTCCCGCCCCTACTCGACCGCCTCGATCAACTCGAAGACGTGCTGTCGGGGCTGATCCATACCAACCAGCTCAAGAACCTGGAAATTAAGCGGGCGCTCATTGGTGAAGCCGAAGCCATCGCCAGCAGCGACGACTGGAAACCGGTTGCCGATGCCCTCCAGGAAATCAAGACGAAGTGGATCAAAACCGGCCCTGTCGATAAGGCCATTGAGGCCGAAGTCGAAGAGCAGTTCCAAAATTTACTAGACGGCTTTTTCCAGCGTCGGCGCGAGTTCTTCAACGAACAGAACAAAGTCATTCAGGAACGCCTCGATCAGTACGACGAGCTCATCCGACTGGCCGAACGCGCCGCCCGCAACTCCGATATCGACGCGTCGTATCAGGAGATTCGGAAGCTGAACAACGCCTGGAAAAACGTGGGCGAAGTGCCTATCAAGAAAGGCGGCAAACTGCAAAAGCGCTTCAAGCGCGTGGTGCAGAATGTGTTCAATAAGTACAACGAGGTAAAAGGGATTGTGATCCAGAAGCGCGTTGACCCGCGTGTGGAGCAGCAAACCCGCATGGCCGAAGAAGCCGAGAAACTCGCCAAAGTACCCGACAAAGAGATTTTCAACTCGGCCAGCCGCGCCAAAGAGTTGCTTAATGCCTGGAAGGAAATCAAGGTGCCGTTCAAGATGCAGGACAAGATCGTGAACGAGCGGTTCCGCGGTGCCTGCGATAAAATCTTCGAACTCAGCTACCTGATTCGGGTGCTCGACCGGAAATACCCCGCGTTCAGCGTGAAAAGCACCGCCGAGCAGCTACGGACCAAAATTCGGGAGATGGAATACCTGGTCAAACGGGAGAAAAGCGACCTGCAATTTGCCATGCAGGATATCGACAGCCTAGACCCGGAGAATCCCGAAGACAAGCAGGTCCTCAATAAGATCAACACGCAAAAGCGGAAGATCGCCATGAAAGAACAACTCCTGCGCGAGTTCACGCGGGACTTGAGCCGGGCGGAATAGAAAAGGAGGTCATTCATGGTCATTTGCCGTCAGTAAGTAGTCATTTTTTGCTCGCAGTTTGTTATAGCAATGAATGACTATTAATGACAACAACATGACTACGAATGACCTTTCTGACTTTAAAACCCTCATCGAACCGCGCAAATTCGTTCGGCTGGAATACCTGACCGACTTGAACGAGTTTATCAAAACCGACGCGCTCGTACTAGGCGTTGGTGCTCAAAACGGCACCGATACGCTCGACCTCGCCGACGGGCAACACATCCCGCTCGACCGGGTCATCAGCGTTGCCGGACGCCTGTCGCCCTTGTATCCGGGCTACGCTAACTACTCCTGTGATTGTTAAATAAATAAGCAATTGGTGAACTGAGGCCCCGGCTATCTTTGCGGGCAATCCTCTTTACACCTTCTGCTTATGCATACACAGCTACTCCGAGCTGGCAGCGCCGGTATTGGCTTGCTCCTGCTGGTTTACGGGCCATCGATGGCCCAGAAAGTCGACCTCGACAAGTTCAGCTACGACGTCAGTTACATTCAACTTCCGCGCGAGTACGTTGCTCCCGATCAACGTACCTACGGCGTGCGGGTGGAAGCCTCGCCCATGATCGCCGACAGCTATCCGTCGGATGCCGTTTACCAGAAAATCGGTCTATCAGGCTACGAAAAAGTCGAGCGAGACCCCACCGTCGGGGTGACCATCAAACTGTCCGATCTGCGCTTTCTGAAATCCGAAATCGAAACCCGCACCGAGCAGGTGAAGGACCGGGACGGTAAGGTGACGGGTACCAATTATTACTACCGGCAGGTGGCCACCTACGCCGGGCAGGGTGAGTTTCAGATTAGAGGCCCCAAAGCAGGCGAGAAGCCCAAAGCCACGGCCGACGCCGCACCGGCCAACCGATTTCTGGCCAAAGCCACGTCGAATACCGACGTACCCACAATCACGACCGTAGCCGACAATAACCTCTATCGTATGTTCACGTATCGGTCGGGCGAGTACCGGTCGGTGGTCGACGCGTCACGGGCTTACCGGGATGCGCAGGAGGTGATTCGGCGCAATTTCATCAATGATTTTGTCAACCTCAGCGTCGATCAGGTCAATGGCAAACTAGCCGATCTGTATGGGTACGTTCCCACCAGCGACAAGCAGTTTCTCTGGATTCTCGATTCCGACAATCACCCGGAGTATGCGGTGCAACAGGAGGCGATCAAAGCCGTACAGACGTTGTCGAAAACGATGAGAGCGACCGAACCCTTAACGGCCCTAACCAACGACCTGCAACCGCTGATTGACTACTTCGAGTCGCTGAAAACGAAGTACACCAAATCAGACAAACCCGACCGGAAGATGCGCTATTCGGCTTTCTTCAACCTGGGTCGGCTCTACCTGCTGCTCGATCAGCCCGACAAAGCGATTGCCGAAGGGAAAGGCCTGATTCTGAACGATTACGACACCGGCGACGGCAAACGAATCATCGAAGAAGCCGAAGAGCTAAAGCAACGCCTGGCTTTCCACCACATGGCCGAGCGGCATATGAAACTGTAAGCAATCAAAAAGTCCAATGGCCAAGGTCCAAGGTGGCTGGCGCGTTGGCAATTTGCTTGCGCCAGCCACCTTGGACCTTGGCCATTGGACTTTGAACGTCAATTTTAATCGATTACCTCGAACCCACAATACGGTACCAGTACCTTCGGGATACGGATGCCTTCGGGAGACTGGTTATTTTCGAGCAGAGCAGCTACGATGCGGGGCAGGGCCAGCGCCGAGCCGTTAAGCGTATGCAGCAGGGTGGGTTTGCCGCCCCCGCTTTCGAGCTTAGCCCGTAGCTTGAGCCGGTTGGCCTGGAACGACTCAAAGTTGCTGACCGAGCTTACTTCCAGCCAGCGGCTTTGTGCCGCCGACCACACTTCCATGTCGTAGGTGAGCGCCGACGTGAAGCCCATGTCGCCTCCACACAGGCGCAGCACCCGGTAAGGCAGTTCCAGCTGTTGCAGCAGCCCCTGCACATAGGCGCTCATCCCTTCGAGCGCGACATACGAGTTCTCGGGCTTTTCGATCCGTACAATCTCGACCTTATCGAACTGATGGAGGCGGTTCAGCCCGCGCACGTGAGCACCCCACGAGCCCGCCTCGCGCCGGAAACAGGGCGTATACCCCACATGCTGAATGGGCAGATCGCTTTCGGCCACCATCACATCGCGGTAGAGGTTGGTGATGGGCACCTCGGCGGTCGGTATCAGGTACAGCCCATCGGCGGGAGCGTAGTACATCTGCCCTTCCTTGTCGGGCAATTGGCCCGTCCCGAAGCCCGAATCTTCATTGATGACAATGGGCGGCTGCACTTCAACGTACCCAGCCGCCATCGCCTTATCGAGGAAGAAGTTGATCAATGCGCGTTGCAGCCGGGCGGCTTTGCCCTTGTAGACAGGAAAGCCCGCGCCCGAAATCTTGTTGCCCAGTTCAAAGTCGATCATCGGGCCGCCGTTCGGGCCAAAACGTTTGATCAACTCCCAGTGAGGCTGAGCACCTTCATGCAGAGTGGGTTTCTCGCCCCATTCCAGTACCACTTCGTTGTCGTCGGCCGAGCGGCCTTCAGGAACACTGCTGTGGGGTAAGTTGGGCAGCGTCACGAGCAACGACTGCACCTGCTGTTCCAGATCGGCTAGTTGATCACCCAGTTCTTTCGACTGCGTTTTGAGCGTTGCGGTCTCTGCCTTGGCGGCGTCAGCGGCTTCTTTTTGCCCGCTCTTCATTAGTTGGCCGATCTCTTTAGCCAGCGCATTTTGCCGGGCCAGCGTATCGTCGAGCGTCTTCTGCGTGTCGCGCCGTTGCTGATCGAGCGTCAGCAATTGCTCCACAAGGGCCTCGGCGTTGGGAAAGTTGCGTTTTCGTAACCCCGCCAGTGTTACGTCTTTGTTGTCGCGGATGAAGGGTATTTGTAGCATTAGTTCTCTTGAATCAGGGCCTTGATCAGCCCGATAAATTCGTCGGTTTCCGGAATCAGCGGCACGACATCGTCAGCAGTGAATACCGCAAAGTCTTCGTAATCGCTATCGTTTCTGTCGTGAAATAAAGAGGCATAGAATTTCCCCCATTTGACAGCCATCAATCCAGTTTTTACGAAGTGAAGTTCAAACATAGTTTTGGCTCCGCTATGTGCCTTATGCTTAATATCCTGTTTGAAAAGAAGCGCAGAAACCGCATGAAAAGCAGCATAATAGAGCCTGTTCATTGCCGCATCATAGTGCCCTAAAGTACTTAAAGCACGAGCTGCTTCTAAGTCATTAGCCGCTTTCTGAAGCCTGAAGCCAATTATCTCCTCTCCGTTTCCGTTCATAATCGCTTTCCTTCCAACTTAATATTCTGGTATAGATGGGTAGCAGAAAGCCGTTGCCAGTCAGCTCGATTCTGAATGGTCGTACTAATCGTTTCGCCTGTTTCCATACCCAAATAGAATACCTGATCACGTACCTGGCGCTTAAACCGCCGATCGACCGGCAGATCCGTCAGCATCAGGAAATCCCAGTCGGAGTCGGGGCGGGCGTCGCCTCGGGCCTGTGAGCCAAACAGCCATACCTCGGCCTGCGGATCGATCTGTTGGATCGTCTGCTTGACCGCTTGTATGAATGCCTGCCTGTTCATCATGATCAATTTTTAAACCTTATAGGTTTTGAAAACCTATAAGGTTTGTCGGTTTGCGTGTTTACAGCCCGAACAGCCCGGTATTCAGGGCGTTGAGTGCGTCGTTTTTGTAGCGGCCGTGCAGCAACAGCGAAATGTTGTGCTCGGTGCCGCCATACGAAATCATCCGAATCGGGATACCTTTCATAGCATTTAGCACTCTTGCAGCAATGTCGGGCTGATCGGAACTGAAGTTTCCCACGATGCAAACGATGGTCTGGTCATAGTCGGGTTCTTCCAGCTCACAAAATTGACCCAATTCTTCCTGAATCGCCGCCAGATTGTCGGTGTTATCGATGGTAACCGACACCGATACTTCCGAGGTCGCAATCAGGTCGATGGGTGTTTTGTATTTCTCGAATATCTCAAAAATACGACGCAGGAACCCATAGGCATTTAGCATCCGGGTTGAGTGGATATACAGTGCCGTGATCCCGTCTTTCGCCGCGATCGCCTTGAACACCTGATCGCTATCCGCCGCTACTGAACTGGTGCGGTCGGCAATCAACGTACCTGGTGCATCCGGGTCCATCGTGTTTTTCAACCGCACAGGTACCCCGCGCAGTTTAGCCGGCGTGATGGTGCTGGGGTGCAGAATTTTGGCCCCGAAATACGCCAGCTCGGCCGCCTCTTCAAACGTCAGCTCGCGAATCGGGAAGGTCTTTTTCACGATGCGTGGATCATTGTTGTGCATCCCGTCGATGTCGGTCCAGATCTGGATTTCCTCGGCTCGAATGGCGCCACCAATCAGCGAAGCCGTGTAGTCAGAGCCGCCGCGTTTCAGGTTATCGACCTCGCCGCGTGGATTGCGGCAGATGAAGCCCTGCGTCACGATGATCTGCTTGTCGTCGTGGTCTTTGAGCATCTGGCGCAGGTTCTGCTCGATCAGACTTAGCTCGGGTTCATTGTCGGCGTCGATCCGCATGAACTCCAGTGCGGGCAACAACACCGACGATACGCCTTCTTCGGCCAGGTACGACGCAAACATCTGCGTGCTGAGCAGTTCGCCCTCAGCTACGAGTTCTTTCTCCTGCTTCAGCGTAAACGGCCGGATTTTGGTCAACGAACGGATAAATGAAAACTCATTTTCGACCACCCGCTGCCCCGCCGCCAGCCCGTCCGACGTCTTGAACAGGTCGCGGAGGAACGTATCGTAGTGGGCTTTGAGGTGTTCGATTTTCTCCGACGCTTCGTCGTGCTGACCGCTCTTCAGCGATTCGCCAATCGACAACAGCGCATTGGTCGTGCCCGACAGCGCCGACAAAACAATCACCTTACGGTTCGAATCAGATGTAATCAGGTTACGGATGGAATGCATCCGTTCGGGCTTCCCCACCGAGGTACCACCGAATTTCCAGACGTGCATGAAATGGGAATTTACAGTTTGCAGTTTTGGGTTTTCAGTTGCGCTACCGTTCAGGCAACTTCCCGAAAACCTTTGACCGGAAACGACTTAAACAGAAAACTTAGAAACTTCTTGTTGTAGGCCCACCATCTTGATCGCGGTGATGGCGGCTTCGTCGCCTTTATTGCCATGGATGCCACCCGCCCGGTCGAGGGCCTGCTGCTGGGTGTTTGGCGTCAGCACACCGAAGATGACGGGCTTGCCAGTTTTCAGCGAGACGTTAGTCAGGCCCTGCGCAACGGCGTGGTTGATGTAGTCGTTGTGCTTGGTTTCGCCCTGAATGACACAACCCAGGCAGATCACCGCGTCGATGTCGGCGCGTTGGGCAAACCAGAGCGCGGCAGTTGTCAGTTCGAAGCTGCCAGGTACGTTGCCTCGGATCAGGTTTTCGGGCTGAGCGCCATACGTCAACAGCGTATCGTAGGCCCCCTGAAAAAGAGCTTCCGTAACGTCGGTATTCCATTCGGCGACGATCAGCGCAAACCGATGCTGACTGATGGTGGGCAGGTTTTCGCTGTTGAAAACACTAAGGTTCTTATCGGCAGAAGACATGTGTTAGTTTGACGTTTACAGTTTAGTGTCTGACGTTTGTCGACGTACCTGAACATGCCATGAGGCAACATCAGACTTTAAACGTCAAACGTCAAACTAAAAAAGGGACGAACCCGACTTCACGGCTTCGTCCCTTTTCTCATACGTAACTACGTACTCGGTTGACTACTCGCCGCTTTGCGCTTCGAGCAGGGATTTATATTTCTTGGCGTTAGCGGCTTCGGCGGCATCGGCGTATTTGTCCAGAATCTGCTGGTACGTTTCGATGGCCTTAGCATTGTCTTTCGCCTGTTCATACGCCACGGCGAGCTTCATCAGGTAAGCCGGGGTGAAGAACTTATTAGGCTTGTAATCGGCGGCTTTTTTGTAGTAGTCGGCCGCTTCAGAAAAGCTTTTCTTTTCCATGTAGGCATCGCCGATGAGTGCATAGGCGCGCGCCTGCACCAACAGATCCGATGAGCTGAAATCTTCGAGTTGCTCGATCGCCTGATCGTACTTGCCGTCTTTCAACAGGGCAGCACCCGCATAGAAATGCGCCAGATTACCAGCATTCGTGCCGCTGTAATCATCAGCAACAGCCACCAGGCCGGGATACTGTTTGGTACCGGTCAGAGCGGCCTTCAACGAGTCCTGCTCGAACTTGTACACGGCGGCGAACAGTTTGTTCTGCCCTTCCTCATCCTGTACACTCTTGAAGTAGCGATACCCGAAGAAACCAGCCACGCCCAGCACCAACGCACCGATTACCCCGAAGATGAGGTTACGGTTTGTTTCAAAAAAATCTTCAGCCTTTTCTAGTTTACCGGCCAACGCATCCGGGTCTTCAATGAACTCTAAACCCGTGTTCTTCTTGCTCATACAAGTTGCAATTTGAGGCGCAAAAGTAGGAAAAAACGTCCAGTGTTCAAGATAAATACCAAAACTTTATCGGTATTGCCGACAATCAGGCGGGCGTGATTAACGCGGCGGGCAATCGGTTTGTTTTCGAAGCAATTATATGGATTCTCAACACCACCGCGCCCTGTTCAGTTTGCTTCACATCAAAGATTGATCATTGACTTGACAAGTCAATTCATTCCATCGTCGGTACGTTCAGGCCGTATCCCCGCATTGAGCGTGACACCAGCATGGCCACCAACCCTGTAAACTAGTCTTTTCAGCCCGACCAATGGCTTGATATCGACCACCGCAACCTTGCTGATACGGTCCAGCTGGGTACGTTGCAACTTCCACGTAAGGCTTACCCCAAAACCCCGTTTGGTGTATAAGAATTGGCCCAGGCTATCAGTTGCCGGGCCGTCTGGGCAGGATCATCGGTGGCGATAGGCATAGGCGACACGCTGGCTTTGTCTCGTTGACTGAGGCTGTACAGGTACGTTTTATCGTAATAATTGAGGGTGAGGTCGGCGACGGTGGCGTAGTCACCCCGATTCAGGGCCTCGATAGCATCTTTGTAAGCCTGTCCGCCCAGCCGCTTCCGAATCCGTTCGGTGGCTTCGACCAACAGTGCATGGTCGATACCCGTGTATTCACGCACCAATCGCTCTACCCGCACGGCTCTGGGTACGTCGATAAAGGCCACGGGGGCCGTCTGCATCTGCTGCCAGAGCGACGCCGGCACAAAGCATCTGCCCACGCTACGGCTTTCGTCTTCGACCCAGATTCGCCGGTTCGGGTCGAGATGGCGATACTGATCAAAGATCAGGTTTTCGTACTGCTCGGTCGAGGGTTGAGGCAACTGCCCGATGGCCCCATACGACGACCCCCTGTGGTGGGCCAGATCTTCCAGATCGATCACCTGTTCACCCAGCGTGGCCAGTTGCTTCAGCACATCGGTTTTGCCCGAACCCGTTTTCCCACCCAGCACCAGCACCTGCCTCGGCTGCGCCAAACCGGTCAGTACGGTATTGCGGTAGGCCTTGTAGCCACCTTCCAGTGTCTGCGCCCGAATCCCCGCGGTGTTGAGCAGCCAGGCCATCGAGCCCGAGCGCATGCCACCGCGCCAGCAATGCACGAGCACCTCGCGCCCGGCCGGGTTGAGCGCCTGCGCCTGCCGCACGAAATCGGCCATTTTAGGGCCCACCAGTTCCAGTCCGCGCAACACGGCGGCGTCGCGCCCAACCTGCTTGTAAATCGTGCCGATTTCGGCCCGTTCAGTGTTGTCAAACAGGGGCATGTTTACGGCGCCGGGGATGCGGGCATGGACAAACTCCCCCGGTGAGCGCACGTCGAGCACGGGTAGCGTCTGGCTCTGGTTCAGGAAGTCGTCGACAGAAAGCGGCATTATACCAGATTTGTTAATTCTCGGCGGTAAAGCTGAATGGTGTTTTCAAGGCCGAAGTAGAGCGCGTCGCAAATGAGCGCGTGCCCGATCGACACCTCCAACAGGCCAGGTACGTTGCTGGCGAAAAAGCGAAGGTTTTCCAGGCTCAAGTCATGGCCCGCGTTAAGGCCCAGCCCCAGTTCCTGCGCCTTCCGGGCCGCCTGCACGAAGGGCGCAACGGCCGCATCTTGATCGGTCGGGTAGTGGGTCGCGTAAGGCTCGGTGTAGAGTTCAATACGGTCGGTGCCAACAGCTTTTGCTCCTTCGACCATCCGTTCGTCGGCATCCACGAAAATTGATACCCGAATGCCATCTTCTTTGAACGTGTCGATAAGGCGACGCAAGTGATCGGCGTGGCGGATGGTGTCCCAGCCAGCGTTGGAGGTAATGGCGTCGGGTGCGTCGGGGACGAGGGTCACCTGCGCGGGTTTTACGCGTTTGACCAGTTCGATAAACCGCTCGTCGGGATTGCCTTCGATATTAAACTCTGTCGTGACGACCGCGTGCAGGTCGAGTACGTCCTGGTACCGAATGTGACGTTCGTCGGGGCGCGGGTGCACGGTGATGCCCTGCGCGCCAAACCGTTCACAATCCAGCGCGACCTGCACCAGATTGGGGTTATTGCCACCGCGGGCGTTCCGAATCGTGGCGATTTTGTTGATGTTGACGGATAAGCGGGTCATGGTATAATGCACAATGGATAATGTACAATGTACAATGAACGATGTACAATGGTTCTAAGCCATAGCCTTTACGCCATCACTCCCCCACTATACATCGTTCATTGTGCATCGCTCATTGTACATTGTGCATTCATCAGCTAATCAGCGCGCGCATTTTCTGGTAGGCGGTTTTGGCCACGACATCGGCAGGCTGCGCGTAGTAGCTTTTGTTAAAGACTTCGAGCGATAGCACCACGGGCCGGTCGGGGTTCTTGATCATCGCCAGCGCCTCACGGATGGGAGCCACGCCATCGCCGGGAAAAACGCGATCGGCGTCGGTGATCTGAGCTGGGGTAAGTGTCGCGGGGTAATCGTTGACGTGAAACACCTCGATGGCCGGTTTACCCACCAACGGCAGGGCCGTTAGGCCCGAGCCGCCTTTGTAAAGGTGGTAGATATCGAGCAGCAGCCGGGCGTCGGGATGATTGGCCTCGGCCGCCACAAACAGTACGTCGGAGAGGCGATTCAGGTTTTTGGCAAAACCCCACAGTTCGAGTTGCGGCATTACGCCCATCTGCTTGCCCAATTCGAGCAGGGCGTGGTAGCGTTCGGCCACGCGGTGCAGATCGAGCAGGGGGGCGTCGGGCGTTTGGGCACCTACGGGCGGAGCCGCCACCCGCTTGCAGCCGATCTGCGCCAGCTGTTCCATTTCCCGCTTCATCTGATCGAGACCTTTCTGGCGGGCGGCGGTGTCGTCGACAATCCAGGGCGCAAAGCCAATGGCGTTTTCGGCTTTCAGTCCCAAATCGGTAAGGCGCAGCCGGGCCTGTGCTGGCGAATTGGTCTTCAGAAATTCCTGCAAGCTGTTCACCCAGATTTCGACCGATTCAAAGCCAGCCTTGGCCGCCGTTTCGAGTTCTTTGGCAAAACCCAGCTTATGCCCCATGATGGTGCTCATGTTGAGGCAGAGCGTAAAGGGCGCTTTAGGCGCCAGAGCCGGTGTAGGCCGCGCAGCGGCCACGGCGGGCAACATACCTGAGCGGGCAAGAGCAGGGGCACCAAGGGCGGCAGCGCCAAGCGTAGCAAGCGCCTGACGGCGGGAAAAAGAGCGATGAGCCATGAGTCGAGGAGAGTAACCGGCGGCGGGGCTAGCCTAAGCGAAGCAGCCACTTCCGGCGCAAACAAGTTATACCGAAAAGCACACGTATCGACATGACTACTTTCTCGAATGCCCTGCTAAGTGGCCTGGCGGGCGCTGTGGCGCTCAACGCCCTGCACGAAACCGTCCGGCAGTTTACGCCCGAAGCGCCCCGCGTGGATAAGCTGGGCAAGCGCGGTATCATTAAATTGACCAAAGCCGCCAACGTACCTACGCCCACGGGCAATTCGCTCTACGCTGCCGCGCTGGCGGGCGATCTTACGTCCAACGCCTTGTATTACAGCCTCATTGGAACGGTGTCGCCTAAGGCCGCCCTACCAATGGGTGCTGTGCTGGGTACGTTGGCGGGGGTGGGGGCCGTTACGCTGGCCGAGCCGCTGGGCTTGGGCGATGAACCGGTTCGGCACACGGCCACCACTGCCGCGCTGACGATCACCTGGTATGCCGTAGGTGGGCTGGTTACGGCGGCCGTATTTAGCTGGTTGAGCCGGAACTGATACCTTGCACCGGATTTTCACGCCACGGTGCTTATGGACAATTCTTTTTTACTCTACGGAGCCACCGGCTACACGGCCCGCCTGATACTGGAGAAAGTGGCCCCCTTTGGCCTCAAGCCCATTCTGTGCGGGCGCGACGAGGCCAAACTACGGGCGCTGGGGAGCGAATTTGGCCTCTCCTACCGCGTGGCCGACCTGGCCAACGCCGTGGCGCTCAACAACGCCATGCGCGACGTATCGGTGGTGTTGCACTGCGCCGGTCCTTTCTCCAAAACGGCTATGCCTATGCAGCAGGCCTGCTTGCGTAACGGCGTTCACTACCTAGACATCACCGGCGAGGTAGCCGTATTTGAACAGGGAGCTGCCCTCGACGCAACCGCCAAAGCGAAAGGCGTTATGCTGATGTCGGGCGTGGGGTTTGATGTGGTCCCTACCGACTGCATGGCGCGTTTTCTGCACGATCGCCTGCCCGATGCCACGTACCTGCAACTGGCGTTTGCCAACGAGGGAGGCAGCGTGTCGCACGGTACGGCCCAAACGGCTGCCGATAACCTCGGTACGGGCGGGCTGGTGCGCGAAGGGGGCAAGCTCAAACTGGTGTCTTATGCCCATCGGGTGCTCGACGTGACGTTTGCCAATGGCCAGACCCGCCCCTGCATGAGTATCCCGTGGGGCGATGTGTCGACGGCCTATTACACCACTGGCATTCCGAACATCGAGACCTTTATGGCCGCCGATCCTAAGGCGATCCAACTGGCGCGGGCGGGCAATTACCTGGGCTGGCTGCTACGGCAGGGCTGGGTACGTCAGCTGATTCAGGGGCAGATCAAACAGCGCGTTACGGGCCCCGACGAGGCCAAACGCAGCCGGGCCAGCACGCAGGTCTGGGGCCGGGTGGGTAATGCCGCCGGGCAGACCCTTACGGCTCACCTGAGCGGCCCCGACGGTTACGAGCTGACGGCGCTCGCCGCGCTTACCATTGTGCGCAACGTATTACAGGGACAGGCCAAAGCCGGATTTCAAACCCCCGCCGGACTTTTTGGGTCTGATCTGGTGTTAGCCATTCACGGCGTTTCCGCTTTTTCGATGGCATGAATTTTTATCTGGAAGATCTCTATCGTTTGTTGCTCGCCCTTGCCGCAGGGGGGCTTATTGGTGCCGAACGCGAGTACCGTTCGAAAGCTACGGGTTTCCGCACCATGATCATGATCTGCGTGGGGGCCACGCTGTTCACCATGCTCTCGGTGCGGATCGGCGGCGACCGCATTGCGGCCAACATCGTCAATGGCATCGGTTTTTTGGGCGCTGGCATCATCTACAAAGAAGAAAGCCGCGTGAAGGGTCTTACCACCGCCGCCACCGTCTGGGCCGTATCAGCCCTTGGCATGAGCATCGGCTCCGGGCATTACGACGTTGCGCTGGCTGGCTTCGCGATCATTATGGGGTCGCTGCTGTTGCTGGCCAAACTGTCATACACCATCACGCGCCTCAACCAAACCCGCGAATACAAAGTCGTGACGACCTATCAGAACAAAACGCTGAACAAATATGAGCAGGCCTTTATTGATTGCGGCCTTTCGCCACGCCGGGGTCCTCAACAGCGTATTGGTACTGAAATGATTGGTCGCTGGAAAGTGTCGGGCCCCGAAAAAGCGCATGAGAAATGCATCAAGCGCATGCTGAACGACCCCGACGTGAAAGAGTTCGTGTTTTAAGGGGCGACTAATGCGAAAGCCGTTGTCCGTTTCGTTATTTAGACTGTTTTTTATCCGTTGCACAAATCCATGAAACATATCCATCGTTTTTTGCTCCTCTTCGCTTTATTGTCGTCTAGCGTGGCTTTCGGTCAGATCACCGAAGACCCCGAAGAACGCCGCGATCAGGGGCAGGCTCCGTTGAAATCGCAAACCCCGGAAGGCAATCCGTTGCCATTTAAAGATCGCCTGCGTTATGGGGGGGGCATTTCGGCGCTTTCGTTCAATCCGTTCAGCATCGGTGTGTCGCCGGTGGTGGCCTACCAGGTTACCGAGCATTTTGTGGCCGGTATTGGCGCGGGTTACACCTATACCAACTTCAAAAACTTTTACGGTGGCAACCTGAACCAGTACTCCGGACGCGTTTTTGGCATGTATGAGATCATCCCGAACATTCTGCCCAACCTATACGCACACGTTGAACTGGATCAACGATCGTACAGCACAACGGGGTTACTTACCGTGAATGGCTTGACAACAGGCTCGTCAACGGCTACATGGTTAGGAGCAACTTATTCTCAACCGATTGGCCGGTTGTTTGCGGCTAACCTGTCGTTCTTGTATAACGCCAGCTACTCCAACACGATCAACGATCAGGTATTGTACGGTAACAGCCCGTTCACCATCCGCATTCTGTTCTTCTAAAGCAGACTCAACTCAAAAAGCCTTCAGGTACGTAGCATCTGCTACGTACCTGAAGGCTTTTTTAATGGCTTTTAGCGCACTTCAGAATTACCCAGTCAGGACGTTCGTCTGCTGTATTTCTGGTTGATCTGCTCGTATAACTGGCTGGGTACGTTGCTGTCGATGGTTGGCACTTGGGGCTGGGGTTTTTCCCAGTCCAGATAGCCTTTCGCCCAGGCGTACACCAGCCCTATGGCCAGAATCACCACGAACAGCGCTACTTCGGTGAGCGAAAACCAGCCCCAGAGGCCGTCGGTCTCGGCAATGAGCGTAGGTTGGGCGAAGATGGTCGCCCACGGGAACAAAAAGACGAGCTCGACGTCGAACAACACAAACACCAGCGCCACCACGTAGAAACGCGGATTAAACTGAATGCCCGCGTTGCCAACCGGCTCTTCACCCGACTCGTAAGTGGTCAGCTTCTCCTCATTGGGGTGATCAGGCCGAAGCAGCTTTCCAAACAGCAAAATGCCCACGATGAACGCAAACGCGGTCAGAATGAACAGCAGCATGATACCGAAGTCGGAAAGCATAGCATTAACGATGAGCGATGAGCGGTCCGCCGCTCATCGCTCATCACTCACTTTTTGTAAAAGTTATACACAACCCCCACCTGGAAAGCGCGGTTCTGGAGGGTACTGTTGACTGTCTCGGGGATTTTGGTCAGACCGTAGACGTAGCGAACGTTCAGGCTGAATTTGTCGAGCATGTCGAGGAAATCGTAGTGGACGCCCAGCGCAATACCCGTATCGCGGTTGCTCTGCGGGCCGTTGGTCGTTTCGATACGCCAGCTAAATTCCGGCCCGGCCTGAATGGTCAGCCCTTCGACGGGGATATAACCCAGCATGATGGGCAGGCTCAGGTAGTTGAAGTTGTTCTCGATAGTCGCCCGGTTGGTCGACCCGATTTGCAGACGCTGGTAGTTCCCCCCTTTGATCTGGAAGAGCAGTTCGGGCTGAATCACGAATTTGCTGAAGCGGTAGCGGTACAGCACCCCGAAATGAAAATCCAGGTCCCGCTTTTCGATGCTCGGCGAGACGCCCGTGATGGGAGCACTGGTGAGTTGCGCCCCGGCTTTCAGGCCAAAATGGCCGCTATACAACCTGGCACTGGCGCCGTAGCCGCCGGGTGCATACTGCCCTTTGCGTTCGGGCCGGGCCTGTTTTGGGCTGGGATCGGTTTCTGAAACAGCGGCAGATGCCTGTAGCGGAATGGTGATACCGGGTTGCGCAGAAGGAGCGACGGGAAGCGAGTCGCCGGGCGTGGTCTGCGCCAACGTACCTAGCGGCAGGCACACACTCAACGCATAAATAAGTACTTGATGGATACGCATTTAAAAGAAAATTAGTTTGACGTCTAAAGTTTAACGTTTGGCGTTATAGGCTCAATCGTTACCCTTTCGCGTTCAGGCAACATCAAACGGTAGACGCTAAACATCAAACTATCTTCTGTCAGACCCTTATAGAACGCCGGACGTTGGCGAACGGTACGACAAAGTTGGTTAAAAAACCATTCACCACTTATACGTTTACAGTCCTCTGTCTTCTGTTTACGGTTAATTGCCGCTGGAATAAGCGTGCGCTGGTTACCACTAAACGGAAGACAGAGGACTGTAAACGTGTAAACGGCTTTTAGTTAAGCCGGGGGTCAACGGGGTAGTTGGAGAGTACTTTATACTGCCCGCCCATGCGTTTCAGGATACCGCGCCAGAGCTGATCGGCGGGGGTATCGAACAGGAAATTCCCGTCGGTCTGGGTGATGATCCAGGTTTTCTCGTCGAGTTCGCGGCTCAGTTGGCCCGCTTCCCAGCCCGAATACCCGATAAAAAAACGGGCATCGTTCTCGGTGAGCGTACCGATGTTGAGCGCCTGTTTCACCTGCTCGAAGTTGCCGCTCCAGTAGATACCCTCGCCCAGCGGAATCGAATTGTCGATCAAATCGGGGCGGCGATGCACATAATGCAGGGTGTCGGGCTGCACGGGGCCACCCACAAATAGGGGTATATCGGCGTAGACGTCGTCGATTACATCGCTCACATGCAGCGTGGTGCTCTGATTCAGGATCAGGCCAAAGGTGCCGTCGTGTTCGGTGTGCTCGCAGATAACCACCACACTTCGCTCGAAGTTGGCATCGCCCAGAAACGGTTCGGCGATTAACAGGCTATTGCGGGCAATGGTGGTTGTGTTCATGGTTGTCTCGGCTGGCGCTTAGCAAGAATACGGCAATCCTGATTGACGGGCTGCGTATGGCCTGAAAAATTAGCAACAGGCCTATCGAAATACAAGACCGACCCGTTTTTCGGTCAATTGGCCTAGTAGCGGGCGTAGTAACGTAACCGCGTTCTGCCGGGTTTTGTCGAGAATGCCGCTTTGCAGCGCCGAGGTTTTCACCTGCGCTTCGGCCCGGCGGTAGGCATCGCTCACCAGTTGCGCTTCGTTCAGAAACGTGTATTGCGTATCGTAGACCCGCGACCGCTGATGGTTGATTTTCCAGACGCACACCTCCGGAGCGGGCAGGCGCAGTGTCAACGAATCCCCTTGTGTGATAACGTCGTCGGGCGTGATTTTCGTGAGGTCGATGCAGCCAACGGCCTCCCCTTCGATGATGAGCACGGCCCGCGAGTTAGGCAGAATGGCATTGACCTGCTCGTGCTCCACGATGTCTTTAAAGGTGTAGCGCACCAGTTCGAGTTTGCCTAGCGCCGTGACGCGTTCGAGCACCACACTGTGCGTCGTATGGTCGGGTTGCCGGGTGAAACGAGCCATAAACGGGGCGGTACGTACCTGCTCCCAAACGGCCAGCAACCCAACAACAAGAAGCCCCCACAAACCGAGGCGAATAAGTCGATTCATGGGGGCAAGATAGCCGGTAAACGCAAATGATGCGGATTCTTGACCAACCCGATTTATGGCTCCTGTCGCAGTTGGTCGCGCACATCCATCAAGGCAAAGCCAAGCAGATTTAGTCCATTCCACTGACTGGGATTCGCGGCCCGTTCGTCTGAAGCAGCCAACCCAATACCCCAAATTAGATCAACCGGGCTCGCTTCGACTAAAACCCGATCGTTGGTATTGATCAGAAACGTTTTAAGGGCTTCGTGCTGGCTGAATTTATGTTTATTACCCTGCACGACTACCTCGTACCGACGGTCATTCCAGACCATATCGTCGAAGCCACGTACCTGCCGACCGATCTGTTTGGCTTCGCCGGGCGATTTGGCAGCGATCACTCGCTGGAAGGCTTCCGTGTCGTTGAACAGGGCCGCTTTCTGGGCCATCATCCAGTGTTCAGCCGTAGCGTACCGGATGCCCTCAACCTCGAAAGGCGATTCCCACCACTGGCTAAAGCACGATGCCGTTAGCTCGCCATTTTTCGCGGGTTGATGCCCCCAAAAGAAGAGAAACTTGAGCTTCTGCTTCCGCTGAAAATCGGCAATGAGTGAGTCGATGGTGTAAGACATAATGATCGGTTATTGCTGCTGCCAAGTTAGTTGAAAGACAGCTATCATCCCTTTTATACCAGCCTTTCTATCAGTGAGTTAAACAAACTTTTTCGTCATGCAAACCACAATAAACTGGTCTTATCCCGCCGCCAGGGTTAGCAGCGGATGCCCAGCCTTGATAGGTCGTAATCGCCCCTGTTCGTCGGTCAGGCCCATCTTAATGAGCCAGGCCTCAAACTCGGGCGCGGGACGGCGATCGAGCACTTGCCGAACATATTGCGCATCATGAAAACTGGTGCTTTGGTAGTGCAGCATCACGTCGTCGGCACCAGGCAGCCCCATCACGAAGGTTACGCCCGCCGCACCAAGCAGCGTCAGCAGCGTGTCCATATCGTCCTGATCGGCTTCGGCGTGGTTGGTATAACAGACATCGACACCCATTGGCAGACCCAGCAGTTTTCCGCAGAAATGATCTTCCAGCCCCGCCCGGATAATTTGTTTGCCATCGTAGAGGTACTCGGGCCCGATGAACCCGACGACCGAATTGACCAGCAGTGGGTCGAACGCCCGCGCGACGGCATAGGCCCGCGCCTCGCAGGTTTGCTGATCGACGCCGTGGTGCGCGTTGGCCGAGAGCGCGCTCCCCTGCCCCGTCTCGAAATACATCACGTTTTGCCCGACCGTGCCGCGCCCCAGCGACAGCGTGGCGTCGTAGCCTTCACGCAGCAGGGCAAGATCAACGCCGAACGATCGGTTGACGGCTTCGGTGCCGCCAATACTCTGAAACGCCAGATCGACCGGTGCCCCCTGCTCGATGGCCCGGAGTGTGGTGGTCAGGTGGCTCAGCACGCAGGTTTGGGTTGGGATAGCCAGCCGTTCACGTACCTGATCGAGCATTCGGAGCAGGTTGATCGTCTGAGGTACGTTGTCGGTGGCCGGGTTCACACCAATGACCGCGTCGCCGGCCCCGTAGCAAAGTCCGTCGATGAGGCTGGCCGTGATGCCGCGCAGGTCGTCGGTGGGGTGATTGGGTTGCAGGCGCGTATGAAACCGGCCCGGCCCGCCCAGTGGGGTCCCCAGTGTATTCCGAAAGCGGGTGACGATATGGCAATTCCGCGCCACGCTGATCAAATCCTGATTTCGCATCAGCTTCGATACCGCCGCGGCCATTTCGGGCGTGATGCCCCAACCCCGCCGGGTCGAGGCAAGCTGTACCTGAGCCAATTGGTCCGGCCCCGCCATCAGCAGCCAGTCGCGGAAGCCGCCGACGGTGAGGTGGCTGATAGGCGCAAACGCGGCCCGGTCGTGGCTGTCGATAATGAGCCGGGTAACCTCGTCCTGCTCGTAGGGAATGACAGCTTCGTTGAGGAACGTACCCAGGGGCAGGTCGGCCAGGGTCATCTGCGCCGCCACGCGCTCTTCGGCCGAGTGTGCCGCCAGCCCCGCCAGTTCGTCGCCCGACCGCAACGGCGACGCCCGCGCCAGCAGCGTTTTCAGGTTACTGAAGGTGTAGGTACATTGGCCGATGACGTGGCGGTACATGAATTTCGTTTGACGTTTAGTGTTTGTCGTTTTGACGTTAATTACTGTCTCAGCGAGACTAACCTCAAACTACAAACACCAAACGTCAAACTACAACTGCCAAAGCGTTATTTTTACTTTACCATTGCCCCGCTTCCAATGACTGAACGGACCACCTTTTTTGAAACCCGGCTCGAATACCTCAAAGGCATCGGCCCCCAGCGGGCTGAATTGCTGAATAAAGAACTGCACCTGTTTACCGTTGCCGACCTGATCCAGTACTTCCCGTATCGCTACGAAGACCGGACCCGGTTCTACACGATCAATGAACTGATGGAGTCGATGCCGTCGGCGCAGGTACGGGGCCGGATTCGCGACTGGCATACCGAAGGGGAAGGCCCGAAAAAACGGCTTGTCGCCTCCTTTACTGACGGTACCGGCACGATGGACCTGGTGTGGTTTCAGGGGCTGACGTGGGTGGAGAAAAACCTGCGGCGTGATGGCGAATACGTGGCGTTTGGCAAACCGCAGGAGTTCCAGAGCAAATTCAGCATTGTCCATCCCGAACTCGACGCCGTGCGCGCCGATGCCGAACCTGACGCCAGCCTGACGCCCGTTTATAACCTGACCGACAAGCTGCGCAAACGCTTCATCGACAACAAGGTGATGGCGAAAGCGATGCGCTCGCTGCTTGAAAACGCCTGGCCGCATATCCACGAAACGCTGCCCGCTTCCCTGATCGACAAGTTTCGGCTGGTGGGCAAGCGCGAGGCGATGTGGAACATTCACCTGCCCCAAAGCACCGCCTGGCTACGGCAGGCCGAACGCCGCCTGAAGTTTGAAGAGTTGTTCTATAATCAGTTGCGACTGATTTCGAACAAGCTGATCCAGAAGGAAGAGCACCCCGGCCAGATTTTCCAGAAAACGAGCCTGCTGACGCATTTCTATAAGCACCTGCTGCCGTTTCCGCTCACGGGCGCCCAACAGCGCGTGCTGCGCGAAATTCATAAGGATTGCCTCACGGGGCGGCAGATGAATCGACTGTTGCAGGGCGACGTAGGCAGCGGCAAAACGATCGTGGCCTTTATCACAATGCTGCTGGCCATCGACAACGGTGCGCAGGCGTGCCTCATGGCCCCCACCGAAATTCTGGCCGATCAGCACTACAACGGGCTAAAACCCTACGCCGACGCAATGGGACTGAACCTGGGCATTCTGACGGGCAGCACCAAAACCAAACGCCGAAAGGTGCTGCACGAAGAACTGCAATCGGGGCAGATGCACATCATTGTGGGCACCCACGCCCTGCTCGAAGACGTGGTGCAGTTCCGTAATCTGGGCCTGTGCATTATCGACGAACAGCACCGCTTCGGCGTGGCGCAACGGGCCAAAATGTGGGCTAAAAACCCGGTGGTGCCGCCGCACATTTTGGTCATGACGGCCACGCCCATCCCGCGCACGCTGGCCATGACGCTCTACGGGAACCTCGATATTTCGATTATCGACGAACTGCCCGCCGGCCGGAAGCCCATCAAAACAGTGCATAAGTTCGACAAGCACCGCGCCGAGGTCTTTGGTTTCATGCGGCAGCAGATCGAATTGGGGCGACAGGTGTATGTGGTGTATCCGTTGATCGAGGAATCGGAAACGCTCGATTATAAAGACCTCACCGATGGCCACGAGAGCATTCAGCGGGCGTTTCCGCAGCCCAAATACCAGGTGGGCATTCTGCACGGTAAGATGGACGCCTTCAGTAAAGACTACGAGATGACCCGCTTTGCCAAAGGCGAAACGCAGATTCTGGTCGCCACGACGGTGATCGAGGTGGGCGTGAACGTACCCAACGCCAGTGTGATGGTAATCGAAAGCGCCGAGCGGTTTGGCCTGTCGCAGTTGCATCAGTTGCGGGGACGCGTGGGGCGAGGTGCCGAGCAGAGCTATTGTGTGCTGATGACCGACTACAAACTCAGCAGCGATACCAAAACGCGCCTGGAAACGATGGTGCGGACCAACAATGGCTTCGAAATTGCCGACGTCGACCTGCAACTGCGCGGCCCTGGTGATCTGGCCGGTACGCAGCAAAGTGGCCTTACTGACCTGCGTCTCGCCGATCTGGCCAAAGATGGCGCCGTGCTCACCGCCGCCCGCGAATCGGCTCAGATGATCCTGGAAGCCGACCCCAATCTGGTCTTACCCGAAAACGCCCCTATCCGTAACCACGTCGACGCGGTTGGCCGCACCAAATCCGACTGGAGCCGGATTAGCTGATGGAACAGCGAGCCAGCCGTCGTTCTATCCGTCTGAAAGAGTACGATTACGCGTCCGATGGCGCTTACTTCGTCACGATCTGTACCCAGCACAAAGAAGACCGCTTCGGATACATTGCCCATGACGAAATGGTGCTCAACGAAGCTGGACGTATGATTGAAGGGCGGATTTTGGCCATCCCCTCCCAGTTTCCAGGTACGTCGATTGGGGCATACGTGGTCATGCCCAATCACGTCCATTTTATTATTGCCGTAGGGGCAGCCCATCGTGGCTGCCCGCCCCCAGAAGCCATCCCCCATTCCCACAAAGAATCCACCCAACTCGTTGACAGCCATACCGACGCCGATTGGCTACAGTATTCTGTATTCGGAAGACCCGATGAAGGGGAGATGGGTGATCATTCTGTTAATGAAGATGATGGGCTGAAGGTGGGCAGCCACGATGGGCTGCCCCTACTACCGGATATGGTGGGCTGGTTCAAGGCCAGTTCGACGAACTATTACATCAAGGGCGTCAAAGAAGGGCGATACCCAGCCTTTGACCGACGACTCTGGCAACGAAACTATTACGAGCACATCATCCGGACAGACTCTGCCTACAACAATATCTGCGAGTACATTGATACGAATCCGCAACGTTGGGAACAGGATCGGTTGCGTTGATTTTGCCTAAGCCTACACCCCCAGTCGCTGTGCCTCCTCAAGCAGGCGGTCTTTGTCGATGGGCACGACGCCGACGCTCTCGCAGACGAGTCCGCCGCCGAGGTTCGATAGGGCGGCAATGCGGCGGGGGGCTTGCTGTAGAGCTACGCAACAGGCGGCCACGCTGATGACCGTATCGCCCGCGCCCGACACATCGGCAATCTTGCGCACGTGGGCGGGGAGTTGGTCCCGCTGCCCGTCGAGATCGATATAGACGCCACGTTCAGACAAGGTAATGAGCGTACCCGCGAGCCTCATCCGGTCTTTAAGCTGTTGCACTACGCGGGCCAACTCGCCGGGCTGATCCACGTTAAAATCGACTTTGAGGCCTTCTTTCAACTCTTTCAGATTGGGCTTGAACAGCGTCACGTGCTCGTAATCGAGAAAATGGCGCTTCTTCGGATCGACCACCGTGGGTACGTTATGCGCATTGGCAAAGGCCGTAACGGCGGCGATGACGTCGCGGTTCAGCACGCCCTTGTCGTAGTCTTCAAACAGTACCACGTGGCAGGTCGGAATGAGCGCCTTTGCCGTTTCGATCAGTTGAGTACGTTCGTCGGGGGTGATGTAGGCGTCGGTTTCGGTATCGACCCGCACCACCTGCTGCGACCCGGCAATGATGCGCTCTTTAATAGTCGTGATGCGCGACGCCGACCGGATGAGCCCGTCGCAATTGAGGCCCCGTTCGGTGAGTTGCTGGTGAAGCTGATCCCCCGCCTGATCGGTACCGATCACCGAGCAAACCACGGCTTCGGCTCCCAGTGCCTGCACATTCAGGAGCACATTACCCGCCCCCCCCAGCCGCACTTCGCGGCGTTGTACGGTCACCACCGGCACCGGCGCTTCGGGCGAAATTCGGTCGACGCGGCCCCACACGTAGGCATCGAGCATCACGTCGCCAATGACCAGTACGCGCAGGCGGTTGAATTGGGTAAACAGATCGGGGAGGGGGAGTACAGATGAAAACGACATGCCGCAAAGATAAGGGCTATCGGCCGTTGCAGAACCCCGAAATGGAGGCAGGTAGACCAGGCTTCGACAGCTACCGACATACTACGCGATTGGCTACGTAGAAACCCGCATTTTTCAATATCCTCCGTTTGGTAACTTCCTGTACAGGTGCAACGATCGCTTTACTTTCCGGTAAACTGTCTGGGAATAGATCAATTTTAATCGGTAAGTAACACTCTTGAAGCAGCCTTCTACCTTACTGGTAATCAGTGGGTTTTGTGACATTTGACGGTTCAAAACCACGGGTTTATGAAGCCGCATCTGATCGTCAAACTGCACCGCCCCGTTGCGCAACGGCTGCCGCCCTGGCAAGACGCCCTGACGACGTTGGTAGGGGCGTTGCCCGATCGGCTGGTGCCCGGTATCGACGAGTTGCTGGCGGCGGCGCAGCTACCCGTGATAGTCACGAGCGAGCACCGGCCGGCCTCGGGCGGGGCGTGGTCGGACGAGGAAGTTGCCAGCGGCATCAATCGTATTTACCGGCTCATTCTGAAGCAAAACCAGGCGATCCCACCGCGGCTTATCGATCAGATTCAGCTCCTGCCCGACGTCGAATACGTGCGGCTTGGCGGTATCGGTGAAAGCCCGCTGCCCGACCGGCAGGTCACCGCCCAGAGCGTTCGACCCGAGCGAAAACCCGACCCGTTGCACATCGGCGAGGCGCAGCGTTATTCCACCGGCGACCCCACCATCCGCATTGCTATTCTCGATACGGGCATCGATACGGAGCACCCCGAAATCAAACACGCGCTGGGGCCGGGCATGGACTTCGTCAACATCATCGACGGCGCTAACGAGTTTATCGGCGATTTTCTGGACTATGACGAAGCCCCCGGCGACGAGGTAGGCCATGGCACGCACGTGGCGGGCATTGTAGCTGGCATGGGCCGACAAATGCCCGTGGGCGTGGTGCCCAACTGCAAACTGCTGCCCGTGCGGGTGCTGGGAGCCATGCGCAACGGCAACGACGTAGTGGGCGCCGGCCTGATCGACAACATCAACACGGGCATCAAATGGGCGGTCGATCAGGGCGTCGATCTGATCAACATGAGCCTGGGCATTCGGCACGATGGCGGCGGGCTACCCCACGCCGAAGTGATCGATTACGCCCTGCGCAAAGGTGTAACGGTGGTGGCCGCTTCGGGCAACGACGGCACCAAAGCCAGCTACTACCCCGGTGCCTTGCCGGGCGTGATTGCCGTGGGGGCCATCGATGAGCACGACGACATGGCCCCGTTTTCGACTTACGGCGAACAGGTGTCGTTTGTAGCACCTGGTACCAACATCTATAGCTCGTATCGGGAACATGGCTACGCCTTTGCGTCAGGTACGTCGCAGGCGGCCCCCTTCGTAACGGGCAGCATTGCGCTGCTGAAATCCTTTGCGCGAACGCGCCAACGAACGCTCACCGACCGGCAGGTAAAATACCTGCTGAAACGCACCGCCGACCGGCCCGACCAACGCCTGCGCACCGACCGCTGGGGCTACGGGCGTATTAACCTCCTCGACGCTGTGCGCCTGCTCGACTACAAACTTGGCGACTAACCACCGCCCCGATACTGGATTCTTATTCCCTTACTGACAATAAACGACATGATACACAACGGATTAAACGGAAAAACGGGCGCGTCGCTGTTCAAAAACGTTCGGCCGGCGTTCGACGGATTCGGATTTGGCGAGCAGCCCGACCCGAAGGTGCGCGAGGTGCTGGCGAACCTGGTGAAACAGCTTGCCACGGGGTTCCACGACGTACCCAGCGGCATTAACCGCGATCAGTTCGACAAGCTGAAAGACCGGCTAACGTACCTGGAAGACGAAAAGCGCAACGGTATTCAGGATGCCCAGAAGAAGCGGCGCGATGCGAGCAATGAACTGGGTAAGATCGAAAAGAAGCGAGTGGGTGTGCAGACAGAACTGGGGCGGCTGATGAAACAACTCGATCAATATGCTAAACGCCGTACCGCTGAGAAAACTGACGATGGCAGCATGGCCGTAATGGCGGCTGTTGCGGTCGATACGGAACTGGAAAAACTGAAGAAAGCCATTGCCGAAAAACAAGCTGAATCGGGCGAACTCGACCGCCAGTATATCGACGCGACCACCAGTCTCCGTAATGCCGAACAGCATTACCAGGCTCGGCTCGACAAAGTGCAGCTTGATCTGGACGAAACTCGGCGCAAACTGCAAGACGAAGAACAACGCCCCGCCGACGCCGATTACGGTAAGCGCTTTGATCTGTACCAGTTCGTGAAAGACCAGAATCCCGTAGGGCGCATCAAACTAAGCCGCAAAATCGGGAGCGACCCCAACCTGCATAGTCTGTATGTGGTGATGGAAGATCGGCTCGAAAACAGCCGGTTACCGTTCAACCCCTCACTGTTCTACGCCGAAGAAGACCTGCTGCGCTTTGCGTTTCTGCGGGCCTACTACCTCGACGGGCTGCGCGATGCCGACGCCATCGCCGAGCGCGTGGCCGACGAACGCGAGGGTGGTGCCAAACACATCTATGATTTCGTGGTCGAGCAGGTGGTTCGGCGCGTTGTGAGAGACCGTAAACTGAACTAATCACCATGAATCAGGATACCCTTAACCGCATTATCCGGGAAGCCCAGCGGGGCAACTTCTCCTTCTCAGACGCCACCTTCGCCGAAACCCTCACCGAGGTTGTCGACCGGTTTGTGTTCGATCAGGACAAATACGACCACGTCGACAAAACGTTCGACCGGTTCGGCGACAAGTTCAACCTGTCGTCCGACGAAAAAGAGGCGTTAGTCAACCTGCAAAAGGTCTCACCGTTTATCGACGACGAGGATACCGCCGAAACCTTCCTGCCCATTGCCCTCTATAACCTCCGCAACCGCAAGGTCGATCATAGAGCGCTGGCAAAGGGTGGCAAAGGCAAGCTGGGTTCGTCGGTAAAGTTTTTGTTTCAGACCTCGCGGGCGTCGCAGCAGATTAACCGGGCCAGCATCGAAAGCGCCGCCGATCTGTTCTACAGCATGGTCATCGGCGAAGAACTCGAAGTGTTCAACGCCGCCGATATGCTGCTGTCGAAACACCTCAGCTCCCGCCGGTATGCCATCCGGCTCAGTTCGCGCGAAACCATCGACGCCATCCGGCTCTATGACCGGGCGGGCCGGTTCGAAGACATCGAAACCGGCGCGCTCTACGATCGTAGCCAGGAACCCGACCGCATGCAGGACTACAAGATGCTCTTCAACTACGGACAGGTGATGGGTATCGACGAAGCCGACGTGAACACGGGCTTCCAGCCGCTCTGGGACACACTCATGATCGAGGTGGCCAAGTACATCGAGAAGGTAGAAAGCAGCACCACCTTCGAAAACGTCTCGAAAAACAACATTTTCCAGGCGATCGAAGATTTGCAGGTCAACCTGTCCGACTGGAGTTCAAGCTCGATCGAGGCGTCGGCGGGCCTGTACTACAAAGAGCTGGAGTTTATCTCGGCCCGTTTCTTCAACGACAAAGACATCCTGCAACAGGTGGGCCGCCGCGAACCGACCGACGTGGGTGTGCTGAAGCAACTCCTGGCTGACCTCAACGAAATGCGCAGTATGCCGTCGCAGCATGTGGATGGGCTGCTCAAAAAAGCCATGCTGGGTTACCAGATCATTATGGAGATTGCCCAGTACAGCCCGGCGCGTATGGACGATCACTTCGGCGAGTTCATCAGCATGGTACAGGCCTATTTCGTGGCGCAGGATCTGCTCGAACGGCAGCACAACGAAGCCATGCCAACGTACCCGGAGCCGGGCCGGATGAGTAGCCCTTATGCCCCACAGCAGGCCCCCATGCAGGACGATTTCAACTTCTAAGCCCGCCCCAGCCTTATGAACACCAGCAATCCGGCACAATACCAGCAGGCGCACTATGAACAGGCGCGGGCCAACGCCCGAACGGTGCTGGCTCTCAGCCCGTCGTTCCGCACCATGAGCCTCGACGAGCAGCGCAGCCTCTACAACAGTGTCGTCAACGACGAAATGCGCAAGCTGTCGGCCCCGCAATCGGCGTCGGTGGCGCGGGCAATGGCCGATGGCCCCGGCGCGGGCATGGGCTTCGGCGGCTACGACCCCGGTTTCGACAACAGCGTGGAAGCCTTCGATGAACTGGTCGATACGGTCAACTTCCCCAAGTTCGTGGCCGACCTGCTGAAAGGCGTTTTCGATGCCAACATGGTCGTCATGGACAAGCAGACGAAGGCCTACATCAAACTGATGAAAGAAGCAACCAAGAGCGTGGCCGAATTTATCAGGAATGTGAAGCCCGAAGCCGCCTTTGTCAAACTGGCCTCGGAAAACCGCGATCAGTACAACATCATGATGGAAAAAGGGGCCGATGGCTCCTCGAAGATGGTGCTGGCCAACCCCGAAGGGCAACCCGTTGATATGGAAGACAACGAGGTGAAAGCCAAAATCATGGACGCCACCATTGCCCTCGCCAAGGAAGAACGAGCCGCCATGCGCGAAGTGCTGCTCATGGGTGTGACACGGTTGGTTGTCGAGAAAGGCGAAATTGAAGCGGGCGTCGATTTCAGCATTACGGCCAAACGCCACAGCGATAAAGGCAATTCCAACACCAACATCAACAATTTCACCATGAACGCCGAATACGGCGGAGGCATTGCCAGTTGGTTTGGGGGGCCGTCGGGGTCGATTACCGAAACGAACACGAACATCAACGTCAGCACGTCGAATAAAGCGGCCGACGACGAGATGCAAGCTAAGTTGCGCGGGAAGGTCAACATCAAGTTCAAGACCGACTATTTCAAGCTCGACAACTTTGCCAACATGTATGCCGATGGGGGTATTCAGGCGCTGAAACAGGGCTCAGCGGGCGGGACTCCGGCAGCGGCACCCGCCGCACCCGGCCGATAAGCAATTCGCGCGATGGCACTAGCCTTTCTGACGTTCGACGGCTGCGACGACACGACCTGCCGGTTCCGGGCCGACATCGGCACGAATCGGCTGCATCGCTACGTAATCGGGCAGCAAAAGTCGATGCAGCATGGTATTGAACGGGTCGACGCGGTGGTGTATGAATCGCCACTGATCGAAGCCCCCGATGCCAATCCGCTACGGCCCGAATTCACGTTCGAGGTCGACGCTGCTCGGTTTACCGACGAAAATGGCCGCCGGGCGCGCTACCTGCAACTGTTCAGCTATGCCGATCAAACTGGCCGCGCCGAAGCCATCTCCGACGTAGTCACGGTCGAAACTCTGTTTCGGCTTCCCGATTCGCTGCGTTTACCCCGTCAACCGCAACCCCTGACAACCATGCAATCGACCTGTAACTGCCGCCAGACTACCGCCACACGCCCCATGACGTACCCGATGTCGTTGCTGGAATCGGCGATTCGGCCCGACGTACCTGACGACGCCACGTACCCAGCTTACACCAGCGGGCAGTCGTTGTCGCACGACGGCGTCCGGCGGATAGCCTGTGCTTATCAGGTAGCGCCGGTAAGCCGGGCTATGTTCTGGGATGCTCTGCTCGAAGCCGCCAAACTGCTGGTACCGGCGGTGGTCGGGGCGGTCAGTGGCGGGTCGGGGGCTGGCGGTGCCGGGCTGGGTAACGTATCGGGCCAGGATATTCTCCAGACCGTCACCCAAATTCTGAACGCCCTGGCGCCTACAACGCCCGCTTCGCCGGCCGCCATACCGGTGCCTGCTACGCCGACAACACCCGCAACCGGGACCACGCCCGCCGTAGCTCCACCAACTCCGGCCCCAACGGCGGCAGTAGCCCCGGCGCGGGCTGCCTCACTCAGCACGACGGGCCGGGCAACGTACCTGGGCGGCGCCTACGGCAGGCAGCTACCCCGTGCCCTGCGCGCCCAGCCCCGCGCAACCCGCGCTCGCTACGGGTCGGCCATGATCATCGACGGGGGGATACTGACCGGGCCATTGCTGGCGTCGCTGCTGGGGCCGGTGTTGCAACAGGCACCGCAGTTGTTGCAAACGGTGCTGGATAGCCCGTTGAAGCTGTTCAACGCCATTACGGCTCGAAAACTGGGTCAACAGCAGCTGGAACAGAATTACCTGACGGGGCTACTGGCTAACATCAGTCAGCGCGATCTGATGAACCGGTTGGTGGCCAGTGGCTTGCTGAGTCAACAACCCGCTACGGCGTTGTCGATGAGTGCTGCCGCGAGCCGGTCGCTGCAACTCGATTTCGCACTGACCAATCCCATTCAAGTCGCTGGCAAACCTCGCTTTGTCTTCATGGCGAACGGGGGCATTACGCTGCCACTGCAACTCATCAGTACGGGCGCGCCGCCCGCTTTTCCAAAACTGATCGTACAACTGCAACTAAAGGACAGCCGGACGCTGACTGTGCTGGCCGAAAAACGGTATCGCCTGAAAGACGTACCTACCAACGGTCTGCTACCGCTATCCCTTTCGCCCGACGAATTGCGGACTGTACCACGTAATCAGGACGTGCTGGTAGGAGCCAGCCTGATCTGGCAAACGCAAAGCGGCACCCGCACGGCCGGTACGTATAGCAACCAGTTTATCTACCTCTCCGATGGGTACATGCTCGATCGGGTTGGCGAGGAACTGGCTGCGCCGAAGCCCCTTAACAACCCCGTGGCGCACCGCGTGTTCTGGCATAAAGTCTGGGAAGGCGGGGGCGACAACCGGCGCTGGCAACTGGCCCTTACCGGTAAGTACCTGTACGTCTACGCCCCCACAGCCGATACCAACGGGCGGATGGAAACCAAATTCCAACTGAGCGACGAAGCCGTGAATGATACCGACCGGCTGACACTGGCTGGGAAACTGAAAACGGGCCTGGAAGTGTCGCCCAACGCCCTGAACGAACTGCTGCCCTCGCTGGGTGCCTATCCCTCGCTAACGTCTGGCCAACTCGCGGCCCTGCGCACCGACGACCTCGACCCGCAGATGAATCAGGAGGCGACCGCCCGGCTGGAACTGAAAGGCAAACGCGACGAGCGGGGCGTGCTGTGGGTGTATCCCGACGTAGTGGTGCATAGCGTTACCCTCGCCCGAATCAACCAGACCGATGCCAACGGGCAAGCCACGCAGACGCAGGCCGAAACGGTGGCATTTCCGCGTATACAAGCCTGCCATTTTGTGGGGGCTAAAACCGAATCCAACGGCTACTGACCAACCCGACCGATGACCTACTACCGCGCTTTTACAGACGACGAAACGACCGACGACTCGATTGACAAAACAGAGCCGACGCCCGTGCAGATCGATGGCTATCAGGTTGAGTTTGACCTGAAGGTGGCCCTGATGCCCGTTGAGGTAATTGCCTCGCCGCCAACCCCGCCCGCCCATGGAAACGCCCGTTATTGACGAAGCGCTGGTACCGCTGGGTAGCCTGGTCGACCTGCTGAGCGACTTACCCACCGACGGCTTCCGCGACGAGGCAGCTGGTGTGCACCTGCGCCCCACCTCGCTGACCGTCGAGATGCCGCTTGAATTGCAAATCCTGACCAACGCCGACGGCCGGGTTGTGCTGGGGAGTGCCCCACCCCTGTATGCGGTGGCCACGACACTGCTGCCGGTGTTTCACAACCTCCGGCTCACCATTGCCTTTGATGACCCTCAACAGCCGTAACCGATGGCAACCGACAATCAGGCCTGGAATCTTGAGTCCTTTCTCGACTCGCTGGTCGTGGAACTCGACAAAGCCCGCGAAACGCTGGCTGTGAAAGCCATTAACCGACCGCTGACCTACACGGTAAAGGATATGGCAATGGACCTGCACATCTTCCCGACCTACGATGGCGAGGAGGTGCGGTTCATTACGGCGCAGCCGGGGCAGGAAGGAGCGTCCAAACTGTCGGTGCAACTAGCCTCCATCACCGATCAGCAGGTACGTGCCACGTCGAAGAAGCCCGCTACGAAGGATGATGTCTCTATCGACATTGTCGACATGGATGCCGATACGAAGAAAACACTGCGGAAGATCGGTGTCACGTCGGTAAATGACCTTAAAGAGATCGAGCAGAAAAACGTCGATCTCGACAAAGTGTCGCCACAGAAAAAACTGAATTACAGTGATTTGCTGAATCGAATCGAAAAGGCGAAACGCGATAAGCTGGCCCGACCACGGGTGCAGTCGATCAGTCAGCAGCAGGTAGATGGACAGCCGGTACTTGTGCTGACGGGTGAGCATCTGGCCGTAAACCGGCAGTTTCCACCTGTAGCAGCCATCAACAACCGGCTTGTTAGCGTGGCCACGTCAACGCCCCGCGAGCTGCACCTGACCCTCGACCGCCAGACGTTGCGCGCGGGCGCCAACGACGTGGTGGTAACGCTCGATCCGTATTCGATCATCCGGTTAACCCTCAACCAGCCATGACCTTATCTCGCCGCCCCCCCCGCCCCAGTCGTCGCCAAAGCCTGCACGACGAGTACCGCCGATACATTGCGGGCCATTACGCCGCTACGCCCAAGGCTGTTCCGGTGATCAGCCGGGTAGAATCAGGGCATTTCGACACCGGCGTAAACGTGATGCTGTCGTACCGGCACGAGGTAACGTACCCAGCGCACGACGAATACACCGTCGCTACGGCCGCCGAACCGCCTTTTGTCGAATATGAAGTTGTGGGTGCTGCCGAACGCTACGGATCGATGCCGACTGCCAACGCTACCGGGTTTTACACCGCCGATTTATCAGGTCTGGCCGAAGTAGAAGCCTTCGAGGCAATCGCACCGACGCCGGTCGCCAAACCAGCGCATGCCCACGACGGCAGTTGCTGTCAGGAATGCGCCGATGCTGCACGGAACCAGCCGCCGCATCAGCAACCGGCTCCCCAGGCTGCCCCGCCAACGCCCGCTGTCCAGAGCAACAAACCGGGCGACGTACTGGCGGCGCTGTCTGACATGGCGCAGGCAGCCAGCCAAACAGGCGACGATGCCGATCAGCAATTCTTTGCCGATATGCAGGCCATCCTGTCGGGCGCGGCGCAACCCGAAAAAACGACCACGTCGAGCCGAACGGCCTCAACGGCAACGTACCCAGCCCAAGCAACAACACCCCCACAACCGCTCCCCACCGAGGCCGACAATCCGCACGCTATTTTCGACCGGATTGCCCAAAGCATGACCTATGCCAATGCCTACAACCTCGGTTCGTTTGACCTGGCCCAGCGGTTCGATGCCTTCGACCGGGAAGCCAGCGTGCCACCACCCGCCCAACCTGTTGCCAGAGCAACACCCACGCCCCCTACCCCACGCCCTCAACCCACCAACTGGGTCGAACCCAGCCCCACCGATTTCCTGCGCGACCTCGATCTGATGACGGTGGCCGTTCCGCCCGTCAGCAAGGCCACGTCGGAGCCTATCCCGCTCGACCCGGGCGTGGGTGGGCGATCCATTGCTCCGTCGGCGCTCAACCCCGGCGATCTGATTATTTCCACTACCCGCGACGACCGCATTTCGCGAGCGATCCGATCTGTGACGGGGTCGGAGGTGAGCCACGTGTCGATCTATGTAGGCGATGGCCCCGGCGGCATTCCCCAGATAATTCATGCCACCGAAGCGGGTGTGGAGCAATGGCCGCTCAGCGACCTGCTCGACGGCTCGACGCTGGCCGTGGCCTACCGCCATCCGCAGATGACTGCCGTCAATGCCGCCAAGGTGATCACGTTCCTGAACAGTGCGCTACGGACGCCCCACGCCTTCGATTATTGGGGCATGATTCAGGCGGCACCTTCGCAACTGCTGGCTACCTACTGCGATTCACTCCCCGGCCCACTTCGTACGGCCTGTCTGCAACACGCCCGGCAACTGCGGCCCGGCACCGACGAGAATAACCAGTTTTTCTGTTCGGAACTGGTCTTCAAAGCCCTACAGGCTGCCCAACTCAGCATCAGTACCGTACAGCCTTCGTGGAGTTCGCCGCAGGAGGTTGTCCGGCTGTTCTTCGACGGAATGCTCAACTACGTGGGGCACCTCAAAACGTTCTAAACTCCTGATCGCCATGACCATGCAAAGCCGCTTTCAACAAACCAACCGGCGACTGGCCACCAGCCAGAGCCGCTTCATTACCAGCCGCCAGCCTTATTCGACCGCCAAATTCATTGCCGGTTGTGCCCACACCCGACCCTATACACCGCCGCCCCGCAACCCCGCCGATGAACAGCAGAAAATCCAGTACCGGCTCTATGTGGCCAACCGCCTGGCAAGTGTGCTGTTTCAGGAATGCGTAGCGCCCGAGGCCGTTGTTCGTGCCTATAACGTACTGGCTGAAGCGGCCTATTACACCCTGCAGCAGATTGGCGCGGCAGGCAACGTACCCGCACCTTCGGGTGATGGTGCCGCCTGGTTCGATGCCTACGGGCAGGTGGCCGACCAGCTAATCGTGGGTAACAACGAGGTCGACGGCCGGATTCCGGCTTCCGTACGGCAGGCAGTCGATACGGCCTTCCGCGACCGCTACGTGCAGGCTAAGCAAGGACAGACCGCAGCCCAATCGCTCTGGCGCGACATCTCGCCGGTGGGCTATAACCGTGCCTTTAGCGTCAATAATCTGAGCGTTTCGTCGGCCGGTGTCGACTTTGTGAAGCAGTTTGAAGGGTTCAGTTCATCGCTGTATAACGACCCCGCTGGTCACTGCACCATCGGCTACGGGCATCTGGTACACCGGGGCAATTGCAACGGCAGCGAGTCGGCCGAATTCCGGGCGGGCATCACCGAAGCCCGCGGGACCGAACTCCTCCGCGATTCGCTTCGCAGCTTTGAAACATCGGTGAACACCAACGTAAAAGTGACGCTCAATCAGGCGCAGTTCGATTCGCTGGTGAGCTTCAGCTACAACGTAGGGACTGGTGCTTTCCAAAGCTCGACGCTGCTGAAAAAACTGAATACGGGCGACTACGCGGCTGTTCCTACCGAAATGAAACGGTGGGTCAATGGCGGCGGCAAAGTGCTGCCCGGTCTGGTGCGTCGGCGCGAAGCCGAGGGTAATCTGTTCTCGTCGGGGAGCTACAGCACCACAAACAGCTGGCGCATGAATGGCTACGGCGGGGCGTTCGGCGATGCTGTGCTCGACGATATCGAAAGCGGCGAGCGCGAAGATGGCGGCATGTCGTTTTCGGCGTCGGCGACCGTACCGGCCTATTGCCCCATCAACACGGCGTCGTCGGCCAGTTCGGCGCATTTCAGTCAGGGTGAGTTCGAGTCGCACGACGGCGTAGCTATCCCCACCAGTATTCTGGGCAACGTGCAAAACCTGATGAATCAACTGGAAGTGCTACGGGCCGAAGTGGGCGTACCTATCAAGGTGGTGTCGGGGTACCGGTCGCCGGGGCAAAACGCCAGCGTGGGCGGCAAGAGCCAAAGTCGCCACATGTGCGGGCAGGCCGCCGACATTCAGGTACGTGACATGACACCCCCCGACGTACACGCGACGATCGAACGCCTCATCGCCGCCGGTAAAATGCAACAGGGCGGCCTGGGCCTTTACAACACCTTTGTCCACTACGACACCCGAGGCACCAAAGCCCGGTGGAATGGGTAGGAAATCAGTTCAAGGTTCAAGTAGTTCAAAGTCCAAGGTTGGCTCACGCGTCTTACTCAAGTGTGAGCCAACCTTGGACTTTGAACTACTTGAACCTTGAACTGATTTCAAATTCGCTGAATGAGCTCGTTGACTTTGTGAATTTCTTCGCGGCCAGCGATGTGGTCGATGATGGCGATGGCGTGTTCGCGGCCGTTTTCGATAAACACTTTTTCGGTGTAAATACCTGCCATGACCGTACCGCAGACATACAGCCCAGGTACGTTGGTCTCGAACGTCTGCCGGTCGTATACCGGAATCTGCGTCTCGGGATCAAGGTCAACGCCGCAACGGGTTAGTAGCTCGGCATCGGGGGTGTAGCCCGTCAGCATGAGTACAAAATCGGCGGGAATCGTCTGGGTTTCGCCTGTTTTCAGGTTGTGCATCCGGACGTAGTCGGGCCCGATACGCGTTACGCAGCTATCGAAGGCGGTTTTGATCTTGCCCTCTTTCACCCGGTTTTTCACGTCGGGAATGAGCCAGTATTTCACCGTCGGCTTAAAATCTTCGCCCCGGTGCACTACCGTCACGTCTACGTTGTGGCGGTACAATTCGAGCGCTGCTTCAACGGCCGAGTTGGCGGCCCCCACAATCACCACCTTCGTAAACGAGTACTGGAAGGGTTCGTCGTAATAATGGCTGACGTGCGCCTGCTCTTCACCGGGGATACCCAGCCAACGCGGCTTATCGAAATAGCCCGTTGCCAGAATGACTTTATAAGCCTGAAACGTGTCGCCGGTGGTGGTCGTGATAATGAACAGATCCCCCTGTTTGTGCACCTTCTGGACTTCCGTGAACACCTTCGTATTCAGCTTGAAATAGGCCGCTACTTTGCGGTAATACTGCAACGCTTCGTTGCGGTTGGCCTTCACGCCCGAAATCGGGAACGGAATTCCGCCGATTTCAATGTTTTCGGCCGTCGAGAAAAAGCGCATCAGTTTCGGATACCGCCGAATCGACTCGGTAATGCTGCCTTTTTCCAGAATAAGGTGGGTCAGGCCGCTCTTGGCGGCTTCAATGCCCGCTGCCAGTCCGCAGGGGCCACCACCCACAATGATGACATCGTAAGGGTGTTCGCTTGTATTCATATCGGCTGTATTACGCTCAGATGGATATAAGGCTAACGCAAAATCAGCGCGGAAAGGTCGAGGGGTAAGGAATGTACAATGCACGATGTGTAATGTACAATGCACAATGTATAATGTACAATGGGTGTTGCCACGCCTAACTGTGCATTATACATCGTACTGTGTACATTGTACATCGTGCATTGTACACAGTACATCGTACAGTCACTTTATACGCCGGAAGGTGATTGGCGCGCATCCGCCGGGGCCGATGGTGATGGTCACCAGAGCGGGGCTGCACCCATCGACGATACCGGGTTGCGGCAGGAGCAGGGCGTAGAGATAGCGCGTTTGTTCGACCAAACCATGATTCTGAAGGGGCGGCAGCGTATTGCCCGGCAAAGTCGCCACCAGATCAACGTCGGGCGTGATAGTCGCCAGCCGGGTGCCACCTGTGTAGAGACTACTGCTACTTTGCGGCGTATCGAACAACACAAACGCCACCTGATCGCCCGAATTCACCTGGTTGAGCAGCACCCGTACGTCGGGTAGCAAATCGCCAGCGCAGAGGGTAAGCGCATCGGGTGTATCCAGGAAAGGTTGCGGACAAGGGTCGTTGGTAGGCGCTTCAACCACCACAATGTCGTAGGCTTCGCAGCCCGTTTCCAGGTCTTTTACCACAATGGTGTAGCTTCCTTCTTTCGACACAATCGGAGAAGGATCGGTGCTGGTAAAGCCGTCGGGGCCCATCCACACGAATAGCGGCGTGGTGGCGTCGGTTTCTACCGACAGCATCACCGAACACGTTTTGCAGGGCATAGCCCCACCCTGCGCGGCAATCAGTGGCGGCGGCACGGGACTTTGAAGCACACGGGCGGGATTCGACGCATCGACACAGCCGTTGGCAAACGTAACGATGGCCCGGTAAATCCCCGGTGCGCTGACGGTGAGCGTAGTGCCTTCGCCCGCTGTGCCCCAGGGGCCTGTCCACAGAACAGAACTGTAACGACCCGTGATGGTAGCCGTTAGGGTAACCGTCGGGGTGTTGCAGCTCAGCGCCCCCTGATTGACCGACACGACACCCGGACGCTGATCGCTGGCGACCGTTGCCGTAGTAGCGGTACCCCAGCAGCTACCGAGGCGGCCAGTAAGCGTGTAGGTACCGGGTTGACTCACCGTTATGGACGTGCCATTAGTTGGGGTTGGGCTACCAGTACGCCACCACGAATAGGTGGTGCCCGGTGTGGGGTTGGTCAGGCTCAGCGTGACATGGTGGTCGGTGCAGGTCAGGGTTGTCGAGTGAGGCGTCATCTCCATAGAGACACTCGGAAAAACCGTAACGGTCGTCTGGGTGGATACACGGCAGGTCAGATCATCGGGGGTAGGATAAAGCAACCCGTAGACGTAATAAACGATGGTCGCCCCCGTGGTGTTGGTTGTTGGCAGGCTGGCCAGCGATGCCGTAACGGTGCTGCCCGATGGATTGGTAAGTGCATACGTACCTGGCGGACTGCCGCCCAGCGGGGTGCCGCCCGTATACATAGCCGTGCCCGACTGGGGGCTGCTAAAATAAACCAGCCGCAGACTATCGGTGGGAGCCGTGTTGGTGGTAACCAGTTGCAGACCGGGCAGGACGCCACCGGCGCATACCGATAGCGTGTTGACAGGCGTCGTCAGGGTTGGGCATCCTGCCAGACGGGCGGCGACGTTGCTTGTGTGTGAAGTACTTGCGGCGACCTGCGCCCAAACCGGGAAGCTAGCTATCAGGAGCAAAATGACTAGCCAACTTCGCAAGGCCATCCCCCAGCGGACGGTTGCGTACTCGTTTTTCATGTGAGGCTGTACTATGTAAATAGGCTGTACTTAGGCAGATAGGTCGATCGATTCAGCGTCGATTGGCGTTACAGGCAAAATCAGGCGCTGGTCGGCGTATCTTTATGGGCTGGGGGTATGTGCACTTGTATCAAATCCCTTGCCAGTTTGGCCAGTAGCATCGAGTATATTTACTGGAAGTGACTTTCTCATGAGTGAAACGGCAACAAATACACTATTTTCCTACTCGACTACCGAAGAAATCACCGTCTTTGCCGATCTGATTCTGCCGATCCCCGTGCCACGTTTGTTTACGTACCGGGTCAAACGGGATATGGCCGAGGCGATCAAGGTGGGCGCGCGGGTGATTGTGCCCTTCGGGAAAAGCCGGGTCATCACGGCCGTGGTAGCCAAGCTGCACAACCAGCCACCCCAGAACTACCAGGCTCGTTACATCCTCGAACTGCTCGACGAATACCCGCTTGTTACGGGCTATCAGTTGCAGCTATTCGACTGGATGTCAACCTACTATATGTGTTGCATCGGTGAAGTGCTCAACGTGGCGTTGCCGTCGGGTCTGAAGATCACGAGCCAGTCGAAGGTGCAGTTCAACCCCGATTTCGATTATCCTGAACTGCTCAATGAACAGGAGTCGGCGCTGCTTGAGCAACTGAAAAAGCATCCGTCGCTGAGTTACGAAGAGCTGGGTCGGCTGGCTGGTGAGGTGAACGTACCCACGCTGATCAAATCGCTGGTCGACAAGCGGGCGGTCATTGTGTTCGACGAGGTGAAAGAAAAATACGTACCCAAGATGGTACGCAAAGTAAAACTGCACCCCAACTACGAGCAGCCTGAACAATTGCTGGCGCTGCTGCAACGGCTCGACAAACTCCCGAAGCAACAGGAAGTGGTCATGCGTTACCTGCGGCACGTACCCATGCAACGCAACCCGGCACTCAATAAGAACGGGCTCGACAAAACCATCCTGAATCAGGACGACGAACTGTCACAATCGTCGCTGGGTACGTTGATCAAGAACGAAGTATTCCTGACGTTCGAGGTCATCCAGCCGCGTTTTGCCGATACGTTTTCGCCGCAGAAAGAAATCAAGCTGACGCCCGCCCAGCAAACCGCCGCCGACAGCATCATGGCGCAGTTTAGCGAAAAAGACATCGTGCTGTTTCACGGCATCACGGGCAGCGGCAAAACTGAAGTCTACATCGATCTAGTGCAGAAGGTGCTGGCGAGCGGCTCGCAGGTGCTGTATCTGCTGCCCGAAATCGCGCTGACGACCCAGATTGTGGTGCGCCTGCAAAAAGTGTTTGGCGATAAAATGGGCATTTACCACTCCAAATTTTCCGACAACGAACGCGTGGAAGTCTGGAAAGGCATCGTGTCGGGGCAGTTTCAGTTTGTGGTGGGCGTGCGATCAGCGGTGTTTTTGCCGTTCGACAACCTCGGCCTGGTGATCGTAGACGAAGAGCACGAAACCTCTTACAAACAGCACGACCCGGCTCCGCGCTACCACGCCCGCGACGTGGCCATGATGATGGCGCAGTGGCAGCAGGCCAAAGTGTTACTCGGCTCGGCCACGCCCAGCATCGAGACCTACTACCAGGCCAAGCAGGGGCGTTACGGGCATGTCGAACTGTTTCAGCGGTATGGCGACGCCAATCTGCCGTTTATCGCGCTGGTCGATGTGAAGCGCGAACGGAAGCAGAAGACGATGAAGAACGAGTTTTCGTCGGTATTGTATGAAGCCCTGGCCGACAATCTGGAGCGGAAACAGCAGAGCATTCTGTTTCAGAATCGGCGCGGTTACTCGCCCTACCTGCAATGTGAAGACTGCGAATGGACGAGTCAGTGCCTCAACTGCGCCGTCAGCCTGACCTACCACATGCGGGCCGCTGAACTGCGCTGCCATTACTGCGGCCACAAAGAAGCCGTGCCCAAGGTGTGCCCCACCTGTGGCTCCACGAAGGTGAAGACGGTAGGCTATGGCACTGAGAAACTCGAAGATCAGTTGCAGATCATGTTTCCCGAGGCCCGCATTCAGCGCATGGACCTCGACACCACCCGCGCCAAAAACGCCTATCAGCAGATTATCAGCGAGTTTGAGGCGGGTAAGGTCGATATTCTGGTCGGGACGCAGATGATCACCAAGGGACTCGACTTCGACAACGTGAGTCTCGTGGGTATTTTCGACGCCGACCGGATTATCCACTTCCCCGAATTCAGGGCGACCGAGCGGGCGTTTCAGATGATCACGCAGGTGTCGGGTCGGGCCGGGCGCCGGGCCGACCGGCAGGGGCGGGTACTGATTCAAACCGGCAACCCCACGCAGCCGGTGCTGCAAAAAGTGATCGACAACGATTACTTCGGTCTCTATGAAGACGAGATCGTGGAACGGCGCGATTTCAACTACCCGCCTTTCTCCCGACTCATCAAACTCACCGTGCGCCACACCGATCAACGCATCAGCAAACGCGCCGCCGACCGCCTTCGCGCCGAACTGGCTGAAAAGCTGGGCGATGAGCGCGTGCTGGGGCCCGAAGAGCCACTGGTCGAACGCATCCGCAACCAGTTTCTCTACGACATTCTGGTCAAGCTCGAAAAAGACAAGATCAACGTCAAGGCCGTCAAAGCCTTTATTCAGGAGCGCATCACCGACATCCTCACCGACAAAGGCCTCCGTCAGGTCAGCATCGTGATTGATGTGGATTGCCTGTGATTTTGCTTAACTTGTTACAATCAACAGTAATTTTCTACAGCCATGATACTATCAGACGATGAACTAGACTTTTTGGAACAACAAATTCCTGAACTAGCTGAATTGGCTACCCGAAGGGCATTTTGGCAGACGCTGGCTTCGGGCGATCATGCTGTAGTGGCCGAAGACGGACTAATAGTTGAGGTGAGCCCTGATGGCACCCGGAAGGTTTTAAAAACAATCGAAAAACCTCAACATATCGTGCAGCGGCAGTTTATTATCCCGAGACATGACTAGGCGTCTGCGCATGTTTGCTGGTCCTAACGGATCGGGAAAGAGTACTGTAAAAACAGACATTCCGGCCTCTTTTTTAGGAACGTACCTGAATCCAGATGAGATTGAACGGCTGGTGAGGCAGGATGGCTTTTATGATCTGGCTGGTGTAAGCTTATCGGTAGAAGAGCAGGAAATTGTCAGCTTTTTCGACGCGCATCCACTGACCAGAAAAGCTGGACAGCAGCAAAGTAGCGTCGTAGGTGTAGATGAGGCTGCTGGGCGGATCTATTTCGTCGCTGAGCGATTTAATTCGTATACCAGTGCTATACTAACCGACTTCCTGCGCCAAAAACTTATTCAGACTGGGCACTCCTTCACATTTGAGACGGTGATGTCGTCGGCCGACAAACTGCAAACGCTACAAAAGGCGCAGCAGGAAGGGTTTCGCACGTACCTGTATTACGTCGCAACAGAAGACCCTCTAATCAACGTTGCCCGTATTCAGCATCGAGTGCGTACAGGCGGGCATCCAGTTCCTACTGACAAAGTAATTGAACGGTATCATCGATCGCTGAATCTGCTCCTTGATGCCATTCGCCTAACAAACAGGGCGTACATATTTGATAACTCCGGCTCATCAAGGGTTTGGGTAGCCGAGGTTACGGAGGGCACCTCAATACAACTACAGACAGACTCTACACCAGGTTGGTTTGTGAAGGCTGTGTTGGATAAACTTTCGTAGCTATCAGCCCTACTCGACAACCAGCCATAGCATGCTTTCGGGGGCGATGTCGACGGTGAGGGTCGCTTCGCGTTGACGGTTAAGGCGATAGAGTTGGGGCTTGCCCTCGCCAACGCGAATCCGGGCGGAGTCGATCAGGCCGGCGTAATAAAGGGGCAACCGAATAGTGCGGCGAATGGGCTCTTTCAACGGATTAAACAGCACAGCCAGCCCTTTTTGTGGCAACCGTGGGTTCACGTGCAACATCCCGTCCCAGTCGCGACCGTCGGGGCGGCGCAGGTGAATCAGGTCGGAGTTGAGGATGGCGCGGTACGTTTTATACCAGTCGATGACCTGCCTGACGGCCGTTTTGGTCGCGTCGGTATCGTACAGGCGTGGCCCCCGGTAGCAGGCCTGCGCGCCCGTACCATAGTTCTGTAACATCAGCGCCTTGTAGTCGGCGAGGTGTTCCGACAGCGGTTCGATAGTTGCCGCACTGCCACCGCCCTGATATTGGGTCAAGGGGACAAACATCCAGCCCATCGAGGGCGTCTTTTCCCAGGTTCCATCGAAAATATGCTGCCGCCCGTGAACGATCTGCTCGGCGCGGGGCAGCGAGAAATTAACCTCCCGGTAGCCCATCGCGATTTTATGCGTGCCATCCAGAAAATACCAGTCGGGCGCGTTGATATATACGCCGCGTTCGTTGAGCCAGCGGTAAAAGCTCTTCTGCATGTCTAGCTGCTGCCATTGGCTATCGGCGAGGCCTTTATGGCCGGGGTGGCTGGTCGACGCGCACACATCGCCGGGGTAGGGACCGTCGTGTTCGAGCACATCGAAGCCGGTTTCCGTGATAAACGTTTTCAGCTTTTGCAGGTAGGCAATGCCCCACGGGCTACCCAGACAGGCTGCGGCCCCAAACTGCGCCCCTTTGTCGGGTAGGCCGGTTTTCGGATCGATAACGTCGTCGGCATCGCTGATCCGGCGGCTGCTGAAGAGCGAGTACCCACCCAGCCGGATGCCCTTACTATGGGCGTAATCGACCAGCTTTTTGAACTTCTGAATATTGACGGCCGACGTATCTTCCATGTTGAGCCCGCTGCCAAAGCTCAGGATGATCATCTCGTAACCGGTGGCGGCGCACTGATCGACCATAGCACGTACCTGCGCCGGGTTGGTGCTGATGAGGTGCATGAAAATGGGATTCTCAGTGGCCCACGGGACAATGGTGCGGTACATACGCCGTTGCGCCAATCCATTGCGTTCGCGGTCGTATGAGTCGAGCAGTAGTTCGTGGGTACGTATGGAGGTGTAGGTCTCGCCCGGAGACAGCGACACGCCCGGCCCGATGGGCGGGTGCACTTCCAGCAGGCAGGGCGTCTGATACTCATAATTGACCTGCGAGCGGTACAGGCTGTCGGTTTTCCAGTGCGTTGTCTGATCCGACAGGTTTGCCTTCATGGCGTTGTTGAACGCGTAGTTGCTCTCAACATATAATCGGGCGGGCGTCTTCATCTGATCGGGTCGGCCCACCACCGCCGATTCTTCTTCCGGCACGGCCAGTATTTCGTTGACCACACCATCGAGCGTCAGCGTCGTGTTGCCCCGATTCTCGATTGTCAACCACTTGGCCACCAGGGGCAGGCCGTCATACAGACCGTAATGCACCGTCACGCTTACACCCGGCAGGTTAGCATGCGTATAAGTAAACGACAGCGTTTTGCCGGTGGGCTGATTCGGGTTCAACGCCCAGAAACGGGGTTTCCAGTTCAGGTAAGGTTTTAGCTCAGTAACCTGTACCTGCTGAAGCTGGAAATCGGCGGCGTTGGCGGTCAGCGTCGGAATCCAGTCTTCACGCAGGTAAGCGTGCAGCGATTGTCCATACAGCCCACCCACAGCGTACGATTGGCCGTTAATGGTCAGTCGGGCCTCGGGGCGTACCGAGCGCACAAACTGTTCGCCCGTTCCCAGATGTTTTAGCGACACCGTAGCCACGTTGGGCGCGATCCGAAACCGGCGCAGTAGCAGCCCGTTGCTGAGGTACAGGTCGTTGCCGTCGGCAGAGCGGTAGACCTGCGCCGATGCACGTATCGACTTCACCAGCCAATCGCCTTCGACGGGCTTCTCGCCCGGCCATAATGGCAACTGACCAACGGGTTGGCCGTAAACGGTTTTTCCAAAACCAAGAAACAGCAGGCCGGCTAATAGCCAGTAAGGGTAACGTCGGGGCATAGGCGTGAATGAGGTTGCCCCAAAAAGCATCCTGCCAACGCCAGACTACTCGTACTAAGCGGGCATTGCCTACATGCAGCGAAGGGTATAAAAAGGCAGGCTATCACGCCCTGTTGTAGCCTGCCTTTTTATACCCTTCGGGATCAATCGTACTACTCAACCATTACCCCTGTTTCAACAGGGCCAGCGGTAAGCTACCCGCGAACAGGTCGGTTAGTTGTATCGACGGGCTGCTGACGGGTTTACTGCTTAACGCATCCGTCCATTTGCTGTTGTCGGGAAGCGTTACTCGCGTATCCTGCCAGTCGAGCGCAAGTGGATCAGCCGTGCCGGTTTGGTTGGCCAGGCGGGCCAGGTGCAGTGGCACGACGACAACGTACCCAGCCGTGTCGGTTTGGCGGGCGAACGCCAGTACATACTCGCGATACGTACCCTCCACGGTGAGGGGAACGTACCCAGCCGAGGCCCAAAAATCCGGATTTTCGCGGCGTTCGGTCAGTAGCTTGTGCGTCAGCCAGAGTTTGATCTGCCCTGTACGGCGGCTTTCCCAGAGGGCATCGGGCTGAGGCGCTCCCTCGCCCTGAAGCGCGTTCAGCATCTGGGTACGTTGTTCATAGTTGACCGCCCGCCGGTTGTCGGGATCTACGAGACTCATATCGAACAGTTCGCAGCCCTGATAGACGTCGGGCATACCGGGCGTCGTGAATTTCAGCAGCACCTGCGCCAGTGAATTGACAATCCCGAAATCGGCAATGCGGTCGAAGAACCGGGCAAATTCGGGCCAGAACGCACCATTTTTGTCGAGCAGGCTATCGATGTAGGCATAGCAGGCGTCCATATAACCGCGGTTGGGCTTGACCCAACTTGTGTGCCGCTTGGCCTCCTGAAACGACTTCGTGACGTAATCGTGCAGCCGACGCGGGAAGTCGTCTTCGTCGTCCCAGGCGGTTGAGCCTTCCTCATACGGATAAGCACCCACCAGCGTTTGCAGGATGAAATACGCATCGTTGGGGTCAGGTTGGTTGGCGGGTCGGTTCGCGGCGGTCTGGTCGAGCCAGCGTTGGGCCGTTTGAGGCCATTCGTCGCCTAGCGCCGTCAGCACATTGAGGCGGGCGCGTACGTCTTCGCCCCGTTTGGTATCGTGGGTCGAGGTGCCGTTCATCGCCAGCGGCCATTGCGCCTGCCGGTCCTGCATGGCTCGGTGAAAGGCGTCGACATCCATACCAAACGCCTCCGCCGAATCGCCCACTTCGTTATGACCGATGAATCGGAAATAAGTGTAGAGCAGTGTATCCTCCACGCCTTTCGCCATCAGCGGCCCCGTGAATTGCATGCACCGCTGGTAGAACCGCAGGGCGCGGGCGTTGTACTCCGCATCGCCTTCGAGCGGTTTTTGCAGCCAGATTTCGTCCAGCAAATCGACCGACGCACCAAACTCGACGGTCCGCTCGCGCACAGCAGTCAGCAATTGACGCACGGCCCCGGCTTCGTCGGCCGACAGCGGAAACTGGTTGCCATAGAACCGATACACGGGGCATTGCACCAGCAATTCGGCCAGCGTCAGCAAAAACATCGTGTCGTTGATCGTCGCCATGCGCTCGGTTGATACCAACTGCTGGTTGTAGAAGAGCTTGTACAGGTTGGCCAGTTCGCCACCCATATCATGATACAGAATATAGGCTTTCCGGCTGAGCATCTGATCGTGTACCGACGTGGCGTTGCCCACCAGTTGCTGGTAAAACTTGGTAAACGCCGCCTCACTCGTTGCGTCGGTCAGTACGTTGTTCACCAGCGCCAGGTAGTCGTACCCACTGCTCCCCTGAATGGGCCAGTTAGGCAGGTTTTCGCCCGGTTCCAGAATCTTTTCGACCACGATATACGGATCGTCGCCCATCGCCCGGCGCAGGTTGTCGAGGTAACCGGCGGGGTCGAACAGGCCATCGACGTGATCGACGCGCAGGCCCTGAAAGGTGCCGTCGTCGACCAGTTCCTGAATAAGTGAGTGGACATGCTCGAACACTTCGGGGCGTTCCACCGCCAGACATAATAGGCCGTTGACCGTGAAAAACCGCCGGAAGTTGATGCGCCGCCGTGTTTCGTCGCCATCGCACAGCCGGTAGTGCTGATCCTCGGTGAGCGCGTGCAGTTCATCGACCGATTGGTTGATGGTCGCCAACCGATAGTCGACGTAGGCACGTACCTCGGCGTTGTCGTCCATCAGTGCGGCCAGTTCCAGCCGGGCGGCGTCCCAGGCTGCGGCGGCGGTAGTATGCTCCTCGGCCGTCGAGTGGGCGCGGCGAGCTTCGGGCTGCGCGTGCTGCCCCTGCGTGGCTACATTGCCTTCGAAAACGGTTGGGTGCGTCGGCTCAGGTACGTACAACCCGTCGATCTGATCGAGCCATTGGGCGAGCGCTGCCGGTACATTGGCCGGCTCAACCGTCGTACCGACGGGCGTGGTCAGCACGTGCGCATAGGTGTGCGGTGCCAGCGGAAAATGGTTTTCGTAGTAGGCGAGCACCAGTCGCTGATGCTGGTAGGCGACCTGCAACTCACCCCCGGCAATAATGTCTTTGAGCGGTTTACCCAGAAACGGCGCCATCAGCGTGCCGCTAAACAGCTCATTGGTGCCGGGAATATCGAAATAGCCCGCGTAGACCGACTGCTGTCCTTTTTCCAGCACATCCGTCACCCAGGGGTTGGCGGGATGGTAGGCGAGGTGATTCGGCACAATGTCCTGCACCCAACCCATACCCCGGTCGCGGAGCCAGCGGCTCAGGTCACGAAGTTGAGCCACCGTGCCGATTTCGGGATTGATCCGCTGCGGGTCGATGCCATCGTAGCCGTGCGTACTGCCAGGCGTGGCGGCGAGAGTCGGCGCAGCATAGATGGTGGTTACGCCCAGTTGGTGCAAATAGTCGAGCTGCTGTTGCAGGTCAGCAAAGGTAAAGCCGGCATGCAATTGCATGCGGTAGGTCGAAACAGGATTATACATAACGTGGTGTGACCCCACCCCCAGCCCCTCCCCTGAAAGCAGGGGAAGGGAGTTTTGGCTTCGCCTTCTCCGAAGGATCAACGCAGCGGAGCTCCCCCCTCCCCTTTTTTAAGGGGAGGGGCCGGGGGTGGGGTAGTAATTCTTATCTTTAACCAGTAAAGCCGACCGTAGTTGTATGAAACTTTTTCTACTGCCCATTCTAGCCTTATTCTGCTGTGGGACAGCCCCGCTGCGCCAGCCTGAAACAACCGCGAAACCGACACGTACCTGCACGACCTCGGCCGATCCGCGCATGCACCTGTACGACGATCTCGACCTGGAACTACTGGGCCTGAATCGGCGGGCGTATGAGTTGGGCGTGACCGGCATGCAGTACGTAAACAAGCCCAAACCGCTGTTGCTGCTGGCCGATATGACGCAGCCTTCCGTCAACAAACGGCTGTACGTGATCGACGTAGCGAACCGGAAACTGCTGTTCCAAACCTACGTGGCGCACGGGCAGGGGTCAGGTACGTTGCGGCCCCGCCAGTTTTCCAACGTAGCGTCGTCGATGCAGTCGAGTCTGGGTTTTTACCGAACGATGGGCCGTTACTGGGGCAAACACGGGTTGTCGCTGAAACTAAAAGGGCTGGAGCCGGGCATCAACGACCGTGTGTTTGACCGAAACATTGTCTTGCACGGTGCTGCCTACGTATGCGAAGACACCATCCGTTACACGGGTATGCTGGGGCGAAGCCAGGGATGCCCCGCCGTGCCCGACGCCCTCTCGACGCCCATCATCAAGACTGTAGAAGGCGGGGCCACGCTGTTTGTGTATTATCCCGACAGCCGGTATCTGGCTACGTCGTCGTTTATCAATGGAAAACGTGAGCCCGTAACGGTAGCGAGCCGGTAACACGTTAATTTCATGCATTTAATGCCAGCTTCGATAGGAAACTTCACCCCCTCCCTGCTTTTAATTTAATAGCAACCGGAAGCCAATGCGGCTTTTCCGAACGTACCTAACTTTCATGATCAATAAATCATTTATTGCGGCTGGCGCTTTCTGGGCCTGCGTGTGCCTGCTGGCAACCCCTACATGGGCTCAAACGCAGTCTGTTGAGGCCAGTAAACCGCTCGTACTGACCACGCAGTCTGCCGATTTTCTGCTGCAATTCGACTGGATGCCGACGAACGGCGCCAACCCCATGCTCACCCTGTCGAACGGACAGGCAATTCCCCTCCAAAACAGTAAGGTGGGTAAACTGCCCGGCCTGTGGCAAACGGTATCGCTGAGTTACCAGGCAGCCCGCAAAGGCATGCCCCCCATGCTCAATAAATTGCTGATCAACGGCGTAACGGTGCAGGAAGGCGCCAACCTGATTGCCGGTAAAGCGAGTGGCCAACCCGTGCAGCTAACGGTCGCCAGTGGGTCGGCCACGGTACGCAACGTGGTGGTTCGCCCCCTCGCCGACCGCTCCGTAGCCAGCTGGGCGGGTCCCGTGACCTACAAGCTATACAAGGGTAGCTTTGAAAACCGGGCCGAACTCGACAACCAGAAACCCATGAAGACCGACACCGATGCGGGCATCAACTACAACGTGTCGTACGGGCAGTCGGGGCGCTTTACGATCCTCTTCGACGGCAAACTGAACGTACCTGCGGCCGGCGATTATATCCTCGACCTGCAAATGGGTGGTGTCGCTGGCGTTTGGGTCGACGGTAAGCCGGTAATTCAGATGACCTACCGCGATCTGGTCGATCCGGTATCGCAGCCGATTAATCTCGCCGCTGGCACCCACGACGTACAGGTGGCCTTTGCGCGCTCGTGGCCAGCTCCGGGGTTAGGGTTATTCATCAGCCAGCCCGACACGCGCCCCCAGGCGCTGCACGTGAGCGGGTCGCTGCCCGAAGTAACGCCCATCAGCACGATGCTGGCCCAACCCGAACCCCGCCCCACGCTGATCCGGTCGTTTGTGCAGATGCCCGGCGAGGTGTCTAAACGGACCCACGCTCTGTCGGTAGGGAGTCAGACGGGCATGCACTACAGCGTCGATCTGAACCAGATGGCGCTGCTGATGGCCTGGAAAGGCAACTTTGCCGACGTAACGCAAATGTGGTACGAACGCGGCGAACCGCAGTTGCTCCAATCGGCCGGTACGACGGTTCGCCCCGCTCCCCGCACGGCCCTGGCCCCGCTGGCGAGCAATACCGCTGCCTGGCCCGATAGCCTGGGCACCAATGTATTGCAGTATACGGGGCTGGTGCTCGACAAAGAGGGTAATCCCGCCGCCGAATACACGCTGGCTGGCACGACAGTACGTGATCAAATCCGCGCCTCGGCCAACGCCCTCGCCCGCACGCTGACGATCAACGGTGCATCTTCGTCGCCGCTCTACTGCCGCTTGGCAGCCAGCAAGAACATTGAGGAAGTAGACAAGGGACTGTATGCCATTGACGACCGCAGCTATTTTGTGCGCCTTGACCCCAAAGCGCCCGTGTCGATTCGGCAGAGTGGCGGGAAGCAGGAACTGGTGATGCCTGTGGCGCTCAAAAATGGCAACGCCACCATTAGTTATTCCCTCGAATTTTAAGATGGAGCCCCTCACCTGGTCTGAGTTTGAGCGCGTCGATATGCGAGTCGGGACAATCCTGTCGGCGGAAGTCTTTCCGCAGGCCCGCAAACCCGCCTACAAGCTCACCATCGACTTCGGCCCGGAGATCGGCACCAAACGAACTTCGGCGCAGATTACCCGGCTTTACCAGCCCGAAACTCTCGTAGGGCAGCAGGTGGTGGCGGTTGTCAATTTTCCGCCGAAGCAGATTGGCCCGTTTATGAGTGAATGCCTCGTGCTGGGCAGTGTAGCGCCCGACAATACTGTTACCTTATTATCAACCACCCATCCCGCCGAAAACGGCCTGCGGATCGGGTAACTTCTTCTTAACCCTATAAGGTTTCAAAAACCTTGTAAGTTTAAGGATTTGACAATCAAAACTATATGAAAAAGCTCGCGCTTTCGCTGATTGCTCTTTCACTGATTCACACGGTAACGCTGGCGCAGAAACCAGCCAGCGAAGACGATTACTACCGCATCGTGACCCTGCCCGTTCCCGAAGGTGTCGCGCTCGAAGTGGGCGGCATGACCTCACTGCCCGACGGGCGGCTGGCCGTAAGTACCCGGCGGGGTGAGGTCTGGTTTATTGGTAACCCCTATATGCAGGGGAGCCGCCAGCCCACCTTCAAACGCTTTGCCACCGGTCTCCACGAGCCGCTCGGCTTGCTCTACCGTACGGTTGGCCCCCACAAAGGCGAACTCTTTGCCACGCAACGCGGCGAAGTGACCCGGCTGATTGACACCGATGGCGACGACATTGCCGATGAGTACCGCTCGTTTTACAAGTGGCCGCTCTCGGGAAACTACCACCAGTACAGCTACGGCCCGCTGCCACTGCCCGATGGCGATATGGTGATCACGCTTAACGTCGACTGGATCGGGAAAGGCGGTAGCCTCTCGAAATGGCGCGGCTGGATGCTGCGGCTGAACGATAAAGGCGAAATGACCCCCTGGGCCACGGGCCTGCGCTCACCGGCGGGCTTCATGGCCCTACGCGATGGCAGCATCTTCTACGCCGAAAACCAGGGCGACTGGGTCGGGTCGGGTCGGGTAACGCACCTCGAGAAAGGCGACTTTGCGGGTAACCCCGCCGGCCTGCGCTGGAGTGGTGAAGAAGGTTCGCCGCTGAGCCTCAAACCCGAGGACGTACCCAGCACGGGCAAACCCATGCACGAGGTAGCCAAAACGGTGAAGAACCTGAAGGTGCCTGCCGTGTGGTTCCCGCATACGCTGATGGGCATCTCGACCTCCGACATGCGCGAAGACACCACCAACGGCGCGTTTGGGCCCTTTGCCGGGCAGGTGTTTGTGGGCGACCAGGGCCACAGCAAGATCATGCGGATGACGCTCGAAAAAGTAAATGGCAAGTGGCAGGGCGCCTGTTTCCCGTTCCGCGAGGGCTTCCAGTCGGGGATTCTGCGGATGCTATGGGGGCAGGACGGCTCCATGTTCGTGGGTATGACCAGCCGCGGTTGGGCCGCTACGGGCAAGTCGCCGTTTGGGGTGCAGCGCCTCGTCTGGACGGGTAAAACGCCGTTCGAGATGAAGACGATCAGCTCGCGGCCCGATGGATTCGAGATTGCCTTCACCATGCCCGTCGATCGCAAAACGGGTGAAGATCCGGCGAGCTACAGCCTCAACAGCTTCACGTACAAGTATCACAGCACCTACGGCAGCCCCATCGAAGATGCCCGCACCGTACCCATCCGGGGTGTCATTCTGAGCGCCGACGGCCTCTCGGCCCGGCTAGTCGCCGACACCACGCTGCGCGAAGGCTATATCCACGAAGTGAAAGCCGAGGGCGTCAAATCGGCCACGGGTAGCTTGTCGCTGCTGCACAACACAGGCTACTACACGCTCAACGCCATTGCCCCCGGCGAACGGGCTAACGTACCGGCACGCATGGTGGCTTCGGCTAGCGCTGCGCCAATGGCCCACGACCACGCGGCCATGATGGCCAGCACCACACCCGCTGCCAGCACGAAGAGCAGCAAAGCCACGGGGAAGGCTGGCAAAGTCGCTGGTACAGCCATCACGCCAACCAAAAAGACGGTAGCCGCCGTAGCGGCCAAGCGCACCACCGAGCAGCCCACCGACTGGACCAACGGCCCCGATCAGACGATCAGTATCGGTACGAAACCGGGCCTGAAATTCGATACCGAGCAGGTGGAGGTGAAAGCGGGTAGCCGCATCAAATGGGTCTTCAACAACAATGACGACATGCTCCACAACTGCGTGATTGTGAAGCCGGGTACGTCGGCGGCGGTGGGCGATGCCGCTCTAAGGCTGAACCTCAACGGCGCGAAGCTCAACTACGTACCCAACTCGCCGAACGTGTTGTACCATACGAATATCCTGCAACCCGAATCGGCGGAGAGCATCTATTTCACAGCCCCCACCGAACCGGGCGACTACCAGTTCGTCTGCACCTTCCCCGGTCACTCGATGTTCATGGTGGGTACGTTGCGGGTTGTGAAATAACGTTATCAACGGTACTTAATCGATTAGGCTACGGCCTTTATAAACAATTGGCGTAATGGCATTCCTTCGTCGGTACGGGATGGCATTACGCCAATCTTAGTAAACGCCCAATATTCAACCCGTCCCCTGCTGCTGCAAAGTCAGGCACCCGACCGACCAACTGACCTGAAACGTCCTTCTTTACTAACCAAGTTCTATTATTATTGACTTTGATGTTTGTTTGCCTCAACGAAGGTTCATCCCCGCTCTTTACTTAGCGTCATTGCTTTTCGAATTGTAGCTATCACCCGCGCTTGTTATCTCTGCTTGCAAAAGCACCCGATTCAGTCAACAGACAGCTAGTCGGCAACGTACAAGATTACCAATGAAGCTGGCATCAGACAGAAAGCCTTGTAGCACCTCATTAAGTACCCGCAACTACTTTTAGTAGAATAAAGCATTGTCACTTATAAGGTTACACTCACCCTCTTATATTTACCTTCATTTACTTTTATCTGCCGTTTAGCCACCTGCGTCCTTCACCTTGATTCGGTCATTTCATCAGAGCCACAGGGGGCTTTAACAATCGCCGACCTGCGTGTTATCTAAATGCCACACAACGTAGGTACCCACCTGACTTATCACTTTATTGTATACCGCACCATGAACAGTACATCGTCAATAATCCCAGAACGCCAGGCAGGGCCTCGGAGACACAAACTGCCCTTTGCCTGGGTTGTCTTCAGCATTTTATTAGTTGCTGGTTTTGCGTCGACATCGCCAGGTCAGACCATACGAACTATAGCCGGATCAACTCCTGTGGCGAACGGCGGTCCGGCTACAGACCTGAATTTGTCGGGCGTAATGGCAGTTGCCGTCGATTCGTACCACAACCTATACATTGCCGGCAGTGGCTGGAATGGCGTTCTTAAAGTTGATCCGAATGGCATAGCGACAAACATACCAACGTCTTACTATGTCAAGTCACTAGCCAGCGACACAAACGGAAATATCTTCTTCGGATTAATCAGCGGGGTTATTCAGAAACGGGCACCCAACGGTACCATTACCACGCTTGTAACAGGCGGTCCTTTTTCGTCTCCTTCTGGCTTGGCGGTAGATGGGCTGGGCACCATTTATGTGTCGGATGAAGCAGCCCGTACTATTCATAAGATAGCTCCCAACGGCACCATCACCCGAGTGGCCGGAACCGGCGGGCTGGGTAGTTCAGGCGATGGAGGTCCGGCCCTGAATGCCACGTTCAACTACCCACAAGGGGTGGCTATTGACTCATTTGGCAATATCTATGTGGCCGATTTCAACAATAGCCGTGTTCGGAAAATCGATCTGAATGGCATTATAACTACGATTGCTGGGACAGGTGTGGAAGGCAGTGGTGGTGATGGCGGCCTAGCTACGAGTGCCCAGTTGAATAAGCCGGTCGGGTTGGCGTTTGATCCGGCTGGTAACCTGCACATTAGTGATGCAAATAGCCTCAAAGTGCGCAAAATCAGTCAGGGTGGTACGATCTCTACTGTAGCGGGTACAGGCGCAAACGGATTTAGCGGTGATGGTGGTCCGGCACTAAACGCCGCATTAGACCGGCCTTTTGGACTCGCATTTGACCAGAACGGGAGTTATTATTTTGCCGACATCTACAACAAGCGCGTCCGGCGAGTAGATGGCAACGGCCTTATCAACTCTGTTGCCGGTGGTGGCCCCCTGGTCTTTAGCGGCGATGGCGGCCCCGCTGTATCGGCCCGATTGAACAGACCCGCGGCGGTAGTAGTAGATCGTCAGGGTAACAAATACATTGCTGATACAGAAAATCAACGGCTTCGAAAAATAAACGCCAACGGCACCATCTCAACGATCGCCGGGAATGGCGTCGAGAATCCGATGGGTACCGGCGATGGCGGCCTGGCCGTGAATGCCGCCCTGTACAGACCTAATGATGTGGCATTGGATAGCCGGGGGACCATTTATATCTGCACGGGTAATCTGATACGCCGTGTAACGCCCGATGGCATCATCTCAACGTTTGCGGGTAACAATTCTGCCGGATTCAGCGGTGACGGCGGGCCGGCTACCAATGCGAGCCTGAATGCCCCGGCAGGAATCGCAATCGATAAATATGACAACGTATTTATCGCTGATTTAGGCAACTTCAGAATTCGTAAGGTTACGCCAAATGGGCTTATTACCACGATTGCGGGCAATGGCTCACCTGGGCCCACTAGAGGCGGTGGCGGTGATGGCGGGCCGGCCTCGCAGGCCTCTGTCTGTCCCTACAGGGTAGCCGTCGACAGTGCGGGAACTGTCTACTTTTCTCACGTGTATAGTTTTCGGTTTGAAAACACACACCGTATCCGAAAGATAGGTGTCGATGGGATCATCAATACGGTGGCAGGCACTGCTAGTGCCAATGGTGGCTTTAGTGGTGATGGTGGCCCTGCCTTGGACGCTAAGCTTTTTCAACCGCAAGGCTTGGTTGTCAATCAGGCAGGCGAGGTCTTTTTTGCCGACAAATCAAATCACCGTATCAGAAAGATCTCACCTCAGGGCATTATTAATACCGTTGCCGGTACTACCGCCGGGTTAGGTGGTGATGGCGGCCTCGCTATCAACGCCGCCCTGAACGCTCCATCGGATGTGGCCGGCGACCCATCGGGCGTCTTATACATAGCCGACACTGACAATAATCGCATCAGACAGGTTGATCCGGAGGTGAGCATACAGGTTTTGGGATCGTCAACAATATGCTCGGGAAGTAGCGCTACTCTCGTTGCAGCGGGTGGAACAAGCTACAGTTGGTCTACAGGTGCTAGCAGCGAGTCGATCGTAGTCAACGTAGCCGGAATCTATTCTGTAACGGCCTTCAGTGGTAGCCAGCCGGTAGGAGTTGCCACCAAAACTATTTACACAGCCGGGCAATCGACAGTGAAAGCGGGAAACTGGACCGATCCAACAGTATGGTCCTGCGGACGGATTCCACAGATAACCGATCTGGTGCTATTGCAGCATACTGTATCACTGCCTACCAGCTACACGGGACAGGCCAAGCGTCTTACGATGACCGGAAATGGTAAACTCGTTTACGGGCTGTCCGCACAGGTAAGAACGGCTTTTCAGTAGGTAGGCCAGGGCACGCTGTTTGAAGTTTACAGGACAAAGCAACCTGATGCTACAGCAATTGACCTTACCTTCAGCAAGCTACTTCAATGGATGAATGGCATTTCCTTCAGGCCTACACCGCCGCCCGCATTGCCCGGGGCCGGGTTGGGCATAGCCTGCCGACACACGCCCTGCTCGATTTCCAACTCGATCACGCCCGCGCTCGTGATGCCGTCTACTCGACACTGGATACGGGCCGGCTCCTCACCGAACTCGACCGCATTCTGCCCAGACCCCTGCTGCTGCAAAGTCAGGCACCCGACCGGCCAACGTACCTGAAACGTCCCGATCAGGGTCGCCGCCTCAATGCCGACTCGTGGCTTCGGCTGCAAACGCTACCAACCCCGGCGACCCCGCCCGATCTGGCTATCGTCGTGGCCGATGGGCTGTCGGCTACAGCCATCAACACGCACGTGGTGCCCCTGCTGACTCAACTCGTTCCAGCTTTGGTGCATCTGGGCTGGTCGTTAACGCCGCTCTGTCTGGTACAGCAAGGGCGTGTGGCCGTGGCCGACGAGGTTGCCTATGCGCTCAAAGCCAACGCCACGTTGATCCTGCTAGGCGAACGTCCCGGCCTCTCCTCCCCCGACAGCCTGGGAGCGTACCTCACTTACGCCCCTCGCCCTGGCCTCACCGACGAATCGCGTAACTGCGTGTCCAACATTCGTCCCGATGGTATGCCCTACGAACTGGCCACGCAAAAACTGCTCTACCTGCTCACCGAAATGCGCAACCGCAAACTATCGGGCGTGGATTTAAAAGACGAGATGGGCCTGTTGGGCGACTAAGCACCCGTACAACGTAGAAAGTCCACTGGCCAAGGGGATGTTAGTTAACATCCCCCCTTGGCCAGTGGACTTTCTACGTTGTACCTCTATTGCCTATTCCATCAGGAACGGGTAATCGGCCTGCATGTATACGTCTTTGAACGCTTCTTCAGCAGGCGGGTAGGGCGACTCTTCGGCAAACTTCACCGATTCGTCTACTCGCGCTTTGATGTTGGCGTCGATCGCGGCGATTTCTTCTTCTGTGGCAAAGCCTTCTTTCAGAATCGTCGCCTTCACGTTTTCGATCGGGTCGCGCTGCTTGTACTGCTCGACTTCGTCTTTGCTGCGGTACTTCTGCGGATCAGACATCGAGTGCCCCCGATACCGATATGTACGGAACTCCAGGAAGGTAGGGCCCTCACCGGCACGGGCGCGCTCAGCAGCGCGGCTCACGGCCTCGTGTACGGCTTCCACACTCATCGCATCGACCGGCTCCGACGGCATATCGTAGCTTTCGCCGATGGTGTAGAGTTCCGTCACGTTTGAGGTGCGGGCTACCGACGTACCCATGGCGTAACCGTTGTTTTCAACCACAAAAATCACAGGCAGTTTCCACAGCATCGCCATGTTGAACGCCTCGTGGAGTGCCCCCTGCCGCACGGCGCCGTCGCCGAAGAAACAGATGCAGAGGTTACCCGTTTTGTTGTATTTCTCGGCGAAGGCGATACCTGCCCCCATCGGAATCTGCGCACCCACGATACCGTGACCACCCACAAAATTCACTTCCTTGTCGAAGATGTGCATCGACCCGCCCTTGCCCTTCGATGAGCCCGTTTGCTTGGCAAACAGTTCGGCCATGACGGCGTTGGGGCTGCTACCCAACGCGAGCGGAATACCGTGATCGCGGTAGGCGGTGATCCACTTATCGTCTTTAGTCAGGGCCGAGTAAGATCCCGACGAACAGGCTTCCTGCCCAATGTACAGGTGGCAAAAGCCCTTAATCTTCTGCTGTCCGTAGAGCTGCCCTGCTTTTTCTTCAAACTTCCGCTGAAGCTGCATCGACTCGTACCAATAGAGGTAACGCTCTTTGGGGTGCCGCGTTTTGGCCGGTGCCTTGCCGTTACTTTTGGTAGCAGACGCTTTGTCTTTGACAGTTGCCATTGTGTATACTGTAAGTAGAGAGGTAATTGCCCTATGACGGCCACCCGCCAACGGGAGAACAAAGGCGATGTATCTTTGTTGCTGCTATAAGGCAAATTGCCTGCAAAAGTACAAATAAGATGGGAACGCGGATGAAACAGATTGAACGGATTAGCACAGATTAGTTATTCTGGCCGACGAACGAATCCACCAGACATCAAAAAGCTGGGCCAATCCCTTCCATCCGTTTCATCCGCGTTCCCATCAGCACCCCATGCACCTCGACAAACTGAGCCTGACAAACTTTAAGAATTACGAAGATGCTCTCTTCACGTTTAGTCATCAGGTGAATGTGATCGTGGGGCCAAATGGCAGCGGCAAGACCAACCTGCTCGACGCCATCTACTTTCTGGCCCTGTCGAAAAGTGCGTTCCAGACCATCGACGCGCTGAGCGTTACGCACGACGAAGATTTTTTTATCCTCGACGGCATCTTCGTCAAACACGACCGGCCCACGCAAATCACCATCAGCCTGCAAAAGGGGCAACGTAAGGTGATTCTGGCCGATAAGAAGCCCTACGAAAAAATCAGCGAGCACATTGGCCGCTTCCCGGTGGTGCTGATGGCCCCCAACGATACCGATCTGGTGCGCGAACACAGCGAGGACCGCCGTCAGTTTGTCGACGGCGTGCTCTCACAACTCGACATCGACTACCTCCAGGATTACCTCCAGTACCAATATGTGCTGAAGCAGCGCAACAGCCTGCTCAAACTCTTCGCCGAACGCCGCGCCGTCGACCACGATCTGCTCGACACCTACGACCAGCCCCTGCTCTACATCGGGCAGCGCATTTTCGACCGCCGGAAGCGGTTTGTGGCCGATTTCCTGCCCAGTGTACAGGCCCATTATACGTACCTGAGCGAAGGCCGTGAAGCCGTCGATATCGTGTACGACTCCGACCTGAACAAGCTGGGTTTCGAGGATCTGTTTGTGCAGAACCGCAGCCGCGACGTAGCCATGCAGCGCACTACGATGGGCGTTCACCGCGACGATTTCGAGTTTCTGATCGATGGCGTAGCCCTCAAGCGATTTGGGTCGCAGGGGCAGCAAAAGACGTTTGTGATCGCTCTCAAGCTCGCCCAGTTCGACTTGCTGCTGGCCGACAAACAGACGCGCCCAATTCTGTTGCTCGACGATATTTTCGACAAACTCGACGATGGCCGCATCGGTAAGCTCATCGAGCGCATCAGCGACGGTACCTTCGGCCAGTTGTTCATCACCGACGCCCGCCCCGAACGTACCCAGCAATTCCTGGCCAACGTACCCGCCGATGTTCGCTTCTTTAGGGTGGAGAAGGGCGTTTAGAGTTTAAGGTTTAACGTTTGATGTTAGCTGCGCTAGATCAGAACGCGTAAGCCAACGTCAAACCTTAGACACCAAACTTGAAACCGTCAACATCAAGCCGTTATTTCAATCCGATTCTGCTCGGGGTCCAGCACGACGCTTTCGTAGTAGCCATCGCCGGTACGGCGGGGTTCGCCAACGATGGTAAACCCATCAGCCCGCATCCGTTCGGTCAGGCCATCGACGGCGGCTTCGCTACCTATGGATATGGCAAAATGAATCAGGCCTGAGAATTGGGCATGCGCATCGTTCAGCGAGTCGGGAATGCCCGGTTTGTGCATCAGTTCAAGGCGGGCACCACCGTCGGGAAACGACAAAAAATAAGAGGAGAACCCGGTTCGGGGATTCACATATTTTTCGTTGGCCGTAGCGGCGAAATACGTCTCGTAAAAGCTCCGCATCGCTTCCAGATCACGAACCCAGATGGCCAGATGGTCAATCGTCATGGGGCAAAGGTCGGCGATCGGGGGCACTCGCCGTTCGCTCTGATTGACCAAAGGTGGTGATGTATAAACGCATTGACTAACTTGCCATTCATACAGACACACAAACCTATGTCACTCGAAGAACGAATAAACAGGCTGGAAGACCGAATCGCCGAGTTGCTGATTTCGCAGGCCACGCTTAATGATCGGTACGACGATGTGCTCAATCGGGTCGCCGAACTGGAAGTTACCAACGAGCAGCTACGCCACCAGATGGCCACCCTGACGGCCTACCTCGATCTGCAACCCGATCAGATCGACGCCGAGCCGGATCAGTTTGGCATGTCTAAATGGCTCAAACAGGTCGTTAAACGGCGCATCAATTAACGTTTCAATTACCACCTCCCACCTACCCTTTCACCCTACGCTTGTATGTCGTCGCGACGCCTCGTTTTGTCCGTTGGTGAGCTGCTGGCCGATTTTCTGGGCCAAACCTTTACCGAAAGCCTGCTCGATGCGGCTGATTTCACCCGCTTTCAGGGCGGATCGCCCGCCAACATGGCCGCCAACATGGCCCGGCTGGGCAACGCTTCGGCGCTGATTGCCTCGGTGGGCGACGACAATCTGGGCCAGTTTCTGGTACAGGAAGTAGCTAAGACGGGCATCGACACAAGCCACATTACGACCGACGCTACCGAGCCGACGAGCATCGTAGTGGTGTCACGTACCCGCGCTACGCCCGACTTCATCGCCTACCGCACCGCCGACCGGCTCATCCGGCCCGAGCACCTGCCCGACAGCTTGCTGGCGCAGGCGGCGCTGTTTCATACGACCTGCTTTGCCCTTAGCCGCGAACCCGCGCAGTCGACCATTGTCGATGCCGCCCGGCGCGCCGCTGCTATGGGGGTGCAGGTCAGTATCGACGCCAACTACGCGCCCAGCATCTGGCCCGACCGGCAACAGGCCTGGCAGATACTGACTGACTACTGCGGCACCGGTGCCCTCGTGAAACTGAGCGAAGATGATGCCGCTCGTCTCTATGGCAACGTACCTGGCGAGACGACCCACGAGCAGATCCTAGCCGATTTCCACCGAATGGGAGCTCGGCTCGTTTGCCTCACGCTGGGTGCCGACGGCAGCCTCGTTTCGTCGGATCATGGTGCTACGGTGGTGCGGGTACCGGGTCAGCCGCTCACGGTTGTGGATGCGACCGGTGCGGGCGACGCCTATTGGGCCGGTTTCCTGACGGCCTGGCTCGACGGCAACGTACCTACAGCCTGCGCGCAGGCGGGGGCCAACCTGGCCGCCCTTAAACTCACTCGTAAAGGGCCATTGCCCGCCCAGGTAGAGCGAAGTGTACTCTACAGCTAGCGCGGTTGAGTGACCATCGAGCAGCTAATCCAGGAAAGCCGGTAAGGCGCAAACAGCCAAGTCTCGCCGTCCAGCACGCAGCCATCGGTCTGTACGGATCGCTGGCCGGGTCGTTTTTGCTCGAACACCGCTCGTTCCTGGTTATACCGCGCCTGGTAAGCTGCTGATGTAGCTTCTATAGCGGGCGAAAGCCCCCCTTCCCGAACCAGATAATAATGAGCGACCAGCCAGTAGCTCTTTTCGGCGACGCCATTACGGCGCTGGGGTGTCCATTGCCCATTTAAAGAACGTATCGACTGCCCAATGTCGGCCAAGTAAGCAACGGGCAATGCCGTATCGTCGTCGGCCACTACGCCCACCGTATCCAGTTCGCCCGTTTCGGTCAGCCTGAACCTGGCTGTCATCCGAACACCACCCGTCTTATAGCGGTACGCCCCGGCTTTTAGCCGATTGACCGCATATACGGCTCCCTGTCCATTGGTCAGGCTGGGGGGCGTAATTGCCGACTGTGCCTGAGCGAAGACGGTGCAGAGCAGCAGAAAGGTCAACAGACAGAACCGGTTCAGGGTATCACTAGTCGTCATTGGCGATACGAACGTTGCTTAGTAGTGAGCAATATATCGCTTTTGGGCAAATGGGCAACTTAACGTGGAAATGGCCTACTATTTGCTATTATCTTTGGTATACAGCCTGATACGACACGTTAACCGGGCGGCGCTTTGCCCAACCGTAATGCCTCTTTTAGATCCTTACACCGTCCCGCTAACCCGGGAGACGGCGGCTCATCTATTGCGCCGGGCTACGTTTGGCCCCACCAAAGCAGAGATTACGTCGCTGGTGGGCAAAACCGCTGCACAGGCTGTTCAGACGCTGATCAGCAACATTAATTACACCCCGCCGCCGCCTGTCGAGATGGATGAGAATTACCCGGCGGCTGGGCAGCCTTATCTCAACGGGCCGTTCAACGGGGGGCGTAACTTTCAGTTTGGCTATTTCATCAAATACTGGTGGCTGGGTCTGATGACCCAGCAAACGAACACGCCCAACCTGATCGACAAGCTGACGATGTTCTGGCAAAACCACTTCGTCACGACCCGCGCTACGGTGGATGATTACCGCTTCGTCGATCGATACATCCGGCTGCTGCGTACCAACGCACTCGGCAATTTCCGAAGCCTGCTCATCGCCGTGACCAAAGACCCGGCCATGCTGCGCTACCTTAATGGCAACGAAAACAAAGCCAGCAGTCCCAACGAAAACTACGCCCGTGAGCTTCAGGAGCTGTTTACCTGCGGGGCGGTCGATTTTGCCGGGAATAAAAACTACACCGAAGACGACGTGAAAGCCGCCGCCCGGGTGCTCACCGGCTGGAGCTACACCAACCACTGGATCGAGGGTTCCACCTCGTTCACGACGGTGTTTACGCCTGCCGAGCACGATAGCACCAACAAAACCTTTTCGGCCAAATACAACAACACCGTCATCACGGGCCGAACGGGGGCTACAGCGGGCGATTTGGAGCTAGACGATCTGGTGACAATGCTGCTCAACCATCCACAGACAGCCAAATTCATCTGCCGGAAACTTTTTCGCTGGTATGTCAACCCACACGTTACGCAGACAATCGAGGACACCGTGATTGCCCCGCTGGCTACCTTCTTTGCTTCGGCGGCCAACAACTGGGACATTCAGCCGGTGGTGGTGAAACTGCTTACGAGCCAGCTCTTTTTCGACGCCAGCAACCGGGGCGCCATCGTTAAATCACCGGCCGATCTACTGGCGGGTTCGCTTCGTTTTTTTGAGCAGCCGGTGCCCGTGATCGCCACCGACTACGTGGCCTTTCGCCGGCTGATGGAGTTTGTACAGTGGCGGATGGAACAACTACAGATGGATACCCTTGATCAGCCGACGGTGTTTGGTTACGAGCCATTTTACCAAACAGGTTTCTCTAAAAACTGGATCAACACCAACACGGTAGCCCAGCGCAATGAGTTTACCGACGCGCTTATCTGGCGATGGTACGAAGTCAAACCGGGCTACAACCTCGGCATCGACGTGCTTACGTGGGCGCGGTCGCTTCAGCCCGACTTCAGCAACGTCTACAACGCTACTACCAACCCGACTGGCACGCCGCCCATTACCTGCGAACAGGTGTTGGCTGCTTTCACGGCCGATATGTTCGTGTTTGAGCTACCCCAGACCCGAAAAGATTTCCTGATCGACACGATGATGATGCAGAGCCTTCCGCGTACGTCCTGGCTGTTTGAGTGGAATGCCTATCGCAGCAACCCCACACATCCGGCTAACGCCAACACCGTTACCTGGCGGCTCCAACTGCTGATGCGCTACGCCCTGCGCCTGGCCGAGTACCACGTTTGTTAATTGTACCTGTGTAGAGACGCATTCCCATGCGTCTCATCTGTGAACATCATTCAGGAATGAGCTACGAAAATACGTCTCATCTGTGAAAACCATCCGGCAATGAGACGCATGGGAATGCGTCTCTACAGTCTTATGAACCGTCGAAAATTTTTTGCTGCGGCGTCGGCCTTCACGGTGCCGGTCATGCTCAACGGGTTGGAACTGAAAGCCATGACCCGGCAATCGGCGCTGGTACAATCGCTGCTGAACACCAACGCGGTCAACACCGATCGCGTGCTGGTAATTGTGTACCTGAACGGCGGCAACGACGGCCTGAACACGGTTATCCCGATTGATCAGTATTCACGCTACGACACACTACGGCATAACATCGCCATCCCGCAAAACAACCTGCTGGCGCTGAACGGCTACCCCGAACTGGGCCTCCACCCGAGCATGACGGGCATGCGAAACCTGTTTAACGATGGGCGGCTGTCGATTATCAATTCGGTTGGCTATCCCAACCCTGATCAGTCGCATTTTCGTTCGACGGACATTTACATGAGTGCCGCCGACTCGAATGTGCAGCTGACCTCGGGCTGGGCCGGGCGTTATCTCTCCGACCAGTATCCGGGTTATCCCACCGGCTACCCCAACGCACAGATGGAAGACCCGCTGGCGCTGCAAATCGGCTACCTCACCAGCACCACGCTGTTGGGTCCGCAGCAGTCGATGGGCGTGTCGGTCAATGATCCCGATGCCTTTTACCAATTGGTAGGTGCAGGCCAGAACATTCCACCCGCCGATGTACCTCCGGGCGATGCTGGCGATCTGGTAACGTTTATTCGGCAGCAGCAAGCCCTGGCCGTGGGCTATGCGGGCGAAATCAAGACGGCGTTTAATGCGGGGCAGAACTTCTCAACGTACCCACAGCCGAACCAGAATGCCCTCGCCGATCAGCTCAAAATCGTGTCGCGGCTGATTCACGGCGGGCTAAAGACCAAAATCTACTTCGTATCCGTCGGTGGCTTCGACACGCATTCGACGCAGATTTACAATGGCAATCCGCTTCAGGGCGCGCATGCCGATTTGCTGGGTAAAGTGTCGGATGCACTCTGGCTCTTTCAGGAAGACCTTCGGCAGCAGGGCGTGCAGGATCGAGTCGTGGGCATGACGTTCTCCGACTTTGGGCGGCGGGCCAACTCCAACGCTTCCTTTGGCACCGATCATGGTGTCGCGGCTCCGCAGTTTGTGTTTGGCACGGCCATGAAACGGCAGATCATCGGCCAGAATCCGAACCTCTCGGACCTGATTCCGAGCTATGGCAATAACTTCGACGTGAAGATGCAGATCGACTTCCGGCGACTTTACCGCGACATACTGGTCGACTGGTTTGGCACGACACAGGCGAAATCCGATTCGTTACTATTGCACAATTTCCCCACGGTCTCGCTTTTTTCCGACCTCTGCCAGACGGTTACTTCCGGACCCTGGAACGACGCCAATACCTGGTCGATGGGGCGGGTGCCGGTGGCGAGCGAGCGTATTTGTGTGAATCCCGGCCACGTCGTTACGGTTAGTCAGAACGCATCGGTGAAGTCGGTGCGGATGCTGGGTACGTTAAAGTACAGCAACGGCGCCCGCATCCGCATTACGGGCTGACAATCGGCACGTTCTCTTCCTGGCTGTTACTCCTCGGTATTAGTCGCCTTTCAGAATTTGGGCCGGGTTACTGCGGGCCGCCTTGATGGTTTGCGAGCCAATCAGCACACAGGCGATCAATAATACCGTCAGCAAGCCGGCAAACAGTTCGGCAATCTGCACGGGCGTATGATACGGAAACCGGGTAAGCACCACTCGCTCGAAGAACAGGTACGTTACAGGCAGTGCGATCAGTGCCGAAATCGACAGGAGAAGCAAAAAACCGCGACTTAGTAAGTAGACGAGGTTACCCGAACTGGCGCCCATCACCTTTCGGATACTGATCTCCCGGAGCCGGGTTTCGGTGGTAAACACGACCATCCCGAACAAGCCCATCGAGGCAATCGACATGGCGAGGAACGCCAGAAAACCAATAATCTTAATCAGAGCCGATAATTCGCTGTAGGCATCTTCGATTTCCTGCGCGTAGAATTTAGCCTGGAACGGATGAACGCGATCAATCTTCTTCCAGGCCGCCTCTATTTTGGCCAGCGTCTCCAGCGGGTCAGCGCTTTGCAGTTTGGCATTCAGGATGGTCCTGTCTCCGGGCGTCCAGGGCATGAAAGCAACCGGCTCGATGAGGTTATCGACTTTGCCGTAATGAAAGTCTTTCATGACGCCAACGATGGTCATTTTGCGCGTTCCACCGAAATTACGGAATGTGACCTGCTGCCCGATGGCTTTTTCAGGATCGTTGTTACCAATGTTGAATCGTTTCAGGACTCGCTGGTTAACAATTATCTCGGTGGCCGCTTCGGCCGTGGTGGGGCGGGTCTTAAAATTGCTCCCGGCAAGGAGCCTGTAGCCATGCAGCGCCAAGTAGTTTTCGTCGACGTTGTTGGTCAGCACCAGGGCCGAGTCGCGCGAGTCGTTGTAGGTCATGTAGCCACCCCACGCATTTCCAACACCGGTAATGATGAGCGACCGGGACAGCGCGGCTACTTCCGGCATTTCGCTCAGTTCTTTGCGGAAGGCGTCCGACTTAGCCCCCTGCATATTGATAGTCAATACGTTATCGGTATTGAAACCCAGATCGAAGGCCAGTATGTTTTTGTACTGCACGTAGCCGATGGCCGTGGCTGTGATGAAGATCAGCGTGAACGTATACTGCACTACCACCAGCACGCGCCGCAGGGTTACGTGCTTGTAAATGGTTGGCGACGAGCTATTTCTGAATGCGTTGACGGCGCTCACATTGGAGTAAAACAGGGCGGGCATGAAACCGGCAATCACCCCCACCGTGACCGAAAACACGATAAAGGCGGCCACCATCGTTGGCGTGAGTTCAAGTTTCACCGTACGCTGCATCTCCGGAGCCAGTTGTATCAGTTGCGGGCGTATGACAAGAAAGAGAACAAACGATAGCAGAAGAGCTGTGAGAGAAACCAGAATGGCCTCGGCCAGAAACTGTTGCCAAATCTGACTCCTGTCGGCTCCAATCGCCTTGCGAAGACCGATTTCCTTGAAACGGCGTATGGCACGTGCTACCGAGAGATTGGTGTAGTTGACACACGCCGACAGGATCACGACGAGCGCCAGCCCACTCAGTAGCCAAAGCACAACCGGGGGCGTATGGCGGCGCACCGAGCCGCGCATATCCCGGAGGTTTTCGCCAACCACAATCTTGTACAGGGGTAGCAGTTCGAGTTGGATCTGCGTACCATCGTCGGCGCGATTTTCCTCGCGGGCGATGGCGTCGAGCTGCGCCTGAATAAACGCCCCATCCGCTTTTTTCGGTAGCAAAACATAGACGTAGCTCAACCCCATGTTGGTCCAGGCGTCGACGTGTCGGTCGTTTTTGTTCAGTTGCTCGGCTGTCGACAAGGATATCAGCGCTTCGAAGTCGATGTGCGAAAAGAACGGAACGTCTCTCATCACGCCGGTCACCTGGTAATCGAGTGTGTCGAATTTGATTGTCTTGCCAAGTGCGGGCTTATCGCCGAATAACTTTCTCGCGGCCGTTTGGGTGAGCACCACCGAGTAAGGATCTCGCAGCGCCCGGTCGGGGTTGCCTTCCAGCATCGGGAATGTAAAGATGTTGAACAGCGACGGCTCCGCCCAGTAGCCCTTGATCGGAAGCGTATTGCCGTCTACCTGGGCATCCTGCGCAAAGTCGCGTATATTCGTTACGTCGGCACCAGTGGACCGGCCGGTGCCGACCAGCTTTTCCCGGATCAGCTTTCCCGCCTTGATGGAGGCAGTAGCATACCTATCGCCAGATCGCGATCTGTTGTCACGATTGGCCGACAACACGCTGGTGACGCGGTAGATTCGCTCGCCGTTTTTATGGAACCTATCGTATGAACGCAGGTCGAGCACAAATGCAATCAGCAGTAACCCAACAGACATACTGATGGCCAGCCCAACGATGTTGATGGCCGAGAATAGCTTGTTACGCAGTAAGTTGCGTTTTGCAGTTTTAAGGTAGCTCCCAATCATACCTTGGCTTGTAAAGCGTTGGCTTACAGTGGTCTTACTGTACAGCCGTTTCTACAGCAAGAATACCGAGCGATTATAAGCCGAATGAAAAAATGGGATGAACTCGGCTAAAAATGGGACGAATGCCCCACCGACGCAAGCCTCACGTCGTGGCGGCCCGCCACACGATTTTGGCGTGGTTCCAGAGGGTGGGCAGCAAGCCGAAATGCCAGGTCAGCACCTTGAAGCGGTCGATCAGCGATTGACGGTGTTTTTGCACCGACAGCCCACCGACCAGGTAACGGCACAGCTCGAACGGCACGTACCCAACGCGCCGCGCCGCTTTCAGGCAGCGGATTTCCCAGTCCAGATCGGCGCTGAGGTTGTCGATTGGGTACGTTGGCGCGATGGTCCGGCGGGCCACAAAGGCCTGATGACTCACCTTCATGCCCAGCGCCATGTCCTGCCAACGCAGTTCGGTGGGCAGTCGATGGGGCGTCACCTCACTGCGTAACCCCACCGGCGAGCCATCGTCGCGGACAAACAGGGCATCGCTGTAGTAGACATCACAAACCGGCCGATGCTGCATGTAGGTCAGTAACGAGCGTAGTGTCTGCGCATCGAAGAGTTCATCGCCCGCGTTCATAAACCAGACAAACTCGCCCGTGGCCAGGGCCTGCCCTTTGTTCATGGCGTCGTAGAGCCCCCGGTCGGGTTCAGATACCCAATGCGACAGGTGAGCTTCGTAACGTCGCACGATATCGAGCGTGTGATCGGTCGACGCTCCATCGACCAGAATGTATTCGTAATCGACGCCCAGCACGCATCCCTCCTGCCCCACAATGCTGCTAATCGTGCGTTCCAGATACGGCTCGGCGTTGTAGGTGATGGTGATGATGGAAATCATGCTCAACGAGTGATTGGTGTCTTCCGTAAGCGGGTGAATTAATTCACCCGCTTACGGAAGACATACGAATGAATTACAGATGTCGTGAATCACTGATCAACGATTCGTACAGACTCGCGTATTGTTCGGCAACAACGGTTTCGTCGTAATGGGCTAACACGTGTTGACGGGCGGCGTGGGCGATGGCGGCGTAGTCGTTAGGGGGCAGCGACAATAACCACTGCATGCCCGCGCTCAGGTCTTCGGCCGATTTGTATTGCGCCAGATACCCTGATTCCCGGTGCTGAATCATCTCGGGAATACCACCCACCGTGAACCCCACGGCGGGCGTGCCGCAGGCCATTGATTCCATAATCGTGTTGGGCAGGTTCTCGGCCAGCGACGGGATCACAAACATATCGGCCGCGTTATAGGCGTAGCTAATCTGTTGCATATCAGACAGCGGCCCCAGGAAATGGTATTGAAACGGCAGTTCGTGGAGCAGGCCTTTGTCACCTGCCCCGAAAATCAGCAGTTCGACCTCGCGGGGATTGTCGAGCTGCGCGTGGAGCTGATGCAACGCCTGTTCAAAATACCGAAAACCCTTTCCGGCCGTGCTCACTTTCGCCGCTGCAAACAAAATCAGCCGCCGGTTCGTGGGCAAGCCTAGTGCCTGCCGTGCCGCCGCCTTCTCCATGGGCCGAAAGAGTTCGGTGTCGATGGGGTTCGGAATGTTCAGCACCGAAAACGGGCGAAACAATCCACTTTTCCGGGCGCGGTTGGCCAGCCATTCGCTGCACCCCACCGGCACCAGGTGCGCCGTTTCGTAGGCCTTCTGCTTCCGTTCCCAAACCGAGTGGCTCAAGTCGTTGGGGCCGGGCCGACGCAAAAACGGAACACAGTTACCACACGATCGCTGGTAGTTCTCGCAGGTACCGCTGTGGTGGCAGCCACCCGTAAACGCCCACATGTCGTGCATGGTCCAGACAATGGGTTTTTCCAATCGCATCAGGCTCCCGAGGCCTTCAACCGAGAAAAAGCCGAAATTGACCCAGTGCAGATGCAGCACATCGGCCTGCCGGATCACCGAGTTGAACGTCAGATCGACGCCCGTTACAGCCGGCGAAAACTGAAACCGGACAGATTTGTCTTTCTCATAGGGCAGGAACGCCAGCCGTTCGGCACCAAACCGGGCAAACGCCATCTTCTGCGCCAGAAAACTCGTAGCCAATGCATCGACATTGGCCTCCGGGTACGTAGACTCCTGCACCAGCAGTGTACTATCGACCCCGAAGCGATTCAAGGCCCGGTTGAGTCGCCCCGCCGCTACGGCTGCGCCGCCCGTGGTATGGTATGTATTCAGATGAACGACGCGCATTCGATAAGTCTTGGATTGTCGTGTCAGTCAATTAACTCTTACAACAAAATTTGCTATTATTCAAATAATTTCAGACCTTTGTTGTACAAGTCGACCGGGGTAACTCACTTGAGTTATTCGGGCCGCGAAAATCATAAAGCACTGCTTTTGAGCCTCGGTTTTTAACCGGGGCTTTTTCATTTTCGCACAATTCCACAAGGGTCATTCGTAGAAGCTATTTTTAACAGTATTGAATCGATATAGTTGAAGTAGTTTTCCACACCAAATTTCTTCAAGCTGCCTTTAGGAAACTCGCGTCGGTATAAACAATGAGATATACAATCAACTGCTTGAATGAACATGGAATGTTGTGAGCTACGCATAAATACATCTTCAATAATATTGTCTGTTGGCGCATTGTACGTACCTGAGTAATGGGATGGGGTAGGATTATAGACGCGCATTTTTCGAAGCAATTTTCGAATAGCGGCGTCGTCTGAATCATCAGCGACAATAATTCCTATATCGTTTGCTGTCTTTTTCAAATAAGTATCATACCGTTGAATAAGCCTTGACCAAGCAAGTTCTTGAAAGTTTGTATTGGCTGGAAATTGACTTTTCTCTAAGCAGATATTAATAACAACAGCTTTGTCAAAAATAGCGGGCAATTGTTGCATCAACTCTTGCAGTATTTTAATACGAACTGGTTTACGGATTTTTCTGTATGCTTCTATCTTAGAAATTCGGATTAGTTCTGCTGCATGAATTTCTGTACGAATCAATAGACCAGTTGTTGCTTTTAAATGCTGACGAAAGATTTTTACTTTGTCGAGGCAAGTCTTCCAATCGCGATCCGAAACAATTAGCCCGCTCAAAATATAATGTTTCGAAGCGTATCTCACACAACCAGGATCACCACTTTCGTCAACATACATTAGTTGCATAATACTAGCTTTACAAGCAAAAAGGTCATCTGTATTTCTTCCAGACCTGACTCAGCATCCCGTTCAGGTCGGGGTAGATTCGGAGCGCGAAGATAAGGCCCACATACGCCGCCACAATGCCCGCCGAGCGCAGGGCTACATCGAGCAATACAGCGACCAACGTACCTGTCGGGTAAGCGGGCCAGGCAGCGACCAGCCACACCAGTCCGCCGATAGCGATAACGGCTACATTACGCCAGGTAAACGGCTGCAAACCAAACTTATACCACACAAATAACGTCCGCGACAGGTTGAACAGGCCCGTTGTAACAGCGGCACCAATGGCCGCCCCATTGAGGCCGTATTGGCGGATGAGCATGGGGGTCAGCACGATGGTCAGCACCACCATGAGCATGTTGAACAGCGAGTCCCAGACGTAGAAACGCGAGGTGTTCAGGATGGTCCCGTTGACGCCCGTCGCCATGTCGAATAGTTTGCCCAGCCCGATCCAGAGAATGACGTAGTAGCCAGCCTCGTAGCCTTTAGGCAGAAAACGAAACACACTCGGCAGGTTGGCCGCAATCCCCACAAACACCAGACAGCCGATCAGCAACTGACTTAGGCAGCTTTTGGCATACACGCTCCGAATCTTTTCCAGATCGTTGTTCTTCCAGGCATCGGCAATGACCACGCCCGATACTTTATAGAGCATCATGGCCGGTGCCGCAATGACCGACCCGAAGTTGGCCGCCGTGCCATACACACCCGTGCTGCTCAGCCCCAGCGAATTGTTGACCAGCGCCTTGTCGATGTGCAGAATCACTTGCGACGACAGGCCCGCAAAGAGTGTCAAGCCGGCGTAGCGATACAGTGAAACGGCCAAGCCCGGCGGCAGCGTCAGGTACGTTGGGTTGAGCGTAAAATGCCCGTTACGCACGACACTGCCGATCATCAGCCCCAGCGGAATCAGATAGGAACCGAGCCAGCCCCAGAGCATGGTGTAGAAGTCGATCCAGCCGAACCAGTGGGCCAGCACAGCCAGCAGGAAAAATACCCGCTGCCCCACGTCTTTCAGGAACGTACCCGTCACGCTGTCGTAGAGTAGCCGGGCGTAGGTGTCGAACAGGTTGAAAAAGAGCGTGAAAAACGTCAGTGGCAGCAGCAGGTAATAGTGCTGCACAAACAGGGCCGACTTCGCCTGATTTTCGGCAATCACCCAAGGCCGAAACACCCACAGGGCCACAGCACACCCCAGAAAACCCAGCAGCGAAGTACCCACAGCCAGCAACAGAAAGCCACCATGCCCCCGCTCGTAGTTGCGAAAATACGGGAAATAGCGCCCCCCCGCGCCGTTGATACCGAGGTTGGCAAACTGCGTCAGAATAATGGCCAGGCTACTCAACAACTGAATAAGCCCATTCTGGTCTTTACTCAGCAGGTTGGGCAACAGCAGTCCCGTTGTCAGAAAACCAATGACAATCCCGACATACGAAAAAGCCGTTCCCTGAATAGTTTGTTTTTGGATGGACGACATGCGTCTCTACATTAGGAACGAATCAAATCCCATGATAACGCGGTGCCTGCCTTGATGGGTTGCGCGGCGGTTTTGGTCAGAATTTCGTCGTAATGGCGGGTGTGCAGGCCGTTGGCAGGCCGGATACTACGCACGTTTTCTGCCGTGAACGCCTCCCCCGCTGCCATATCGCGCACCACATACAGCGACCGTTTGAATTGCAGGCTCTTCTGCTCCTTCGGCGTAGGCGTGTAGCTCACCTGACCCATCGCCAGAAACGCCCGCTCCGACTCAACAACCAGGCTTTTCAACTCCTCCGGTTCGAGCGAGAAGGCCGAATCGACTCCCCCGTCGGCACGGCGCAGGGTAAAGTGTTTTTCGATCACTACCGCCCCCAACGCCGTAGCGGCCACCGCCGCCCCGATGCCCATCGTGTGGTCTGAGAGACCCACAGGTACGTCGAAAAGGGCGCTCATGTGCGGGATCGTCAGCAGGTTGGTGCTTTCGGGGGTGGCTGGGTACGTACTCGTGCATTTCAGCAGAATCAGGTCACGGCAGCCGTTATCACGCAGCACCTTCACCGATTCGGCCAGATCGGCCACCGTGGCCACGCCCGTACTCATGATGACCGGCTTACCCGTTTGGGCTACCTTTTTCAGCAGAATATGGTCGGTGTTTTCAAACGACGCAATCTTGTAGAGCGGTACGTTCAGCGATTCCAAGAAATCGACGGCGGTGGTATCAAACGGTGAGCTGAACGCCACCATGCCGTGCTGCTTCGCCCGCTCGAAGATAGGCCCGTGCCAATCCCAGGGCGTGTAGGCCTCTTTATAGAGCGTGTAGAGGTTCTTATCGGCCCACAGCGACTGATTGTCGCGGATGAAAAATTCATCCGATTGTCCGTTGAACGTGATGGTGTCGGGCGTGTAGGTCTGAAGCTTGAGCGCGTGCGCCCCGGCTTCTGCCGCCGCATCGACCAACGCTAACGCCCGGTCGAGCGACTGATTATGGTTTCCCGACATTTCGGCAATAACGAACGGCCGGTGCTGCGGGGAAATGGTAAACTGTGCAACCTGAATGGGTTGGATCATGCGAGTGGAAGACGGTGGTTTGTCTACGAACAAGCCGATTGGCTTTTACTGACAAACCAAATTTGGTCGCACAAAATTACCGCTTCCGTTTGAGGGCATCAACTTCCCGACGAAGTTGCTCGATCAGGGCGCTTTGCGATTTAATGAGCGCCTGTTGTTCCTTGATGGCTTCGGTCAGCAGGGGCAACACGCCGTCGTAGTTCAGAAATTTAACACCATCCGCATTTTCCGACACGGCTTCGGGCAACACCTGCTCGACTTCCTGCGCCAGAAAGCCCACTTCCCGGCCTGCCGACCCACTTTTCCAGTCGTAGTAGTAGCCATTCAGCGCATTCACTTTTTGCATCGCGTTGGTCATCTTTACCACGTTGGTTTTCGACCGGGCATCCGACATGAGTTTTAAAGTACCATACAAGGCCAACTTTGACCCAGAAATGGGGACTCCACCCACACCAATTTTTACCCCGTCATCGAAAATTTGTCCACTCGACAAAACTCCCGTGCTATTAAATCGCGGGACAGAGTTTGGTGAAGCGTTCCCTACTACCGCAATTGTTCCATTACTTGGCAGAGTTACTTTTGACAAGTTACCATCTGTATCTGCCATAACAACTGATGTACCTGAACTAACAGGTAGACCAGCAAAACGTACCCCACCCGTTGTATGAAATTGTGTTTGAGGCCATTCCGTACCAAGTCCAAGGTTTCCATTTGCACGCATCAGCATGTGCACAGTAGAATAGTTACTCCATGAAAACAGTGAACGACTCAGAAGCGGACCTCCACCCGAAATTAAGGAGTTGTCAGGGTATCTACGAGCGTTGAAGTTGATCATCGGCCCGCCAGATGTTATGTCATTGGCTGGATCTGTAACGCCAATTAGCATGAAAGCCGACGCATTTGGAGTTTGGTTATAGGCAAACATCGCTGGCACAAAACTAGTGGTGCCTGTCGCAGCATTTCTAAAACTAAGATACTCGCTAGCGCTATAGTTGACCTTCAGCCGAAGTAACTCGTTAAAATTGTAGGTGTTAGGATGCCATTTTGTAATTGTCACACGGCCATCGCTAACGGCTGGCAAATCAATTAATGTTTCATTGCCTACATCCGTCCAGCGATCCTCTGTTGGATCTTGTGAATAGCCGGTCAAAAACAACAGGCTACACAGTATAGTCCAGTATAATCGACGCATAAAGTTTTTGCTCTACTTATATCAATAACCAATAATAAAACATTTTAACAAAACATTACACTTAGGCTTACCTGTATATTTTAGTTCGCATTACTTCTCTGTAATTCTTCCATTCCTCCCTTAGCATGGCTAGACCAACTACATCTTGCCAACGGCCATCTTTCTTAACGTGTTGCCTGTAATATGCCTCCCTTCTAAAGCCAAATTTCTCGTGCATGCTAGTAACCTTTTCATTAAAAACAATCACTTCGCAGCGTAACTTATTCAATTTAAGTGTATTAAAAACGTAATCAAGCACGTTAAACTCAATCTTGGACCCAATGCCTACACCTTGGTTGGTTGTATCCCCAAGATAGAAGGCCCAGTAGCAGCTGCTCAAAACCTGACTGATCCCATACAGCGACGCTACGCCGATATCAGTTCCGTTGTAATTGATCATCCAGTATTTGTTGGTATGATCACTATGCATCGCATCAAACCACTTTTGCTGCTGTTCTTCTGATATATAGCCGTCAGTGTACATATATTTTGACACCTCTGGTTGGTTGCGCCAGCTACGAACCAACTCAATATCTTCTTGGGCCATCTCTCTCAAGATCACGTCCATCGTTCGAACTTATTAGAGTATGTCTAAAAATGGTATTTTAAAGCAGGTAAGTTTAAGTTGCTAGATATAAAGCACGACAAACGTATCATACTTCGCTCTCCGACTTCCAGTGGCAAGTTATTCACGAACTGCTCGCCGACCAACGAAAACGTAAACACGAACCGCGCCAAGTGCTTGATGCCATCTTTTACGTGCTTATGGGTGGCATCACTTATCGACTGATGTTTAATAATTTACCACCTTGGAAAAACGTTTACTATTACTAAGCTAAGTTTCGCAAGCAGGGCATCTGGCAGGAGCTGAACGGCCCCTTGCGCGAGAAGGTACGCCAGAAAGCAGGTCGACACTGGACCCTCTCGACTGCTATTGTGGATAGCTAAAGCGTAAGGACTACCGGTACGGGCAGACAATGATGCTTCGACGCCGCCAAGCACGTCAGAGGCCGCAAATACCACATTTTGGTGGACACACTAAGCTTGTCACTGGCCGTGGTGGTACGTCGGGCCGACATTGGCGAACGACGCGGGGCGGGGTTTATGTTGTGCGGCCGACAAGGCGGCAAGTTGCACAATTGACAGCCCGTGCGCAACAGCCATAAGATCGCGTCCATCATCTGGCGCAACTCATGCTTACGCTTGAGTTCAGGATTGAAAAAGGGCGGAACTGCGGCCTACTGGTAGTCAGTCAGTGGTTGCCACCGCAGCGGCGGACCGTTGAGAGGTCATATGTTTGCTGCTTGGTCACTACAAAGTTGCCTAACTACCACCTTTTGCGATCTCCTAACACGCTCTAAGCAGCTTCATTAGCCCGTTTATACCAAAAGTGTATGGGTTATAGCCATATAGCTGTTGTACAAACGGGCTAGCTAGGTTTTACAATCTATACAACTGCATTATTTCTTCTTTTGTCAAAACGCGGTTGTATATTCTCACTTCATCAATACTACCATTGAACCCAAGTGTTCCATCATTCCGCTGACCTATAAAGGTACGTACCGAGCCAGAACCGTAGTAAGGCTTACCGGTCATAGATTGAGAAGCAACCAACTCACCGTTGACATAAATTTTGAGAAGATCTTGGCTTCGAGTTGCTACAACATAATACCATGGTGTCAGGTCAGTTGGCAATTTGCCAACATATGCGTAATTATTGAGGCCCTGCGGATTTGTGTAAGACCACATTCCCCATCCGTACACAGTTGTATTAGCCAGAACCATAGACTGATCTCCGCCAGGCCCTCCAGAATTTAATATGACCATGACTCCTCCTTGCTGAGAGGGTGGTATAAAAGTAGGCTTCACCCAAGCGGCGTATGTAAACTCTGGCAGGTTAAACACATTCTGAGGTAGCTCAATAGAACTGGCACCGTTAAAAAAGTAGGCTGATTCAGCGTTACCATAACGGTCTGCGATTAGGGTAGCACCCTTCACATTGGCTACATTATTGTTGCCACTACCATCATTAGCGTTCTTTGTGAAGCTATAATAAGCTAGCTGACCACTGATTGAAGGAGCGGCATTGTGATCTAAACAGGATTGTGTGCCAAAACCTATCAACAGGACAGCTAAATAGGTGTAGATTCTTTTCATACGTTAACCGAATTCGATTAATTAACTGCAACCTACAAAAATATCATTAAGTAGGATATATTTTGTTCCTCATGATATCTTTATGAGCTTGCCACCCTTGTTTTAGCACAGCTAAACCAACAACACCTTGCCATTTATTATTTTTAGTATTCTATCTATAGTATGCTTCCCCCACGAAAACCGAACTTTTCGTGCAGCGTGGTCACCTCACCATTGAAGATTATTAACTCTCAGCTTGTTCAGTTTTAGTTCATTGAATATGTATTCAGGAACATTAAACTTGATTTTTGAGCCAATCCCCGCTCCTTGTACAATAGCATCATATAGATGGAATGCCTAATAGCAATCAATCTAACCGCATAGTTGCGTGAAGACCTGCCGATAACGGTCGGCGGTTTTTCCGTCGAAAACGAGGCGCTGCTTAAACACAGTGGGGGTCATGCGGGCCTTCTGGACGGCCAGATGCAGGGCATCGGCGTCGATAGGCATCGACAACGTACCCAGCGCCAGGTGCCGGTCACGCATAAACGACACCATCCGTTTCTGATTGTCGGCGGTTTGCACCACCACCATCGGGCGGCTTACGGTGGCGACTTCATAGGCGATCGTACTGGCCGATACTACATTCAGCCCACTCCCACCGATAGCCCGGGCCATCTGTTTGGCCGAGAGGTTATGCAGCAGGCTCAGGCGGTCTTTGGGCAAATCGGCGAAGGTATCGGCATGAGGATTGGCCGCGCCAAGCGCTACGGTGACCCGCAGGTTCGGGTTTTGGTCGATCAACAGTTCGGCAATGGTCCGGCTGACGTTGTGCGGATCGGCACCACCCATGTTGACAAACGCCTTGTGCTCGCCGTCTTTAGGCTGAGGCTTTTGCTTAAAAGCCGGATTCACCAGCGCATAGCCAGCGCCCAGCAGCAGTTGCGTGTAGGGTTCGGTCTGGTAATCGGCGGGGGTGACATCGCCCGCATGATTGATGACCACGTCGGCCACCTGATGCCCCTGCATGAGGTCGTCGATAAAGACCAGTTTATGCGCCTGTTGGCGCACGGCCCGCTGAAACGACTCGTCATACTGGTAACCATCGAGCACCACCACATCGTCGGCGGTCACGTGGGCGAGCAGTTCAGCCAGTTCGTTGCTGGCCAACTCAACGAGTGGAATGTGCAATTTGGCCAGCAACTTTCGCGTCGACTCTGACGGGTTGGCAATGGCGAATCGGCGGTCAAAGGGAGCGGTTTCTGGCTCGCCCAGCATTTCGGCCAGCGCCAGACTACGCATGATATGCCCCATGCCGGTTTGAGCCGACCCGTCGGCGCGAAAGAGAATTTTCTTCATGAGTTAGGTATGTTGGATACGGATTTTCGGCACAAAGGTAACGGTAAAGTAGCGCATGGCTTCAGCCGGCCCGTAAGTCGTCGTAACAAGGCATCGTCAGGCGTTTTCGTTACCCTGATACAGAATACGAATCTTCATTTCGGCCAGTTGCCAGTCGGTCAGGGTATCGATGTCCTGTGTTTCCAGTTCCGGGATTTCCAGACCGCTGGTGTTTGCCGTAAGGAGTTGGCCGGAGTCGAGAAAGCGTGGAACGTTGAACCAGTAAAACTGACCGGCGTCGTGGTAAATGGGCTGCAGATCCTGCGAGCGGGTCTGCGCAAATTCGGGGTAGAGCCACGCCAGCCGGTCGCCCTGCATAATCACCGATCGCTGTACGGGGAAGCTGTAGCGAACAACCGGAAAAACAGCGTCGAAATCGCCCGTTTCCAACTTACCAAACGCCTCGCGCAGCCGGTCGGGCGTCACGAAAGGAGCCGTCGGGTACAGGCAGCACGCCCGTTCAAAAGTGTGTCCCTGTTGCGCGTAGGTCTGTAACACTTCGGTGAGTACGGCCCCGGTTGTAGCGTGGTCGGTAGCTGTTTCGGCCGATCGGGCAAAAGGCACCGCCGCGCCGTATAGCTGCGCCATCTGGGCGATTTCGGCATCGTCGGTCGAGACCATCACCTCATCGAACAGACCCGACTCCTGCGCCGCCCGGATGGAATACGCGATGATGGGCGACCCCAGAAACGGGCGGATGTTTTTGCGCGGAATACGCTTGCTGCCCCCACGGGCGGGTATGATACAAAGGTTGGGCATGGGTTACGAGTATGGAAAGCCGTACTGATCCGTGTACACCGTCTGGACTACCTGTCCTTATCGGCTTTCAGTACCTTGAAGGCCGCAAAACGGCCCGATTTGACGAAGATAGCCAGTGGCAGGTTGGCGGCGTCCATCTTTCCAGTAAGCGGAATAATGGCCGTGAAGCCGGTGTCTTTATCGTTGGCCGAATCGTCGTTGTCGAGCCGCTGATGAAAGAGCGTGGTGTAATAGTGCCAGCCATCGGGCCTTTGTACGCCCACGTATGTGTCGTTGAAGTTGGCTTTCCGACCGGCCACCTTGGCCCAGCCACTTACCACCAAAAAGCCATCATCGACCCGCTTCAGATCGACCGCGTATTGCAACGAATCGCCGGGCGTAGTTGTAGGGACCGATGCAACCGGCTGGCTCTGCAATCGGGTCAGCGACGGGGTTTCGGGTTTGAAATAGCCCCGCCGGGCCAGATCGCTTAACCGACGGACGGGCTGATACTGCGGCGCACAGGCCCGAATCTGCCCGTACCGCTGCCAGAGCAGGTTGTCGGTCTGTTTCAGTTCGCGAAACCGAACAATCTTGCTGTGATACGTCCAGTTGGAAACGCCCCACAGCCCGAACGTACCCAGCACAGCCAGCCCGACGAAAGTTGTTTGCCAACCCCGCCACAGCGGGGCAGGCTGTACCCGGCGCTGCGCCAGCACCTGCGCTACCGTCAGGTACGTTGCGGCAATATGCAGGGCCGTGATGTTCCGATACCGCGACGCAAACACGATACTCGTATCATTCTGAATACGATTCACGGCCAGCATCAGGCCCGACAGATGCAGAAAAACCAGCAGCCAGAACAGGGTGGGGTTTGTGCGGTCGTAGCGGATCAGCAGCAGGTACGTCATCCAGAGCAACGTAAGACTTCCCAACCCGATTGGTAACCACGGCACGGCTGGATGGTAAACGAGCGCCCCCAGAAAAGCCGTATCCAGCGCCAGCAGGTGCACCAGCTTTTCGGGCCGCAGCAACGTACCCAACGAAGGCCCAGCGGGGTTTTCGTAATGCAGAAAGTAAGCCCAAAGCGCCGGTAGCGTCACGGCCAGCGTGATCAGCACCCAGCGCCAACGCCCCTGCATCGCCCAACCCGCCACCAGCAACGGCAACACCAGCATGCCATTGCCATTGGTAAACAGCGTGACCAACCCGACGACTATTGCCCAGGTGGCCTGTTTCTGACTCGCCAGCCAGAAGGCCAGCAACGCCAGCGCCGGTGCGCCTACGTTCGAGACGGCGACAATGCCCCAGAACGCGATATTCCAACCCTGGAATTGAAACAGCAGGTAAAGCGCGGGCAGGAAAACCACCCCCAACCCCCTCCTTAGCAAGGAGGGGGCTACACTAGCTGAGGCGGAAAAAGCCCCCTCCTTGCTAAGGAGGGGGTTGGGGGTGGTCATTGCTAGCCACAGTAACCCCGCTGTCAGCAGTAGAAATGCCAAGCCAACGTATTGCAACAGCCGAAAATCGACCGAGCCAGTCAGGGCCAGATCGAGCCACGCAATGAGCTTGACCAGCACCAGCCGATGGAAGTTATTCTGCTCCATCAGCAGGCTGGCTTTCTGCCCAATCGTGGTGGCCGTGGGGAGACGATTCAGGAAATCGACTACCGTGGGGTAGTCGTCCATGTACGGAAAATCGTAGGCGTAGGCCAGCACCGTCACGACGTAATAGAGTACCGGCATCAGCGCCAGTCCAATCAGCAATCCCCGTTTCATGCGCCCGTAAAGTCCAATACCGCGTCGATCACGAATTGTTGCTCGTCGTCGGTAAGGGTCGGGTACATAGGCAGACTCAGGCAACGGCTATAATAGTGCTCGGCATGAGGGTGATCGCCCGGCCGGTTACCCTGCTGCTGGTAATACGGCATGGTGTGGACAGGGATGTAGTGGACCTGCGCAAAGATGTTTTTGGCCCGCAGTGCATCATAAAGGCCCTTCCGGTCGTCGACCTGCACCACATACAGGTGGTAGGCATGCCCTACGCCGGCTGGCGGCACGATGATCTGCACGGGTGTTCCGGCGAAGGCGGCATCATAACGAGCGGCAATCGCGCGGCGACGTACCAGCATCTGATCGGCGCGTTTGAGCTGACTCAGGCCCAATGCGGCCTGCATGTCGGTAAGCCGGTAATTGTACCCCAGTTCTTGCAACTGCATGTACCAGCCGCCCCGCTCGGGTTCGCCATCGTAGGGGGGCGTAAAGTCGCCGGGTTTGTTGGTAATGCCGTGGGTACGTAGGCGCATCAGGTGGTTGTAGTGCGTTTCGGTGCGGGCCGTAATCATCCCGCCTTCTCCACAGGCAATGTGTTTGACGGGGTGAAAGCTAAAAATCGCCAGGTCAGCCAGCGAGCTGTCGCCACAGTGGTGGGTACATCCCTGCGCATCCGTAAATGAGCCACCCGGCGCGTGGCAACTGTCTTCAAGCAACCATAGCCCGTGTTCGTCGGCCAGCTCCCGAAACAGGGCAAAGTCGACGGGGTAGCCCGCAAAATCAACGGGGATGATACCCGAAAAATACCCTTTGGGTTTCGACTCGATCAGCCGTCGCACAGCCGCTACATCCAGCAACAGGGTGTCAGGATCGATATCAGCAAAATACACCTCGCCCCCGCAATAGCGCACGCAGTTGGCCGAGGCCGAAAACGTAATGGGCGTGGTAATCACGCGCGACCCCGGCCCAACGCCCAGCGCCATCGCACACAGGTGCAGCGCCGCCGTTCCGTTCGATACCGCCACGGCATAAGGCGCACCAATGTACTCGGCAAATGCTTTTTCGAAAGCACCAATCGTGGGGCCTTGCGTCAGCATCGGGCCGCGCAGCACATCGGCCACGGCGGCAATATCCTCCTCCGTAATGTGCTGCTGACCGTATGGAATAGGGTTATTCATGAAGAAATGAATGAATAATGAACAATGTACAATGCACAATGGATGAGTCTTGCTCAGTTAGTGCGCGCCGTATATTACCCATTGTACATCGTGCATCGTTCATTGTACATTAAATTGAGGATCAACGTGTTGGCGTATTTCGTCGCGTAGCTGATCGACCGACAGCCACTCGTCGTTGGTGCCTGAATTGTATTTGAAGCCCTCGGCCACGCGCTTCCCGCTAAACGCCGACAGGTAATCGTCGATGCTCCAGGTGGGCGTTGAGGGCGTAATTACGTAGTAACGGTCCGTCTCGATGGTGTTGAGCGAATCGGTTTCGGTAATCATTTCTTCGTGCAGTTTCTCGCCGGGTCGCACGCCCACAAGCTTCTGCTCGCAGTTGGGCCCAATCGCCGTGGCCAGTTCCGTGATCCGGTACGACGGGATCTTGGGTACGTAGATTTCGCCGCCCCAGGCATGTTCCAGCGCATACAGCACCATCTCGACGCCGTCTTCCAGGGAGATGTTGAAGCGCGTCATGTCGGGGTGGGTAATAGGCAGCACACCGTCTTTCCGCTTTTCCAGGAAAAACGGCACTACCGACCCCCGCGAGCCGATCACGTTGCCGTAGCGCACCACCGAAAACCGCAGATCGCGCGGGCCTTTCATGTTGTTGGCGGCCACAAACAACTTATCCGAGCACAGTTTGGTAGCTCCGTAGAGGTTAATGGGCGCGGCGGCTTTGTCAGTCGAGAGCGCCACCACACGTTGCACCCCCGTGTCGAGCGCGGCATTGATTACGTTCTCGGCCCCAAACACGTTGGTTTTGATGCACTCCATCGGGTTATACTCGGCGGCGGGCACCTGCTTCAAAGCGGCGGCATGAATGATGATGTCGACACCTTCGCAGGCGCGTTTGAGTCGATCGGCATCGCGCACGTCGCCAATGAAAAAGCGAATGGCCTTGTATTGGCTGTGCGGAAAGAGCTGACTCATTTCAAACTGCTTCAGTTCGTCGCGCGAGTACACAATCACGCGTCGCACGTCGGGGTAGCGTTTGAAAATAGTCTCGACGAATTTCTTGCCGAACGAGCCCGTGCCGCCGGTAACAAGAATGGATTTATTAGAAAGATCAAGCATAATATCTGTAGAGACGCAACCCTTTGCGTCTCACCGCCGGATGGTTATTGCGCCAAAAATGGCTGACGCATGGGAGACGCAAAGGGTTGCGTCTCTACAATTTTACGCGTTTAAACGCATCAACGTAGCTTTTGGCGCTGGCGTTCAGGACACGTACCTGCATAGCCTGCGCGTAGTCGCGGAGGATTTCGTAACTGAAAAAGGCTTTGGACAGCGACGCAAACTGGGCCGACATCCGCGAGGTTTCTTTCTTGACGACGTCGTAGATCGGGATGTGGGTGGCGTCGCCGGGTTTGTCGTAGAAATGTTCCTGCTTCATCAGCAGCTCGTTAGTGTCGGTAACCCGGATTTCTTCGTGCCACGAGTGGTCGGCCCCGAACAAATAAATCTCGCGAAACCGGCGTGTAATTGCCAGATACAGCGACGCCGCCAGGATGTTCTGCGACTGCGGCATGCCCCACCCTTTCCGAAACACAACATGCCGAAACCAGGCATAGCCCCGCACGACGGTGTAGTTGTAAAAGACCACCCGCACATTGGGGTGTTTGCGGTGTAACTGAGCGACCAGATAGCTGTTCCGGGCTGTCTGCGGCACAAACAGGTTCATGGGCCACACAGTCAGGTTGATGAGGCAGCGAATCGTCTTTTCAACATCTTTCCGGCCATTATTTTCCTCGCTGTACAGAAAAAAAGCCGGGTCGAGCAGGGCGTAGTTCTGGGGTTGTAGCTGAGCGTATTCGGCCGACGACGCGAAGTTATTGACGCAGTAGAGTTCGGCTTCCCGGATGAAGGCCAGATCCGATTCGAGCGATTGCCGCAACGACGGTCCGTTGCCCAGAATGGCGCATATCGGCCGTTGAGGAGGCAGAATATCGACCGAGAAGCGGGATTTTATCAGCACTTTCAGCACTGAGGCCACCGTGTCGATCAACACACTGACCTGCGCACTAAACGCATTAACAAGAGTTTCTAACATGAAAAAACAACCGAGCGATGGCTTGGCTTACTACAAAGGTCGCTATCGGTTGGCAAACCCGGAAGTGTGTCTTTGGTCTCTTTCACATTCTGCACGGACTCAGACACAAAATTTATTGACATTGAATCTATTGTTGATAAAGCGGCGTAAGTGAGCACAACATCACTCTAAACTCAACATTATGAACACAATTGCAAATCTCTTCGACCACTTCGACAAACTAGACACGCGCATTAACCGCTGGCTGGTTGCCAACAGTATCGGCATTCTGCGTGTCTGTATCGGCTTAGTTTTTCTTGGCTTCGGAGTTCTCAAATTTTTCCCTCACCTCAGCCCCATTGAAGATTTGGCGACACGCACAACCACTGCGCTGACTTTCGGGGTGTTTGCTGGGCATAGTGCCATGGATTTTGTGGCTGGTCTGGAATGCCTGATCGGTATCTGTTTTCTGAGTGGCCGCTTTCTGCGGGTTGGCGTCTGGTTGATGGCCTTACAGATGATAGGGGCAATGTCACCATTGCTGATTTATCCGGGCGAGCTCTTCCCGGGTCCGTTGCATGCGCCGACATTGGCTGCGCAGTATATCATCAAAGACATCATTCTGGTGGCAGCCGGTATGGTCATCGCCTCGACGTGGACGGGCGCCCGAATCGTTGCTGAGCCCACACGCATGCTGACCAGCTTGCGCCGTAGAGCACCCAAAATTCACCGGGCCGTTGAAGCATCGGCTTCTTATTGAGTTAGTTGCCTACTGTCGTACCGTTCGTGTCGAATACCTTGGATTGCTTACAGACTAAGGCAGACTATAAACGACGTGATTCGTCTGCCTTATGTCTGTCGGTTTACTCACAGTCCTTCGTACAAACGGCAGTGGCTTCCAGTTCGAGACGAAGGCCATAATGCAGGGTCGGCACGGGTACGACAGCACGGGCGGGCTTGTGGGGGCCAAAGAAAGCCATGTATAGGCGGTTTACCTCGGTCCAGTCGTTAATATCGGTTACGTAGACACGTACCTGCAACACCTGGTCGGGTGCGCTACCGGCCGCCGTCAGAATGGCATTCAGGTTTTCCAGCACGGCCTGCACCTGCCGGGCAAGGGGCGCATCGGTGAGTTTCTCGCCGGATGGCAAAACGGGCAATAAACCAGCTATATACACTAAGCCATTATGGGCAACAGCCTGCGAGTAATGCCCGGCAGCGGGGGCGGCATCGGGGGTTTGAATAAACGTCATGATGTGCAGTAAGGGCAATTAGCATGCCCACGGTGAGGTTAGTACAGATCTATTTGGCGGCAAATAGCACAAATCCGCTTTTTATACTCGAAAAGTTCGTCTGTTTTTGTCTGGTTCGTAGTTTGGTCTGTAACCACCGCTCAACGGTTGGCTTGTTTCCATGACCATGCGCTCTACGCTACTTTTTCTCTGTCTGCTAACGGCCTGCGCCCCGCGCTACAAAGGGCCTGTTACCGATCATTTCAACGGCAAAAAATTTGTCAACACGGGGCCACCGGTAGAACGGCAGGGCGGGCTGCTCAAATGGCTGCTGCACCGCGACAAAGGCCCCTGGCTCGATAACCCCGACGCCCAACCCGGCCCCAAACCAGCTACCCGCGTTTTGGGCGACAGCGTGGTAGTTACGTTTGTCGGTCATTCGAGTTTTCTGATTCAGACCGATGGCCTCAACATCCTGACCGATCCGGTCTGGAGCAACAAGATTGGGCCGACGAAATGGCTGGGTATCAAGCGCCGCCGCCCGCCGGGGCTACGCTACGAAGATCTGCCGCCCATCGACGTCGTGCTGCTGAGCCATTGCCACTACGATCACCTCGACCTGGGTACGTTAGGGCGGCTGGCCAATGACTTTTCGCCGCAGATGGTAACGCCACTGGGGGTATCATATCTCCCTAAAAAAGTAGGCGGCAAAACCACCCGCGAACTCGACTGGAACGACCGGCTGGAACTGCTGCCCAACCTGGCCGTTACGGCCACGGAGGCGCGCCACTTCAGCAACCGGGGTATGGGCGACCGTGACCGCACGCTCTGGGCGGGGTATCTGCTACATACCCGTTTCGGCACGATCTATTTTGCGGGCGACACAGGTTACGGCGATCTGTTTCCGAAGATAGCCCAGAAGGCGGCGGACAGCGAAAGCGGGGCTATCAAGCTGGCGATGCTGCCCATTGGCTCCTACCGCCCCACCTGGTTCATGGCCCCGGTGCATATGTCGCCCATCGATGCCGTGAAGGCATTCAACGATCTGGGTCGACCGCAAAGTGTTGGTATCCACTTCGGCACCTTCCAGCAGGGCGACGACGGCCTGTTTGAACCCCAACAAGACCTGACCAAAGAACTCCTCACCCAAAAAATTCCCCTCCAGCGGTTTACCGTACCGACAGAGGGGAAGGCGATGGTGTTTAAGAAATGAGTTTTCTTCCCTAAGGGGGCGGTTTGACCGCCCCCTTAGGGAAGAAAACGATTCACCTTTCCAGCTTGAAACCAGCATCGACGACGGGTCGCTTGGGCTCATTGGCAACTTGCCAGGCCGTGACGTACATCCAGCGGGTCATGTTGGCAAGCTTGGCGTAGTCGATGCGGGCGGGTTCGTCGCGCGGGGTGTGATAATCGGGGTGCAGGAGCGTCGTAAAGCAAATCGCAGGTACGTTGGCGCGGGCGTAGGGCAGGTGATCGGAGCGGAAATACCAGCCTTCGGGGTGGTCGGGTCGATCCCAGAGCGTATCGAGCTTAAACTTGGCCGTTGCCTGGTTGGCGGCCATCGCCGTATTAACCAGATCGAGCGAGTTGCGGTGAGGCGGCTGCGAGCCCAGCAACGCGGCGCTGTCAGGCACGTTCCGGCCCATCATTTCGCCATTTAACACTGCCGCAATGCTCGACTTGGGCACCGTCGGGTGATCGACAAAGTAGCGCGAGCCCAACAGACCTCGTTCTTCGGCACCGTGGAAGACGATCAATAGCGATCGTTTGCCCGGTTTCTGCGCAAATGCCCGGCCAATCGCCAGCGCCGCTGCGCAACCCGTGGCGTTGTCGTCGGCACCGTTGTAGATGGAGTCACCCGCTACGGCCCGGCGGATACCGTCGTGATCTTGGTGCGTGCTGATGAGTACGTATTCGTTTTTCAGGGTCGGATCGGTGCCGGGCAGTTTCGCCACGATGTTTACCGACGGATAGCTGAAGCTTTCAACGTTGACCACGTTGGTAAACTGCTGATTGGGCTGCTGTATCATCGGCAAGGCTTTGGCCGGTAGCCACAGCAACGGTGCCTGCGAAAAGACGCGTGTATTGGGTCCGCCCGGCAAATCATACCGGCCCATCTCCATCGCGCTACTCCACCAGTTATAGATGGCATCGGCCCGGCTGTCCGACACAAACAGCGTAGCCACGGCCCCCGCTTTGACGAACTCAGCGGCGCGGCGGTTCATGGTCGATAGCATAAACCGACGGAAGCTCAGATCGCCCGGCGGGTTACCCGAAAACAGAATAGCCACGGCTTTGCCCTTTACATCGACCTTCGCCATCTCCTCGGGCGAACCCGCACCGACATACACCAGTGGGGCATCGACAGAGGCAATGGCCGGAGCCAATGCGATCACGTCGGGTCCGTACGTCAGCGCTTTACCGCCCACTACAAACCGGCTCGTTTCGCTCACGCGGGTACGTTGGATGTGGAAAAACTGGAAGTAGGTACCGTCGTCGCCACCGGGTTGCAGGCCCATTGCCCGCAGTTGCTCGGCAATCCAGGCCGAGGCTTTTAGCTCGTTGAGCGATCCCGCCACACGTCCCTGAAAATGGTCGTCGGCTAGTTTGTAGAGATCACGTTTAAGATCAGCTTCGCGGATGGCCACCCGGTTGTCGGCAGGTTGTTTCTGAGCCAGAGTGGCAGTCGACAGCAGCGCCAGCCCAAACGCCAGTCGCCGAATGCGTTGAGTGAAGTGAATCACAGAAAAAAGTCGGTTAGTTAACTATCTAAAGTAACGACTTTCACGTGCCCGACCGCTCTTTCGGCGTAAAAAAGCAGCCGCCAGACAATCATCTGGCGGCTGCCCGATTGATGAGGCTGTACCTTACTGTTGGATAATAAATCGGAGCGTGGCTGGTTTCCAGCCATCAGGCGCAATGTTTATCAGATAGAGGCCGTTGGCCAGCTGCTCCGTGTTGAGCCGATAAGGAGCGGCTGGAGCGGCATTTAATCGAAGTTGTTGCAGGGAACGACCTGTCAGATCGCTGACGCTGAGCCCGACCGGTTGACCGACAACCGCGCTGAGGTCAATCAGCACGTGGTCGCGGGCCGGGTTGGGCCATAGGCTAAAGGTGGCGGCTATAGGTTCGTCGGCAAAACCGATACGGCCACCCGCGGGGCAGGTCGTTTCAGTGATGCTCCATTGCTGGTTGGTGCCATTCGTGGCCGCCGCCTGAATGATGTCGCCGCCTTCGTTGGTATTAGACCCACTTACATCGATGCGTTTGCCTGAGTTGCGGTTCGTAAAGGTGTAGAAGCCTTCTGTGTTGCGAACGACGCTCCATTGCTGGTGATTACCTCCCCAGAACGTCCATTGGTGGAGCAGCGTCCCGTCGGCCGTCGAGGAATTGGGAACCTCGATCGACTTGCCGTTATGCAACACCGACACCCGATAATAGCCCCCGTCGATGGGGTAAAACCGCCACTTCTGCCAGAGCCGGTCAGTGTTGGTATTCTGGCGGATATTCACGCCGTCGTCGGGTAAGCCGGAAGGTACGTTCAGCACTTTTCCACTGCTGCGCGACTGAATCCGGTAACACTTGGTGGGATCGATAACGGCCGTTGGCTGAACTACGGTGGTTGAACTGCCCCCCGTTGTGATGCAGGCCCGTTCTTCGATCAGCCATTGCTGGGCAGCGGTACCATTGGGCGTATACTGAACGACCATCCCACCTTCAGTCTGGTTGCTGTTCTGCACGTCGAGCGCCTTGCCCGAGTGGCGGGCCGTAATCTGAAAATAACCTTCGGCGTTGCGTTGTAGCGACCAGTGCTGGTTTCGGCTGTAGATGCCGTTAGAACTCCACTGATGCAGACCTGCCCCATTCTCTTGCGACGACCACCACACGTCGAGCACCTTGTCACTATGCGCCGCTACGATCTGGTAATAGCCATTGTCGATGGGTTCAAACTTCCACCGCTGCCACTCCTGGTTGGCGTCGGTGCGCTGCCGAACGGCCCCGCCATCGTCTTTCACGCCATTCTCGACGCCCAGCACCCGGCCACTTACCCGCGAGTAAATCCGGTAACAAGTGTTGGGCACCACGCCTGTCACCGACACCGGCGGCGGAGTTGAACCAGTAGGCGTTGCACTGATCTCAACGCCGCCCGTCCAGGCCGAACCACGCCGGGTATAGACCCGGAAGTAGTATGCCTGACCGGCCATCAGTTCGGTTACCGTCAGGGAAGTCGCTACCCCCTGATACAGCACCTTTCCCCCGAAAAACTCGGCGCTATTGGCTGTGAAACTGCTGTTGGCTGTATACGTAGGCGCACTAGGCCGATCGGTGAAGCCCGACCCCGCCTTACCCACAACCAGCACATTATCGAACGAAATCACTGGGTTATTCCAGTTCAGCCGCACGGCGTTGGTGAGCGGCGTAGCAGCCAGGTTGGTGATGGCCAGGCTGGGCGAGTTACAATCCGGATAGATGCGCACCGAATCCTGCGCCGTGAGGCCACCGGCATCCGTAACCTTCAGGGTAATCATGTAGTAATATTCTTCGCCGTCGCAGCCTACAGGCGATATAACCACGGTTGGCGATGGCTGATTAATGACGGCCTCCCGGTGTTCGTGGTTGTTATGGTGCAGGCGCACCTGCCAGGCGTAGGTCAACGTCTCGGGCGACTCGTCGGTGATGCTGGCCGTTAGGGTGTAATTGCTGGCTTTGTCGAGCGGGTATTTGCTGTTGGTTACCGGGCTGGTAATACGGGCCGTTGGTGCGGCATTGTTGAGCGACACCTGGAACGATTTAGTATCGCTCAGCCCTTTGCTGTCCTGCACGGTTAGCTGCACGGAAAAACCTTTACCGGGCAATCCGGAAAACACCTTGACGGGGCTAGCAAGCGTCGAACTGGTGCCATCGCCGAAATCCCAGGCGTAGGTGAGCGGGTCGCCGTCGGGGTCGGTCGAGGCGCCTGCGTTGAACGTAACACTCAGCGGCGACGTACCCGTCAGTGAACTAGACGTCGCCACAGCCGTCGGGGGGCGATTGCCGCCGTAGCTGATTTTCATGATGCTTCCCGCAAAGACATTCACGTAGTACAGCGCTCCATCGAGCGGGTTATATTCAACGTCGACGATGCTATTGATACCCGTTGTAGCCGACAGAAAATCACGTACCTGCGTTACTTTTCCGTCAGCCGACAGCGTAGCGGCTTTGATCCAGTTGGTGCCGTAATCGGCGAAGAAGTAAGTGTTTTGCCAGGCAGCCGGAAACGCCTGATTGGCCGGATAATACGCTCCGGCGGTTGAGCAATTGCCGGGAAAAGGTGTCCCCGCCGCACCTCCAGCTCCACCCAGCGGCGTGGCCGTGGGCGTGTTGCCATTGAAGGTGGGGGTGCGGGCTATCGCTTCGCCGTGTTTCCAGTCGAGGGCGGGGCGGCTGTGGAAGTAGCGGCGCTGCAAACCGGTCAACGGGGTTGAACCGCAGGGACTAGTTGCCACTACGGTGCCCGCCGCCGGGTTGACCTCGTCACGGAGCAGATCGGCGAAGGTCAGATAAGGCTTCCCGCACGACGGATCAGGGTTCGGTTCATCGCGATTTTGCAAGGTCTGGGCGATGTTCATGTAGTCGACTTGTGGCGTAATTCCTTCAAACAACGGCCACCCTGCATTTTCGCCACCCGTCCGGATTACGTGCATGTCTTCCCAACGATCCCAACCCACGTCACCAATGAGCAACGTACCTGGGTTGCCGTCAGTGGGGTTGGTGCTGCCCGTGCCGGGTTGTAACGTCATCCGGTAAGGGTTACGCAACCCGAGGGTCCAGACGCGCGACTTCGCCGACCGCGGGTTGGCCGGGTCATAATATGGGTTGCTGCTGAGTCCATTGCCTGTGTTAGGGTCCAGACGCAGCACTTTTCCGCATAGCGACGTAAGCATCTGCGACCGGAACGCGCCCACGTTTTCGTTGGCACTCATAATCGTGTCGGCCAGCGCCGCCTGATAGTAAGTCTCGGGGGCAGAGCCCTTATCGACACTGGTAAAGCTGGCGTTGTCGCCGGTCGACAGCAGCAGCGAGCCATCCCGTCCAAACACAATGGTACCACCTGCATGTGACTGGTGCGTGAGGGGCACACCTGTTTTTTTGCTTTCGCCCAACAGCAGTTTCCGGGTATTATAATCGGCGCTGACGGTGCTGCCCGTGGTAACGAGTTTGTAGCGTGTCAGGCGGCCGATGGTGGCATTGTAGTATTCATTCCGATTGATGTCGTAGTTAGCCCGATCGCCATTGAAAAGCTGATACCGGTCGACAACGTAGAAAAAATAGGCAAAGCCATTCTGGTCGAAGTTCGGGTCGAGCGCCACGCTCAGCAGGCCAAAATCGCCCCAGTTACCAACTTCATTAGCCAGATTGATTACGGGCGTGGGTTGTTTGACATATTGCGTTCCATTCCAGACCGACGCCCACAGGTAGCCATCTTTTGTCCAGACAAATTGGTAACGGCTGTCTTTGCTGAAAATGATTCCGATTGGTATTGTATAACCATCCTGAGCCTTACTGTTATTGAACCCAGTGGGCAGTGTTTGCCCCCAGGCTACCGAAGCCCCCCCTAACCCGCCAAGTAGACTGATTGTGAGGGCAAAAGCCAGCTGGTACAGCTTAGCAAATCGCGTAAACATGTTGTCAAATAGTAACGGGAGTTAGGGGATAAAGCCGTCCAGAACTACCTTGGAAAGCCATCCCCATCTTGACGTAGTTGCCGCGTTTCGTCACCGACTGTTCACTACGCACATTACTTTTCGCTGCTTTTGTTATTGAGCGTGTAGGCCGGCCCGTTGAGGCAGTCTGCCGAACATTCGGTCTGTCGGTTGGTTCGTTCAGGAAACAGAACCAACAAAACCAATGGCACAGTCCTATCCGCAGACGATTCTGCAAAACACGCTTCATGCCTTGGGCCGGGCCGACGCCCAACCCGCCAGTGGGGCCGATCTGATCCGGGAATGGCAATCGGCGCTGAAAAATGCCGATGGCACGGAGACCGTCAGCCAACACCTGACCGATCTCTACGACGAACTGCTGAACCCCACGCCCGATAGCCACCGGGTGAAGCATCATCTGAACGCGCTGGCCGCCCAAACGCAATCGCTGGCTCGTTCGGCCGACGGCGAGATGACTGACCAACTGACGCAGCTGGCCGACTCGTTGCGTTCGTTTGCGACGGATCTAAACCGCGTTGGCGACGACAGCCAACTGGCCGAAAACCAAACGGCCGACGGCACTATTTATGACCTCTATAACCCCGGCGACCGGGCGCAGAAGTTATTCATCGACACGCTCGAGACCTTTTCGGCAGGTCCAGCGGGCGCAACGACTGAGCAGGGTTCGGCCATGGTGGAAGACTGGGTAACGGTGGTTCGCTCAGACGTGAGCACCCAGTGGATTGAAGCGTCGCTCCTGCAACTGCGCGATGCGCTCGAAGCGGGCGACATGCGCACGACGGAACGGCTTATGCGCGAACTGGCCGGCACGGCGCAGGAATATGCGAACAACACGCCCGACGGCCCGTTCAGCAAAGACCTGACTAACCTGGCAACCGCCCTGATCAGCTTTGCAGGACCCTTGAGTTAATTAGGATGTATAATGAATGATGCACAATGTACAATGGGGTTGCGTCAGCAGTAAGTACGCCGCATAGACCATTGTACATTGTGCATCGTTCATTATACATTATCCTCACCTGGGTACTTCGACACGTTGCACTAGTTGGGCAATGACATCGTCGGGCGTAGCGCCTTCCATTTCGCGTTCGGGCGTCAGCAGGACCCGATGGCGCAGCACAGGGGCGGCCAGTTCCTGCACATCTTCGGGCGTAACAAAATCGCGGCCCCGGATGGTAGCCAGCGCTTTGGCGCTGTTCAATAAAGCGACCGCGGCACGGGGCGAAGCGCCCAGATACAACGATTTGTTGGCGCGGGTACTCCGCACGATCTGCGCGATGTAGTCGAAGAGATTTTCTTCCACATGCACTTGATGCACTTTGCTGCGGAGCTCAGCCAACTGATCGGCCGTCAGCACGGCGTCGATGGCGTCGATCGCATCGGCCAGATTCCGGCGTTGATGGTGTCCCCGCAGAATATCCACTTCTTCGGCCTGATCGGGGTAGCCCACCACAATTTTGAACAGGAAGCGATCGAGCTGGGCTTCGGGTAGCCGATAGGTCCCTTCCTGCTCGATGGGGTTCTGCGTAGCCAGCACCATAAAAGGCGGTGTCAGCGGGTACGTTGTGCCGTCGTTGGTCACTTGCCGTTCTTCCATCACCTCAAACAGCGATGCCTGCGTTTTGGCCGGTGCCCGGTTGATCTCGTCGATCAGCACCAGGTTGGCAAAAATGGGGCCCGGCTTAAAAGAAAATTCGGCCGTTTTCGGGCTGAATACCGACGTACCCAGCACATCAGCGGGCATCAGATCGGGCGTAAACTGCACACGGCTAAACTGCACCGAAATGGTTTTGGCCAGCAATTTGGCCGTGAGGGTTTTGGCCACGCCCGGCACCCCTTCGATCAGGACGTGCCCATCCGCCAACAGGGCGGTCAGCAATAAATCGAGGGTTTGGTGTTGCCCGACGATCACCTTGCCCACCTCCGAACGGATGGCATCGATGGCCGTTTTCAGGCTTTGAAGGTCTACGCGGGTGTCAAACGGTTGTTCCATGCGAAGGGATTATCAATTTACAACCCGACTCTCTGGTCAGGTCAGTTTATACGGTCAATTTGGTGTGCGCCGCCGCGTAGAACTGCTCGATGGCACCGTTGAGTCGGAGAAGGTCAAATTCAGTAATCGAAACGGCCTGTTGCGCCTGCACCAGCATCCGGACCAACTCCTGCACCTGATCGAGTGGAACGCCGCTCTTTCGGGTAAGCAATTCCGTAAAATCCGCATCGAGGGCCTGCGTGTTGAGCAAATACCGTTCGCGAATATCGGCCAGAAAGTACTGAATTTTCTTGCGGGCTACATTATCATGGTTGCCCTGCTGGAAATACATCCGCCCCACGGTCTGCGCAAATTCCAGCGACCGGTTTTTGGGCAACTCCACCACCGGAATAATGCGCTGGGTACGTTTCCCCGCAAAGAAAACGTACAGAATCAGCCCCCAGAGGCCAATCAGGTACGCCCAGTTGAGGGCAGGCTGCCGCTTGATGTAGCGCAACAGCGATTGTTCCTCTTCCCCAAAACGCCCCTGCTTCTGGTACTCGTCCCAGAAGGTAGGTTGAGCGGGCAGGAATGAAAACGCCTTGACCATGTAATCGCTGGAGGCGTCTTGCAGCACATAATAATTGGTGAACGCCAGCGGCAGGTTATGGATGTAGAACGTACCCCGACCGTGCGGAATCTTCAGGAAGACCGCCTCGTTGCGGGCATTGCGCGCCAGCACGGTAATGGCCGAGTTGGGCTTTTTTACAACCAGAAAGTTCCGGCCATCGTCGTGTTTGAAGCCATACCCTCCTTTACGAGCCAACGCGGGCAGCACAAAATTGGAGCGCAGCGTCGAATCGGCTCTGAGTGGATTTTTCAGGTCGGCTTTAAAGCCCAGCGCCCGGCTGAGGGTATCCGAAAATTCGTAGGCCGACAGGAAAGCCGTGTTGCCTTTGGCCACGTAACGCAGCAACTCACGGGTATCGAGCGCCCCCACGTTGAATGTCTGGCAAACGGCGACGTAGTTACTGCGGCCGGGCAGTTTGGTCTCCGTCAGCAGGTTGTAGGGCGGCAGACGGGTACTCTGCACCGACGCCTCCCGCATCAGGCTGGGTAACAGTTCAAAGGTAGCCTGCGCGCCAAACGGAATTTTGTCGTCGTTCCGGTACGTCGGGTTCCAGTCGATGGGTTTGGGTTTGTAGTATTCAAACAGCACAAACGCCACCACCGTAGCCAGCAGAATGACAATATATTTGTTAGGTCGCATAAGGGAAAGACGCTCGTAAGACGCATTCGAAGGCGGCACCGGCACGGTTGGCGGTCGTGCCCGAACGGAATTCGGCTCTACGAGTTAAATGCCTTGAATTCTTCCTGGATTCGGGTAAAGCGCGTTTCATCGACGGGAAAATCGCCATACCAGACGTACTCAAAATGGGTAGTCAACTGCTCGAAACCCAGCCGGGCAGGGTTGCCGGTGAGTTCGTAGGCATACTGCCGATTGGTTTTGTTGGGTTGCCAGCGAATCAGGCCATTATCGGTGAGGCGCTTGAGCGTTTGCAGGTACAGCAGCCTGACAGCCAGCCGATAGTTGCGCCCGCGCACGGCCTCGTCGATCCGGTCGGTGAAGTTGATGGCGTGGATGTCTTCTTCCAGCGTAGTGTAGTCGAGGCCCAGGTTACGGGCCCGGCCCGGAAACAACCGGTTGAGCACTTCGGCTTTATAAAGTAGCCAGATCACCAGCCCCGCAATGACCAGCATCAACACATATTGCCCCACACTCCGGTACGCCCGGGTTCGTAGCAACTCGCCTACCTTCATCCAAAACCAACCCCAGAACTGATCCCACAGGCTAGCCGTAGGCGGTACGTCGTCGCCGTAGCGATACTCGCGGCTGTTCTGCAATTTTTCCCGCAAATCCGTATCGACGGAACGTACCTGAACCGGCGCCTGATCATTAGCGGCGGCATAGGTTACCGTATCCTGAGGATTCTTGGCGTCTTCCGGGGTAATCACTACCTGTTTCCCCTGCGTCGGATCAACTTTCGTCGAATCCTGTGCCCATAACGGCAGTGCCGTCAGGCAAAGCAGGCAGCAGGCATAGCAGCGCAGATAGCGCGTTGCGGTTGGGTTGGCAATAGGCATTGTGGCTTGTCAAACAAGTGGCTTAATACTCGCCCTCTTCTTCAGCCGCCCGGCGCACTGAGGCGGGCAGGTCATTGGCCGATGAATTTGCAGGCTGACCGATGCGGTCGATGGCGCGGTCGAGGCTGCTTCCTTCTTTTTCTTCCATCAGGTTAAAGTACTGAACCGCCGCTGCCGTGGCCGACAACGATTGAAGAATGGCCGTACCTACTGAACCGAAAGCCGTGGTCAATGTGGCCAGCAACGTGGCCTCCTTAAGCAAACCAGCGCCAAACAGCCCACCCACAATGCCGGCCGGAATGGTAAACACCATGCCGATGATACCCGCTACGATACCCATAACCAGCAGCAGACCGGCCGTTGCCCACCAATTGTCGCTGATCAATTTAAAGCTACGGCTGATAGCCTGCCCCACGTCGGTCCGTTCGAACACCAGAATCGGTGTAGCGAGCGACAGCGCCACCATCACGTAGAACCCTGGCAGAATTAGCAATACAAACGCAACCGCCATAATAATAGACGACGCAATGGTGAGCATGATGCCCGACCCGATAAACCCTTGCACTTCGGCCCAGACCTCGCTCACGGTAATTGGCCGGTCGGGGTTTTTCCGGTACAGCTGAATGTATGAATACGTGACGAGGCTCACCAGCACGTACCCAACCAGTTGAAAAGCGAAACCGACCAGTGCCCCCCCCGAGAATATCCGGCCGTAGAATTCAATGATCTGGTCGGGGGTCTTAATTGACGTGGCCGATCCCAGCACGCCCGCCTGTGCGTAGCCCGAGATAATGCCACCCACCAGCGCTACCGGCCCCACAATGTAAAGCAGCGCCAGGCCTAACCCCCGGATGTTTTCGGTCAGGAACGAAAACGTAGTATTGATTTTCTCGCCAAAATCGCGGCGTTGTTCAAAGATGATCATGCGCAACAGGAATAGAGTGGTACGGAAGAAGTAAAGCGTGGTTCAAGGGATCTGTTGGATCGGCGTTTCGACACCTCTTTTATTCAGTTTAATGGGGTAAAGGATGAAATACCAGATAATAAACGCCGCCGACGTTCCAATAATCAACAAACTTAGGACAGGCGGCAAGGTGAGGCGGGTAACGAAGCTTTCCAGAAAGCCCGCCATGATGAAGATCGGCACTAGCCCAACCACAATTTTCAACCCCTGCTTGGCACCCCGCTTGAAAGATTCCATCCGGGTGAACGTACCTGGAAACAGCAGGCTGTTGCCCATCGTGAGGCCCGCGCAGCCCGCGATCACGATGGCCGATATTTCGAGGGTGCCATGAATCCAGATTTTCAGAAACGAGTCGAGCAGCAGACCGCGTTCGTAGAAAAAGGCCTGAAAAGCACCCAGCATCACCCCGTTGTAAAACAGCAACATCACCGTCCCGATGGAGGCCACAACCCCCGCGACAAACGCCCGGAACGATACACCAATGTTGTTGAGCGTAATCTGGAAAAACATCGACGATTGATCGCTCTTGCCGTAAACGCCCAGCGGATCACCTTTCTTGATGTTTTCGAGGGTCATGTTTACGTATTCGTCGCCCAGGATAAGCCGCACAAAGGTGGGATCGTTGAGCGCCGACAGCCACCCGATGAAGCAGGCTACCCCAAACAGAATGGCCGATACGGCCAGCAGCCGGTGCGACTGGTAGAAGAGCGTGGGTAACTCGCGCGTCCAGAAGGCCACAAACCGGCCCCGCTCTTCGCGCCGGTTCTGCATCAGCCCCCGGTGCATCTGCGCAGCCAGCCCGTTGAGGTAGCGCGTCACATTGGCGTTGGGGTAAAACGTGCGGGCATACGACAGGTCATCGGTCAGTTCCACATACCGGGCGGTCAGTTCGTCCGGATCGGTCGTCGGGTTCTGCTCAATCTCGGTCCACTTGTCGGTATTCCGTTTTACGAAAGCAGCTTCGCGCATGGTTGTAGTCGATTCTGAGGTTAATAGTACTGAAAAAAGGACGAAGTAGAAACAAAAACTTGTCGTTGGGCATTAGCTTCGCATCGTCGGTCCACAGGCCTGCAATGTCGTAAGCGTTGCGGCTGCGGTCAGTTGTCAGTTGCTTTCGGAGCTATTACCCATCCACCTATGGCCATTGCAATAAACACATCACAAAATGTACTGCTTGAGTATGAACCCGCCAGTATCGGCGACCGTATCCTGGCCACCGTCATTGATTATGTGGTTATTATCGGCTGGCTTTTGCTCACCGTCGCCCTCCCGGCCAGTTTAGGTTGGACGGGCCCAGGCAGGATGAGCATCGTATATTACATAGTGGTGGTTGGGTTGCCTGTCCTCTTCTACGATTTCCTGTGCGAGTGGCTCCTCAACGGGCAGAGCCTCGGCAAAATCGCGATGAAAATCCGGGTGGTGATGATGGACGGCACACAGCCGGGCATTGGGGCGTACCTGCTCCGTTGGCTGCTCCGCCTGATCGACACACGCATTTTCAGCGGGCTGGTCGCGGTTGTCTGCGTGGCGGCCAATGGTAAAGGGCAACGCCTCGGCGACATGGCAGCGGGCACGACGGTCATCCGTCTGAAACCCAAAGTCAACCTCAGCGACATTACGTATTCGCAATTACCCGAGAATTACCGCGTTACTTTTCCAGAAGCCGCTCAGCTGTCGGATCAGGACATTGGGGTTATCCGTGAAGTACTTCAGCGGGGCTCGTCGGATGCGGTCTTGCGGACGGCCGAAAAAATTAAAGACGTTCTTTCCATTAACAGTAGCCTGGATAGCTATCAACTGCTTCACGCCGTTGTCAACGATTACCAATACCTGGCTATGCAGGACTAAATCAATGCACAATGAATAATGTACGATGTACAATGGATAGTGCGGTTCGCATTAGTCATTCATTGTACATCGTACATTATTCATTGTGCATTAACTAACCATGCTTGACTCGATAAAATCGCTTTCCCAGCAATACGCCGCCGATGCGGTTCAGACCCGTCGGCACCTTCACGCCCACCCCGAGCTGTCGTTCAACGAACGCGAAACCGCCCGGTTTGTGGCCCGTGAGCTTACGGCCTTGGGCCTTGAGCCGCAGGAAGGCGTGGCCGATACGGGCGTGGTGGCGCTCATTACAGGTACGTTGCCCGGCAACCGTGAGCGGGTCGTAGGTCTGCGCGCCGACATGGACGCCCTGCCCATTCACGAAGCCAACGACGTACCCTACAAATCGACGGTCGAGGGGGTGATGCACGCCTGCGGCCACGACGTGCACACGGCTAGTTTGCTGGGTACGGCCCGCATTCTGACCCAATTACGCGATCAGTTTTCGGGAACAATCAAGCTGGTATTTCAGCCGGCCGAAGAGAAAGCCCCCGGTGGCGCTTCGCTGATGATTAAAGAAGGCGTGCTCGACAACCCACGGCCGGCGGGTATGATCGGTCAGCACGTGGCACCCAACGTACCTGTGGGCAAAATCGGGTTTCGGGAAGGCATGTACATGGCCAGTACCGACGAAATTTACATGACCGTACGCGGCAAAGGAGGCCACGCCGCCATGCCCGACAACCTTGTCGACCCGGTGCTGATTGCCTCGCACATCATTGTGGCCTTGCAGCAGATCATCAGCCGTAACCGGCCACCTGCCAGCCCGTCGGTGCTATCGTTTGGGCGGTTCATTGCCGATGGTGTCACCAACGTGATTCCCAACTACGTGGAGATCGAGGGTACGTTCCGGTGCATGAACGAAGAGTGGCGCGAGAAGGGCGCGGCGCAGATGCAGAAAATGGCTGAAACAATGGCCGAAGCGATGGGCGGCACCTGTGAGTTCACCCGCGTGAAAGGCTATCCGTTCCTGAAAAATCACCCCGAACTGACCCGTCGCCTACGTACCCAGGCCGAAGCCTACATGGGCCGCGAAAACGTGGTCGATCTGGATTTGTGGATGGCGGGCGAAGATTTTGCTTTCTACTCGCAGGTGGTTGACTCGTGCTTTTACCGCCTTGGCACCCGCAACGAAGCCCGTGGCATCACCAGCGGGGTTCACACGCCTACGTTCGATATCGACGAAAGTGCCCTTGCTATCGGTCCCGGCCTCATGGCCTGGCTCGCCGTGCAGGAGTTGCAGGGTTAATGAATAATGCACGATGTACAATGCACAATGGGCTGGCGCATCAATACAGCAGCGCCAGCCCATTGTGCATTGTACATCGTGCATTATTCATTACCAGCCTTCCCACTCAGCTTCTGGTGTAGCTGACTGCCGTCGCCGTAGAGAATATCGCCAATGCGCCAGTTGCCGTTTTCGTTCCGCAAAAGAAACGTGAACGTCTTCTTCGCGCCCAGGTTCGAAAATGTCACCTGCACTTCGGCTTCGTTGTTTTTGACCACGGCAGGTTGAATAATAAACTCCTTCACGTCCGTATCCTGCGCATCGTAGAGCGGATCGGCGTCGAGGCGACCCAACTCGCCCCGCGAGGTGCTTTTGGCGTCGCGCCAGATCAGGTTGGCCAGCTCACTGGTAAAATATTGCCGAATACGCGTACGACTTTCTGACTGATAAAAGGGGCTTTTCTGGGCATCGTGGGCCGCGTATAGCGCCGCCACCACATCCTGCGCCGAGCGCGTCGGCATAGGCGGGTTGGCCGAGTTCGTAACGGAAGGGGCTGTAGGAGCCGTTACCGAATCACTAACCGCCGATGCATTAGCCGCCCGGCTCACACTATCGGCCGCAGCCTGCTGGGCCTGTTCGTTTTGGGGCGATGAACAGGCCGCCATCCAACTTAGTCCAGCAATTACATAAAAAGCACGAAAACGGGGCATACAGGTCAATAAGGTGCTATACAAACATACAAGCCTGATTCATTTGTTCGGCGTTGCCGGCCAGCGTTGGGCATCCATTTACTCTACGGTGTGGGGCAAGCCAACCAACCCGCTACCCATTCGATAATAAATCTTCTTGATAATGTACCATAACTAACTCTTTGTTGTTATAATTGTACGCTAAACAATAATTGTTAAGCTAATTACCTTCATCAACAAATGAGCAGTGGCGGCATTGGAGTTGGTTAGCCTCCGATGCTGCCCGCTGCTCCCTCCGGTTATGGAAGCGATGCTTGTTTCGGACCCCGCCACCCAAGCGCTGGCCGTTGCCCAACACGATCAGCCCACAGCAGATTTTTTACCCCTTAACGGCACCGATTACGTCGAACTGTACGTAAGCAATGCCCGGCAGGCGGCCCACTACTTCCAGACCGCCTTCGGGTTTCAGCCGCTGGCGCATGCCGGGCTGTCGACTGGCCTCCGCGACCGCGAATCGTATGTGGTAGAGCAGGGCAAAATTCGGCTCGTACTCACATCACCCCTGCACGGCGGCACCGACATTGGCGCTCACCTCGACAAACACGGCGACGGCGTGCGCGTGGTAGCGTTCTGGGTCGATGATGCAACGGCGGCTTTCCGGGAAACGACTCAACGCGGGGCCGTTCCGTTTCTGAAACCGACCCGCGAGGAAGACCGCTTCGGGTACGTTGTCCGGTCGGGTATTCACACGTACGGCGATACGGTGCACCTATTTGTAGAGCGCACCGATTATGCGGGCGTTTTCCTGCCCGGTTACGAAGCGTGGCAGCCGACCTACCAACCTGCCTCAACAGGTTTGCTCTACGTAGATCATATGGTGGGCAATGTAGGCTGGAACGAGATGAATCAGTGGGTTAACTTCTACGCAAACGTTATGGGTTTCAGCCAGTTGGTTTCGTTCGACGATAAAGACATCTCGACCGACTACACGGCCCTGATGAGTAAGGTGATGAGCAACGGAAATGGCCGCGTGAAATTTCCGATCAACGAGCCCGCCGAAGGCAAGAAGAAATCGCAGATTGAAGAGTACATCGATTTCTATGGTGGGGCGGGTATTCAGCACATGGCCGTGGCAACCGACGATATCGTGGCGACCGTAACGGCCCTACGCGATCGGGGCGTCGAGTTTCTACGCGTGCCCGACACATACTACGACGACCTGAAGGAGCGTGTCGGCGAGATCGACGAGGAAATCGAAACGCTGCGTCCGCTGGGTATTCTGGTTGACCGCGACGAAGAAGGGTATCTGCTTCAGTTGTTCACGAAGCCCATCTGCCCGCGTCCCACGTTGTTTTTCGAGATTATTCAGCGCAAGGGAGCGCGCTCGTTTGGCAAAGGCAATTTCAAAGCCCTTTTCGAAGCCATCGAACGCGAACAGGAATTACGAGGTACGTTGTAAATTTTTAACGCAAAGACGCGAAGGTACACGCAAAGGGCGCGAAGGTATAAATGCTAATTGCCTTGGCGACCTTCGCGTACTCTTTGCGCCTTTGCGTTAACTTTTCTTTCCATGCATCAGGATTACGCTAAATACACCCCCGACGAGCAGGCGGTTTGGGAATTGCTCTTTACCCGGCAGATGGCCCAGTTGCCGGGGCGGGCGTCGCAGGCCTATATGGATGGGATTGTGGCGACGGGCTTCCCCAACAAGCGCATTCCCAACTTTGAGAAAGACCTGAACCCGCGCTTGCTGCCCCTGACCGGCTGGCGGGTGGTGGCCGTGCCGGGCCTGATTGGCAATCGTGAGTTTTTCGAGCTCATGGCCGACCGGCAGTTTCCGGCCACGACCTGGGTACGTTCGCGCGAACAGCTCGACTACCTGCCCGAGCCCGATATGTTTCACGACACCTTCGGGCACGTACCCGTGCTGACCAATCAGTCGTTCTGCGATTTTCTGGCCTCGCTGAGTCGGCTGGCCCTGAGCCATGTCGACAATGAAGAAGCCATTGAGATGATCGCCCGGCTCTACTGGTACACGGTGGAATTTGGCCTGATTCGGGAACGCGATGCGTCGGGCAACAGCCACCTGCGGATTTATGGCGGGGGGATTCTGTCGTCGCCCGGCGAGACCGTCTATGCCCTTGAAAGCAACGTACCCAAACGGCTTGACTACGATGTAACAACGCTCCTGCAAACGCCGTACATCATCGATCATTTTCAGGAACAATACTTCGTAATCGACTCCTACGAGCAGTTGTACGAATCAGTGCCGACGATTGAAATCCGGCTGGAAGAGCTACTGGCTGCCAAGGTCTAGGCGGCATCTAACGGGAAGAATGCCCATTTCTGCGTAATATTGGTCATTGTTCATTGTGCTTTGCCAATTGAAATGACGCACCCTTCCGACGAGCGCGCTTATTTTTTTAAGATTGATACCGCTATCAAGCGGATCCGGTACGCCCTGCAAAAACGCTTTACCGACGCGGGTTTCGACCTCACGGTCGACCAATGGGTGCTGATCGATCACCTGCATCGGAACCCCGGCATCAGCCAGAACCAGTTAGGCGAACTGACGACCAAAGACGCGCCCACCGTGACGCGCATCATCGACATCCTGACCAAAAAAGGCCTCGCCGAACGCCGGATGTCCGACGACGACCGCCGCAAATTCCTGATTTCATTGACGCCCTCTGGCGAAGGCATCTATGCGCAACTTCTGCCAATGGTGGTTGACATCAGGCGGCAGGGTTGGGGCGAACTTAGCGACGAAGATTACCAGCACTTTACGCGCATCATGGATTCGATTTATCGTAATTTTAGCGCATAACGTTACAACCAGCGCGCCTCTGTCGGGGTCATGGTGACGACGAACCAACTCTGCCTGTATGCGACGCCACTACCTGTATATCTTGCTGTTGCTTCTGACCGACTGTCTGCCATCGTGCACACCGGGTTGCGGCCCCGATGCCGACCAGGAACCGAGACTTACGATCTACTTCAGTTCAGCGTCGCAAAAGCCACTAACGGCGCGAAATGTAGTCACCAGCATTCAGGGCATTGACGGGGCACAGGAGTTGCGCGACCCAACCCGAACGCACCCCACAGATCTAGATCAGCCCACTAGCTCAGTGTCGTACAACGTACCGTATAGCCTGGCCGCTGACCAAACCCGCTACGTGCTGACGTCGGCTACCCGTTTCGATACGCTTACGGTCAACTACCGGCGCATATTTTCGTACAAAGACGACGATTGCGGCTACTGGGTCGACGTGCAACCACCCATTGGCTTTACGAATCCGGACCCAACGGGGCTTCCCACTACTGGCCTTGGTGCCCGATCGACCCTGGGTAAGGTTACCAGCGTATATTACGAAGGCACCCGCTTAGACCACAATGTCTTCAACAGCCGCTACACCAGAAGCGACATCACCGTCAGTATCACGCTGCCATGAAACAACGGGCTCTATTAGTCCTGGGTACGTTGCTGTTGGCGGTGACGACGCAGGCGCAGGATACCATTCCGCTGTATTCGGCGGCGCTGGCTCAGCAAAAAGCGAAGCTGGTCCAATCGCGTCGGCCGTGGATCGGTACCGATCTGTCGCGGGGCATCTGGTGGGCGTATTCGGCCCTCAATTGGCAGCAGACGCCGGTCTATTACCGACCGGTATCCGTGAGTTTGTACTGGCCCGTTCGGCCCCGTCAGCTCGAAGACCGGAACGCTTACGTAAGCGTTGGCTACGCAACCTATGCCGGTACGTTGCGCCGGACAGTTTATCAGCGTGGCCAAAGTGCACACCTGCGAGCGGGCATCGAAATCAGACGAAAGGGGCTTTTGCTAGGCTACGGAGCCATATTGGCGGGCTGGTCGGGCGATGGGTCGATTTTATTCAAAGGCCCGGCTTTCGGCGATTATCTGCAACCAACCGGCTCCCTGAGTGGGCTGGCGTTCGGTGGTGAGGCACACCTTGGGCGCGAAATTGAGTTGGGGCCCCGGCTGGCCCTGCGGCTGTCGTTACGCACGACGCTACTGGCTAAGACGAATAACGCACTCACCATTGAGCCCCCTTACCTGTCAGGCATCGACTGGCTCAAGATGGCTAAAACGGGCGGTATCGGTTTAAGCGCTGGTCTCAATCTGGTTTATCAGCTATGAAGTCGTTCGCCTACATCGGGACCCTGCTGCTGCTCAGCCAGTGCAACCCGCCCTGCGCCAACGAGTTGCCCCGTATCCGAGTCGATGTATCGGTCACCCCGGGTCGACGGGTAGAGCGTTGGCAGGCACTGGGCCAAAGAGAACCTTTTACCGTTTCTGGACCCGTTACCGGGCGGCAAGTGCTTGAATTACCGGTCGATCTGAACGCTACAGCCACCCGCTATACAGTACAGATCGACGGCAAGCCGGATACTCTGACGGTTCGCTATGCGGTTCAATTGAGTGATCCATCGGATAAATGCGGCTACAGCCTACGGCTGACACGCCCGACTCAGGAACTGGCGGCACAACGGGCGCTTGGCCCCGTCGAGGCCGTTTATTACGACGGCGATCCACTCCCGCCCAACCTGCCTGTGCAGTATGGTCAGCCGGGGTCTGTTCGGGTACAATTAAGCCTGTAGCCGCCACGCCCCGATGAAAAAAGCTGTTTACATAGCGCTCTGCCTGGCCCTGATCACGAACGTCTCCTGGGCGCAGTCTGCTTCGCCCGAAGCGCCAATCGCTCCGCGTCGGCTGCAACTTGGCCTCGATGTGGCAAAAATGCCTGTCTCCTGGATTGGGCGTATTCCCTCACAGCGGGAATCGTTCTACACCATCGAACCTCTCATTCGGCTGGAGCACCCCGACCGACGGCATTGGTGGCAAGGCCAACTGGGCGTCACCCGATACACGGGTGCGGTTTCTGGGCAAACGTACCTGAACCTGACGGGTGGCTTCCTGAAAGCGGGCGTGGAGTGGGTACATGGACCGAAATGGACACAGGCCGCTTTGTTGACAGCTTCGGTTTGGCAAACCAACGGCAACGTGCGCATTCCGGCCGGAACCTTCGGTGAAACAGTGATTCCTATCCCTACCGCAACAGGAGGCACTATAGGTGTAGAGGGCCAAACCAATCGCGACTTTGGCCTGGGTGAGCGGTGGCTGGTGCGCGTCTGCATCCATTACGGTCTGTTCCACAATCGCCTGCCAACGCAATCTATGCCTCCCCCCTACCTGCCAGGACTTGGGCGGTACGTTGGTTTTACTCAATCTGGCGAGCGCGCCGCACCGATTGCGCTGACGGGTGGTGTTGCCCTGAAACTGCTTTACTCGCTACCCTTACGTTGAACGTACCGGGCACAGCCCCAACAGCCTGTCGAATAGTTGTGTAGCTTTGTTAGCATGACAACCATTTCTGCCGATAGCCTGCCACAACTGGCTTTTTACCGCTACATGATCGGGTCGGTTGGCCCGCGCCCCATTGCGTTCGCCAGCACCATCAGCGCCGACGGGCATGTAAACCTCAGTCCGTTCAGCTTTTTCAATGTCGTTGGGTCCAACCCGCCGATGCTTATGTTCGTACCAAACCTCAACCGGCATGGGCACAAAAAGCACTCATTGCTGAACGTAGAAGAGGTGCCCGAAGTGGTCATCAACGTAGTGAGCCACCGCATGGTCGAGCAGATGTCGCTGGCTAGTGCCGAATACGATCGGCACGTCAATGAGTTTGTCAAAGCGGGTTTTACCGAAGTGCCGTCTGACCGGGTACGTCCGCCGCGCGTGGCCGAGTCGCCGGCCGCTTTTGAGTGCGTAGTTCGGCAGCTTATCCCGACGGGCGATAGCCCCGGTGCCGGTACGATCGTGCTGGCCGAAGTGCTGACGGCTCATTTTCACGACGACATTTTCACTGAAAACGGGCTGATCGACCCGCATAAGATCGATTTGGTTGGCCGCATGGGCGCCGACTGGTACTGCCGGGCCAATGGCGAGGCGCTGTTTGAAGTGGCGCGCCCCAAAGTCGGCATTGGCTACGATGGGCTGCCCGTCGCCATCCGTAACAGCCGCATCCTGACCGGTAATGACCTGGGCAAGCTTGGCAGTTACGAGGCCTTCCCGACACCCGACGAGATTCGTGACTATGGGCAAACGGAAGCGATTCGATCGCTCCGAGACGAAGCCAGCAACGGATGCCAGTACCTGCCCGATTTGCTGCACCACTGCGCCCATCAGTTGCTGCAACAGCATCAGGTTCGGGAGGCGTGGCTAACATTGCTACAATGATCAGGTACGTTGCCCCACCGGCGATTTGTCCACTTACCTAATAGTCTAAACATATCGCCTACTCATGACGTTTCGATGCTACCAACAAAACGTTATGAACATGAATAATTCTGCAACCCGAGCGGGCCTGGTCGGTATCACCACGGTCTGCCTGTTATTAGTGGCCATTGGCCTACTGACCGTGGTCACGAGTTGCTCAACCGACAGCACCGACAAAGTCAAGCAAGCTAACGACAAGCGCATCGACGCGCAGGCAGCAGTTTTCAGTGCCGAAGCCAAAGACGATGCCAAAAGCATGGCCGACAAGATGGTCGATCTGGCCAGTATGCAACAAACGGCCAATCAACTAAGCCAGGAAGCGGCGCGGCGGGCAACTAATCCGCAGGTGAAAGCCTATGCGCAACGGGTTATCTCTGCCAATCAACAGGCCGATAGCGACTTGCGCCGTCTGGCAAACGAACTTAAGATTGAGTTACCTGCGACGCTGTCCAACGAAGGCAAAGACCGGTTGACTGATTTACAGCATGCCGAGCCGGGTGTTGCGCTTGATCTGAAATACCTAGATGAAATGGGAAAAGTGGCGAAGAAATCGGCCAACGCAGCCGACGATCTGGCCGATGCGGGCACAACCGATGCGGTAAGAAGCTATGGCAAGAAGCTGAAGAAAACGCAGGAAGATGCCGACGATGCTATCAAGCAATTGAAAAACGTCATCAATTAGCAAACAAACAGCTTTTCAGCCTAGAACTGGAAGTAGATGAACTGATTCGACGTGAAGACGCCGAAGAAGTAGATCACCAGCACCAGCACGGTCATCAGCGCGAAAAATCGGGGCGTGCTGCGTGTCGGGATTGTCAGGTACGTTGATTCCTTCACCAGCAGAAAGGCAATCAGGGCTACGCTGAACCAAAGTTCGGCGCTGTTGAGCGGCGACGGAACCTCATTACCCGGCGAGAACCTGACAATCTTTTTCAGAATCAACACAGCTGACCGGACGCTGGTTGCCCGGAAGAATACCCAAGTCAGCATCACGAGTGCGAAGGTAATCAGCACGTTACCCACGTGCCACAGCCGCCCAGTGGGTGCAAAACCGGCTTGCTGAGTAATGGGCCGATCGCTTGCTTTGCCCAGCCATTTGTCGCGCAGACCAGCCCCGACCTGGTACGCCCCATGCAAACCACCCCAGATGACATAGGTCCAGTTGGCCCCGTGCCATAGACCCGACGCCAGAAACACGATCATCTGGTTCAGGTTTCGCCGAAACTCGCCTTTGCGGTTACCACCCAGTGGAATGTAAAGATAATCACGAAACCAGGTCGACAGAGACAGGTGCCACCGCCGCCAGAACTCGGTAATGGAATGAGCCACATACGGCGCTTTGAAGTTCTCCATCAGCGTGAAGCCCATCACCCGGGCCGTTCCGATCGCGATGTCGGAATAAGCCGAAAAGTCGCAATAGATCTGGAAAGTGTAAAAGAACGTGGCGATTAGCAGGCTCATCCCGCTGTGGCTCGCGGGGTCGGCATAGGCCGGGTCGACCATCATGGCGATTCGGTCGGCAATGACGCACTTCTTGAAAAAGCCAAAAGCCATGCGCATCAGCCCGGCTTTGATATTTTCGAAATCGTAGGCAAAATGTGTGTGGAACTGATGCAGCACGTTCTGTGGCCGCTCGATCGGCCCCGCCACCAACTGCGGATAGAACATCACATACAGCGCATAAATACCAAAATGTCGCTCGGCTTTCTGGTTACCCCGGTACACCTCGATGGTGTAGCTCATCGCCTGAAACGTATGGAATGATAAGCCAATAGGCAAAATCCCCATGTTGTCTTTATAGGACGACACACCGCTTTGCCCAAACACTTCGATTACTTTCAGAAACAGTCGGTTAGCCACGTGGGTAACGCGCTCGGCTAATACAGGCAAATCGAGGTGATTGAACACCCAGGCGATGTTTTCAGTAAAAAAACCCAGGTACTTGAAAAACGCCAGAATCCCGACGTTCGACAGCAGCGACAGAATCAGCAGCCATTTGCGCCCGCGCCCAACGGGTGTTTTTTCCAGCCAGATCCCCGCGATGTAGTCGATCACGATGGTCAGGAAAAGGATGAAAATGTAGGTAGGCTGAAAAACGGCGTAGAAGTAACAACTCGCAATCAGCAACAGTGACCACCGCCCATTGCCTTTTGGCAGGCTGTAATAGGTTAAGGTGACTACGGTGAAATAAAGAAGAAACTGAAGTGAATCAAACAGCATAGGTGGGACGTAGCTCGTTGGTCAGAGGCAGCGGTTCAGTGCTCGGGTACGTGACGCTGAATAGAGGTCGGTGCGGCTTGCCCAACCACTAGCTGCTTCACAGCCTGAATTGCAAATAACGTAAAACCGCTCACCAAAAAGATTTCTATTCCGTAATCGAGCAGGTACGTTGGTCGATCTATCTGGCGAAAGCTATAAAAGAAAGGCTGCCCGATTCGCCACCAGAACGACGAATGAACGGCGGCCAGCACGTTAAAGACAATCAGAGCGCCCATTACTCGCCCATTGGTAAGGTCAACCATCACGAACAGCAGTGGCAACATAGTCAGATAGGCGTAGTTGCTGATGGCGTTGTGCTGCACGACGGTCGTCCAACTAAAAATCAGGATGTAGAACAGGGCAACTGTATGCCGGGCATCGGTTTGTAATTGACCGAGCTGATGACGCCGGTAAAGCACGTAGCCCGTCAGGCCAACGGTGGTGAGCAAGCCCACATAACTTTCTACGTTCTGGAAACGGTTAATGGCTTCGCCGATAAAGGGAGCCAACACCGAACGCAGGTTGGGGGCTTTCAGGTAAGCGCCTTCTTCAAGCGGCTGTTGGATAAACAGCAGATCGGCTTTCCAGAAATAAAACAGCGCCACGGGCAGGCCAAGCAGTGCACAGGCCCCAACAAACTGCATTTTTTTTCGCGCCATAAAAAACAGCGGTACGCCCATCAGGACAAACAACGCCTTGGTCGACAGCAGCCCCAGGGCAAACCACAACCCGGCTCTGAACGACTGATTGTTGGCGAGAGCTTTCCCGGCCAGCAAGGCAAAAATCCACAGCACCACGTCTTCCTGCCCACTTGTTACACAGAACACGAACGACACGGGTAATAGATAATACATCAGACAACGGAACAGCCGGGCGGGTCGCTTTTCGGGGCTTAAAAGCTCGCGATACGTCAGCCAGACGGCCAGCAGTTCGAAGAGGGTCATAGCCAGCACGATCACTTTGGGGTCGCGCCATAACCAGACAAACGGGGCCAGCCAATAGCCAAATAGTGGGCTGTAGGGGCAAATCACATCGCGATACAGCATTTTCCCATACGCCGCAGCTTTGGCAATGGGATAGTAGTACCCGCGCACATCTGACTGAGGACTAAAGCCCTGCGACACATAAATGACCAGGAATGGCACTAGGCGCAGAACCAGCCAGAATACTGGTAACCAAGGTATATTGGGCCGTGCTAGCTCGCTTTCGATACGCTGCCGTTGCCAGAGAACAAGAACAAGAATCACCGCCAGTAGCAGTGAGGCAACCAATTTAGCGTAGAGTATAAACATAAAAAGCCTCACCAGCAATCGGGTCGCTGGCTATCGAGCAGCCGAAAAGATCGTCAATTCCTACAAAAATAGCGGATTCCCGACAGCAATACCCCCATCCTATCGTAAGGCCTTACTGATTATGTACTATGAACATTCTGTACAGTCACCTGTTATCTTTGCGCCCGCTATGATCGCTCACCGCTATGCAGTTGCGATCAATAGGCTTCTATGGAAGATAAAAAAAGCTTAGACAAGGTTTCCGCCGCTGGTTTACTGGTAGCCTTGGGCATCATCTATGGCGACATCGGTACGTCGCCTCTCTATACGCTTCGCGCCATTGTTGGTCCTACCAACGTCATTGATGCCGAAGTTGTCCGTGGAGCGCTCTCCTGCATTTTCTGGACGCTCACCCTTCAGACCACCGTTAAGTACGTAATCCTGATTCTGCGAGCCGATAACCGGGGCGAAGGTGGGATTTTCGCGCTCTACGCCCTGGTTCGCCGCCACGCCCGCTGGCTCACGTTGCCCGCCATCATCGGGGGGTCGGCGCTGCTGGCCGACGGGATCATCACCCCACCCATTTCCGTTACGTCGGCGGTGGAGGGGTTGCGTCAGCTGTATCCCACCATCACAGAGAGTCAGATCGTTACCATCGTTATTGGTATCCTGACGGTGCTCTTCCTGATTCAGGCCTTCGGCACAAGTGTAGTCGGAACGGCGTTTGGACCGGTTATGATGGTGTGGTTCGGTATGTTGGCGGTGCTGGGTATCGGCAGTATTGCGCAGGACCCAAGCATTTTTGTGTCGCTCAATCCCTACTATGCCTACGAACTGCTGGTCGAGTATCCGGGTGGTTTCTGGCTGCTGGGGTCGGTCTTTCTGTGTACGACCGGGGCCGAGGCGCTGTATTCCGACATGGGCCACTGCGGACGGGCCAATATCCGGGTAAGCTGGGCGTTTGTCAAAGTCTGCCTGCTGCTGAATTATTTGGGGCAGGGCGTCTGGCTTGTCAACCACGCCAACGAGAATCTCAACGAGCGTATTCCGTTCTTCCAGTTGATGCCCGGCTGGTTCCTGACTGTTGGGATTATCATCGCTACGTCGGCTACGGTTATCGCGTCTCAGGCCCTTATCAGCGGCTCATTTACACTTATCAGCGAAGCCATCCGGCTCAATTTCTGGCCTAAAGTTCGGCTCCGTTACCCGTCGGTTCAGAAAGGGCAGCTCTACGTACCCAGCATCAACCTGTTGCTTTGGTTGGGTTGTGTCGGTATCGTGCTTTATTTCCGCGAGTCGAGCAATATGGAAGCGGCTTACGGCCTGGCCATTACGCTCACCATGCTGATGACCACGATGCTGATGGCCTATTACCTCTATAGTAAGAAGTATCAGGCCTGGGGTGTGGTGCTGTTTCTATCGGTATATCTGGCCATCGAAGGCTCGTTTTTGGTGGCTAACCTCATCAAATTCCCGCATGGTGGGTACGTGTCGCTGCTGATCGGTGCTACGATTGCCGGTGTAATGTACATCTGGTTACAGGCCTTCCAGATCAAACTACGCCTGACCGAATACGTTCGGATTGATCATTACCTGCAATCGCTGAAAGAGCTGAGCCGCGATATCAGCATACCGAAATATGCCACGCACATCGTATTCATGAGCAACGCGGCGCGGCAGTCGGAGATCGAATCGAAGATTATTTACTCGATTTTTCAGAAACGCCCTAAACGCGCCGACATATACTGGTTTGTGCACGTCGACACCACTGACGACCCCTATACGATGGAGTATAAGGTAAACACGATTGCGCCCGACGATGCCTACAAAATCACGTTTAAGCTCGGCTTCCGGGTCGAGCAGCGCATCAACCTGTTTCTGCGCAAGGTAATCGAAGACATGGTGCGCAATAAGGAGGTAGACATTACCAGCCGCTACGAATCGCTCAACCGCCAGAACGTCATCGGCGACTTCCGGTTTGTGGTGCTCGAAAAATTCCTGTCGTTCGAAAACGACCTGCCTACCTTCGAGCGCCTCATTATGAATGCCTATTTCTCGATCAAAGGGTTCACAACACCAGAAGACCGCTGGTTTGGTCTTGACAGCAGTTCGGTGAAAGTCGAAAAAGTCCCGCTCGTGATCCGTCCCGTCGAGAACGTTACCCTGAAACGAATTCCATCGTAGAGACGCAACCCCTTGCGTCTCACTGGCGTCAGCAATTTGAAAAAGGCTGGCGCGGATTGAGACGCAAGGGGCGGTCCGCCGCTGCGGTTGCGTCTCTACATTACACACAATTATGAAGCTTCTTATCACCGGCGGGGCCGGATTTGTTGGGTCGTCGCTCGCCATTGCGCTGAAGAAAAACTACCCCGATTACACCATTTATTGCCTCGATAACCTCAAACGGCGCGGCTCAGAACTTAACATCTCGCGGTTGAAGCAGGCTGGTGTCGAGTTTGTACATGGCGATATTCGTAGCAAAGAAGATTTTGACGCCCTGCCTGCCGTCGATACCGTCATCGAAGCCTCAGCCGAGCCATCAGTACTGGCGGGCCTGGATGGTACGCCCGATTACCTCATCAATACCAATCTGTTTGGTACGGTCAACTGCCTCAATTACGCGCTGAAGCATAAGGCGGCCTTTATCTTCCTGTCGACCAGCCGGATTTATCCCATCAAAACGCTTGAAACGCTCAACTTTAACGAAGGCGATACGCGTTTTGAGCTAGTCGATGAGCAGCCGGTACCGGGTGTATCGGCCAAAGGCATTGCCGAGAATTTTCCGCTCGATGGCGCCCGGTCACTCTACGGCACCACCAAGCTGGCGTCGGAGCTGATTATTCAGGAGTATAACGAGTTTTACGGCCTCAAGACGGTCATTAACCGGTGCGGGGTGATTACCGGTCCCTGGCAGATGGGTAAGATCGATCAGGGCGTGATGGTGCTCTGGATCGCCAAGCACTATTTCGAGCAGCAACTGGCGTACATCGGCTATGGCGGAACGGGCAAACAAACCCGCGACATGTTGCATGTGGATGACCTGTATCGTCTAATCGACTGGCAACTACACAACCTCGATACCGTCAACGGCGAGATTCTGAATGCAGGTGGCGGGGTCGAATGCAGCGCCTCGTTGCAGGAACTGACCAAGATTTGCCAAGATGTAACCGGCAAGACCATTCCTATCCGGCAGGTGACCGAAAACCGAGCCGCCGACATTCGCCTATACATCACCGACAACACAAAGGTAACCGCCCTGACCGGCTGGAAACCCGAAAAGACGATGCAGGATATCGTCTCTGATATCCACGTTTGGCTCGACGAAAACCGGGCCGCGCTGGAGCCTATACTCAAATAGCTACTGCGCTTTATAAGCGGTAAACTAGCCTGAAAGCAGGTCTATTAGACAATCCTCGTGTTGCCTGATAGACCTGCTTTTTTTGTGGAAAACGTACCCAGCCACGCTTCCATGTCCCCTCTTACTTTCGTATATTAGGGTATCCTTCCTGACTACTAAACCTTCCAACGTATGAAAACCATTTCGCTGCTCGTCTACGAAGATGCGGTGTTGGCCTCTGTCTCGGGCGTGATCGATCTGCTCATGGCTACCAATCAATTCGTTCAGCAGTTGGGCCGCCCCGCCCCGTTCCGACTGGAACTGGTCAGCGAAAAAGGGCATCCGATTCAGTTGGCCGTACCAGCTCAATTCCTCTGCTCGTGCACCCTCGACGAAGCCACCGACAGCGAGCTCATCATCGTGCCGGCCTTTTATATGGATCCAGAAGCGGCCATCGCTCGTAACAGAGCCCTCATCGATTGGCTGGCCGCGCGGTATGCCGCTGGCACCGAAATCGCCAGCATGTGCGTAGGAAGTTTCTTTCTGGCCGAGGCCGGTTTGCTCACGGGCAAAACCTGTGCCTCGCACTGGAAATCGGTTGATGAGATGCGGCAGCGTTACCCCGATGTGCAGGTCCTTACCGACACGGTCATGACCGATCACGATCGGATTTATACCAGTGGTGGTGCGCTGCTGTCGTGGAACTTGGTGCTGTATCTGATCGAGAAATTCTGCGGCCGCGATGTATGCATCGGCATTAGTCGCCTTTTTAACATCGATCTTGATCGGGTCAGTCAGTCGTACTTTGCGGTGTTTCAGGGACAGCGGCAACATGAAGACGAAGGCATATTGCGGGCTCAGACGTTTATCGAGACCCATTTCCACCTGCCGCTCACGGTCGATCAAATCGCCGAACAGGCCAATATGAGTAAGCGTAACTTCATTCGGCGGTTTAAGCAGGCCACGCAAAATACGCCGCAGGAATATCTGCAACGGGTGAAGGTCGAATCGGCCAAGAAAGCACTGGAAAAAGACACAAACGACATCACTACGGTTATGTATGACGTAGGTTACAACGATGCCAAAACATTCAGAAAAGTATTTCGGCAAGTAACAGGCCTTACTCCACAGGCTTATCGTCGTAAATACAACCGAACCGGGCTGGCTGTCGCCTGACGTTTTCCACTGACTCGCGCAGGTTCAACAGCCTGCCACACTGCTGCTTATCAATGACTATTTACTGCCACGTGCATCTAGCCGATTCTGACAAAGAATCATTGCTCAACGCTCTATCGCCTACCGATCAGTGCTTTTTCGCTCAAGATCTATCCCCCGCCGAACAGCAGGTACGTTGTGGAGAAGCTGAGGTTATTTTTGGTAACGTACCTACAGATTGGCTGACCGACAACGCCAACCTACGCTGGCTCCAATTGAATTCAGCAGGCCTTAATCCCTACAACCGGTTCGATTGGTCGCAACTTCCTGAGGTAACCGTAACGAATCTGCACGGCTTTTTTGGGCAATCCTGTGCCGAAACGGCATTGGCGGGCATTCTGGCGTTGTATCGCGGGATCGCGCCGCTAGTCGACTACCAACGCGATCACGAATGGGTAGGCAGTAAACTCCGTCCGTCGCTACATGTCTTGTCGGGTAAACGAGCGTTGGTGTTGGGGGCGGGTGCCATAGGCCAGACAACGGGGCGGTTGCTGGAAGCGTTTGGCTGCGCAGTTACCTATGTACGCCGTACTGAAGCGCCTACGTTTGCGGATCTGGACGCGCTATTGCCCAAAGCGGATCTGGTGGTAGGTACGTTGCCCGAAACAGCCGAAACCATCAATATGCTCGATGCCACACGGCTAGGCCTGATGAAACGGGGAAGCGTGCTGGTGAATGTCGGCCGCGGGTCGCTATTAGACGAACGGGCTTTAATCGACCTGCTCACGCATGGTTATCTGGCTGGTGCTGTGCTTGACGTGACCGCCGTGGAACCCCTGCCTGCAGATCACCCACTTTGGGATCTGCCAAACGTTATCTTAACCCAGCATACAAGCGGTGGGTACGCCGACGAAAAACGCGATATGGTGGGTGTTTTTATTAATAACCTTCACGCCTATAAATCAGGACAGCCTTTGGCTAATGAAGTTGACTTTAGCCGCGGCTATTGAAACGATACCGGCAAAACGGACGTACCTAGAGTATAAATAAAAAGGCCAGTCTGACAGCAGACTGGCCTTTTCTATTGCGTTACGCTAACGATTTATACCGTCTGGCGTTTTTTGCTTTTGGTGAATTGCTCGCGCGATTCGGTGATCGTTTCGAGTTCTTCCTGCGAACCGACAATGGCACTCTGGTAACGACGTACCCCCGTACCGGCCGGGATCAGGTGACCTACGATTACGTTCTCTTTCAGGCCTTCGAGGTTGTCCTGCTTGCCACGAATCGAGGCTTCGCTCAACACTTTCGTCGTTTCCTGGAATGAAGCCGCCGAGATGAAGCTGTCGGTACCCAGCGATGCCTGCGTAATACCTTGCAGAATCGGCTGTGATACGGCTGCCATGGCATCCCGCACCGTTGCGATCTTCATGTCGCGACGTTTCAGGCTTGAGTTCTCGTCACGCAGGCGACGGGCTGAAATGATCTGACCGGGTTTCAGGCTTTCTGAATCACCAGCATCAGTTACCACTTTCGCATCCATCATCTTGTCGTTTTCCTGACGGAACAACCATTTGTCGACAACCTGATTTTCGAGGAAGTTGGTATCGCCTGAATCGGTGATCTCAACTTTCTGCATCATCTGCCGAACAATCGACTCGATGTGCTTATCGTTAATTTTCACCCCTTGCAGACGGTATACTTCCTGAATCTCGTTCACGAGGTATTCCTGCACAGCCGTTGGGCCTTTAATCGCCAGAATGTCGCTTGGCGTAATGGCACCATCCGACAGCGGCGCACCAGCCCGTACGAAGTCATTTTCCTGTACAAGGATAAACTTCGACAGAGGCACCAGATACTTCTTCCGCGTGCCGTCTTTCGATTCGATGAAGATCTCGCGGTTACCACGTTTAATAGCGCCGTATGATACGATACCATCGATCTCCGATACGACCGCCGGGTTCGACGGGTTACGGGCTTCGAACAGTTCCGTTACACGCGGCAGACCACCCGTAATATCGCGGGTTTTACCCACGTTACGCGGAATCTTCGCCAGTGGCTGACCAGCGATGATCGACTGACCACTCTTCACAACCAGACGTGAGCCTACGGGTAGGTTATAACCTTTCTCCGTCGTGTCGTCCAGCAGGGTAGTCGTGCCGTTCACCACAATGGCCGGGTTCTTCGCCTTGTCACGGGTTTCGATGATAACCATCTCCTGGAAGCCAGTCTGTTCGTCAAACTCTTCGCGGTAGGTGATACCTTCCTCGATAGCGTCAAACGAAATTGAACCGGTCAGTTCTGACAGAATCACGGCGTTGTACGGATCCCAGGCGCACAGTTCGTCGCCTTTTTTCACCATATCGCCCTCTTTCACCCGCAGGAACGCGCCATACGGTACGTTGTTGCTGATGAACACCAGGTTCGGATCAGTCGGCGAAACGATTTTGATTTCACCCGAACGACCCATTACGACCGTCTGGGGATTGCCTTCGTTATCCTGCGACTCAACCGTCCGCATTTCTTCGAACTGAATCATCCCGTCGAATTTCGCCTTCAAGGCGGCATCAACGGCAATGTTCGACGCCGTACCACCTACGTGGAACGTACGGAGCGTCAGCTGTGTACCCGGCTCACCGATCGACTGCGAGGCAATTACACCCACAGCTTCACCGATGTCGACCATCCGACCTGTTGCCAGGTTGCGGCCGTAGCACTTGGCACATACACCTACTTTCGCCTCACACGTCAGCACCGACCGGATTTCAACCATCTCGATGCTCGTTTCGTCGATCTCAGCGGCAATTTCTTCCGTGATCAACTCACCGGCACCAACCAGCAGCAACGGTTCGCCTTCTTCGTTTTTCTTCAGCGGATCGTAGATATCGTGTACCGAGGTACGTCCCAGAATCCGTTCCGACAGCGGTTCAACGATATCTTCGTTGTCCTTGAGGGCCTGAATCTGAATACCACGCAACGTACCACAGTCATTCTCACTGACGATTACGTCCTGGGCTACGTCGTGCAGACGACGCGTCAGGTAACCGGCATCGGCCGTTTTCAAGGCGGTATCAGCCAGACCTTTCCGGGCACCGTGCGTCGAGATAAAGTACTCCAATACGTCGAGGCCTTCTTTGAAGTTCGACAGAATCGGGTTTTCGATAATCTCGCCGACTGACCCTTGCAGGTTTTTCTGTGGCTTGGCCATCAGACCCCGCATACCACCCAACTGACGAATCTGCTCCCGCGAACCACGCGCTCCCGAGTGCATCATCATGTAGATGGAGTTGAAGCCCTGCTGATCGGCCTCCAACTGTTTCATCAGCGTTTCGGTCACGCGTGAGTTTACGCGCGTCCAGATGTCGATGACCTGGTTATACCGTTCGTTTTCCGTGATGAGACCCATCAGGTAGTTGTCCCATACGCCTTGCACGGCTTGCTTGGCCTCGTCGACCAGTTCCTGCTTGGCATCCGGAATCTTCACATCGCTCAGACCGATCGACAGACCGCCCCGGAAGGCCATCTGGAAACCGAGTTCTTTGATATCATCAAGGAATGCCGCCGTTTTGGCCACACCCGCGATTTTGAAGATCAGAGCAATGATCTGCTGGAGTTTCTTCTTCGTCAACAGTTCGTTGATGAAGCCTACTTCTTCAGGTACGTGCTGGTTGAAAAGCACCCGACCGGCTACGGTCTCGATGACTTTCGACTCCAGCTCGCCCAACTCGTTGCGGACATTCACCCGGCACTTGATGTTGGCGTGCTTCGACAGTTTGCCTTCGTTGACCGCGATAACTACCTCTTCGGGGCCGTAGAAGGTCATGCCTTCACCACCCACGGGGTATTCTTCGGTCGCCTTACGGCCTTTCGTTACGTAATATAGGCCCAACACCATGTCCTGCGAGGGTACCGTGATCGGCGCGCCGTTGGCAGGGTTCAGGATGTTGTGCGAAGCCAGCATCAGCAGCGACGCTTCCAGTACGGCTTCCTGACCCAGTGGCACGTGAACAGCCATCTGGTCACCGTCAAAGTCAGCGTTGAAGGCTGTTGTTACCAGCGGGTGCAATTGAATAGCTTTACCCTCGATCAGCTTCGGCTGGAACGCCTGAATACCCAGACGGTGCAGGGTCGGCGCCCGGTTGAGGAGTACAGGGTGACCTTTCAGCACGTTTTCCAGAATGTCCCAGATAACAGGATCTTTCCGGTCAACGATTTTCTTGGCCGATTTCACCGTTTTCACGATGCCCCGCTCGATCAACTTACGGATAATGAACGGTTTGAACAGCTCGGCAGCCATGTCTTTCGGCAGGCCGCACTCGTGCATTTTCAATTCCGGACCTACCACAATGACCGAACGACCCGAGTAGTCAACACGCTTACCGAGCAGGTTTTGCCGGAAACGACCCTGCTTACCCTTCAACATGTCGGACAGTGACTTCAGCGCACGGTTACCCTCCGAACGAACGGCGTTTACCTTACGTGAGTTGTCAAACAGTGAATCGACGGCTTCCTGAAGCATCCGCTTCTCGTTCCGCAGAATTACCTCAGGCGCTTTGATCTCGATCAGGCGCTTCAGACGGTTGTTCCGGATGATTACCCGACGATACAGATCATTCAGATCGGACGTAGCAAACCGGCCACCATCAAGGGGGACAAGCGGGCGTAGTTCGGGCGGAATCACCGGCACCATGCGGATGATCATCCACTCGGGGCGGTTTTCAACCCGACCGTTAGCCTCCCGGAACGCTTCAACGACTTTCAGACGCTTCAACGCCTCTGCTTTCCGCTGTTGCGACGTATCCGTAGCGGCAGCGTGGCGGAGGTTATACGACAGCGAATCCAGTTCAAGGCGCGACAGCAGCATTTCCAGCGCGTCGGCACCCATCTTAGCGATAAACTTATTCGGGTCTTTGTCGTCGAGGTGTTGGTTGGTCGCCGGCAGCTTGTCGATGATGTCGAGGTACTCGTCTTCCGTCAGGAAATCGAGTTCATTGATGCCATCAGCGGCTTTGATACCAGCCTGCACGACCACATACCGCTCGTAATAAATGATCTGATCGAGCTTCTTGGTAGACAGCCCGAGCAGGTAACCAATCTTGTTGGGAAGGCTACGGAAATACCAGATGTGCGCTACGGGCACCACCAGTTCGATGTGGCCCATACGCTCCCGGCGTACTTTCTTCTCCGTTACTTCCACACCGCAGCGATCACAGATAATGCCTTTATAGCGAATCCGCTTGTACTTACCGCAGTGGCACTCCCAGTCTTTCACCGGCCCGAAGATCCGCTCGCAGAACAACCCGCCCATTTCAGGCTTGTAGGTCCGGTAGTTGATCGTCTCGGGCTGAGTGACTTCGCCGTATGAACTCTCCAGAATGGACTCGGGCGACGCCAGGCTGATCGTTACGCTGGAGAAGTCGCTGTTGAGCTTCTTGTTCTTTTTGAAAGACATTGGTTGGAGATTTAACTGTTTCTGTTGTCAGTCCTCAGTCCACTGTCTTCTGTTACGCTACGTCAGAACGAAGCAACAGAAAACAGTGGACTGAGGACTTTTCAACTATTTACTCTAAAGTGATTTCCAGTGCCAGACCACGCAACTCGTGAACGAGTACGTTGAATGATTCCGGGATGTTTGGTTTCGGCAGGTTCTCGCCTTTCACGATGGCTTCGTATGCCTTGGCACGGCCTACTACGTCATCGGATTTAACGGTCAGGATTTCCTGTAGGATGTTCGACGCCCCAAAGGCCTCCAACGCCCACACTTCCATCTCGCCGAAGCGCTGACCACCAAACTGTGCCTTACCACCCAGCGGCTGCTGCGTAATGAGCGAGTAGGGCCCAATCGAACGGGCGTGCATCTTGTCATCAACCAGGTGACCCAGTTTCAGCATGTAGATGATACCTACCGTTACTTTCTGATCGAAGCGCTCGCCCGTCAGACCGTTGTACAGGTACGTCCGGCCAAATTCAGGCAACCCGGCTTCCGTCAGTTCGTCGGCAACCTGCTGCTCGGTAGCACCGTCGAAAATCGGCGTAGCGTATTTGCGGTTCAGTTTCTGACCCGCCCAGGCCAATACCGTTTCGTAGATCTGCCCGAGGTTCATCCGGGAAGGTACACCCAATGGGTTCAGCACGATGTCGACCGGCGTCCCATCTTCCAGGAACGGCATGTCTTCATCCCGCACGATCCGGGCAACTACCCCTTTGTTACCGTGGCGACCAGCCATTTTATCACCCACTTTCAGCTTACGCTTCTTGGCGATATATACTTTGGCCAGTTTCACGATACCTGCTGGCAGTTCGTCACCCACTTCAAGGGTAAACCGTTCGCGTTTGAAGCGACCCGTGATCTCGTTGCGGCGCGTGTTATAGTTTTTCACTAATCGCACTAGCAACTCGTTCGTCTCAGCGTCGTCGGTCCAGTTTTCCAGTACCAGATCGCCCAGCAGGTTCACCTCTTCAGGCACCGCGTAACCGCTTTCGTCGCGGTACGGGTTTTTGTCGGGGAACAGGTTGTCGGTGATGTTCTTCCGGCTGAACTTCGTGCCTTTGCTGATGATCTCATCACCGAAGCGATGTTTCACGCCAGCACTGGTTTTGCCGTCGAGCAGTTCAACCAGTTTGTCGATCCCCCGCGAACGGAAGGCCGTCAGATCCCGGCTGTACTTCTTCATCAGCACTTTCAACTCTTCCTTGTGCTTACCCCGATCTTCTTTCGAGGGACGTGAGAACAGTTTAGTGTCGATAACAACCCCTTTCAACGACGGCGGTGCCTTTTTCGAAGCATCCTTCACGTCGCCGGCTTTATCGCCAAAAATGGCGCGGAGCAGTTTCTCTTCCGGCGTCGGATCGCTCTCCCCTTTCGGCGTAATCTTGCCGATCAGGATATCACCTTCCTTCACCTCCGTACCCACACGCACGATACCGTTCTCATCGAGGTTCCGCACTGTTTCTTCCGAAACGTTCGGGATCTCCGAGGTCAGTTCTTCTTCACCACGTTTGGTGTCACGTACCTCCAGTTCAAACTCTTCAATGTGGATCGACGTGAAAATGTCTTCGCGCACAACGCGCTCCGAAATCACGATGGCATCCTCGAAGTTGTAACCCTGCCAAGGCATGAAGGCAACCTTCATGTTGCGGCCCAGCGCCAGTTCGCCCGTCTGAGTGGCGTACCCTTCGCAGAGCACTTCCCCTTTTTTCACCTTCTGTCCTTTCAGAACGATCGGCTTCAGGTTGATGCAGGTATCCTGGTTGGTCCGGCGGAATTTGATGAGGTTGTACGTTTTCACGTCTTCATCAAACGTCACCAGGCTGGTGTCTTTATCCAGGTTGTACCGAACAACGATCTTGGTCGAATCAACAAAGTCAATTACCCCGTCCGTTTCAGCCACAACCAATGCCCGCGAGTCAACGGCAACCCGGCCTTCCAGACCCGTACCCACGATGGGGGCTTCGGGACGGAGCAGGGGCACCGCCTGACGTTGCATGTTCGATCCCATCAGGGCACGGTTGGCGTCATCGTGCTCCAGGAACGGAATCATCGACGCCGCCACCGACACAATCTGGTTAGGGGCAATATCCATGAACGATACGCTCGTCGGCTCCGACATCGGGAAGTCACCTTCAAAACGGGCTTTCAGGCGATCCACTTTAAAGTTGCCTTTATTGTCGACAGCCGAGCTTGCCTGCGCGATGTAATGTGAATCTTCCTCTTCAGCCGTGAGGTACATCACCGGCTTATCGGGCACTTTACCGTTTTCAACAATCCGGTAAGGCGTTTCGATGAAGCCCATGCTGTTCACTTTGGCGTATACGCAAAGCGATGAGATCAGCCCGATGTTCGGTCCTTCTGGCGTTTCGATCGTACACAGGCGACCGTAGTGCGTATAGTGTACGTCACGTACCTCGAAACCAGCCCGTTCGCGAGACAGACCGCCTGGCCCGAGTGCCGACATCCGACGCTTGTGCGTCACCTCAGCCAACGGGTTGGTTTGGTCCATAAACTGCGACAGCTGATTGGTACCGAAGAACGAGTTAATCACCGACGACAGCGTCCGGGCGTTGATCAGATCAACCGGCTTGAAGTCTTCGTTATCGCGCACGTTCATCCGCTCTTTGATTGTCCGGGCCATACGAGCCAGACCGACACCAAATTGCGCATACAATTGCTCACCAACGGTACGTACCCGACGGTTGCTCAAGTGGTCAATATCATCGACAACCGCTTTGGCGTTGATCAGACCGATGAGGTATTTCACGATTGAGACAATGTCTTCAGTCGTCAATACTTTCGTGTCGATCGCTACGTCCAGACCGAGTTTCTTGTTGATCCGATATCGGCCAACATCACCCAGGTCATAGCGTTTATCCGAGAAGAACAGGCTTTGGATCACCTCCCGTGCCGACTGTTCGTCGGGCGCTTCGGTGTTCCGCAGTTGCCGATAGATCTGCTCAACGGCTTCTTTCTCCGAGTTCGAGCTATCCTTCTGGAGCGTATTATAAATGATGTTGTAATCGGCCACGTTCATATCTTCCTTGTGCAGGATGATTGATTTCTGGCCCGATTCAACAATCGTATCAATGTCATCAGCACCGATCACCGAGTCGCGCTCCATGAGCACTTCGTTCCGGCTAATCGATACTACCTCACCCGTATCTTCATCAACGAAGTCTTCGGTCCAGGTACGTAGCACCCGTGCCGCCAGCCGACGACCAATGGCCTTCTTCAGCGTATTGGGGGTAGCGTTAATCTCTTCCGACAGCCCAAACAGATCCAGAATGTCTTTATCTGATCCAAAGCCGATAGCCCGCAACAACGTCGTCACCGGGAATTTCTTTTTCCGGTCGATGTACGCATACATCACGTTGTTTACGTCGGTCGAGAATTCAATCCAGGACCCCTTAAATGGAATGATCCGGGCTGAATACAGTTTAGTGCCGTTAGTGTGTTTGCTCATCGAGAAAAACACGCCCGGCGAACGGTGCAACTGCGAAACAATGACCCGCTCGGCTCCGTTTATCACAAACGACGCCTTCTCGGTCATGTACGGGATGTTGCCCAAAAACACGTCCTGCTCGATGGTCTCGAAGTCTTCGTTGTCGGGGTCACTGTTCGACAGCCGTAGTTTCGCCTTCAGCGGAACGGAATAGGTCAGCCCCCGGTCGATACACTCATCAACAGAGTATTTCGGCGGATCAACTGAGTAATCAATAAATTCCAGCGTGAAATTTTCGCGCGAATCCGAGATTGGGAAATTTTCCTGGAATACCTTGTACAACCCTTCCTGCGAACGGCTGTCTGAAGGTGTGTCCAACTGAAAGAAGTCACGGAATGATTTCAGCTGAATATCCAGAAAGTCGGGATAGTCAACTACAGGCTGAATCGTCGCAAAGTTCTTGCGTGTGTTGGTGTTTTTAGCGTTTGTAGCCAAGGCTCTTCTGCGTTTAGTTGAGCGACTGATTCTGTACTAAAAAACCCCCTTCCAATACGAAATCTGGTAACGTATATAAAAGGGCGTAAAAAAGCAACACCGCCCGCCAAAAATTAGTTTTAACGGGGCGACGTATGTAGATAAAAAGTCTCCAAGCAGAAAAAGACCTGACAGTTTGCCAGGCCTTTTCTGCTTGGAGTATGGTAGATCGGCTGTATGCTTACTTAACTTCTACTTCAGCACCAGCTTCTTCCAATTGCTTACGGAGTGCTTCGGCTTCGTCCTTAGCAACACCTTCTTTAACCGGCTTCGGCGCACCGTCAACCAGTTCTTTTGCCTCTTTCAGGCCCAGACCCGTCAGGTCTTTCACCAGCTTCACAACGGCCAGTTTACCGGCGCCGGGAGCTTTCAGAATCACGTCGAAAGAGGTTTTTTCTGCAGCAGCAGGAGCGGCATCACCAGCACCAGCACCACCACCGGCTACCATAACGGGAGCTGCGGCTGCGGGCTCAATGCCATACTCATCTTTCAGGATAGCAGCCAGCTCGTTTACTTCTTTAACCGTCAGGTTAACAAGCTGCTCAGCGAATGCTTTCAAATCTGCCATTTTCGTATTGGAAAATTAAGTTGTTACAAGATTGATTGAAAAAATGAAACGTCGGGCTTATTGTTCGTCGCGCTCCGACAGCGTCTTCAGGATACCAGCCAGTTTGCCGCCACCGCTCGAAAGGGCCGAAACCACATTCTTCGCAGGTGATTGCAAGAGGCCAATGATGTCGCCGATAAGCTCGGTACGGCTCTTCAGGTTGATGAGCGTGTCGAGTTGATCAGCCCCTACGAACACGCTGTAGTCAACCGAAGCACCCTTCAGTTTCAGCTTGTCGTTGGTCTTGCGGAACTCCTTGATGAGCTTAGCGGCTGCTTTACCATTCTCCGGGTGAAACATCACGCCTGAGAATCCTTTCAGCACTTCGCCGTCAAAAGGAGTATAATCTGTGCTTGTTACCGTTTCGAGCGCCTTCTTGATCAAGGTGTTCTTTACCACCACGTATTCGATACCATTCTCGAAACATTTCCGACGCAGGTCGTTGGTTTCGGCAACCGACATGCCAGAGGCGTCGGTGATGTAGAAATACGGGATTGACTGGAACTTCTGACTCAGCTCGTCGATGATCGCGCCTTTTTCTTCTCTTGTCATTGTTTACAGCCCGGCAACGGTAGTTTTGTCAATGCTAACACTCGGACTCATCGTGCTCGACAGATAGATCGTCTGCACATAAGTACCTTTTGATGAAGAGGGCTTCAGGCGCAGCAGCGTGGCGATGATCTCCTGAGCGTTCTCAGCGATCTTCTCCGGCGTGAATGATACTTTGCCGATGCTCGTGTGGATGATGCCGGTTTTGTCGACTTTGAAATCGATTTTACCAGCTTTCACTTCCGTCACGGCTTTCCCTACTTCCAACGTAACCGTACCCGATTTAGGGTTCGGCATCAGACCACGAGGACCCAGTACACGACCCAGACGACCAACTTTAGCCATCACCGTCGGCATCGTGATAATCACGTCAACGTCGGTCCAGCCTTGCTCGATTTTCTGGATGTAATCGTCCAAGCCTACATAATCTGCTCCGGCTTCTTTGGCCTCTGCTTCCTTGTCAGGTGTGCAGAGAACCAGAACCCGTACCGTTTTGCCTGTGCCGTGTGGCAGCGTTGCTACCCCCCGAACCATTTGGTCCGCTTTACGCGGATCAACACCCAGGCGAACGTCGATGTCTACAGAAGCGTCGAATTTAGTGTACGAAATTTCTTTCAGGATTTCAGCCGCTTTCTCAAGCGAGTAAACCTGCGTAGCATCGTACTTAGACTGCGCTTCTTTTTGTTTCTTTGTCAACTTTGCCATAATTCGTTAAGATGCCTAAGGCAAGTTTGCTACGCCTCCCAAGGGGCCGTTCCCGTTACCGTGATACCCATGCTACGAGCCGTACCCGCAACCTGTTTCATGGCCGACTCGACCGTAAAGCAGTTCAAATCGGGCATTTTAGTCTCGGCAATGGTACGTACCTGATCCCAGTTCACCGAACCTACTTTGTTCCGGTTAGGCTGTGCCGATCCACCTTTCAGTTTAGCGGCCTCAAGCAACATAATCGGCGCGGGCGGGGTCTTGATGACGAAGTCAAACGACTTGTCTTTGTAGTACGTAATGAGTACCGGCAAAACCATACCCATCTTGTCCTGCGTCCGACCGTTGAACTGCTTGCAGAATTCCATGATATTCAAACCCTTGGAACCCAGCGCAGGACCGATTGGAGGAGACGGGTTGGCTTGGCCACCCTTTACCTGCAACTTAACGTAGCCAGCTACTTCTTTTGCCATTGTTAGTACTTAGTTAATCAGTCGTATCAGGTACGTTGGCCTCGAGTAGTGTCATAGCCTAATCGGGGAGTCGGCGCCTGCCAGCGGACTGTTGTGGTGTCTTATCGCCTCGAATGGAAGCCTCGGCGGCAAAACGTGAGAACCAACGACTGTTAGCTCTCTTTATCAACTTGTGCGTAACTCAATTCAACAGGGGTACTCCGACCGAAGATCTTCACGACAACGTTCAGTTTCTTCCGATCATCAAACACCTCTTCAACGGTACCAATGAAGCCGCTAAACGGCCCATCGACTACCTTCACCGACTCACCTTTCAGGTAAGCGACCGTCGGCGTAGCTGCCTCCTGGGTTTCTTCTTCTACTTTGCCCAGAATGCGTTTCACTTCGGCTTCGCGCAGTGGAACCGGGATCTTCGAGTTCCCCGAACCAGTGTTCCCCAAAAAGCCGATTACCCCCGGCATGTTGGTAATCAGATCGAGCGCGCGGGCATTGCCCAAGTCGGCCGAAATCAGGATATAGCCAGGAAAGAACGACTTCTCGCGAATCCGTTTTTTGCCATTCCGCATTTCGTATACCTTCTCGGAAGGAATTAATACCTGCGGAATCACTTCCGACAGATTCTGCCGGTGGATTTCGTTGTCGAGATACGACTTAACCTTTTTCTCCTGCCCGGATACTGCCCGAATGACGTACCAGTTGATGCCAGTGCCCATGCTAAATGGTGGTAATTAAAATGACTGGTAGAAGAGGTTGAGTACGTTCTCAAAAACGTAGTCGACCAGTCCGACCATAAGCGCGAAAATCAGCGAAGCCACCAGTACCAGCGTCGAACTGCCCTGTAATTCGCTGAATTTCGGCCAAGTCACATTGTGTTGAACTTCTTCCCAAGACAACTTGAGGAAGGATGTCACCTTGTCCATTGTATGTAAGGATTGGCACGGGTGGAGAGATTCGAACTCCCATCAACGGTTTTGGAGACCGCTATTCTACCCTTGAACTACACCCGTGTATTGTATGCCCCGCCGAAACGGACTGCAAAGATCGGAAATTCTTATCAAAAAACAAGTGCACTCCCTTGCGGAAATGCACTTGTTTATGATTCAATCGATTAGTCGAGGATTTCCGTTACCTGACCGGCACCTACGGTACGGCCACCTTCACGAATAGCGAAGCGAAGACCTTTCTCCATAGCGATTTTGTTGATCAGGGTAACTTCGATAGTGATGTTATCACCAGGCATTACCATCTCAACGCCAGCAGGCAGTACGATTTCGCCCGTTACGTCCGTGGTGCGGAAGTAGAACTGCGGACGGTACTTGTTGAAGAACGGCGTGTGACGGCCACCTTCTTCTTTCGACAGTACGTACACCTCAGCCTTAAATTTGGCGTGGGGCGTTACTGAGCCGGGCTTGCAAATAACCATACCACGACGGATATCGGTTTTTTCAATACCACGGAGCAGCAGACCTACGTTGTCACCGGCTTCGCCACGGTCCAGAATTTTCCGGAACATTTCTACACCTGTTACAACTGACTTCAGGTTTTCGGCACCCATCCCGAGGATTTCAACCGGCTCACCTGAGTTGATCACACCACGCTCGATACGACCCGTGGCAACCGTACCACGACCTGTGATCGAGAATACGTCTTCCACCGGCATCAGGAACGGCAGATCGGTCTGACGCGGAGGCAGGGGAATGAATGAGTCTACCGAGTCCATCAATTCTTCGATAGTTTTCACCCACTTCTCGTCGCCATTCAAGCCACCCAGTGCAGAACCCTGGATAACAGGAATGTTGTCGCCGTCGAAGTTATAGAAGCTCAACAGCTCGCGGATTTCCATCTCAACGAGTTCGAGGAGTTCAGGATCATCAACCATATCCACCTTGTTCATGAAAACAACAAGCTGGGGTACACCTACCTGACGGGCGAGCAGGATGTGCTCACGAGTCTGGGGCATGGGACCGTCGGTTGCAGCTACTACCAGAATGGCACCGTCCATCTGAGCGGCACCCGTTACCATGTTCTTCACATAGTCAGCGTGGCCTGGGCAGTCAACGTGTGCATAGTGGCGGTTAGCCGTTGCATATTCTACGTGTGAGGTGTTGATCGTGATACCACGCTCTTTTTCCTCAGGGGCATTATCAATCGACGAGAAGTCCCGCATTGCAGCCAGGCCCTTTCCGGCGAGTACTTTCGTAATGGCTGCCGTCAGCGTCGTCTTGCCGTGGTCAACGTGACCAATCGTACCGATGTTGACGTGCGGTTTCGAGCGGTCAAAATTCTCCTTTGCCATGTCTAAAAACGCTTAGATTAACTATTGTTAGTGTTAGTTGATTTGCCCTTACGCAAAAGGTGCCCCCAAAGAAGCACCCTTCTAAAGCTACCCCAACAGAGCAATATTTGGCAGCTTAGAGCCTTCTATCGGATTTGAACCGACGACCTCTTCCTTACCAAGGAAGTGCTCTACCACTGAGCTAAGAAGGCAGTTACTTTGTGACCCTCTATCGGATTAGAACCGATGTCCTTCCCGCCAGGCGGGATGCTCTACCACTGAGCTAAGAAGGCAAACTTTGGTAATTCACTGAGCGGGAGACGAGGTTCGAACTCGCGACCTATAGCTTGGAAGGCTATCGCTCTACCAACTGAGCTACTCCCGCAACACTTCATCAGTTTAGAAGTCTTCGGTTTACAGTTACCAACAAACGTTTTCACTGTAAACTGAAGACTTCTAAACTGACAACTTTTTTGTGGGGAGTGGAGGATTCGAACCTCCGAAGGCGTACGCCAGCAGATTTACAGTCTGATCCATTTGGCCACTCTGGAAACTCCCCAAGTCAATCAATAAAGAACGATTCCTAGCCGTTTCCCGGTTTGGAGTTGCAAAAGTACGACGATTTTGGCCGTTGTCAACAGGTCGCGCAAAAATTCTTTAACACTTCTGCAAAACAAAGCCGCAGCATACCTGCTACGGCTTTGTTTTGGCTAACCTCATCCAAAGATATTAGATGGTGATGCCGAAGCTAAGTGGCCGCAAACTAGGCCCCCGGTTGTCCTGAAACGTATTGGTAAGGTGGTATTTGACGAAGAAGTTCAGGCCTGCTACGCCGATATTTCCCTGTAACCCATACTGCAGGTTGTTGAGGAAATAGCTGTTATGATCGCGGATCACATCGTTGTTTTCCAGCTTGATTTTGGTGTAACTATCGAGCCGGTAACCAATGAAGCCCCCGAAGCCAATACTGAAAGCCCGTTTGCGGCTGTTATTGTAGATTGAGAACTGCGGCACCACCGGAATTTCCAGATTACAGATGGTGAGCTTGCTCTTTTCTAGTTGGGCTGGGTACGTTTGGAAAGCCACATTGTTGGCTTCACGCTCGAGCCTCACGTTCTGCTGAAACATGAAGTTGTTCCAGGCGAACTGCAACCCATAGCGCACGCTGATACGGATATGATCATTCCTGACGATAGACGGGTTCTGGGTAAGGCTGATGGCGAAGTAGCGCGATCCAAGCGGGCTCAGTTCAAACGAACCACCGTTGTAGAGGGCGTCTGTTGGCCCATTGAGCCACGTGTTCAGGCCAATGTGGAAATCGGTATTTACTTTCCAGTTGGAGCGAGACGAATAGGTACGTGTGGTACGCGTCCGCGAATTGCGTTCCCGCTGGTAGTCGGTCGACGAATCATTGCCATTGTCCTCATCGTTTTTAACACTGATCGTTACGTTGCCGCCTGACTTTTGCACTACGATCAGTGTATCGCGCAGATAACGTTTGCCATTCTGTTCATTGATAGCGTAGACCTGGCCTTCAGGCACGGAGTCGAGCTTGCTGACCATTTCTCTAACAATCTGGTTCAGATCGTATTGTGTGATCTTTTTCAACTCTTCCTTGGTTGGCGCGTAGATGGCCACGCGAGACGATGAACCAAACCGAATAATGAGTGAATCGGCGGGCATGGCCAGCGCTTTCTGGGCGATGGCCATGAAGCAGCATAGTGTGAATAAAGTTCTCATGGTTCTAAACTGTTTTCGTTGCGAAGACTTTCCCGTACGCCATTGACCAGTCGGCCCAGACCGGTTCTGGGTTCGGCCGCCGGCCGCGTGGGGGTAGCGCGGGCAAACACCTCGCCACTTTTTATCTGTTTCACTTTATCAAAGAATTGGCTCAGGTTGGGCGTGTTCTGAACTGCGTCCGTTTTTGTCGGTTGTACCGTTGCCAGCTTAACCGGTTCTGGGTCTGCGATGGTAAGCACGACCGTCCGGCCTGTCGGCACTTTTTCTACTTCGACAGTTGGCTGGATTTTCTCCGTTTTTGCAACAATCGGTGCTTCCACAGGAGTTACGGACACCGTCTCAGGTACATTATCCGTAACAGGAGCTTTTGGCGTGGGCTGTTCGGTGGGCTTACTATTCTCCCGGCTTGTGTTCGCCTGCGCTACGTATTCGGCGGTTTTTGCAGGACGCGTAGTTCTCTCAGTTGCCTGAGTCGTTTCTGGCGAAGCATCGGCGCCGGTGGTTAACGCATCCGTTTGTGCGCCTGTGGGCTGTGACTCACTGTTCCGGGCTGTTGGCTGAACCGCTGAATTTCCGGCCCGAGCAACTTGGTGGCCCATCGGCTTGACGGTATCGCCAACGCGAGACCAGCTTAACCAAGCGATACTCAGCAAAACGCTGGCAGCTACGCCATACCACCAGCCTGCCAGTCTGCGTTTGGGCGCGGCCACAGGCAGTGGAGTTGCATTCATTCGGGTTTGCAAACGACCGAATACATCGGCACCGGGTGCTACCTCGGCATCGCGAAGCTTCCGGGCGAAAAGGTCATCAACTGGCTGCTTTTCCATAGTGGTTAGCTGGCTTATAGTCTATCTCCAGACGCCGGATTTTATCCTGCAACAAAGCCCGCGCTCTGGATAATTGTGATTTTGAGGTGCCTTCGCTGATTCCCGTCAGTTCGGCTATTTCAGCGTGACTATACCCTTCGATGGCATACAGGTTAAACACGGTACGGTACCCGTCGGGTAATTGGGCAACCAGTCGAATCAGGGCCTCAGCGTCGAGGTTCGCGTCGGCCAGTTCGTAGTCGGGTTCACCGCCCAAATCGTCCAGCGGAACCTCCTGCCGCCACGCTTTATTCTTGCGGAGATACATCAGCGATTCGGTCACCATCACTCGACGTACCCAGCCTTCAAAACTTCCCTCTTTCCTGAACTGGTCAATCCGTTCAAACACGCGCATAAACCCTTCGATCAACACGTCCTCGGCATCGTCGCGGTTGGCAACGTACCTGAGGCAAACGGCCATCATACGAGCCGCATACTTCTCGTAGGCTATTTTCTGCGCGCGGGCCTCCCTCTGTTGCAACGCAACCACTAGCTCATTCTCCGAGAAGTAGTATGGTATAGACGAGGCCATGATTCCCTTGTTTGTAGCGAAGATGCATTTGGTTTGGGCTCTGGTTGCATGAGGCTCAATAAAAAATCCCAACCTTTTCAGATCGGGATTTAAAAACTTGATAGGCTCGTCTTAATCAAGTCGGTGCTCACAGGTTCGGATCGTACCGGATGCCAGCCACATAATGCAACCATACAACACGCGACAGACGAAAATTGATGGCGGAAATAAGGATCACACCCAGTGATACGACCAATGCGTATACCCAGCCGGGCGGATTGTCGAGCAGGTAAAACAGGGTGAACCCGAGTACCAGCGCCAGCCCCCCTGAAAAGGCGTAGCTGACATACATGGCTCCGATGAAATAGCCCGGTTCGACTTCGAATCGTAATCCGCAATGCGGACAGAATTCATTCATTTCACCAAACCCAAACGGTGCATATAACGGGGTTTTGAAAATTTTACCCTGTCTACACCTAGGACATAGCCCGGCGGACACGGCTTGCAATTTCGAGACGTTGGCCATGCTCTTTTTTACTGGTGCGATACCAGAGATAGCTAACAACGGCTACGATGAGGTAGGGCGCTGCCAGCAAGTACAAGATTCCTACATTCAGATCAGACGCGACTACGCTCCGACCGTTGCTTACGGTGCTTTCTACCACACTCCGGCACATAGCACATTGTGCCATCAGATCAGTTTGGCCGAGTAAGCCCAAGCCAAGCATTAACGCCCAACTCCATGTTTTCATCGTTCCAAGTCGTTTTAATGGGTGTAATAAGGACGAATCATCAGATAGACGATTACGCCGGTTGTACTCACATAAAACCAGATAGGCAGCGCCCAGCGAGTCATTTGCTTATGCAGAACAAATTGCTTGGTCCAGGCAAAATACACGGCTCTCAACACAAACCACAAGACCACAACCGACAACACAATGTGTGAGATCAGCAAAAAGTAATAGACAGGACGTACCCAGCCTTGTCCACCATACGGCGTTGACTCGTTCGACATATGGTAGAGTACGTAGCTCACCAAAAAGACTGCTCCCAGCGAGAACGCCATTGTCATAGCGGCACGGTGCGCAGGTACGTTCTTCTGACGAATAAAGTAGTAACCTACCAATAGCAACACCGATGTAATGGAATTGATTACTCCGTTGATGTGTGGTAGGTACGTTGTCCAGGCACCCAGATCCACTTTCTGGCGAATACCCAGTAAGATCGCCACCACAATCGGTATAGCCACCGAAATGACGTTGATCAGTCGGTTGGCACTTTTCTCTTTTTTTATCAGCGTGGAGGTTTCCATAGGTTACGCTTCCTTCTTGTAGATATCGAGCAAGACACGAATCTCGGCGATCAGCCGTTCAATGTCTTCTTTGTTGGTGCCATCGTAGAAGCCCCTGATAATGCCCTGTTTATCCACTAAAACCAACTTTTCGCTGTGGATAAAAGTTTCGTCTGGTTTGCCATAGCTAACGCCATGATCGACCACTGGCAGAAAGTAGCCTCGCTGCGCCAGATTGTAGATCACGCCCTTGTCACCCGTCAGGAAATACCATTTGCCTGGTATCGCCCCGTAACGCTGAGCGTATGCCTTTAACTCCTTGGGCTGATCGTTCACCGGATCGACCGAATAGGATAGGAAGACGATGTCGGAGTTGTCTTTGAACAGCTCCTGCACTCGCGTCAGGTTCGACTGTATTTTAGGGCAGATGGTGCCACAACGCGTGAAGAAGAAATCAGCGATGTGAATCTTGTTCTTTGCCAGCGCTTCCGTTGCAGGCTTACCGTCCTGATCAATTAGTGTGAACGGCGGAATGGTTCGGAAGAGCGTATCTTCCCGTTTGTTGCCGTCGGCATCAGCCACGGTGTGCATAACAGGCACACCCCGTGTCGAGTCGATTACCGGAATGAATCGGGGTAACGTGTAATGGTTTTGCGTACACGCTCTAAGCAGTATATACGCAAAAGCCGGGGCCATCAACGTTACGAGGAGGGTCCCGGCTTTCTGGTACTTAGTCATTCTGTTTTATCGAAGCTCGAAGATCGAACCACCTTCATACATGAGGGCTAACAGCAACCAGCAGATAAAGATGATCGGAAGCAGAATCGCCCAGATCAGGCTCTTCACTTCGTGTTTAAGATGCATAAACTCGCCCACGATGTAGAACGCTTTTACGATCGTCATCCCTACGAAAATGGCAACCCGAAGGTGGTTGGCAGGCAGCGTAAAGGCAATCAAAAATTCAAAGCCGGTAATGATCGACAGGATAATGAATGTCCGCCAGATCGCTTTGGTATTAGCGGGCGGTGGCGCTACGTCAGTACCACCGTGGTTATCCGAGTAAGGTGTATTTGCCATGTTTGCAAAGAGAATAGCGATTTCAACAGTCGTTTAAACCAGGTAGAAGAAGGTAAACACGAACACCCAGACGAGATCGACAAAGTGCCAGTACAGACCTACTTTCTCAACCATCTCATAGTGACCACGACGTGCATACATACCAGTCGCCGTCCGGTAGAAGATAAGAATGTTCAGTACCACTCCTGAGAACACGTGCGTACCGTGGAACCCTGTGATGAAGAAAAACAGGTCAGCAAAGGCCGGGGGGCCATACTGATTTTCGGTTAGGTTGGCACCAAAAATTGTGCGCGATACCCATTCGCCACCGATCAGTTCGCGGAAGGTTGAGCCTTGCTCTGTACCGTGGATAAAGTGTGACCATTCCCAAGCCTGGCTACTCAGGAAAGCAAAGCCGCCCAGAATTGTCCAGAGCATGTATTTCTCCACATCGGCCTGATCGCGACGGTGCCCAGCTTCAACGGCAAGTACCATCGTTACCGACGAGAAGATGAGAATAAAGGTCATGATACCCACAAATATCAAGGGTGCATTCATTCCGTGCAGGAATGGAAGCGCATTGAATACTTGGTCGGGAACCGGCCAATACATATTCGAGAAATGGAACGGCACCCCATGGATGGCCGGGTCGTATGCCGGGTAGCTGTAACGAATGAGTCCGTAGGTTACGAGCAGTGCCGAGAACGTGAAGGTATCCGAGATGAGGAAGAACCACATCATCAATTTACCATAGCTGGCGTTCATGGGTTCTACCCCACCCATCCAGGCTTTCTTATCAAATAGTACCGACTCGTCGGTTGTTGTCGCTGTAGCCGCCATGCGTACCGAAGCAGATTAATGGAAATAGAGTAAAAAGAAATATAAGTAAAGCCAAAGGGCATCCAGAAAATGCCAGTACGTCGTTGCAATCTGAATTTGATCCAGTGCTTTGGCGTGTATCCGAAACCGGTACGCCGCTACCAGTGCAAACACCAGTACAATAAGCCCTGAGATCAAATGGAAACCGTGCATTCCTGTAAACACATAAATGAACGAGCCTGCCGGGTTACCTACAAAGTAAACATTGTTGCGCACCAGCTCGACCCATCCCTGAAACTGCATGTACAGGAAGACCATTCCGAGCGCAAAAGTAATAGATATCGCTATCCTCAGTGCGTTGAAATTGTCTTTTTTGGCGGCAAAGTAGGCCCAATGCATCGTTAAACTACTCACAAGTAGTACAACTGTGCTATAACCAAACACAGCTGGCACTGTAAACTCGAGCCAGTTACCTTCTGCCCGACGAACCAGATAGGCACTGGTAAAGGAGGCAAAAAGCATGACTATACTCACAATGAACAACCACAGTATAAACTTACGCGGGTTCACCGAGAGCGTTTCTTCCGGCTCTTCTTCGAGCCATTTTATATCTTCAGTTTCTTCCTGCATGTTAAAGTCGGTCTAACACAAACGCGATCTGCACTATAGGTAAATACGCAAACGCCGCAAACATCAGCCGTTTAGCTGCACCAATAGATGGATTGGTTACCAGCATACCATTCAGAACAGTTAGCCCAACGGCTGAACCCAATGCAATCCATGCGGAGGCGGCGCCAATGAAGCCCCAACTATGCGCATACCAGCCCAAAGGCAGCAACCACACGGTGAAAGCCAGTATGACAAGTGCTGTGCTGGCAGTGGCTGGCCGTTTCAGCGGTAACAACTTGAATCCTGCTTTTCCGTAATCTTCATCAAGGACCCAGGCCACAGCCCAGAAATGGGTAAACTGCCAGATAAACTGCACTGCAAATAACCACCACGCTTCAGGCGATAACGTACCTGCGGCGGCTACCCAGCCAATCAGTGGAGGCAAGCCACCTGGAATAGCCCCTACATATACCGCGATAGAGCCAACTCGCTTCAGCGGGGTATATACGAAGCCATACAACAAAAATGAAACAAATGAGATACCAGCTGTCAGTGGGTTAAACCACAGAGTTTGCATGAAAAGCCCGGCAAACAACAGCACGGCCACAAACACCAGCGCTTTCTGTTTACTGATTCGTCCAGACGGCAGCGGTCTACCGCCCGTACGCTTCATTAAGCGATCAAACTCCACTTCCAGAACCTGATTGACAGCATTAGCCGCACCCGTAATCAGCAAGCCACTCAGCGTAAACAGCAGAATTGCACCGACATCATAGGGTCGTGGGGCCGCCATCATGTAACCCAGCGCGGCGGAAAACCCAACCAACAACGAAAGCCGCAACTTCGTGAGGGCCAGATAATCTTTCCAGGTAGCCGCTTTCGGTCGAAGACGGGGGGAATCGAGTGTGGGGTGATCTGTTTGATTCATAACGTGGTGTTGCTATACCTGCTCATACCGAACTTCCGAACGGGCTGAATTGATTAGCAACGTCTCCTTCTTTACAAACAGAATGACCAAGAACTGAATTCCAAGTGCCACTACAGCTAACGTTAAATGTACTGGCTGCGCCCAGGCGGGTATTGCCCAATAAGCCATAACGACCCCGGTCAATATCTCCACAAAGATTAACAGCACCATAGCTGTACCAAATGACCTTAGTAAGCTTCCAGTTGGCAACTTCTTTGTAGGCCAGATCCAAACTATCTGTGTAGCTAACACTACCAGCGAAAAACTTCGGTGGATGTAAAAGCGAATCCCTAATTCGTCGATCCAGCGAAAACGCTGTTGGGCTCCTAACTGATCTGCCACTTCATCTACCATTTCACGTACCTGCGTACCAAGCAGTATTTGAAGCAATAGCAGAACGGAGCTAATCAACAACCAACGTTGGCCCGTTTCAGACAGCGTTGTACGATCGTCAACCAACAAGCTTGCGCGGCTGCGCGCCATTACATACATAAGCACGCCAACAATAACGATGGCCAGCAACATATGTAAGGTAATCAACCAGGTCGCCAGCACACTCGAAACGACTTTCGCGCCTAACCAGCCCTGAAAGCCCACCAGCAAAAGGGCCAAAAAACTATAGCCTACGATGGCGCGATCTTTACGCCAGTAGGCTACAGTAGAGGCTATGAATGTCAGGAAGATAAAAACGCCGATTAAGGCCCCCAGTAGCCGGTTCAGGTACTCTGTCCACGTTTTTACTACGTTGAACTCAGTGTCTGCATAACCCCGGTGACTGTATATCTCCTGATAGTTTGCTGGCAACTCATTGACGTTGGTTGGAGGAACCCACTGACCGAAGCACTTAGGCCAATCGGGACACCCCATTCCGGAGCCGGTACTCCTGACGACGCCACCTACCAAAATTAATAAGTAGACTGCTATTACCGTCAGGAGTGCCAGCCGCCGAAACGAACGCTCATTAATGAGGTTGCTTAAACTGGTCATTGAAGTTTTGGGCTTCAATCGCTTTCTCCAGTGAAATCAATTCATTCTCATGCGGAAGATTTGATTCAGGGGTTTGCGAGTACGGTACGTTCTGCGGAATGAAATCGTCATTCGCACCAGGCTTGCTGTAATCATACGGCCAACGGTACACAGCAGGAATTTCGCCCGGCCAGTTACCATGACCCGGAATAACCGGTGTTGTCCACTCCAGCGTGTTCGACTTCCAGGGGTTCTGAGACGCTTTACGTCCTTTGAACAGGCTATAAACGAAGTTGAACAAGAAGATAAACTGCGCCGAGAATGTCAGAATAGCCGCAATACTGATGAAGGCGTTCATATCCTGGAAAATGTTCTTGGTAAAGTCGTAGCTCGTGAACGCGTAGTAACGACGGGGGAAACCAGCGATACCGATGTAGTGCATCGGGAAGAACACGCAGTAGATTCCAATGAACGTCATCCAGAAGTGAACGTACCCAAGCTTGTCGTTCATCATCCGACCAAACATTTTGGGGAACCAGTGGTAAACACCCGCCAGCAGACCAAAAGCAGAAGAGGCTCCCATTACCAAGTGGAAGTGAGCCACTACGAAGTAGGTATCGTGCAATTGAATATCCAGCGCAGAGTTACCAAGAATCAGACCTGTCACCCCACCTGAAATGAAGAAGGATACAAGACCAATTGAGAACAACATAGCGGGTGTAAACCGGATGTTACCACGCCATAAGGTTGTAATGTAGTTAAACGCTTTCACTGCCGAAGGAACGGCGATAATCAGCGTCAGGAACATAAACACCGATCCAAGGAAGGGGTTCATACCCGTTACGAACATGTGGTGAGCCCACACGATGAACGCCAGGAAGGCAATCCCCATCATTGACGCAATCATGGCACGGTAGCCAAAGATTGGCTTACGCGAGTTCGTAGCAATGATTTCAGAAGTGATACCCAAGGCGGGCAGCATCACAATGTATACCTCAGGGTGACCCAGGAACCAGAACAAGTGCTGGAACAAAATAGGGCTACCACCAACGTTCGGAAGCGCCTCTCCACCAATGTAAATGTCAGACAAGTAGAAGCTCGTACCGAAGCTCCGATCGAAGATCAGCAATAGAGCTGCTGACAGCAGAACGGGGAACGAGATCAGACCAAGCACAGCTGTCAGGAAGAATGCCCAAATTGTCAGTGGCAATTTGCTAAACGACATACCCCGCGTACGCAGGTTAATTACCGTTGTGATGTAGTTAATACCACCTAGCAACTGCGACACAATGAACAGCGCCATACTTGCAAGCCAAAGCGTCATACCAGCCTGAGAACCCATATGGGCTTGGGGAAGAGCGCTAAGCGGCGGGTAAACTACCCACCCACCAGCTGCAGGACCTGTTTCCAAGAAAAGCGAAACGAACATTACCAGACTGGCCATAAAGAAGAACCAGTATGAGAGCATGTTCAGAAAGCCCGATGCCATGTCACGAGCACCTACCTGTAGGGGAATCAAAAAGTTAGAGAACGTACCGCTCAAACCAGCTGTCAATACGAAGAACACCATGATAGTGCCATGCATCGTAACAAGAGCAAGATAAAAGTCTGGCGATAGCTTTCCTGTCTCATCAATCCAGTTCCCGATCAATGGGCGCAGAAATTCCATCTTCATGGCAGGGAAGCCTAGCTGAAGGCGGAAGATTACGGAGAAGCTGATGCCGATGATTGCCCAGAGAATACCTGTAATCAAATACTGCTTGGCAATTGTCTTGTGGTCTTCGGCGAAAACGTACTTTCTCCAAAAGTTCAGTTCGTGGTCGTGGTGATCGTGCTCAGCCACTTGAACCGCAGTCGTAGAAAGTGCTCCTGTAGTTGCCATAGATTAGTAGCTTTTGTTGTTTTGAAGAAATTAACGTAATGCCGCGCTTCCTGTACCACCAACGCCCGCTGCTGAAGCTGTTGTTGTGCTATCCGTCTGTGCAGGCAAATATTTGGCCGCTTTCGCTTTCAGGTTCGCCGGAATGCGTGACGCATATTCTGGGTACGTTGTCAGCAAAGGCTTTTGCTCAGCACACCACTTTTTCCATGAAGCTTCATCCTCAACAATCAGATTCATCTTCATTGAGAAGTGACCACGACCACACACCTCGGTGCAGGCAATTTCATATTTGAAATTCTGATCGCCTGTTTCGTTGCGCATTTGCTCCGTCGTTTTCTCAGGCTTAAACCAGAAACGAGTAGGCATGCCCGGTACGGCATCCATTTTCACCCGCATGTGCGGAATGAATACGCTATGCAATACGTCACGAGCGCGAATCTTAATCAACACCGGCTTACCAACAGGAATGTGCAACTCATTACCCGTGAAGTCGTCGAATGCAGCTTCATCTGAGTAATCAATTCCTACTTCATTGTTGTTGTCGGTTAGCTTGTAGTTGAACGCGCCCAGTTTATTATTGTCTACGCCAGGATAGCGGGCAATCCAGTTGAATTGCTTACCAACCAATTCAACTTCTTGAGCGCCTTCGGGAGCCTCCGACATAATATCACGCCAGGCCTGCCAGCCGGTAAACACCATTACCGCCATAACAACAGCCGGTACAACCGTCCAGATCAACTCAAGCTTGTGGTTTTCAGGATAATAAGTGGCCCGCTTTCCGTTTTTGTACTGGTACTTCCACGCAAATACGAAAAGCAAAACATTGGTGACCAGTGCCGCCAACGTGACGATGGCCATTGACAACCAGAAGAGCGTATCCGTCCGGCGGCCATGTTCCGATGCAGCTTCCGGCAAGAAGTATTGCGTCGAATGAATAAAAGACCAGGTTGCAGCAGTAATACCACCGATCAGGAACACGATGAACATGATCCCGTTGATCTTGTTACTGGTGCCGCCGTAGTTTTCTACCTCCTCGCCGCCATTAACGCCTTTAAGCACGCTGGTCAACCGGCCAAACACCATAAAGGCAAGGGCCAGAAACACGAGCGACAACAGTGCTACGATGTAAATCATAAGAGTAAGATTTAGATAAAGTCTAAATGTCGTGGTGCAACGCTTCTTCTAGTAGCGGATGATTCTTAGCAATCAAATTAGCCTTTGCCAACTGCGTAGACACCGACCAGATAAAAGCACAAGCGAAGATGAGGATCATGCCAAACTCAACCGGGCCAAATCCACCGTGTTCGCCAACCGTTCCTGGCATGATGTTATTGTAGAAGTCGAAGTAGTGACCAACAAGCACACCCCAGCAAGCAACCTTCAAAATGAGCGTCGTGCGCTTTGCATCCCGTGTCATGAGAACAAGGAACGGAAATACAAAGTTTAGGAACAAGTTAACAAAGAATGGAGCTAAGTAGATCTCATTATAGCCGCTGAAACGCTCACGATAATAGATCGTTTCTTCCGGAAGGTTGGCATAGTAGATCAACATGAACTGCGCAAACCAAACGTAGGTCCAGAAGATACTGAAAGCGAATACAAATTTGCCCAGATCATGAAGATGGCTATTGTTGACTGCTTTCAGATAACCTTGTTCTTTCAGCATCACTACAGTCAGCGTCATGGTTGCCAAGCCTGCTACGTGCCAGCTTGCCAGCGTGTACCAGCCAAACATGGTACTGAACCAGTGGGTATCGATTGACATGATCAAATCCCAAGCGGCAGTTGATGAGGTTACGGCAAACACAACCAGGAAGGCCGTGCCATACTTCATGCTCTTGTAATAGTACTCCGTACCACCATAGAGATCTTCCTGCAATGACAGATTACGCAGGATACGCCACAGCATATACCAGGCAACAAAATAGAAAACGACGCGGATTAAAAAGAATGGCGTATTCAGGAAGCCATGTTTGCCAGCAATTACCGGATCGTAGTCGTGGCTTGCCTTGTCATAAAGTCCTTCATGCGTCCAGTGAAAGATGTCGTGGCCGGCAATGAAGAAAACAACCAGCAAAATCACGCCGGTTACGGGCAAAAAGGCGGGCATTGCTTCTGGCACGCGTTTGATCACCGACGACCAACCAGCCTGAGCCAGATAATTGTAAGAAATAAAGAATACGCCAGCGACTGAGATACCGGTGAAGTAAACGGCGTTGACCCACAGGTTGGCCCAGATGCGGGTGATCCATTTGTAGTGACCGTGTGCGCCTTCGTGACCTTCGCTTAGGCCATGTCCCTGTACTGCCTCATGGGCATGCTCACCAACTCCAGACGCAAGCAGGAATGCACCAAGCGCGACTAATGCCACGCCAACGGCTCCACCAATAATTAGCCGCCGCTTCGACTCAGCCGTAAATTCATACTGCTCGTCTAAAGAAGGTATTGCGTGTACTGATGCCATTATTGACTGATTAAAAGATGATGCACAAGCCTGCTTAGCTCAGGTCTGTGCGTTGTTTAGCGGTTTAACCTTGCTGAAGTTTGTGAACGTACATGACGATCTTCCAGCGTTCTTCAGGCGTCATCTGCGAGCCGTGAGGCCACATCCGACCTTTGCCGTGGGTGATGACGTGGAAGATATGTCCATCGTTCATCGTCTTGTAGGCATCAGCTGAGTAGTTGGGTACGCCTGCGTACATTTTTCCTACCAGCCCGTCTCCTTTACCACCTTCACCGTGGCAGTGAACACAATACCGTCCGTAGAGTATCTTGCCTTCTTCTAAACTAGCCTCTGTGGCCGGAATCGGATTCGACAAGGTACGTTCAGCAATAGAAATGCTGTCTTTGGGAATGTTGTACACCATCAGATCCGTAACTGCGCTGTCTCCCTTGCCAAACGTAGTGTGGTAATTCCGTCTTGAAACGGTACCACGGGCCGGGTCGCGCATATTCAATCCATAGGGATTGATACGGTTTGAATCAATCTGTTTGTAGGCTTCATAGCCAACGGGATCGTACATCTGCGGTGCGAACTGAACCCCAGTCGAATTGTGATTATCACCACAAGCGGTCATCAGTAAAGCAACGGCAAATCCGATGGTTGGCAGAGCTATATGCTTAAATTTCATATTCGGCGAATTAGAACTGCTTGACGTTGACTTCAGCAGCACCCGACTGCTTTAAGATCGATTCGATATCTGCTTCCGACAGCTTATTCTTTTCCATGTCGATTGCCATGGCGAATTTATTGTCGGTTGTCCGCAGATCGAACATCAGCGGCTTAACAGTTGGCCCCATACCGTTTGAGATAACAAAGGTTGCTACCATGCCCAAGGCTGTGAATAGAACCGTCAACTCAAATGTGATAGGAATATAAACGGGGAAAGAGAAGGAGTCTTTACCGCCTACAACCATCGGCCAGTCAAATTTTTCCGTGTAAGACATCAGTGCCAGTGCACAGAGACAACCCGTAAGACCGAACATGAAAGCGACAATACCCAGACGAGAACGAGGATGACCCAGTGCCACGTCCAGCCCGTGAACCGGGAACGGCGTGTATACTTCGTGGATCCGAACGCCTGCTTCCCGAACTTCTTTGACAGCTTTCATGACCACATCGTCGTCATCAAAGATGCCTACCAAAAAGCGACTATTAACTGGCGATGCCATATACAATTGGAATGAGGTGGTTAATCAGCGTTTTTATTGAACGTAGGGCTGGTAATGCGCTCGCCTTTTGCCACGCCTGATACCGATTTCGGCAACTTTTCAGACGATGACTTGATGATCGCTTTCACTTCAGCCATGTTAACGACTGGCAGGAACTTGGCGAACAACAGGAAGAGCGTGAAGAACAGACCAAACGAGAAAATGTAATCGCTGATGTCGAACAATGTTGGGTGGAACATGGCCCAGCTTGAAGGCAAGTAATCGCGGTGCAACGAGGTCACGATAATTACGAAGCGTTCGAACCACATACCGATGTTCACAATCACTGACAATACGAACGTCCAAACCACACTGCGGCGAATAGTCGCGCTCCAGAAGAGCTGCGGTGAAATTACGTTACAGGTCATCATCGCCCAGTAAGCCCACCAGTAAGGACCCGTTGCCCGGTTGATGAAGGCGTAGGCTTCAAACTCAACGCCTGAGTACCAAGCGATAAAGAATTCGGTCAGGTACGCGACCCCTACAATTGAGCCCGTCAGCGTGATGATTTTATTCATCGACTCGATGTGCTCCGTTGTGATGTAGTCTTCCAGTTTGAATACGACCCGGGTGATCAGCATCAGGTTTTGTACCATGGCAAAACCCGAGAAGATAGCACCAGCTACGAAGTAAGGCGGGAAGATGGTGGTATGCCAGCCGGGAATTACCGACGTAGCAAAGTCCATACTTACGATCGTGTGTACTGACAACACGAGTGGCGTCGAAATACCAGCCAGAATGAGGCTCATGTATTCGTAACGAGCCCACGTCTTCGCCGAACCATTCCAGCCCAGCGAAAAGGCACCGTATACGTACCGGCTCACTTTGCTACGGGCACGGTCACGGATGGTGGCCAAGTCAGGCACCAAACCCATGTACCAGAACACCAGCGATACAGTAAAATAGGTGCTGATGGCAAATACGTCCCAAACCAGTGGCGATTTGAAGTTCACCCACAGAGAGCCAAAGGTGTTAGGCAGTGGCAGAGCCCAGTATCCTAGCCAAGGGCGCCCCATGTGCATGAAGATGAATGACGCGGCACAGAGTACGGCGAAGATCGTCATAGCTTCGGCGGCCCGGTTAATCGACGTCCGCCATTTCTGACGGAACAGCAGCAGAATAGCCGAGATCAACGTACCTGCGTGACCAATACCTACCCACCATACGAAGTTGGTAATATCCCACGCCCAGCCTACTGTTTTATTGAGACCCCATACGCCCAGGCCTTCCCACCATGTGTAAAATACACAGGCAGTGCCGTAGACCAGTACGATGGCCGAGATTGTGAAGGCAATCGTCCACTCGCGGGTGGGTTTGCCTTCAACCTGCTTGCAAACGTCTTCCGTAACGTCTGCATAGGTTTTACCACCTGAAACAAGTGGCGTGCGTACGGCTGAAGTAATATGCATTGCTTTCTAATTTGCTAAAGGGTACGTTGATCTACGCCTGAGAATGCTGGGTTGACTCCTGCTTCGGACCTTCCTCTTTGTTACGGATCTTCGTCAGATACGCGATTTGAGGACGGACGTTGATTTCTTCCAAAACGTGGAAGGCGCGTTCGTTCAATTCAGTAGCCAACACCTTCGAGATAGTGCTTTCAGGATTGTTCATATCACCGAAGATAATCGCATCCGTTGGGCAGGCCTGCGCACAAGCCGACTGGATTTCGTCGGGTAGCGGACGACGACGTTCTTTTTTCGCCGTCAGCTTTCCTTCCTGAATCCGCTGTACGCAGAATGAGCACTTCTCGATCACACCGCGGGCACGAACCGTTACGTCTGGGTTGATGACCATCTTGCCCAGATCGTTGTTGAATTGGTAGTCAAACTTGTCTTCGTCGTGGTATTTGAACCAGTTGAAGCGGCGTACTTTATACGGGCAGTTGTTGGCGCAATAGCGAGTACCAATGCAACGGTTGTACACCATTTGGTTGAGGCCTTCCGTGCTGTGCGTAGTCGCCAGTACCGGGCATACTGTTTCGCACGGTGCGTTGCTGCAATGCTGGCAAAGCATAGGCTGGAACGTAACCTCGGGGTTAGCTGATGCTTTCTCCAGCGCCGTGTAGTCGCCTTCTTCCGCATCACTGCTGTAATACCGGTCGATCCGCATCCAGTGCATTTCCCGACGAGCCAGTACTTCTTCGCGGCCAACCGTCGGGGTATTGTTCTCTGAAATACAACCAACTACGCAGGCACCACAACCGATACATGAGTTCAGGTCAATGACCATACCCCATGAGTGGTTAGGCTTGCCGTAGCCATGCCAGAGCGTGATATCAGTTGGCGTAACGGGGCCCTCTGATGTTTCTACTTTGGGGAAATAGCGGCCTTCTTTGGGGTCCTTTTTGTAACGCGCCAGAATACCCTCTTGCAGAACAGCCCGACGGCCCATCACCGTTTCGTGCGTTTGCGTTTGTGCAATTTCATGGCGGCCGCCGGCTTTGCTTACCGAAGCCGTGTAAGCAGCCATCGAAATCGTTCCGCCTACGATAGAAGCAAGCTGATAAGCATTCTGACCAACACCATCGGCACATTTACCGGCTTTTGAACGTCCGTAACCAATGGCAACTGCCACCGTATTATCGGCTTGTCCTGGTTGGATCAGCGCAGGCAGTTCAATTGACCTGCCTGCAACCTCAATCTTCAGTAGCTCATCTTGCTCAACACCCATATCGGTTGCTGTCTTCTGCGAAATAGCAGCGTAGTTGTCCCAGCAAGCTTTCGATACAGGATCAGGGAATTCCTGAATCCACGGGTTGTTGGCCTGTGAGCCAGTACCCATACCAACTTTTTCGTAGATGACAACCTCCATGCCCGTCGTGGGCTTGTACCGTTGTGCGATACCCGCCGCCGCAGCCGCCGTATTGCCGGCGAAGGTTACAGCCGATGGAGCAACAGCCGTTGCCGTCTCGAAAACGCCATCATGCAACACCTTAATCCAGTACTCATCGAAGCTGGCATACCCTGTTGCGTTGGGGAACATGTTAGCGCGCCAGTAGCTCCGCACATATTCTTGGAAGTCGTTGTTACGGCCCGCCCACGTCAGCAGGCTTGACTGCATTTGACGTGTTTTGAAGATATGCGTGATAGCCGGCTGCGTCAGGCTGTAGAAGCCAGTTTTAGGCTCAGCATCGTTCCAGCACTCTAGGAAGTGAGGTGCCGGTGTAATGTATTTTGTGAGTGAGCCAGTTTCATCAGCGCGATCGCCGAAATACACCGACAGAGCAGCCTTAGACAGGGCTTCTGCGATTTCAGCACCACGGGGATGATCATATACGGGGTTAGCCATGTGGAACATCACAGCTTTTACCTGACCACCTTTCAACTCATTGATGAAGGCGTTCATTTGCTGATCATTCCCTTGACGGTAGTTAACCGGCGTATTCAGATTGATCGTCGATGCATAGCTACCCAGCAGGCTATTCAACGCGTTAACGACAATCTGAACGTTTGGATCGTTTGAACCCGCAACAACAACAGCCTGTCCACGCGAAGCAACCAGATCAGCAGCGGCTTTGTCCAGATACTGTACTTCAACGGCCGAAGCGCTGATTGCCTGTCCACCGAGTTTGGCAGCTACTTTATTGTAAAGGCTAGCGACAACGAGGCCTTCCTGCGACGGTTTATACGTACCCCGGTAATCGGCGTTTGATCCAGTCATCGACAGAATCGTCTCAAACTGGTAATGCCGCGACATTTCTTTGTTACCACCGCCAACGGCGCCGATCTTGCGCGTTTTGGCGTAGGGCATGGCGTGGTCGAGCGGAGCAATCCACGTACCCAGGAAGTCTGCACCGATGCTGACGATCGTGCGGGCTTTGCTGAAATCGTACGATGGGATAACGGCTTTACCAAACGAAGCCTGGTTGGCCTGAATGATGCCCGACGCCGAGTTAGCGTCGTACATAATGTGGCGAGCCGTTGGATACTTCGCTACAAAGTCAGCGATAACTGCTTTCGTAGAGGGGCTTACGATTGATGACGTAACCAGGCGGATGGCTCCACCCTGTGCCGCAATCGTAGTCAGCTGGCTGATGATTTCTTTGTCAGCTATGTCCCACGTAATATCCTGCTCACCCCGTTTCGGTCCGCGCAGTTTCTCGTTGTCGTATAACGACAAAAGCGAGGCCTGAACCCGCGCAGTTGTACCCCCTTTCGACAGGCTCGACAACGGGTTACCTTCGATTTTGATGGGGCGACCTTCCCGCGTTTCGACTAGAATGCTGGCGTAATCGCCACCGTCCGTATACGTAGACGCATAGTAATCAGAGATGCTGGGGAATGTGCCTTCCGGCTTATTTAAATAAGGAATGGCTTTGCGCACCGGAGCTTCGCAGGCGGCAAGCGATACCGCTGCCATACCAAAGCCCAGTGTTTTCAAAAAATCACGGCGGGGGGCGTTGGTGCCATCCAGCAGATTCTGGAGATCATTCCCAGTTGGCTCCGCAAATTCCGATTGCGCGTTCTTAACAAACGTAGCATCGTTGCGTAGCTCCTCAACACCCTTCCAATACCGTTTGGTTACTTGTTCCATATATTGATTCAAGCAGCGAGCCGATCTTTGGCTGATACTTCGTAGAGATTGAGAGAATTAATAGTGACACTTTGAACACTCCAGACCACCAATATTGGCAACCTTCAGGGGCTCGCGTGACTCTTTGCTGTGTAGGGCAACGAGCTTGTCGTAATAAGCGTTGTCTTTGGTATTTACCTCCGTCTTGCGGTGACAGTCGATACACCAGCCCATGGTAAGTGATGAGCGCTGCTCAACTACCTCCATCTTTTCGATTTCGCCGTGGCAGCTCTGGCATTGTACGTTACCTACGTTTACGTGCTGAGCATGGTTGAAATAAGCCAGATCAGGCAGGTTGTGCACCCGAATCCATTCGATGGGCTTATTTTCTTCGATAGCTGTGTAAATCTTCTGAATCTCCGGCGACTCTTTCTTGATTACGCCGTGGCAGTTCATACAGATGTTTGCTGAAGGGATCGTTGCCGACTTGCCTTTGTTTACGCCTGTATGGCAGTAATTACAGTCAATTTTGTACTGACCAGCGTGCAGTTTGTGCGAGTAAGCGATAGGCTGCTTGGGAGCGTATCCTTGCTGAATGCCTACTGAGTACAAGCCGTCGAACGACATCTTGGTGGCTACCAGAATGAACAACCAGATAGCTACTGAGCGAACCGTCGAGTTATTAACCGTGTTAAGCAGCCCAGCTCGTAGCTTTTGTACAAAGGGTTGTGCCTGCGTACCGGTTTCACCGTCAGCTTGCGGGTTAACCGCTTTCGACAGGATGGTCACGATCACGAACAGCACGCCCAATACCAGCAGCATTACGACCAGTAGCGCAATCAACACAAACGTAAACAATTCAGACGGACCCGACGACGTTGATGAGGAAGCAGCGGCCGTAGAAGCTTTTGAGCCACCAGCCTGATTGTCGCCGGCAGTTGCTTGAGCGGCACCACCTGCGTTTTCCGAATCAATGTAATCCAGGATGCCTTTGATGTCACCATCCGTCAGATTCGGAAATGACGACATCTGCGTCTTGTTGTACTGATTGAAGATCTTCACTGCGTATGCATCACCAGAAGCGATGACAGCCGACGAGTTCCGAATCCATTTTTGTAGCCAGGCGTCGCCGGGGGTACGTTGGCGAACGCCTTTCAAACCGGGGCCAACCAGCGCCACCTCATTGGTGTTGTGACACTGTTGACAATTGTTGGTGAAGAGTTCTTTACCCTTCGCCACGTCGCCACCACCAGCGGCGGCAGCGGGAGCTGGAGTGGCCGGGCCACCCCCACCTTGTGCGGCTGATGAGTCTTGTCCGTAGGTAAGGCCACCACTCAACAGCAAGGTCGTTGACAGAGCCACCACTCCGTAAAGCTTCGTTAAACGGCTCATAACGAATGATTTATAAATAATTTTAGAGAGCATACTCACCACTGATTTCCATTGGCGCACAAAAGTACGGTAGGAACGTTAATTACGAAAGGGGCTTTTGCGCTATTTTAAGTACTAAATCGCTTGTCTGGAAAGGTTCTAAATCAATCCTACAGCTACATGGCTGACCACCTCGGTTGCGATTAGGCGTTTCCCTAAACATAAAAAAAAAGCCGCCAGAAAATAAAAATCTGACGGCTTTCTAAGGAGAGGTTCCGAGCGGATTCGAACCGCTGTAGCAGCTTTTGCAGAGCTGAGCCTAGCCTCTCGGCCACGGAACCCTGTGTGTTTGGACTGCAAATATAAGCCTTTATTGATAAGGACGTACTGACTCGCCGACAACTTTAAAAATTTACGTTTTTAGGTGAGTTGGCTTTCCAACCAGCTAGCCATGAATTGCAGTACGTCTCGTTGTTCGGGCTCATTGTGCAATTCATGGTAAAGTCCCGGCCATGACTTAAACGTCAACGAACGACCTCCTTTGGCTACCAGATCGACTGACCCGCTGTGCGCCGCCAACCGGTCTTCGGTTCCATGCATAACGAGCGTAGGTACGTTAATTTGGTCAGCATGGCTTATGGCATACTCCTGCGCCTCGAAAGCGCCAAAAAACCAGCCGGGCGTAATCTTGTCATGCACCAGCGGATCGGCTTTGTAAGCTGCTACAACAGCTGGATCGCGGGAAATTGACGCCGGGTCAAGTTTTGACGATACCTGAATTGATGGGTAGATATACCGCATCGTTTTGGCAAGCCAAATTTCCAGCTTAGGTGGAGCATATGGTATTCGCAGCCAAGGAGCCTGTACAACAGCGGCCTGAATAGCTGGCTTGCGACGAATCAGAAAATTAGCGAGGATATTCCCACCCATCGAATGCCCAAATAGAAATATAGGTAAGTTGGGATGGCGCTCCCGTGTAAACTGCAAAAACGCAGCAACACTAGCGAGCAATACCTCATAGTTAGCTACATGTCCCCGTTTACCGGATGTTCTGCCATGCCCCGGCAGATCGTAGCTTGTGACAGCAAAACCCCGTTCATTGAGAAAACCGGCGACGTGCTTATAGCGTCCCGAGTGTTCGCCGAAGCCATGAATAACACCGACAACCGCTTTAGGCTGTTTCACAGGCCAATCAGTAGCAAACAGATTTCCTTCGTTAAATGGAATGGCTAACTCAAGAGCAGACATATAGGTAATGTGTGTTTAGGATCGAGTGTTACCAAAGTACCTAAAAAGAAAGCGCCCCTGCATCTTGACGATGCAGGGGCGCTTTACGAATTGGAGCGAACGCTTAGTTCTTGCTTTCCATCTGCTCTTTCAACGCAGCAAGGGCGTCGAGGTCACCGAGGGTAGCACCGCGCTCAGGTTGCGATGAACCAGACTGCGTAGACTTGGCAGCTTTGGGTTTCGCTTCCTTAACCGGCTCGTTTTTCTCCTGCCAGGTACGTGTGTGCGACAGCATAATGCGCTTGTCTTCTTTCGAAAACTCTGTCACTTTGAAGTCGAGCGACTCACCTACTTCGGCAACTGAACCATCTTCTTTGGCCAGGTTCCGCAGGGTGCAGAAACCTTCGATGCCATAGGGAAGTTCGAGGGTCGCCATCTTGTCGTTTTTCGACAGGATGGTGCAACGATGAACTGAACCAACGGTAAACGTATCTTCAAACGTATCCCAAGGGTTCTCTTCGAGTTGCTTGTGACCCAGAGCCAGACGACGGTTGTCGACGTCAAGTTCAAGCACAACTACGTCGAGGTTTTCACCAGCTTTGGTAAAGTCTGACGGATGCTTGATCTTCTTCGTCCACGACAGATCCGATACGTGTACCAGACCATCGATACCCTCTTCCAGTTCGAGGAAGAGACCGAAGTTGGTCAGGTTGCGTACGATACCCGTGTGGCGCGTGCCAACAGCGTATTTGCTGGTCAGGTCGGGGCGCGTCCAGGGGTCGGCGGTCAGTTGCTTGATACCAAGCGACATCTTGCGATCCTGGCGGTCGAGCGTCAGCACAACGGCTTCTACCTCGTCGCCAACTTTCAGGAACTCCTGCGGGTTGCGCAGGTGCTGCGACCATGACATTTCTGATACGTGGATCAGGCCTTCTACGCCCGGCATGATTTCGAGGAACGCACCGTAGTCGGCAACGTTTACAATCTTGCCTTTTACTTTCGAGCCAACCTGGATGTCTTCGGTCAGGGCATCCCAAGGATGAGCCTGGAGTTGCTTCATACCGAGTGAAATCCGCTTCTTGTCTTCGTCGAAGTCGAGAACAACCACGTTGACGCGCTGATCGAGGTTGAGCACTTCCGACGGGTGGCTGATACGGCCCCACGAGATGTCGGTAATGTGCAGCAGACCATCCACACCACCCAGATCGATGAAGACACCGAAATTGGTCATGTTCTTGATCACGCCTTCCAGTACTTGACCTTTCTCGAGGTTGTTGAGGATCTGAGCGCGTTGGGCTTCCAGATCTTTCTCGATGAGGACTTTGTGCGAAACAACTACGTTATCGTTGGTGTAGTTGATTTTCACCACTTTCACTTCCATCTTCTTGCCTACATAGATGTCGAAGTCGCGGATGGGCTTCACATCAATTTGCGAACCGGGCAGGAAGGCTTCAATGCTATAAATATCGACAATCAGACCGCCCTTGGTCCGACGTTTCACGAACCCGTCAATAACGAGATCTTCGTCGAGAGCTTTCTGGATATTTTTCCAGGCAGTAATTACTTTGGCTTTCTTACGTGACAGAATCAGCTGACCGTTGGGGTCTTCCTGGTTCTCGATGTACACGTCAATCTGATCGCCAACTTTCAGGTCAGGCAGATCCCGGAATTCGGATGAGGGCACGAGGCCGTCCGACTTAAAGCCGATGTTCAACAGGATTTCGCGGTCTGTAATCCCTACAACCGTTCCTACTACGACATCTTTCTCGTTTACTTCGGTCAGAGTACCATCGTACATCTGTTCCATACGTTCCCGCTCAGCGGCGGAATAGCCACTACCGAACCCTTTGTTGTCTGCCCGATCCCAATCAAATTCGGGCAAGTTTGCAGACTGCTGCGATTTGCTCATAAAATGGTTTAACTCGACCCATCCAGTACATCAGTTCGCCGGGTCGAAACGAGCTGACTTTTGTGTTAGACATGCGTTTTGTCAAGTACCCACATAGGTAGCCTGACACACTCCTCTCTGAAAAAGGAGTGCAAAGATAGCAATTGCAGTTGGGATTTAGTTCACGTACCTGACAATCAAGCGTTGCAAGTTCAACGCATGCGCAAACCACATGCGTTGAACATCAACCGACGTACCTAGTCGTAGATCCGTTCCCGCTTCGTTGTCAGGAAGGGCATCCAGCTATCGTCAATCACGCCCGAGAAATCGCGGAGGAAAACGATAAACGACGGCTTGAAGGGTTTGTGACGCATTTTCAGGTTTGCTTCCTCCGGCGTGAAATCGCCCTTGCGCGAATTGCAGCGTTTGCAGGCCGTCAGCAGGTTGTCCCAGTTTGTTTTGCCCCCGCGTGATTTTGGGATGACGTGGTCGAGGGTCAAATCTTCGGTCGTGCCACAGTACTGGCATTGATGACCATCCCGCCGGAAGATGTTCTGGCGGGTCAACATCACCCCTTTGTAGGGTAGATGAACGTACCGATGCAGTCGGATAACGGTGGGCATCGGAAATTCCTTGTCAACAGTACGGAGATACAAGGCCTCTGACTCGGCCACTAATTCGGCTTTGCTCAGGTAAACCAACAGAAACGCTTTGGGTACAGAGCAAATGCTAAGTGCACTATAATCTGAATTTAAGACTAAGACTTTCCTGCCCATACAATCGGTTGTAAATCCTCTGTTTGCAAGCAATTTACGTAATAATTTACGATGTACGGTGGAGTTATTCCGATTTATGAGGGCCTGATAAGTGCTATTTTAGCGTATAGCCCTCCTACCGATCAATCATCATAATTGCCCCGTTGCAGGTTGCGGGTCGTGTCGCGCTCTTTGATGCTTTCGCGCTTGTCATACAGTTTCTTACCCTTAGCCAGCGCAATATCCAGTTTGGCAAACCCACGCGGGTTGGTGTACAATCGCACCGGCACGATCGTTAGGCCCTGATCTTTCAGATTTTCGGTGAGTTTCCGGAGTTCGCGTTTGGTCAGCAGGAGCTTCCGGTCGCGGAGGGGTTCGTGGTTGTTGTAAGTGCCTTCAGTGTACGTCGAGATGCTCATCTGCCGGATATACAACTCATCGCCTAGGAAGAGGCAATAGGCATCCTGCAAATTCACTTTTCCCTGCCGAATCGACTTGATTTCGGTACCGGTCAGTACCAGTCCGGCGGTGTAAGTTTCCAGAAACGCGTATTCAAAAGAAGCACGTCGATTTCGGATATCGACCTGCTTCACAATCGTAGTACTAGCCATCTATGTTCGCAGAAAAATAGGGTTTACTCGCTGGCTAACAGACAGATCCATCCGTTCTGTTTCCCGCCAACTCACGACCAAACGCCGGGTCATCAACCTTAGGCGAAAACCGTAGTAACAAGGAAAACCCCAGCCGAGTGACTGGGGTTCGGAAAATTACTTATTTGCCTAACAAAATAGAATAAAAGGAGAGACGCCCGGCTGGCCAACGTTTCATAACTGAGCAGAACCCAGTTACGGCATTGAAGCCACAGCCTCAGGACCCAATACGGCATCGACCAGCCAGAGCGATGTTATCAGCCAGCAGTTGTGTAACTGCGGACAGGAGGCAATTAATGAGTAGACAAAAACAGTGCCTAATCAGCTAACAGGCCTCCTTTTATAGTATAGTTTATTTGATAAATACAAAACAAACTATGCACCCCATCGCAAATCGGGCCAATCTGATTACCATTGGGCCATCCTCAAAGCTTGTGCCAAAAAAACAGCCAACCCGACTAGGATTGGCTGTTTCAGCAAAATGGATGTGATATCTATTTTTTGGTAGCTGCCTGTTTGGCTGCATACTCCTTGTTCAGGCCATCGATCACGCGCTTGGTAGCATCGCTTCCGCCATCCGCAAACAGGATGTTTCCGCCTTTCTGATACCCCAGTACCATTTCGTACTTGTTCTGCGTGTTAACTTTTTTCAGGTAGTCGAAAATCTGGTTATAGAGTTCTTCGTCTTTCTTAGCTTTCTCGACCGCTAGCCCTTGAGCAGCACGTTCGCGGTACGCCATCAGGTCCTGCTCTTCTTTCTGCAACTGAGCCTGCGCGGCACGACCCTGCTCCATGGTCATGGTCTGTGCACGCTGCTGGAAAAACGCCAGTTTGTTTTGCAGGTTACGCCCCCGGTTCTGAATATCGTTCTCCAGCTGAAACTGCTTGCTTTCGAGCACTTTGCGCGTGTCTTTGAAGTAGTCGTAATTGGTTGCCAGCGAGTCGATGTTGACATACACAATTTTGCGGCCTTCCACGACTTTTGGCGCGGCCTTGGTGTCTTCGGCAGGTTGCTGTGATTTGAAGTGCAGGTAGTACAATACGGCTACGGCGATGGCGAGCACGGCGTTGATCGCCAGAGAAACATTTTTCACGTGGTAACGGATGATTATGAATTGATTTTCACAAAGGTAAATCTTTAAACTCGTAAGTGGCTTACGGCTTCACTGCTTTACGTACCCAGTAACCAGCCATTCCGCCGAAGCCAGCGACAAGCCCCCCCAGCACGGGTGTCAGTACGAGTAAAAAAACAGGGTTGGGTGGCAATTTGAGCACCTCACTCATCCGGCCGGTGAGGATACCACCCGATTGCAGGTGCTGCATAAAGGCATAGGCCAGCCACACGATACCCACGCCAATAAAACTGTAGAGGAAAGCCCGGCCACTACTTAATGGACGGCCAAAGCAAAAAGCAAACGCGACTAGCGCAACACTCCACCACGGTAATACCAGTTGGGCAACCAGGCTAAGAAGGGCAATCAGCAGAATGGGAATCATGTTTAGTTGATGGTTTATCCTTTAGGTACGTTGCACGAATCTCTTGGCAACGTACCTGAAGCAGTTATTTCAGCGTCCAGCGAACGCCTTGTTTCGTGTCAGCGGGCGATTGAAGAAACTGGAGAGCCGTAAGCTGCCCTTTGCGCCAAGGTTCGAGCATATTGAGGTAGTAATGGCTCCCCGGATTGCCCGACTGCCCACCCGGCAAAGCAGCATAGCCTTTCGGCGTTGGGCCCAACGCCACGACCAGTCGCCACGACGGCCCGGTACGGGTGGTGGTCGCGTTCACGACGGTGCTGCCCCCGCCTACCTGCACATTCATGGCGCTCAACGCATCCAGTCGCGCCAGGTGCGCAATGCGCGTAGCTTTGGTGGTAGCCCACTGCCAAGCGTTACCCTGTGACCCATGCCGACGCGTGAGCGTATCGACCGTTGCCCGAAAACTCAGGGTAACAATGTCGGCCAGGGTTTCACGGGCGGGAGTACGTACATCATCGACCCAACGGGCAGTGGGAGTCTCGGTAACGAGTTGCAACGTCCGGTCGGCAGACGGTTTACGCAGCGGTAGGCTATCCGTTTCGGGCAGGTCGTCGGCCCAGAGGGCGTCCATGAACCGCTTTTCCCATTCGGTGAAGATAGTAGGCCCAATCTCACCCGTCGCATTGTTGTAGCGCCACGCCTGAACCGTCGCCAGCGCCTGCTTCTCGGCAGCACTAAGGCCACTGGCACGTACCTGAGGCAGCAGCTTCGGCAGCATGTTGGCGGCGCGCAGGTTGTAATTGTCGTACTGCAACTGACCAATGCTATCGACCGTGGCCCGCTGCATGGCCGTCAGCCGCTGATTGATGCGCATGCCGCGTTCGGGCGGCGCAAACTGCCAGTTGAGGTAGTATGGGTACGTTGGATCGGTCGAAAACTGGTTAGCCGAACTCACAAAACCCCGTGACGGATTCTTCACATGCGGGTTATGTTCTGCCGGGATAAATGCCCGCCAGTCGTCGTTGGGGTCGGTGCCGTCGAGCAGAAATTTACCCTGTCCTTTCTTTTTCAGGGGAAAACGGCCATTCGGCGCGATAGCGATGTCTTTGTTGACATCGGCAAAAACAAAGTTCTGCGCGGGTGCTCCGTAGTACGTCAGCGCATCGCGATAATCGGCGTGGTTTTGGGCGCGGTTGAGCAGATAGAAGCAAAGCAGTTCGTTTGACGCGTCGTGCGCCACCCACCGTACAGCATAGCCCACCGGAAAGTTTTTGGCAAACGACTTCATACCCGGCGTATACATGACGGGCCCGTGGTGCGTATACAGCACCGTATCGATCACGTCGGGCTTGCCTTTCACTTTAATGGTTTCAATTCGGCGGGTTACCTTCTTCCACTGCCCACCATGCCAGTATTCCTGCCGACTGTTGTCTTTGAATTTGATCTTGTAGAAATCGAGTACATCCGAGCCTACATTGGTCTCCCCCCAGGCAATGTGCTGGTTGAACCCGCCAATTACGCCCGGCGAACCCGGCATCGACGCGCCCATCACATTGAGCGTGGGGGTATGCAGTTGAATCAAATACCAGATCGACGGCAGGTTGAGCGATAAGTGTGGATCGTTGGCCAGAATCGGGTAGCCCGTAGCCGATTTCTGCGCCCCAATTGCCCAGTTGTTGGAGCCAATAGCCGGGTCGTGGCGAGGCCAGCCACCATCGGGCCAGTTAGTAACGTACCCCTGGTTGGAAGGTTTCGGGTTCAGCGGCGATTTGAGGTAGTAAACGGGCAAGAAATCCCACTTCGTCCCGACCGGAATAATAGGATCTTCATGGCTAGGATAGTTCGGAAACAGGTCGTTGGTAACCTCCGGCCCGTACTTCGCCAGAATGTTGGTCATGGCCACATCATCGGCGCCAAGAGCCAGCACACCCGACATGTATTTAAGGAAGTACGCGCACTTGATGGGCTGCCAGGGTTCAGGTGCGTAGCCCAGCAATTTGTACTCAAGCGGGTAGTGAGCCGGTTTGAGCTGCGCGATATAAGCATTGATACCCGCCGTGTAGGCCTCCACGCAGGCTTTGGTACGGGGGTCGTTCATCATGAACTCGACCGACTGTTCGGCGGCATAGCCCATGCCGAGGCGACGATTGTAGCGGTCGAGTTCAATCGCTTTCTCGCCGACTATTTCCGACACTCGCCCGGCGGCGGCGTGGGTCTGAAACTCCATCTGCCAGAGCCGGTCGCGGGCCGTCAGATACCCCTGCGCAAAATAGGCGTCGTGGTCGTTCTGGGCGAATACGTGCGGAATATGCAGGCTGTCGAACACGACCTCGACGGGCTGTTGAGTGCCTTCGATGTCGATCTCCTGTGCCTGAAGCTGATCGGGTTTTTCGGCATTTTGCCAGAAACCGGTAAAGGGACTTAGGAGCGGACCAAAGGCAGGAACTTGTCCCCAGCTTCGGTTAAGGGCGTACACCAGCGCAATGGTAACAACGGTGGTGAACAGGGCTAAAACGTATCGCATGAACCTGTAAACAATTACGGGCTCAAATTGCACATTCTTACGATATATTCCTTGCGACCATTACGCCGTCTGTACGCGACCCGTCGGATTTGGTTGCCGATTTTTCTGCCCATTGGCCACACGGTACAACGACGCCAGAAATAAACCGCTGACCCGGCTATGCCATTGCTGAAACCGCTTTTGCAGGCCTTTATCGTAACTTGGAACGTACCCAAGCAGCCCCGACAGGTCGAATGTATCAGCGGCCACACCTGCCCCGGCACGCTGCCCATCGAGCGCATTACAGGCCTGCTCGTAGTGATTGGGCTGCGGCATCATGAGGACGGGTTTGCCCAGAAACATGGCCTCGCAGACCGATTCAAACCCCGCCGTGGTAGCCACCGCCGAGCAACGGGCCATATCGGCCAGAAACCGTTGGCCATCGAGGCTGCATTCGGTAAGCGTCTTGTCTATGACTTCTTCCGCCTGTTTCACTCCGGCGTGGTAATAGCGCAACGCCTGATCAGGCTGCTGCTGATGGGCCGCCCGAACCACCGAACGCAAGCCCGGCTGGGTGGTATACGCCAGTATGAAGGGTTCCTGAGTCGGCTTCAGCGCGGCCAGTTCCTGCCGAAGCAGCGGCGGCACCACACGCAGGCGACGGCCAGGTACGTCGGACTGCTGATCGAACGACAACCCCAGTACCTCCGACGAGCCGATGGCGTTAAGCCGGATCAACCCCAGAAACGACCACTTGTCGATCCATTTTTTGGGTGGAAACGGGAAATCGGGGTGCAACGCCATAAACTGATGCGCCACACTGATAACCGGAGCCGCCGGGCGGTAGAACGCATAGGTGAGGCCACAAAGCAGTTCAAAGAAATTCACGACCACATCGGGTTTATGCGTCTCAATCGCCTCGTGCAACTGCTGCATACTCCGCCGGAACGTACCCAGCTTGCTCAGTACGCGCTTCACTGTGGGGCCAAGCAACAACTGATTGGTGCGTGGGCAGTAAACCAGTTCGGGCGTGGTTACGGGCTTAAACGGGGCGGGAAACTGCTCGGCAAAAAACGCCGGAATGGGGCGGTCGGCGGCCAGTCCGACCTGCGCTTCTATGACTTCGTGGCCGGCCGCCTGCACCATCTGGGCGAGTGAAATAGCCTGCGTGAGGTGGCCCCGCCCTTCACCCTGAATAATGAATAAGAAACGCATGCGTTAGCTGGCTTATTGACTGCTAAGGATTTCACTAATGATATGCTGCTCGATGGGCTCGGTTGATGGCACCGCCACCTCGGGTAGGTCGGATTCCGCTTCTTCGTCGGGCGTTGCCATATCGGCCGAATAGTAGAGCAGGTGCCATTGGCCGTCGTGATCTTCGACCAGGGCGCTCAAGGACTCCACCCAATCGCCTGAGTTCATGTAGGTCAGGCCGTTGATATCGCGGATGGCGGGCTGATGGATATGCCCGCAGATGATGCCGTCGGCATGGCGGGCGCGGGCCAGTTCGGTGAGTTTCTCTTCGAAATCAGAGATGTAATTCACGGCCTGCTTGATCCGCAGCTTCACCGTCTGCGATAGGGAATAGTAGGGCAACCCGCGCCAGGCCCGATATTGATTGTAGAACTTGTTAACCCACAGCAATAGCGTATACCCCAGATCTCCGAGATAGGCCAGCCATTTCATGTGCGACGTGATCGAGTCGAACACATCGCCATGCGTCACGTAGAAGGTACGCTTACCCGATTTATGCAGGTAATCGCGCTGAATGCTGAAATTCTTGCCGACCTGCAACGGCAATACCTGATCGAGAAAATCGTCGTGGTTACCCCGTAGGTAAATCACCTTCGTGTTGTACTGAACGATTTGCTTCAAAACCACCTTAAAAAAGGCGGTGTGCTTTTTCTTCCAGAGGCCATGCTGTCGGAGCTGCCAGCCGTCGATGATATCGCCGTTGAGGATCAGTTTATGACACGAATGGTGTTTCAGGAAGTCGGCAGCTTCTTTGGCCTTCGACCCCGCCGTGCCGAGGTGAAGGTCCGATAGCACAATGGTCTTGAACAGTGTAGCCTGTTTCATGACCCAAAGGTGCAGTCCACATATGAAGTGGATTTTATCGGTTGATTATCAAAATAAGAAGAATGTACAATTGACAATGAACGATATACAATACCTGTGCTCTAACAAGGGTCAGTCATTCAGCGTAAGCATTGTACATCGCTCCTTGTCAATTGTACATTGATTGTCTATGGAAAACCCAGTATTGATTTTCGGGGCGGGAAGCCTCGGCCTGACGGCTCTCGATATTTTTCAGCGGAATGATGTGGTCGTTTACGGCTTACTCGACGACAACAAAGCGCTCCACGGGCAGGAGTTTGGCGACGTGACCGTGCTCGGCGACACCGACGATGACGGTTTTCTGAAACTGATTGGCGCTAACTCGGCCAAGAGCTGCGAGGCCTGCATCGCCATTGGCGACGGGCGTGTCCGGAAACAGCTGGTGAAGCTGCTCAACGACCGCCGGAAAGTGCAGCCCGTCAATGCCATCCACGACACAGCCGTCATTTCGACGCTTGCCAGCCTGGGACACGGTAACCTCATTGCCGCCCGCGCCGTGATCAACCCAATGGCGACGATCGGTCAGCACTGCCTTGTGCTGACAGGGGCGATCATTGATAGCCGTGCCCAGATCGGCGATTTCGTGCAGATTGGACCGGGGGCTGTGGTCAATAGCGGCGTTACCATCGAAGAAGGCGCTTACATCGGTACGGGGGCCATATTGGTGGCGGGCATCACCGTTGGCAAAAATGCCCGCATCGGAGCCGGTTCGGTTGTTGTCGAGAACGTACCTGCCGGAGCCACTGTCTTTGGCAATCCCGCAAAAGGATTGTAGGGCATTAGGAACTATGCATGCTGAACAATGAACTTGGGCCCAGAATAGGCATTCGCCCCCGTTCATCGTTCAGCATTTTTGTTTCTGCATGCGCTTCTCCTCTCCTACCCTATTGCTCGCCATCCTGCTGGTAGCCTGCCAGCGCGAACACAGCAACGTACCCAGCTACAGCGAGTTGTCGCGTCAATACCTCGACGCCTACTATGCCAGCAATCCCGAAGAAGCCGTTTACCTGGGCAAACACGATTACGATGGTCAGTTGCCCATTCCTACCAAAACCTGGTGGCAGCAGCAACGTACCCAGCTGGCTCATTTCGATTCGGCCTTTGCTCAACTCGATACGGCTCAGCTGACGTTCGACGAGCAGATCGACTACCGGCTCATTCGGGCTAACATTCTCGGTGACCTCAACGACATCGACAGCCTGCGCGCGCCCGAAGACCCGTATTCATACAGCGTCGATTTCAGCACATACGTCGAACGCACCTTCGGAACACCGGAGGGCCGCATGCAATCGCTGATCAACAAAGCCCGGCTTGTGCCTGATTACGTAACGGCGTTGAAAGAAAATCTCGGGACCAACCCTGCCCCCGAGCACGTTCAGGTCAGCATCGATGTCTTCAACGGCACGGCCGACTATCTGCTGGGCGACGTTCGCACGGCTTTTCGTCAGGTCGGCAATCCGGGGCAACAGGCCGAGCTCCAGTCGGCTACTAAACTCGCCGCCGACGCCCTGCGTGGGCTGGCAACGTACCTGAAAACAAACGTACTCCCTACTGCTAAGGGCTCTTTCGCCATCGGGGCGGGCAATTTCCGGCGTATGCTTCTGCATAACGAGCAACTCACAGCCAACCCCGACAGTCTGTTGCAGGTAGGACTGACCCAACTGAAGCGTGAGCAGATCGAGTTTGCCAACGCCGCCCGCATTATAGACCCCGACCGGTCGGCCATCGAGGTGTTCCGACGCATTCAGACCGACCACCCGACCGCCGATAAACTCGTCAGTAGCACGCAGGCCCATTGCGAAGCTATCCGGCAGTTTCTGCTCGACAAACAGTTGATCTCCATTCCGTCGGCGGTGCGGGCTACCGTCACCAAAACCCCGGAGTTTATGGTTGGGGCTACCGCTGCCATGAACACGCCGGGACCGTTCGAGAAGGAAGCCACGCAGGCTTATTATTACGTTACACTACCCAAAACCAGCTGGTCGGCCAAACAGCAGGAAGAATGGCTCACGCAATACAACAGGTACGTTGCCGAGGTGATCTCCATTCATGAAGCATACCCCGGCCATTATGTACAGTTTTTGCACCTCAACGCCTCCAAGGTAAGTGAGGTTAGGAAGGTGTTTAGCAGCTATGCCTTTGTGGAAGGATGGGCGCACTACACCGAGCAGATGATGCTCGAAGAAGGCTATCCCGGCGGCGACGTGTGGCGCGACCCCAAAACAGCCGCCAAGTACGAAATGGCCCAGTTGTCGGAGTCGTTGCTGCGGTATTGCCGCCTGGTTTGCGCCATCAACCTGCACACCCACGGCTGGACCGTCGATCAGGCCACGCGATTCATCCAGGCCAATTGTTATTACGAAGAAAAACCAGCCCGCGAAGAGGCTCTACGCGGCACCTACGACCCTGGCTACCTCTCCTATTCGCTCGGCAAGCTGCAACTGCTGGCGCTGCGCGACCAATACCGGCAAAAAATGGGTAAAAAGGCCAGCCTGCGCGGTTTTCATGATGCGGTGCTGGCGCAGGGTATGCTGCCCGTGAGCCAATCGGCCCGAGTGCTCCTGCGCTGACACAAGCTGGCCACCAACGGATGAGATACGATTGCTAACGTACCCGTCGTTCTATCCCCGGGCCTCGGAGACGGGTGATTTACAAGCCTTTTCTCCTTCCTATTTCGTCTTAGAATTGTGTATATTTGTCTGAATTACGATCTCTTAACAAAACCTATTATGAACAGACGCGACGCCCTTTTGCGGGTGGCCACGATGGTCGGAGCAACCATGACGTTGCCCGGCTTTGGTTCATCCGCACTGGCCGATACGCTTGAAGCTTCGGCCGCTCAACGTGTGGCTACGGGCAAACCCGTTCTTTTCACTGCCGATCAGGACGCACTGGTAGCCGAACTGGCCGATGTGATTATTCCCACCACCAAAACACCCGGTGCCAAAGCCGCCAAAGTCAACGAAATCATCGACGTGGTGCTGAAAGACTGCTACAAACAGCCTGATCAGCAGCGTTTCATCGACGGGCTGACGCAGGTGCAGAAAATGAGCCAGGATGCCTACGGGAAATCGTATGCGCAACTCGACAACACGCAGAAGATCGACATCATGAAGAAGCTGGAAGCCGAAGCCAAGCAGCAGCGTGCCGAAATGGCTCGTAAGGTGGAAGGCCAGCAGGATGTGCAGATTCCGCAGGCAAAACGCAACGCCACGCCGTTCTTCGTGATGCTCAAAGACCTGACGCTCATGGGTTATTTCACGTCTGAGATCGGTGCCACGCAGGCCCTCGAATACGTGGCTATACCCGGCCGTTACGACGGCTGCGTTCCCCTGAAACCCGGCCAGAAAGCCTGGGCTATCTAAACAAGTTTATCGTTTCGCGTTTGAGGTTCATCGGTGCCCGACAGATTTTATCTGCTACACGACCATAGCTGAAAACGGCAAACTGAAAACTGAAAAACTTACTCTACAATGAATCTCAACATTGACGCCCAGAAAGACATGACCTACGATGCGATCGTGGTCGGATCGGGCATATCAGGTGGCTGGGCCGCAAAAGAACTGACCCAAAAAGGGTTGAAAGTGCTGATGCTGGAACGGGGCCGCGACATTAAACACGTTGAAGGCTATGTAACGGCCACCAACAATCCCTGGGACTTCCCCCACCGTGGGCGCATTACCACGCAGGCGGCCGAAGAGTATTGGGCTAACATGCGGACGGGCTACACCGCCAACGAAGAGTGGCGCCACCACTTCGAAAACGATTCGCTGAACCCCTACATCGAGAAACGCCCGATGGACTGGATCCGCGGGTATCACGTGGGCGGCCGCTCGCTGATGTGGGGTCGGCAGAGCTACCGCTGGAACGAGGAAGACTTCATGGCCAACCTCAAAGAAGGCGTAGGTGTCGATTGGCCGATCCGGTACAAAGACCTGGCTCCTTGGTATAGCTACGTGGAGGGATTCGCTGGCATCAGCGGCAACAAAGACGGCCTCAGCGTATTGCCCGACGGCAACTTCCTGCCCCCCATGGAGCTCAACTGCGTGGAGAAGGAGGTGAAAGCACGGGTTGAAAAAGCGTTTGGCAAACGGCGCATCACCATTGGCCGCGTGGCACACCTCACCGACCCCAAAGCGATGCACACGGATCTGGGCCGGGCAGCCTGCCAATACCGCAACCAGTGTATGCGGGGTTGTCCGTTCGGTGCCTACTTCAGCACGCAGGCCGCTACGCTGCCCGCTGCCATGAAAACGGGCCGCCTGACGCTTCGCCCCGATTCGATCGTAGCCGAAGTATTGTATGATGAGAAAAAAGGCCGCGCTACGGGCGTTCGGGTTATCGACCAGAACACGAAAGACGTGCGCGAGTACTTTGCCAAGATTATCTTCCTTAACGCCTCAGCCTTCGGATCGACGTCGATCCTGATGAACTCAAAATCGAACCGGTTCCCCAACGGGATGGGCAACGAGTCTGATCAGCTGGGTCGTAACATCATGGACCATCACCTTGCGGTAGGTGCGTCGGGTGATTTCGACGGCATGGAAGACAAATATTACTACGGCCGCCGCGCCAACGGTGTCTACGTACCCCGTTACCGGAACTGGGACGGCGATAAGCGCGACTACCTCCGTGGCTTTGGCTATCAAGGCGGCGCGAGCCGTGGTGGCTGGAACCGGGGCAACGGCATGGAGGGCTTTGGGGCCGATTTCAAGGAAAGCCTCACTACTCCTGGTCCGTGGACAATGGGCCTTGGTGGTTTTGGCGAAGTACTGCCCAATCCCGATAACCGCTTTACCCTTTCGCCCGACCAAAAAGACCGTTGGGGTCTGCCGCAGCTTGTGTTCGATGCCGCTTACGGCGAAAACGAGAAGAAGATGCGGAAGGACATGATGAACGATGCTGTCGAAATGCTCGAAGCGGCTGGTCTGAAAAACGTCCGCGGCTATAACGACGAATCGAAACACCTCGGCATCGGTATTCATGAGATGGGTACTGCCCGTATGGGTCGCGATCCGAAAACGTCGGTGCTGAACGCCAACAACCAGGTGCACTCGGTGAAGAACGTGTTCGTTACCGATGGCGCTGCCATGACGTCGGCTTCGTGCGTAAACCCGTCGCTTACGTACATGGCCCTCACGGCTCGCGCTGCCGATTTCGCTGTGAAAGAGTTGAAAAAGCAAAACCTCTAAGATTCCTTTTCGTCTTAGCAAAAGGCCCCGGCTGTCCTCTGATAGCCGGGGCCTTTTTGCATGGGCAACAGTTTGGCAACACGTACCCACAAAAAAGCCCTCGACTCAGGTCGTGGGCTTCAGATTCAATCAGGTGTAGTCTGTAACCGGAAAGGCCGCTAGGCCGCAACGCCCACCTGCTGTTCGTTTTCGAGGTATTCCAGCACGCCCTTAAGCGTCACCAGCTTGGGGTAATCTTCATCAGGAATACGAATGCCGAAAGTCTGCTCCAGATGCATGATCAAATCGACCGTATCCAGACTGTCGAGACCGAGGTCACGGGTGAAGTGTACGGTATCGGTCAGCTCGGATTCCCGGATGCCAAAATTTTTCAGAATATCAACAACTTGTTCTTTCATAACCATTGTATCGTCTTCGAGCTGAATTGTTGTGTTTTGAGGATGGTGTTTACTAGGTCAACTCCCAATCCGCTGATTTTGTTGCATCTGTGAATTAACAAAAAGATAAATTTTATGATTTTTTAGGGAAAGGCTCAACCACTTCAGAGTACGAGTTACAACCTGGCATCGGCTGGATTTTAGCTACGCCACTGTTCGGTAACTCGTACTCTGCAAAAATCAGAGGGTTTCGCCCAGCAACCGCTTGAGTTCTAGTTGATTCAGCAATAATTGGTACTGAAACGCCAATTGAGCCAGTTGAGCCTCCTCAATACCCGTTTCGGCACTTTCCAGTTCTACCGTCGTGATGACGCCATTACGCAAACGGGTTTGGGCCAGTTCGAGCGCTTTACGGGCTTGTAATACCTGCGTGTTCAGGTTTTGTAACCGGGTCTGGTTGGCCACAATATCGGCGTTGAGCTGTGTGAGTTGCTGACGCAGTTGCGCGTTGGCATTCTCAACGGCATACCGGTTGGCGTTCAGGTTCAGCTTCGCCACCTGATTTTGCAGCCGGTAACGCCGCCCAGCGTAGATCGGCATCGAAAAGGCGACTCCTGCCGCCACGTTAAACTTGGGCGTATTCACGTCAGGTACGTACCCGTTGCGGAAACCGGTTGAGCCTTGCAAAACCAGATTAGGTCTCCCAGACAGCTCGTCGATCCGAATCTCCGTTTCGGCCAGCTTTACCCGATCCTGAGCGGCCAGTATGTCTTTATTGCCGACCAGCGCCGTCTGGAGCTGCCCTTCCAGCACAAACGGTTGAATAGGATCACCAAACTGCTGAGACGCCGCGCTCACCGCTGGTTCAGCGCTGCCGGTCAGGTACGTTAGCAACGCCCGTTGCCGATCTAGCTGGTTTTGCAGATCGATTTTGCGGTTTTGTGCCGTTTTCAAACGTACCTGCTGCGTGATCACGTCATACTGCAAGGCGTCGCCATTGCGCAGCCGAGCCGACAGCACATTCACGTTGTCGCCCGCCGTGCGAATAACTGAATCCTGCACCACGATGCTCCGTTGCAGAAAACCGATGCCATAATACGCCGCTGCCACCTGATAGGTCAGGTTGTGGCGCGTCAGCTCCTGCTGCCGTTGCTGAATGCGCAGATTATCGCCCGCCCGCTGCACGGCGGCACTGGTCCGCCCAAAATCATAGAGCGACTGCGAGATGGCGACGTTGGCATTTACGTTATGATTTGGCTGAAACTGCAACGTCACATCGCGCCCATTGACGGGTAGAGTCGCTTTCGGAACGGGGTCGATGTACTGGTATGAACCGTTCAGCCCGATTTGAGGGCGGAGGGCCGTGCGAGCCAGATCGGCCTGCAACGCGGTCGCCTGAATCTGTTGTTCCTGCTGTTTTAGAAGCGGAAAATTGGCCGAAGCCTGTTGCACCAATGCCCGCAGGTCGTCGGGGAGCGTCGGGGATTGCTGCGCCAGCGCCAATCCGGGCAGCAATGCCAGTATAGAAAGTAGTGAAAATCGCATGTTGTGGAATGATTCGGCGATTTTTGTCGGCACCTTGCCTAGGTACGTTACGAGCCTAGGCAAGGTGCCGACGACAACCGTTGAATGCGTTTTAGTGAGCGGCGTCGGCAGCGGCTTTGGCGGCTTCGGCAGACATCTTTTTGGATTTCAGGAGGAACAGCAGCGGAAACGATACCACGAAGAACAACCCCGCCAACCGGAACGTGTCGAGGTAGGACAGCATCAGCGCCTGTTTCTGTATGATCAGGTCAAGGTTTCGGTAAGCACCCGACATGGCCTCGAAAGCGTTTACCCCGCGCGACATCAGCCCTTGCGACATCGCGTTGAGGCGGTCGGTGAGAAGCGGGTCGCCGGGTTGTAGGTGGCTCACCAGATCGCCCCGGTGCACGGCCGAACGCTGCGTTACGTAGGTGTTGGTGATGGCTACGCCGAACGCCCCGCCAAGCTGACGCATCATGTTGACGATGGCGATACCCGTGGGCAGTTGTCTTGGCTCAAGGGTCGACACCGACTGATTGATGAGCGGCACGTTAACCAGCGCCAACCCGATTCCCCGAATAATGAGCGCCCAGATGAAATAGCTGTTGGTGGCGTCCATGTTGTAGGTCGACATGATGAAACAGAACGTACCGAACGCGATGTAGCCGGCAATCGCGATGTTACGCGGCGATACACCTTTAGCCAGCAGTCGGCCCGAGATGGCAAACATCGGTAAGGTCACGAAGCCACCCGGAATCAGCAATAGGCCCGTTTGCGTGGCCGTAAGCCCCACAATCCGCTGCGCAAACAACGGGAAGAGCAGCACCGACGTAAATAGCCCATAGCCCACGATGGTGATTAGAATGGCACCGAGCGTGAGGTTCCGGTTTTTCAGTACGCGCAGGTCGACCACGGGTTCGTTGGTGCCGCGCAACTCCCACCAGACAAATAAGGGCACTGAAATGGCCGTAGCAATCGTCAGATACCGGATAGCGAGACTATCAAACCAGTCGTCGGCTTCGCCCCGCTCCAGTACATATTGCAGGCTCCCGACCCCGACGGCCAGCAGCACAATCCCCAGCGTATCGATTCGGATACTGCCCCGATCGATATTGAGTTCGTCGGGCTTCTTGTCGATGAAGGTGACGCTCAGGTACGTTGCCAGCAACCCAATGGGTACGTTGATGTAGAACATCCAGCTCCAATGGTAATTGTCGATGATATAGCCACCGAGCGTGGGGCCGAGGGTTGGTCCCAACACGATACCGGCCCCGAAAATGGCCGCCGCCGTTGGGCGCTGCGATAGCGGAAAGGCGTCGTAGATCAACCCCTGCGAGGTCGACAGCAACGCGCCGCCGCCTACCCCCTGCAAGAACCGAAACAGCACAAGCATCGGCAGGTTGGTGGCCAGGCCACAACCGTAAGAAGCCAGCGCAAACAGCACGATAGAGCCGATATAGTAGTTTTTTCGACCAAAATACCGTTGCAAAAAGCCGGTCATCGGAATCACGATCACGTTGGCGATGGCGTAGGCCGTTACCACCCACGATACGTCTTCGATGGTGACGCCGAGGTTACCCGCGATATCATTCAGCCCCACGTTGACAATCGAGATGTCGATCAGTTCAACGATGGCGGCCGTAATAGCCGTAATGACGATGATCCACTTCTTGAATCCTGTAGGCAGGGCTGGCTGAGCCGCAACAGGTGGCGAAGCAAGGGCTGTTTCTGCCATGATTAGTTGGCTACCCGAACGGCCGCATCAACGCTGAGGCCGGCGCGTAGTTTGTCCTTGAGTTGATCGGGGTTCAGAATCTCGATTTTCACCGGTACACGCTGTGTGATCTTCACGAAGTTGCCAGAGGCGTTATCGGGAGGCAGCAGCGCCGTTTTAGCCCCGGTTGATTCAGACAGCGATGCCACGCGTCCTTTCACGTCCAGATCGGGGTAGGCATCGAGCTTAATCTCAACATCCTGCCCAACCTGCATCTTCTCCAGTTGGGTTTCTTTGAAATTGGCGACCACCCAGAACGTGCTGTTGTTGACGATCGTCATGAGCGTCTGGCCGGGCTGCACATACTGGCCAACCACCGCGGTTTTCTTGCCGATTTTTCCGTCGATAGGCGCCGTCAGCTTAGCGTAGCCCAGCCGCAATTTGGCATTCTGAACAGCCGCCGCCTTTACTTTCAACATGGCCTGCATTTTCTGAATATTGGCCTGGGTACGTTGGATACCCGCCTGCGCTTTCAGAATACCGGCCTGCGCTACGCCCTGCTGCGACCGTGCCAGCGCAATCTGTTCTTCACTAGACCGATAGGTACGTTCCTGCACGTCGAGGTTGTTCTTCGAGTCGTCGAGTTGCTTGCGCGTCAGCGACTGATCGTTGAACAGGTTCTGGTCGCGTTGCAAATCGGCCTGGGCTTTGCTGCGGCGAGCCGCCTGCACTTCGGCATTCGACTGCGTTACCCGGAGGCTCTGCTGGGTGTTGCGTGAGTTGGCCTGCGCCGTAGCCAGGTCGGCCTGCGCATTGCGGATATCGGCCTGCGCTGTGCGAATGTCGGCCAAAGTCGATTCGTAGTCGGCCTCCGCCTGTTGCAGGGCTACCTCATATTCCTGCGGATCGATCGTGAGCAGGGGCTGTCCCCGTTTAACAGTTGCATAGTCATCGACATTCACGTCCTGAACGTACCCAGCCACTCGGGCCAGTACGGGTGCGGTGCTGCCTTCGATCTGCGCATTGTCCGTCGATTCGTATTGCTGACCGTGACGATACGCTGTGAAACCCCAATACGCAGCGGCGATCAACACGATCAGACCCAGCACACGGGGTAGATAGGTTTTCAGCGTAGACGATTCAGTTGCCATAGGTTACTATAATTTGGTTGTTATCGCTGTGAATGCTGGCAGATAGTATCATCAATCTGTCAGGCTAATGAGCCAAAGGTAAACCAGGTTGACTATAAAAGTCAAGCAAGTTGACTATATTTGTAAGTCAGTTTTTGTTTAACTGGTTTCAACTTTTTGTTTTCTTGCCGTAAAAAATGGAATTGAGCAACAAAACCTTTGATTACGCCCAAATGCGGGATATGCGCAGCCGTTCGCTGGGGCGATTGGCCTGGCGTTTCAAGCGGTTTATGGATGAGTTTATGGAGCCTCGCCTGCATCAGCGTGGCTTTGCCGATTTCAAGCTTAGTTACCTGCGGCTGATTGCCAACATTGAGGAAAACGGCATTACCAACAACGAACTCGCCCGCAAAGCCGATGTAACCAAGCAGATGATGAGCAAGGTGGTCAACCTGCTGGAGCGCGAAGGGTACATTTATACCAAACGCGACGAGCAGGACTCACGGGCCAGCCGCATCTTTTTGAGTGAACGCGGTTTCTCGCTGCTTTTTGCCGTTTCGGAGTGCATGCAGGAAGCCAACAATCATTTCAGCAGCATCATTGGGCCGGAACGTTTGCAGAACCTGATCATCGACATGCGTGATCTGGTCGATGGCCTGGATGGGGGCCGGTGCCGTTAATCAGGCCCAAACCATACTGAGTACGCCCATCATCATAATAAGCTTACACAGATTGCTGAGGTACGCAAAGTTGCGGCGGGTATCGGCCATAACGAGGCGATAAACCAGCCAGGCTACCGGAATCAGCAGCAACATAAAAATCCAGCCGAGGCGCGGGTTATTCAGCGAGTCGGCCATCAGGAAAAGCGTCATGATGAACGACGCGATAATAATATAGAGCAGGTACTTAGTCCGGCGCAGGCCCCAGATGATCGGCAGTGTACGACAGCCATAACGAGCATCACCCCGAATATCCTCCATGTCTTTGATGATCTCCCGCACCAGCGTCACGATAAACGAAAACGACGCGTAGACCATCAACAAATCGACGCGCTGCTTATAATAAACGGCCAGAACAATGAGCGAAAGGGCCGTCAGAAAGGCTACGACAAGGTTGCCGATGAACGGTTGCCGTTTGAGGTTAGCCGAATAAAACCAGAGCAGCGATACCGACAATACATCGACCACGAATACCCAGCGGCTCAGCAACAACCCCAGCAAGCAACCCACCACGTTGAGCACCTGATGCAACGTAATGGCCCAGCGGCGTTTCAGGTACCGCCCGATCACAACCCGTTCCGGCTTATTGATGATGTCGATCTTGACATCGAAATAATCATTGATGATATAGCCCGCCGCCGCAATACAGACCGTCGAAAGGGTGAGGATAAACAACTGAGGTTCAAGCAGGAGGCGGGGCCAGTCGCTGCGGGGGCCAATCAGCGCTACCCGCGCCAGATATTGTGTACCGACCACGATCAGCAGATTCTGCACCCGTACCAGCCGCAGAAATCCTTTGACAAATTCGGAAAAGGGTATGGGTCGGGTCATGAGTACGTTGTTGTCTCGGTAGCCACGAAAATTCGCTAGACTACACGTCTCACAAACTTACGACTCCCAGCGTTGAAAACAGGTAGGTATCCCAGTAAGTGGGCATTGGTTACCTCAACGCCAGTTGGCAAGGTCGTGTCGGTATAGCGAATGCATTCGTCGGGATGAACCCAGAATCGTTGAGGGGGCGTGTCGCTGACAGCCTCGAAGCCCAGTTTGCGGTAGCTCGCTCCGTCCGACCAGTCACGATCGGCATACGTCATCAGATCGTCGGCCGGGTGGTTGCGCAGGTACGTTGCCAACAGTTTATCCAGCCCCCCCACGACGGTAAATCCCACCCGATTGGCAAACCGCAATAATTCCGCCGAGCGGTAGGGTTGTTCTGCCTGCATCATCTGCCGGGGCTGCGCAAACGTCGCCACCGCCAACAGGAGCTCTTCTACCCCACCCGGGGCGGTCCCGCGTCCGGGTGGGGTCGGCAATACTCGGTAGTAGCGACTAGGCAGGAAGAGCCCATACCGCACTTTGCCGGGCAGCGGCACCTGTAAGTGATGGTCTGTCAGAAACGCCATTGCCGTCGCTTTGTCGATCCGACGTACCTGTGTAAGTCGCCCCGGCACCCGAATCGACTCACCCTGTAGGGCTGCCAGCCGCGAGGCTACGATGGCCGGTTTCTGCCGCTCCACATCGCTCCACAAATGCACAACCCGCTGCCCCTGCTCGGATAGCTGGTTGGTTAGTTCCTGGAAGAAGAACGTCGGGTCGGGTCCCTGCGCCAGCCAGTAAGCATACGTATCCAGGTCGATCTGGTGGAGCGACAAGGTTGGTGTAAGTGGAGTCAGCGTAAAGGGGGTAAGCATTCGACAAAGGTCATACCGGGCTCTGCCCGGTGCAAGCAGATGCTTCGCCCAGCGTCAACCTTTAGACTTAAGGTTATGCTTCATAGTAGCATATCCAGACAATTGGTTCTGTGCGCGATAAGTGGTCGCTTCGGCGAAGCACCTACTTGCACCGGACAAAGCCCGGTATGACCCAAGCCTTCGTACCTTTGTGAAATGGAAATCACTTCATTTGAGGACTTTGCGCTGAATCGGCAGTTGCTCAACGCAGTCGCCGACGCGGGGTATACCGAACCCACGCCCATTCAGCAAAAGGCCATTCCGGTTGTGCTGGGGAACCACGACGTGCTGGGTATCGCCCAGACCGGTACGGGCAAAACCGCCGCCTACGTGCTGCCGCTGTTGATGCGCATCAAGTTCGCGCAGGGAACGGCCCCGCGCGCGCTGATCCTCGCCCCTACCCGTGAACTGGTTATGCAGATCAACGAGGCCATCGGGCAGTTGGCTGTGCATACCGACATCCGGCACGTCGCTATTTATGGTGGCTTAGGTCCCAAAACGCAGATTGAGCGGCTACAGGCCGGCGTCGATATTATCGTGGCCACGCCGGGTCGCTTCAACGACCTCTACCGCCTGGGCGAGATCGTGACCAAAGACCTGAAAGTAATGGTCCTCGACGAGGCCGATAAGATGATGGACATGGGTTTCATGCCGCAGATTCGGGCCATTCTGGAAGTGATCCCGCGCAAACGGCAGAACCTGCTGTTCTCGGCGACTTTTCCCGATAAAGTCGAGCGGCTATCGTCGGAGTTTCTGGAAGCGCCGATCCGGATTGAAGTAACCCCCCAGGCGTCTACGGCTCAGATGGTTGAGCAGATCATTTACGACGTACCCAACTTCCGCACGAAAATCAACCTGCTCAACTACCTCATTTTGCAGGAATCCTTTCAGCGCGTCATCGTCTTCACCCGCACTAAAACCAATGCCGAAAACGTCTACAAGTTTCTGGCTCGAAAAGTGATAGAAGCTGGGAACGTGCGCGTTATTCACGCCAACAAAGGTCAGAATACGCGCATCAACTCCATGGAGGCGTTCAAGGAAGGTAATGTGCGGGTACTAGTAGCCACCGACGTGGCCGCGCGCGGCATCGACGTGGCTGAGGTTTCACACGTGATCAACTTCGACGTACCGCTGATCTACGAAGATTATGTGCACCGCATCGGACGTACCGGCCGCGCCAACCATACGGGCGAGGCCATTACGTTCGTAACGATGTCCGAAGAATACCACGTCGCTAAAATTGAGAAAATCATTCGGATGACCATTCCGCGGCGGCCCATTCCAAACGAAGTTGAGCAAACAGAGACGCCTTTCGACGAAAAGCAGGATATGCTCCGCGAAATCGACGAGCAGCGACGCAAAGATGACCCAACGTTTCTGGGTGCTTTTCACGAAAAGAAAAACCCGTTTGCGGCACGGGCCACCAAGCGGTCGGCGGGTGGCCGTGGGAGCAGCGCCAAAGCAAAATCGGGTGCTGCGGGTAGCCCCGGTGGTGGATTAAAAAAGCGGGCTACGAGCGGCGGCCCCAAATCGTCAAGTCGCTCAGCGTCAGCGAATCGAGGTGGTAAAAAACCACGATCGGGCCGACGATAATCGGTAACTACGTACTAACTTGGTTGTCCTATCGTTCTACGATAGCTATGCATCACAAGGCTTATCCTCATAACGGACCATCCAAAACCGCTGGGGGCCTCTCGCAGGTTCTCATGTGGGGCTGGCTGTTGTTACCTGCGCTAGCCCACGCGCAGGCACGTACCCCGGTGATGGTGAAAGCAACCCGTTCGGCGGCAAAACCGGCTGGCTCGGCAACGAAAACGCCACCGGTAGCCGAATCGGCAGTAGCCCATCTCGTGCAACCCGCTCCCCCGGCCCCGGCAGAAACGACCACCGTTCGTGAAGTCGACGTTCGCATTTTGCCCCTGTTCGGCGGGCGCTCTAAATCGGCGCAGCAGATCGAAGACGAGATCCGGTTCCTGAACGAGTGTGATCAGAATTTCAACTCGCGGGAAGAAGCCAGTCAGTTTTTTGCGGCGCGCGGCTGGGAATATGTCAGCGAAGCGCAACTGGACACGGCCGCTTATCGGTTCAATCTGGCCAATCTGCTCAACGATAAAAACGGCGATGCTTTCTGGGGACTTGGGGTGGTATGTTACCAGCGAAATCAGCTCTCCGATGCCATTAACATGCTGAAACGCGGAGCGGCACTGGCCGATACCAACGCCGTTTTGCTGACTGATCTGGCTACTGTCGAGTTGGAGTACTATCAGGCGAAGCACGATACAACCAGCCTCACCGACGCCCGCGATCATCTTCAGAAAGCTATTTTCCTGAATCCGTCGCACGCCACTGCCTTTGCTCGCCTTTCGCAGATCAGCTACCAGCAGGGCGAATACCGCAACGCCTGGGCATATTTGCACAAAGCCTACAAGATCGACCTATCTTCCATCGATCTCGTCTACATCCAGGAACTACTGGCCAAAGAGCCAGACCCGATCGGGTTGTTTAAATAATGGCACCTTGTATCAGCGGGGGTTTAAACCGCCCGCTGATACAAGGTTTCTACTCTGTCTCTTCCTCAGCGTCAACCTCTTTGTCTTTCGGGCGTTCGTAGGTGATTTTGCCCTTTTCATCCCACTCCGTTAGCGTGTAGGAATCAAACGGCACTTCCCAGCGGTCGCGGCTGTACTGCGTTGTTCGCTTACGGAATCGGCGAGTGGCATTGGGGTAATATTCCGTCCAGCGACCAACCTTCACCCCGCTGTCATATCGCCCTTCTTCGGCTAGTTGGCCGTTGGGATGAAACGCCAGGTACGTTCCTTTCAGCTTACCGTACTCATAGGGCATCACTTCTTTGATTTTGGTATGGGCTGAATCGTAATAAGTGATCTGTGCCTCGGCCGGGAAGCCCCGATGATAACGTACCTTGTCGACAAGCATGAACTTGGGATCGTATTTCTCCCAGCGCCCATCTTTGGTACCGACATAATAGTATCCCTCTTCGACCAGATCGCCATTCTGATAGCGTTTGTAGGGGCCATGAAGCAGATACACGTTGTCCAGGTCCTTATTCAGTACCTTGATCCGGCTTTCTTTAGGGTTGTAGCCGTAAACCTCACGAGCATACTTGTTGGGATCCTGCCATTCGCGCAGGACATGGAACTCCTCTACGATGGTTCGATCGCCGCTACCGATCTTGATAAACTGACGAACCATAGCCAGCCCTTCGTAGTCGGTTTTCGAGGCTTTCTTCTTCGCCCGTTTGTCGTCCTTCTTTTTGGTAAACGATTTAATCTTCAGGCCAAGGTCGACCATGTCAGACCCCAGTACATTGCTCAACATGCTTCCGGTCGAGTCCTTCTTCGGAATGGCTGGTAAGCCGTAAGCCGTAGTCGAGAGCGGATCGCTGACCACACTGGCGGGCACACCGGCCTGCTCGGCCACTTTTTTCAAGAAACCGCCTTTTTGCTTGGCAGGCACCGCTACCGGCGGGCCGCCCGCGGTGGTTAGGGCAGAGGGGGCCGTAGTTTGAGCCACCAATACCGTAACCGGGATACAGCATATGCTAAGTAAAAGAAATACGCGAAACATAGAGCTAATGAGACCGCACGAAACAGGTTTAATGGGTATCTGAGTAGGTGGGAATCGTTGGGCCGATGAAGTTTGTTAGTTTTGTATCGTTGCGCAACCGATATATGGTGGTGCAACGCATTTATACAGAAACGGATTCACAAAAAAAGGGCCACGCCGAAACGGGCAAACGGCTATCTCACTTCAGCAGTGGAAAAAGACGCAAAAATTTATGTAGCTGGTCACCGCGGCATGGTCGGTTCAGCAATTGTCCGTTACCTCAACGCTCATGGTTATCAAAACATTGTAGCCCGCACCTCATCTGAGCTGGACCTGCGCAATCAGGAAGCGGTGGCAACGTTTTTCGCCGATGAAAAACCTGACTATGTCTTTCTGGCGGCGGCCAAAGTAGGCGGCATTCTGGCCAACAATATTTACCGGGCCGAATTTCTGTACGACAACCTGATCATCGAAGCCAACATCATTCATAGCGCTTATCAGAATGGTGTAAAAAAGCTGCTGTTTCTGGGTTCGTCGTGTATCTACCCGAAACTGGCACCTCAGCCGCTGAAGGAAGACTACCTGCTGAGCGGTTTTCTGGAGCCTACCAATGAGCCCTACGCCATTGCTAAAATTGCGGGGATTAAGCTATGTGAGGCCTACCGGAGCCAATACGACGCCAATTTCATTTCGGCGATGCCTACCAACCTGTATGGCCCTAACGACAACTACGACCTGCAAGGCTCGCACGTGTTGCCGGCGCTGATACGGAAGTTTCACGAAGCGAAGGTGAACAACCAAGAGTTTGTGGAAGTTTGGGGTACAGGGTCACCTTTTCGCGAATTTATGCACGCTGACGACCTTGCCGAGGCCTGCGTGTACCTGATGAATAATTATGATGGCGAACAGTTCGTTAACGTTGGTACGGGCGACGAAGTAACCATTAAAGAATTGGCCGAATTAGTGAAAGAAACGGTCGGTTTCGAAGGCGAACTCCGCTGGAATACCGACAAGCCCGATGGCACGCCCCGTAAGTTGATGGACGTATCGCGCCTCCACGACATGGGCTACAAGCATCGTATTGGCCTGCGCGAAGGTCTCGCTGCCACTTACCAGGACTTCCTCAAGAATGAGGAAGTGTATGTGAGCTAATTTTTGTTTGACGTCTAACGTTCAACGTGGCATGGCCCAACGACTGGCGTGGGTGCGTGACACAACTTTAGACTTTGGACATGACCCGTTGAACGTTTATTTATGACAGCATCCCTCAATTCGGAGAATATCCATTTAAAGGAGTATGGTAGCAGCATCCAGAAAATGGTGAACTACCTGCTCACTATCGACGACCGCGAAAAACGGACGCGGCAGGCTTACGTGCTGATCGAACTGATGCGGCAGTTGCATCCGGCTATGAAGGATGGGCAGGACTACAGCAACAAGCTGTGGGATGACCTCTACCTGATGTCGGGCTTTCAGCTCGATGTCGACAGCCCGTTTCCGCCGCCATCGCCCGACGCGCTGGGCCAAAAGCCTAAAAAAGTCGATTACAAGTACCGGAATCTCAAATACAAGCACTTTGGGCAGAACGTGAACTTGCTGGTGCAGCGGGCTATCGACACCGATGACGCCGAAGAGCGCCGCGGGTTCGTATCGTATCTGGTACGGCTCATGAAAAACTTCTACACCACCTGGAATAAGGAGAACGTAGAAGATGAGACCATCTACCAGAGCCTGCTCGATATTTCGCGGGGGATGCTGGCCCCCGATATCTCGCTCATCCGGTCGGAAGGCCTGATTGAGTCAAACCCGCGCGAAGGCGAAGACGAACAGCCACAGCGGCTGGGTCGGAATGGCCGTCAGCCCAACAATAACTTCCCGACCAAGCAGAACCAGGGCCGCAACCGCAACGCAGGCGGACACCGTAACTTCCGGGGCAACAACAGTGGCGGGAGCAGTGGCAATGGCAACAGCAATCGCAACAACTTCCGGGGCAACACCAATAACAACAACCGGCGCAGAGGCCGGTAGAATGTACAATGAATAATGTACAATGAGCCTATCTCACTCACTGTACATTATTCATTGTACTGGAGCGGTAAACCGCAGTGTTCATTCTTCATTGTACATTTCTAAAATGGCTTCATTCAAAATTACTGGCGGGCGGAAGCTACAGGGCGAACTGGTACCGCAGGGGGCAAAAAACGAAGCCCTCCAAATCCTGTGCGCCGTGCTGCTGACCAAAGAGCCGGTCACCATTCACAATATTCCGAACATCCGCGACGTCAATCAGCTCATCGACCTACTGGGCGATATGGGCGTGTGGGTTACCAAACTCAAAGAAGGATCGTACCGGTTTGTGGCCTCCGATGTGAATCTGGAGTACCTCGACACACCGGCTTACAAGAGCAAAGCGGCGGCCCTGCGGGGTTCGGTGATGCTGCTGGGGCCTATGCTGGCTCGCTACAAACAGGGACGCATTCCCCGGCCGGGCGGCGACAAAATTGGCCGTCGGCGGCTCGATACGCACTTCCTGGGCTTCGAGAAACTCGGGGCCAAATTCCACTACGACGGCGACTTTTACCGTGTTGAAGGAGAAGCCCTTAAAGGAGCTTACATGCTGCTCGACGAGGCGTCGGTAACGGGCACAGCCAACGTATTGATGGCCGCCGTGATGGCCGAGGGTACTACCACCATCTACAACGCCGCCTGCGAGCCGTATTTGCAGCAGCTGAGCAAAATGCTCAATCGCATGGGGGCCAAGATCTCCGGCGTGGGCTCTAACCTACTCATCATTGAGGGGGTTTCGGAACTACAGGGCACCGAGCATACCATGCTGCCCGATATGATCGAGATCGGTTCGTTTATTGGCCTGGCCGCCATGACGCAGTCGGAAATCACGATCAAAAATTGTCAGATTCCAGAACTGGGCATTATCCCCGACGTATTCAAGCGGCTGGGTATTCAGATGGAGTTCCGTGGCGACGATATTCATATCCCGTCGCAGGAGCTGTATGAAGTTGAAACCTTCCTCGACGGTGGTATGATGACCGTGGCCGATTCGCCCTGGCCCGGTTTCACCCCCGATCTGCTCAGCATTGTGCTGGTGACGGCTATTCAGGCGAGTGGCACCGTGCTCATTCATCAGAAAATGTTTGAAAGCCGCTTGTTCTTCGTCGATAAACTCATCGAAATGGGCGCGCAGATTATCCTCTGCGATCCGCACCGGGCTACAGTTGTCGGGTTGGGTCGGCATCAGCAACTGCGTGGCATCCGTATGTCGTCGCCTGATATTCGGGCCGGCGTGTCGCTTCTGATTGCCGCCCTGTCAGCCAATGGCACAAGCATCATCGACAACATCGAGCAAATCGACCGGGGCTACCAGAACATCGACACCCGCCTCAACGCCATCGGCGCCGAGATCACGCGGTTGTAATTTTTTTAAACGCGAAGGCGTCAAGGTGTCGCAAAGAACGCAAAGCTTTTCTTTACCAAGATTTGTACTTAGCGCCCTTTGCAACACCTTGGCGCCTTCGCGTTTAAACGTAATACCATGAAAGCTGTTCTCTGCCGCCAGTATGGCCCGCCTGAAAGCCTCGTTGTTGACCAGATCGACGTACCCAGCGCCTCACCGGGCAACGTGGTGATCGATGTGAAAGCCTGTGGCGTCAACTTTCCTGATACACTTATTATCGAAGGCAAGTACCAGTTCAACCCCCCGTTTCCGTTTTCGCCAGGCGGTGAAGTGGCAGGCGTTGTGCGCGCCGTGGGTGAGGGCATAACGTACCTGAAGCCGGGCGACAACGTATTTGCGCTGACAGGCTGGGGCGGTTTTGCCGAAAGCGTACTGGCCGATGGGTTCAAAACGTTTCCGATGCCAGCGGGGATGGACTACACCACGGCCGCCTCGCTCATGTATACCTACGGTACCTCCTACCACGCGCTGAAACAACGAGCGCAGGTACGTTCCGGCGAGACATTGTTAGTGCTGGGCGCAGCCGGTGGCGTGGGGCTGGCAGCGGTTACGCTCGCTAAACTGATGGGAGCACGAGTAATCGCTGCTGCCTCGACCGACGAAAAGCTTGCCCTCTGCCGCCAATACGGCGCCGACGAGACTATCAATTATACCACGCAAAACCTCCGTGACCGCCTAAATGAATTGACCGGCAAGCGCGGCGTCGATGTCGTATACGACCCGGTTGGGGGCGATCTTGCTGAACCGGCCTTGCGCTCGATGGCCTGGGGCGGGCGCTATCTGGTGGTTGGTTTTGCCGCGGGACCTATTCCGGCCTTACCTTTTAATCTGCCACTGCTGAAAGGCTGTTCGGTGGTGGGGGTCTTCTGGGGCGCTTTCGCCGAACGTCAGCCCAAAGACAATGCGCAGAACGTGCGCGAGCTACTCGACTTCTGGCAACAGGGACACCTCGTCCCTCACATCCACGCTACGTACCCGCTTGACGGTGCCGCCGACGCACTTAACGAAATGCTTGGCCGAAAATTGATGGGTAAGGTATTGATTGTACCGTAAGACCTCCTGTATATATCTGTGACGGTTTTTTTGAATTTCGTCGATATTATTATATTTATGAAATGGTATTGGGGACAGCTTGGATAACTATCTTCTTTCTTCAATACCTTTAACAAATTGAACGCTTCAACAATGTTACAACAATTCAATATCTCAAACCCAAAAAGATCTCCTAAAGAATATAGTCGAACTAACTGGTTTCCATATTACGCAGGGTTTTCGTCAGAATTCATATATAACATATTGTGTAATATCGAGAACAGACAAGCTTTCTGTATTGCTGACCCTTGGAATGGTGGGGGGACTACCACAACAATGGCAAATGCTTTTGGTTTCGAAAGCAAAGGAGTTGACTTAAATCCTATAATGTTAATAGCTGCAAAGGCTTGCTTACTAAACGTTTTAGATATTCCGAGCATAGTACCTATAACAAATGATATTGTTAAAAAATCACATAAAAAATATACAATAGAATTAAAAAATGACCCGCTCGGTCTATGGCTGAATGATTCATCTGTGAAGTGCTTCAGAAATTTAGAGTTAGCTATAAAGCATTTACTAATCAGCCCAGAAAATCACAATCTAATTATCAATCTAGAAGATTCATCAGGAGAAGGAATATCCTGCATAGCTTGCTTTTTTTACATATGCTTGTTCAGAACATTAAGAGGTATATTAAAGAATTTTTTAGGTTCTAACCCAACTTGGGTTAAGATTGCAAAAAACGAAAATTCTAGGATTGACCTGAATAGCAAAGTTTTAATTAATCTATTTCAACAAGAAATAGATATTATGTTGAATAAGATGAGTTATGATGTATTATATAGTGGAATCACTAACGCAAGAACAAACTTTTCTGTTGCGTCCTCTGAATTACTGCCTTGGCAATCAGAATCTATCGATTTAATAATTACATCACCTCCATATTGCACAAGAATAGATTATGCCGTAGCAACAATGCCAGAATTAGCTATACTAGGAATTGGCAACGAATCAGGATTTTCTAATTTGAGAAGAAATTTAATCGGCACAACTACTGTTCCAAAAAATCCTATTGATATTAGCTCCAATTGGGGAGACACATGCACTTCCTTTCTGAATAAAGTTTATAATCATTCTTCAAGGGCGTCAAAAACTTATTATTATAAATCTCACACGAGTTATTTTAATTCAATATTTCTTTCCTTAAACGAAATCAATAGAGTTTTAAAGAAGAACGGAAACTGTATTATTGTAGTTCAAGATTCATATTACAAAGATATTCATAATAACTTGCCCCAAATATTAATTGAGATGTCGCAACATAAGGGTCTTAAGATTAAGTTGAGAAAAGACTTCAGATCTAACACTGCGATCTCATCAATTAATCCTAGAGTAAAAAAATACAGATCAAGCACTTTAGCGACTGAAAGTGTAATTTGTCTCGAAAAAATTAACGATTAAAAAAATGGCAATGACTAAGAAAACTGATACAGTGGTTCATCTAATAAATACATTAGAGGATAAGTTAACCAAAGTCCACACCCAGAGTTTAGATTTATCATTTAACGAACTATTGGACATGAAAATGAGCGGGGAGCTTAACATCAGTCCAGAATTTCAGCGTCTTTTTAGATGGACTGAAGGTGCTCGTTCGAGGTTTATAGAATCTCTATTGCTGGAGATGCCTGTGCCGCCTATATATGTTATTGAAGAAAACGATGGCAGTTATATGCTAATAGATGGACTACAAAGAATATCTTCCTATCTACATTTAAGAGGAGAATTGGAAGCTAAACATCTGAAACCACCAGTACAGATTGGCGAGAAGTTAATTTTAAGCGATTGCGATATTGTTCCTGAACTCAATGGTAATACTTGGGATGATTTAGGAACAGCTTTACAAATAAAATTAAAAAGAGCATTCGTAAGAGTTGAAGTGGTTAGGAAAGGGAGTGATCCTAAATTTAAATATCATATGTTTAAAAGATTAAATACAGGAGGCGAATTACTATCAGAACAGCAAGTACGTAATTGTACAATTAGGCTTTTAGACCCTGAATTTAATAATTTTATTATTAAGCTTAGTAATTATTCTGAATTCTCAAGCTGTGTAACGCAAATTATTACGTACGAACAAATCCTGAAAGCTTTTGATCAAGAATTAGTTTTAAGATTTTTTGCTTTCAAAAATGCTCTAAATAATTTCAAACATGATGTAGCAGATTATTTGACAGAATATATGGAATCTGTTTCTGATCCAGAAAATCCTGCTCAATTTGATTACATTTACGAAGAAGCAGTTTTCAAAAAAACGTTTACCATATTCGAAAAAACCTTAGGAGACAAATCATTTGGAAATGTCAACAAAAATTCTACAGCTATTAATCGCGCCTTTGGCGTATACCACTATGAAGCTCTCACAATTGGGATACAACCTTTTTTATCTTCTATAGATATTAACGACTCTAAACAGATCGAAAAACTAAAAGATATTTTCAACAAAATTAAGACAGACACTAAGTTTGTAAATATGGTTACAGGAGGTGGCAAAAACTCATCAGGCCAGCTAAAATCTAGAGTATCTTTTGTCAAAGATGTAATCCAAGATAGTCTATGAACATATCGACTATTTATGCCCAGATAGAATCTGAACTAGATTGGCGTCAAGGTGAGATTAGGTTTTTTCAAAATATTTTCTCAAAAAACCTGAATTCAGAAGATCAGTTAGAGCAGGCAAGAAGGTCCCTCATTCCGCTATTGTATGCCCACTTTGAAGGGTTTGTTAAATTTACCCTCTTGCTTTATATAAATATTATAAATAACGAAAAGGTAAAATGCAAAGTGGCAAACTCTTCTATTGTAGCTGCATCACTTTATCATGTTTTTCAGGAATTAAGAAATCCTGAAAAAAAGAATGCTACATTCAAAAAGGACTTACCTGACGATACTCCGCTTCACAGGTTTGCAAGAGATAAAGAGTTTATTGAAAAAGTAAATTCTTTTGACGAAACTATCGTCATTATACCAGATGGCGTAGTTGACATGGAATCAAATTTGAAGCCAGTAGTATTAAAGAAAAATTTATATAAGCTTGGACTAGATTATAACGAAATAACGAAAGTTGAAGGTGATATACACAAGTTGCTAAATTTCAGAAACAGTATAGCACACGGATCTATGAGGGAAGGTATAAAGAGAAAAGATTATGAAGATCTAGTAAGCAGTACTTATAAAACTATGTATTTTGTTAAAGACTTAGTTTTAAAGTCGTGTAGGTCAAAAAGTTTTATTAAATAATTTTTGAGTAGTTATCTATATTTCATTAATTCACAGCTTAAAAAGTACCAATATACAGACACATTTCAAGCTGTGAATTAACCTATTGATCCGTGAATTAGTCCGTAAAGTCTTGCTACATCCATTTGGTAATTGGGCTCGACAATGGCCTTAGCTACTTTACCTGACTTTACAGACTTACTCACGGATCAATAAATCCTCACGCTTTCAAATCGATAGTCCGGCCGGTTTCGGCGGCGCGGTAGATCGCCTGTAGCAAGCGCACGTCACGCAGGCCCTCTTCGCCGGTGATGTGGTCGGGTAGTTTTTTACCGTCGATCAAGTCTTTACAAACGCCATCCATGTGCGCTGCCTGGTGGTTGACAACGGGCTTGTCGATAGGCCCTTTGCTGGTGCGGCCTTTCAGTGGGCCGTAGCCAAACGCGGGGCTCAGTTCAAACCAACCATCCTGACAGGAGGCGTACAGCCGCTCGACGCTCGCGGCATAGCTTGTGGTCGAGTTGCTGACGGCCCCGCTCGGAAAACGAAACTGCCAGAACATCGTCTCTTCGACCTCTTTAAATTTCTGCGGGTCGGTTTTGGGCGAAAACTGCGCCGTTACCGAGATGGGTTCTTCGCCGGTAACGTACCTAGCGCCCTGCACGGCGTAGATACCCACGTCCATCAGGGGGCCGCCACCGGCCATGGCTTTCTTCAAGCGCCACTGATTCGGGTCGCCCGAGCGAAACCCGTCGCTGCTTTCGATGAATTTGACCGGTCCGAACACCTTTTGCTGACCCAGCCGCATCACCTCCTGCGTGAAGGGCTCGTAATGAAGCCGATACCCAATGGCTAGTTGCCGATTGGCCTTTTTACAGGCATCGATCATAGCCTGACAATCGGCGACAGTGATGGCCATGGGTTTTTCGCAGATCACGTGCTTTCCCGCCTGCGCCGCCCGCACCACAAACTCACGGTGCATGTTGTTGGGCAGCACCACGTAGACCACATCAATGTCTTTGTTGTCGATGATGCGGTCGAAGGTTTTGTAGTCGTAGACGTTTGCCTGCGGAATGTTGTATTTCTGCTTCCACTCCTCGGCCTTTACCGGTGTGCCCGTCACGATACCGGCCAGCCGACAATGCTGCGTCTGTTGCAGGGCCGGTGCCAGCAGATTTTTGCTGTAATAGCCCAGCCCAACGAGCGCAATGCCCAGCTTTCGGCCTGGTTGTCCCGATTCTGTCTGAAGGGGACGGCCCAGCACATCGGTGAGCGTGGGAAGCGTAAGTGCCGAAGCGCCGACCGTAGTCAGAAAGCGCCGCCGCGATTGACTGAGCGAGTTAGTCATATGGCTGAAAACTGGAAAGGTTCACGGCCAAAAGCGCCGTCGGCAATCGCTTTACCCGTTGTCTGAGCATGAAAACAGGAACGTACCCAACTCATTCAGGTACGTTCGCTGCTGTTTACTGTTCAAGCAAATACGCCTTGATGAATCCGTCGAGGTCGCCATCCAGCACAGCTTCTGTGTTAGACGTCTGGAAGCCGGTGCGGTGATCTTTTACGCGGCGGTCGTCGAGTACGTAGCTCCGGATCTGCGACCCCCACTCGATCTTCTTCTTGCTGGCTTCGATTTCGGCACGGGCCGCGTTGCGCTTCTCGACCTCGATCTGGTAGAGTTTCGATTTCAGCAGCCGAATGGCTACCTCCTTATTCTGCAACTGGCTTCGCTCCTGCTGACATTCGATGATGATCCCCGACGGTTTGTGTCGCAGCCGCACGGCCGTTTCCACCTTGTTCACGTTCTGCCCACCGGCTCCACCCGACCGGAATGTATCCCAATCGATGTCGGCCGGGTTTACGTCGATTTCGATCGTATCATCAACCAGCGGATACGCATAGACCGATGCAAACGACGTGTGCCGCCGGGCGTTGGAATCGAACGGCGAAATACGCACAAGCCGGTGCACCCCATTTTCCGATTTCAGGTAACCATAGGCCAACGGGCCATCGATTTCGATCGTGGCCGATTTGATACCCGCCGTATCGCCATCCTGGTAATCGACTTGTTTGACGCCATAACCATGTTTTTCGGCCCAGCGCATGTACATTCGGTAGAGCATATCGGCCCAGTCCTGGCTTTCGGTACCACCCGCTCCGGAATTAATTTCGAGCACCGCCGAGAGTTGATCCTCTTCGTTGCTGAGCATTTTCTTCAGTTCCAACTCGTCGAGCGTCACCTGAAGTTTGCGGCCCTCCGCGTCGACTTCGTCTTCGCTCACTTCGCCAGCGTCGTAGAACTCGTACAGCGTTTCCAGATCGCCAAATTCAGACAGGAGCTTGTCATACCCGCTGATCCAGCCTTTCAGACCACGTACCTGTTTCATTACCCCTTCGGCGCGGTCGGCATCGGTCCAGAATTCGGGCTGAAACGTCTGCTGTTCCAGTTCGCCCAATTGTTGCTTCTTATTATCGTAATCCAGATACCCACGCAACGCCTCAACACGGCTCCGCAGGTCTTGTAATTGTTCAGTCGTCATGTATATCGGATGGGAACGCGGATTAGGCGGATGGAGCGGAGCCCCACGAATGTTGATGCCAGTTGCCAGCTAACAATCCGCGAAGATCCATTCCATCCGCCCAATCCGCGTTCCAATTGCTACTACAAAAATAGAACAAAAGCGGGCGGGCGTTGGGTTTGGCCCCGGCTCAACTTTTAAACATACCTTTGTGTTGATAAAACAGGGCATTGCTTGTCATTCGTCGTCATTTGTAGTCATTCACCGTGGCTCGCAATTGACTCTACCGAATGACGACAAATGGCCATAAATGACTCATTTTATTCTAAATAGATGGCTTCGCAATACGATCTAATCGTGGTAGGAAGCGGACCGGGCGGCTATGTAGCGGCTATCCGGGCTTCGCAGTTAGGCTTGAAAACAGCCGTTATTGAACGTGAAAGTCTGGGCGGTATCTGCCTCAACTGGGGCTGTATTCCCACAAAAGCCCTGCTCAAAAGCGCACAGGTTTTTGAATACATCAAGCACTCGAAAGACTACGGCATCACCGTAGGCGACTCGTCGGCCGATTTCAGCGCGGTGATCAAACGCAGCCGTGGCGTGGCCGATAGCATGAGCAAGGGGGTTCAGTTCCTGATGAAAAAGAATAAAATCGACGTCATCAGCGGCACTGGCAAAGTGAAACCCGGCAAGAAAGTCGACGTGACCGATAAAGACGGCAAAACGACCGAATATGCCGCCAAGCATATTATCATCGCCACGGGTGGCCGGGCTCGGCAACTACCCGCTGTACCCATCGACGGCACGAAGGTGATTGAATACCGGAAAGCGATGTCACTCGAGAAACGGCCCGATACGATGCTAATCATCGGTTCGGGGGCCATCGGCGTTGAATTTGCCTACGTATACGCCAGCATGGGCACTAAGGTGACCATCATCGAGTTTTTGCCTAACATCGTGCCGGTTGAAGACGAAGACGTATCGAAAGAGTTGCTACGCCAGTACAAGAAGCTGGGCGTCGATATTTATACGAACTCGGAAGTAACGAAGGTCGACACGAGCGGAAAAGGCTGTAAAGTGTCGGTGAAAACTCCCGACGGCGAGAAGTCGTTCGACGCCGACGTGGTTCTGTCGGCTGCGGGTGTGGTGGCTAATATCGAGAACATCGGCCTCGAAGAAACCGGCATCAAAACCGACCGGGGCAAGATTGTTACCGACGATTTTTACAAAACCAACGTAGACGGTTATTACGCCATTGGCGACGTAACGAAGGGGCAGGCACTGGCGCACGTAGCCTCGGCCGAAGCCATCATCTGCGTGGAGAAAATCGCCGGATTGCCGCACGTTGAACCGCTGAATTACAACAATATTCCGGGCTGTACGTATTGTACCCCCGAAATTGCCTCGGTTGGTTTCACCGAGAAAGCAGCCCGCGAAGCTGGCTATGAGTTGAAAGTGGGTAAGTTCCCGTTCTCGGCATCGGGCAAAGCCAAAGCATCGGGTGCCTCTGAAGGCTTTGTAAAAGTGATTTTCGACGCGAAGTATGGCGAATTCTTGGGTGCTCATTTTATCGGCAACAACGTAACCGAGATGATCGCCGAAGTCGTTGCGGCCCGCCGACTGGAGACGACCGGTCATGAAATTTTGAAAGCCGTTCACCCGCACCCAACCATGTCGGAAGCGATAAAGGATGCTACCGAAGCAGCTTATGGTGAGGCCATTCACTTGTAGGCGTATAAGTTACCAGTTGCTTTAGTAGTAGATCATATGAAAGCCCAATTAGGTTATTATACCCAATTGGGCTTTTTTGTTAATATATTATTTAAATAACTGACTATTAAATGACTAGCTGATACAAAAACAAGCCTTTAACAAAAAAGCATGAGTATAACGGCGGAAAATCACCCATCTATCAAGTAATTTAGCGTATACTTATCCATAAATTTGGCCGTAACCTGCGTACTTTCAATCTGTTTACATCATGTCAGCAACTAACGACGATCAGCCCTCTTCTTTTCAGGCTAAACGTGGTTTATTAATTGGTGGCCTGCTCCTTTTTCTGGCAGGCGGTCTGTATTGGTTTTATACTACCTCTGTCTCAACGCTTCATACACCAGCATCAGGTTCCATTACAAAATCGGCAGAAAAGGCGGCCGAAGCGACTCAAGCTACCACGCCTGAGGTGAAAACGGCCCAAGAATTGCCCGAAGTAGCCAAAAATAGTGTCGAGACGGAGGCGGAAGAGGCAGCTACAGTAGTCAGGTATAAAGCCGCCCCGCGGGAGCGAACGGCCAAGCGTTCAGTCAACACAAACCCGGATGACCTAGAGCTGGCTGGAAAATCAGCTAGTGTTGTCGCTGCGCCTGTTGTTATTCCTGCGCCCGTCGAGAAGCCCGTTGTCGTTGCTGCACCGCCCGTTGCCCCTACGATGAAGCCCGAGGTTACCCCCGCTACAAAGCCGGCTGCCATTGCCGCGGCTCCGGCGAACAAACCAGCGCCCTCCGTGCCTACTGCCAAACCTAAAGCTGGCGTTCCCGGCGAACTGAAACCCGTTGCTCAACCTGCCCCACCTCCCGTTACGGTGAGCGCAGCCCCTATACTTAAGCGCAAGGCCAAAAATGACGAAGATGTTGACGTCGACTTTTAGTAGACTGACCCTTCGCTAATACTTATACAACCACCTAACGATTTGTTGCTCTACCCAATGTATACCTCACCTTTGCGTCGTTTCATTTGGTTCATCCTGCTTTGCTTAAGCACCAGTGCAGTATGGGCCCAGGAAGTGCAGGCGCCGATCGTCTACGATGGCTATCGGGGCGGTTTTGATATTGGTTCTCAAGGCGTTAAGCTGTCCATCATTGGCTTTTACCACCGAGAAGGTAAGCTAAAATACAAGCTCGTCTACGACCGGCAGGAAACGGTGGGGCTGGTAAAAGGCATGGAGCTAAACAACGGAAAGCTTCGGGCGGCAGATATTCAGGATGCTGTAGCGACAGTACAGGAAATGCTGAAAGACGCCAGCGAAACCTATGGGATGGCCCCGCGCGATTTTATCATCTATACGTCGTCGGGGGTCAACCTCGCCAGCAACGTTGCCGATGTCGACGCGCTGACCCAAAAGGTTTTGGGTATTCCCACAACCACCAACATGCCAACTAAGGTTGAAGCTACATACAGCGTACGGGCGGGATTGGCTCGTGAAGACTTCGATAAGGCGATCCTGATTGACGTGGGAGGCGGAAACCTGAAAGGTGGCATTTTGCAGCCCTACATCAGTGCTTCGGGATCAACCCGCTACACGTTTAAAGCCTACACCATCGAGCATGGTGCCCGTCGGGTTTCTGAGCGGGTTTTGTTGCGCCAGAATGACCCGGTCAAGTATCAAAGCGAACTACGGACGATGGTAGAAGACTCCATTGCCCCGTTGATCCGGATGTCGCTGAACGATAACCCGGAGATCAAGACGGTAACCCGTTCTATTGTTTATCTGACAGGCGGCGCGGCTTACCAATTTATTACCTGGCGTTTTCCGGAGAAAGTGCAGGAAGAGATTGTCGAGTTTACGATGAACGATTTCAACCAGTTTCTCGACATGCTCAACTCGCCGACGGGTTGGCTCGATTGGCAGAGTCGTACTTTCACCAAGGTAGAAGATCCCAAACTGCGGGAGTTGATGGAGCGCGACCACGCCAAAGCCACCAAAAAGGTGTATAACCGCGAAGGCTGTCTGGCAGGTACGTTACTGGCTCAGCAACTATTCCGCGAGATTGGCAACCTGAACACCAAGATGTTCTACTTCACCCGAGACGCTTACTGGATCAATGCGCTAGTCTTCGACACGTACAAGGGGGAATTCAAGAAGTAACGTACCCAGAAATAGGGAGCAGCCGTCTGATCGGGAAGTCATCGCAACTCCCAGATCAGACGGCCTTTTTATTTACAACTCAATACCAATGGCTGCCATCAGTTGACTGGCGTTGAAGCTCTGACAGATACCGGGGCGCAGTGTATAGTCGAATGTAACCTGCCCATCGTGAATGTCCGACCGGAAGTGATAGTTCTGTACGTAATCAACGGCATCGCCCATCTGCCCTAATTCGAGGTCGTGCGTGGATACAAAACCAAGGGCACTTGTGCGATGAAGCTGCCGGATCAGCGCTTCTGCACCTTTGTGCCGATCTGTTGAGTTGGTTCCTTTCAGAATTTCATCCAGAAAATACAGCACCGGTAGCGGCGACACGTTGGCGTTTTTCGGATCGGTTAGTTCAAGCAGGGTACGTAGACGCTTCAATTCGGCGTAGAACGACGAGGTGTTTTCTTCCAGCGAATCCTGCGTACGCATGCTGGTATACACCTGTACGGGCGCACACGTAAGCCGCCTTGCGGCCACTACGCTCCCCGCCTGCGCCAACACTACATTCAGGGCTACCGTCCGCAGAAACGTGCTTTTCCCCGACATATTCGAACCTGTGATGAGCACTGTTTGCCCGGAGCCGCTCACCGCCAGCGAATTGGTTACCGCTCGTTGGGGCGCGATGAGCGGGTGGGCCATCTCGGAGGCTTCCAGCACCGGGTAAGTCTCGTCTACCAGATCAGGGTGAGCGTAGTCGGGGTGGGCGTAGGCAAAGCCGGCCAAGCTGTTGAGGCTTTCTGCCTCAGCCAGGGTAGCCAGCCAGGTAGCCAGTTGAGGCCCATGTTTGGCTCGCCAGCGGTTCAAAGCGACCAGATAATGAACATCCCAGAGCGTGGGCAGGCCAACAAACAGGTAGAAATAGGCATTCTGGCGGAAATTGAAATTTTCGACCAGGCGAGCCAATTGAGCAATGGCTGTTGACGCATGCCCCTGTTCGACCTGAAGCCGCTGCTTCAGATCGCGAATCAGCAAAGCGTCGCCGGGCATGTTCTCCACAAAGCGGAACAAGTCAGCAAAATCGGTCAGGGCACTGGCGATGTCGGCGGTCTGGGTGCTCACCTGTTTAGTCGTGTCCTGCAATGGGCTAAGCACCGCCCCGTGCAACCCCAAAGCCGCCAAAACAACCCAGCCAGGTACGTTGCCCAACAGCCAGAGTCCAAACACACTCAGTGTAAGTAGCGGCAACACAAACCGAGCAGCATTGGCCCAGCCTGGCAGCGGTGTCTGCCCGGTAGCCCATGCACGCAACCCTTCCGGCGACAGCCCGATACGCTCGTTCAGTTTGGCCGTAGCCTCCAGTTCCTGCCGCCAGTCGATGTGTGGTTTTAGCGCCGCTACGGCTTGCTGACGCAGAAAGATGTGCTCAGGGCGAGCCGGTTGTAGCAGGTAATGGGCCAGCCGGGCGGCACCTTCGTGCGTGTGGGTGCGGTTGAGCAGGCGATACAGGGAGTGTTGGCCAAACAAGTCTAGATCCTGCGCGTAGGCATGGTTAGCCGGCGCGTAGTTGAGGCCAGTTTCGGGGCGCGTATACTGCCGGTTGAGTCGCCCTGCTTCGTCGGCGTTGATGGTGGCTAGATTCAGGTGGAGATCCCGACGACGACGCACGGCCCGGTGCCAGACCATCAGGCGGGCAAACACAACCAGCCCGACCACAGCGACAATGAATCCCCAACTGGATTGGCCGTTGGTCCACAACAACCAACACGTACCCAGCATACCAAAAAACCAAATAAGCCGACCAATGGCTAGCCTATTGTGCTGCTTCTGGGCCTCGGCAGCGACCGTTTCAAACTGATGTTGACGTTGAGTAAAAGGGAGCATACGGTGGGCCAACGCTCCAGCGCTGGTATAGACGGCTACGTAATGTGGCTATTTCCAACGCTGGAGCATTGGGTACGCTATTTCTCACAATCGGGGCAAACTCCCTGAATCAGCAGGTTTGTTTCCTGACGTTGATACCCGTTGGGCAAGGCAATGGTTGGAATGCGCACGTCGTCGAGGCAGGTGGTCTGTCCACACTGATGACATTTGAAATGAACGTGGTCGTGGTGGTGATCATCTTTACCGCAACTATGCCGACAGAGCGCGTATTTGGGGTCGCCGGCGTCGTCGAGCACCCGGTGCACGATGCCTTTGTCGACAAAGGTTCGTAGCGTCCGGTAAATCGTTACGCGGTCGTGGTCGGGGCCAAGGCGCGACTCAATGTCGCCATGCGCCAGCGCATGGTCGCTCTGCATGAACAGATCGAGCATTTCCACCCGATTGGTTGTGTGGCGGAGGTCGTGTTCCTTCAGCGTCTGTGCGGCGGTCATAGAAGAAATGTCATTGATCTTCGCCGTCATAAATAGTCAGTCATTGTCATTTGTAGCAAAAAACCATAAATGACTACTAATGACGGCGAAGCTCAATGACCATTAATGACGTTGTTTACGTTTTCAAACTGCAATTTAACCAGATTCGCATACAGACCGTCAGGTACGTTGGTCAGTTGCTCGTGGGTACCCTGCTCGGCAATCAGGCCGTCGCGCAGGACGTAAATCTGGTCTACGCTACGGATTGTCGCGAGCCGGTGTGCGATGATTAGTGTGGTACGGTTGTGCATCAGTTCATCGAGGGCTTCCTGCACCAGCCGCTCCGATTCGGCATCGAGCGACGACGTGGCTTCATCCAGAATCAGAATGGCCGGATCTTTCAGGATGGCGCGAGCAATGGCTATGCGCTGCCGCTGACCACCCGAGAGCTTCACGCCCCGCTCGCCGACGATGGTTTGCATACCGTCGGGGAACGAATCGATAAAGCCCAACGCGTTGGCCCGCCGGGCAGCGTCACGCACATCGGCCTCCGTGGCGTTGGGTTTGCCATAACGGATGTTTTCTTCGATGGTACCCCCAAACAGCATTACTTCCTGCGGCACCACGGCAATGTGCTGTCGGAGCGTCGTGACGTCGAGCGTGTTAATGGGCCGACCATCGATTGTGATCTGACCACCGGCCAGCGGATAATACCGCATAAGCAACTGCACAATGGTCGATTTACCAGCCCCACTCTGCCCTACCAGCGCGATCTTCTTCCCGGAATCGACGCGTAATGAAATGCCTTTCAGCACCGGCATATCGGGCCGGGCCGGGTAAGAGAACGTGACGTCGGTAAAGGCCACATCGCCGGTGATGGGCGCAGCCAATACAGGCTGTGCCTGATCGACATCGACCTCCGACTCTTCGTCCAGAATATCCAGAATACGCTCCGAGGCACCGATTGTGCGTTGAATTTGGGCGTACATATCGCCCATACCGGCCACCGAGCCACCGATAAAAGCGGTGTAGAAAATAAACGACAGCAGGTCGGCAAAGGCGATCTCGTTGCTCTGCACCAGATTCCCGCCGTACCAGACAATGGCCATGATGGCACCAAACATGGTCGTGATCACAAATGAGACAAACAACCCCCGGAATTTGGCCGTCCGGAGCGCCGTATTGACCATCTTCACCAGCGCACCACTGTACCGGCTAATCTCGAACCGTTCGTTGGTAAATGCCTTCACCACGTTGATCGACTGCAACGTTTCTTCCACAATCACACTCGCCGCCGCCAGTTGATCCTGCGACTCTTTCGACAGCTTACGGATAAACCGACCAAACACGATGGCCGCGACTACAATCACCGGGAACGTACCCAGCATGAAGAGCGTCAGTTTCCACGACACGTAGAGAATAAAGGCCGTACCGCCCAATAGTGTGGCAATCTGCCGGAAAAACTCGGCCAGTGTAATCGAGAGTACGTCCTGTAGCTGCGACACGTCGGCCGAGAGGCGGCTGGTCAGTTCACCCACGCGCCGCTTTTCCATAAACGGAATGGGTAGTGTGATGATCTTGGCGTAAACGGCACGCCGCACGTCGGCCATAGCCCGCTCGCTGACCTGCGCCGAAAAGAAAATCCGGAAAAAGGAAAAGATAGCCTGTAACACCAGCACGCCGCCAAACAGCCCAATCACTTGATTGAGCGTGAACGGCGATTTGCCCTCGATTACTTTGGTTACTTGCCCAATCAGCGCCGGAAACACCAGCGTCGATGCTGTCGACAGCGCCAGAAAAACGCACATCAGCACAAACTGCGTGCGGTAGGGCCGCACAAACCGGAACATCCGGAGGGTACGTTTCAGGCTGTCGCCCGTAATCTTCTTCTTGTCTTCTTCCGGCGTTTCCTCACCGAAACCTCGTCCTCGTTTTGCCATTCCTTTTTGGAATGTACAATGCACAATGTACAATGCGGTCCGCCGCTGCGGTATAATGGCTCCGCTCATCGGACCCCTAGGGTCATTAGCAACGCACCATTATCATTGTCCATTGTAGATCATACATTCAATCTTCGTCTTTTTGCCCTTTGTAGCCCGACTGTTCGAAAATTTGTCGGGCGTTGGCATTCTGCATTAATTCCTGAATGGATAACTTCTTTTCGTCGAAATATCGACTCACGATGCGCCAGCCGAGCCAGTCGCCAATGCGGCCGGGGCAGCGGCTACCGATCTCGGCCGTAAAGGGGCGCTCGCCCATGTACCGCTTTTTGATCTCACCGTTCGTATTGTACAACAGTTGATTGTCGATAAAATGTGCCCAAACCACGTCCTGCATATTAAACGTTTCGGTTAGTTGGCGGTCTGAGTAACCAATGAGTAAACTATCGGGGGTTTCGGGTAGCATGGTCCGCGTAAAAACCAGACTTTTACCGTTATAGACCATGTCGGCCAGCAATGTCTGATCGGCGCGGTCTGAGGCGTTGTACCGATCGGCAATCAACCGCACGATCGTTGGCACAATGTAAGCCTGCTGGTAACGGCGCAACACGTATTGTGGAAACTCTTCACCAACGGGCCGGTATTTGGCTTTCGGTCCGGCGAAGTAGTCAAGCCCAATCACGATGAGGCTGTCGGTCACGAGCAGATCGGGGCCCATGAAACCCGTAATCATCGTGGCCACGCGGGGCGGTTTGAAGTCGGGGAAGTCGCGGCTGATGTTGGTGAACGCTTCGGTAAGGCGATCGCGCAACAGGGCGGCATCGTCGCCAAATTCGGCCTGCGTCTGCTGGTACAGCAGGTTCAGCTCGGGGTTATTAACGCGGGTGATCAGTTCGGCGACGAGGGCAGTATCGCCAGCGGGGCCTTGGGGCGACTCACCCACGTTAAAGTACAATTCGGCGACTGTTCGATTTTTGGTCAGAAACGCCTGCATGGCTGCGGACGATTTTGCCGAGAACAGGGCTTGATCGAGCCGGTCAATCGTAACCGGTTCACGTTTGGTACAGGAATTGAAGAACAAAACACAAATAAGGCTCAGACAGCCTATCAACCCATAGGTACGTCTGACTGAGCTGACCCTAACTCCCATGCGGATGGCGCTTTAGCTATCTTGAAAACGTACAAAATTATGCAAAAAGTTGCAGTAGCTGGCCTGATGCTGAGTTGTGTGCTAAGTCTGAGCACCTTGTTACCGGCAGAAGCGCAGGTTCGGCGGAAAATAGTCAAACCCAAATTCTCGACTCAGTCAGACGTTGACCGGGCCAACGCCGAGTACCTGCGCGAACGGCAGGCCCGCAACGGTAACCCTGATTACCAGAACCCCGCCCGCCTGATTGAGATGACGTTCCGGTTTGCGCCCAGTATTTCGTTCAACACCGTTGAGGGGTCGGGGGCGTATTCGCAGTTCGATGCCAATGGCGTGGGAGCACGCATGAGTATTGGCCCTTCGCTCGATTATTTCTTCTTCAAAGATCGCTACGCCTTCGGCACGGGGCTCTGGTATACGGTCAAACGGTCGGCGTTTACGGTACCGGGCTCGTTTGGGCAGGAACGTTTTGTGCCGGGCCGCCCCACAGGCGAGTCGGTGTATAATCTGCAATACCTGCAAATTCCGCTGACGGTGAAAATGTACGCCAACAACATCGGCCCTAATCTGCGTGGGTACGTTCAATGTGGCGGGCTGATGGACATTAAACTCGCCGAGAAAGCACTCGACAAAACAGCCAACGCGCTTTATAAATATGCGATGGCGAGCGGCAGCTACGAGCGGCAATACACCCTGCTAGACCTGGGCGTGTTGCTTAGCGCCGGGGTTCAGTACAAAATCAATACGGTCAACGCGCTGAATCTGGGACTCAGTTACCAGCGTGGCCTTACCAGCGTCATGCGCGACGCCAACCTCGATGCCCGCAACAACACAGTTGCCGTAGAACTGGGCTTTAAGTTCTGAGTCACTCCCCCTATTCGTCAAACAAAAAGCCCCGAACGGTACGTTCGGGGCTTTTTGTTGCGGTTTCTATGTATCAACCTTAGTGCGTTGCAGGTACGTCGACTGATTGGTTCTCGAGGTTGAACAGGTCGTTCAAAACGTCGATAAGCGTTTCGGCTTCGCCCCGTTTGCAAGCGGCTTTCAGTTGCAGTACGGGTAGTTTCAGCACTTTTTGCATGATACCGCGGGTGATCTTATCGACTTTCTCCGACTCGTCGGTTGAGAGGTGCTTCATGTGCCGGGCAATCTCTTCCTTACGGATCTGCTCCAGCGCATTTTTCAGCTTGTTGATCGTTGGCGATACCATCATCTCCTTCGACCAGTCGCCAAACTCAGCCACCGATTGGCCAATGATCACTTCGACCTGCGGAATCGAGGCGAGGCGGCGGCTCAGTGCTTCGTCGGTCCTGTTGCGGATATGGTCAATGTTGTACACCAACACACCCGGAATCTGCTCCACAGCGGCGTCGATGCTGCGCGGCACCGAGAGGTCGATGAAGTATTTGTAGGTCAGCACGGTGATGTCGCGCAGTAGCGTCGGCGTGAACAGCGGTTCGTCGCGCTGCACAGCCGAAATAATCACATCGGCTTTCTGCACTTCGGTAGCGAGCCGGTCGAAAGCGGCAAAGCCCAGGTTCAGTTCCTGTGCCAGTTCTTCAGCCTTCGAGCGGGTCCGGTTGCAGAGTACCACGTTTTTGATACCCCGGTTCACCAGATTCCGGCACACATCGGCACCAATCTCGCCGAGGCCAACGACCAGTACAGCCGGAGCAGAACGCTCGCCAACCAGTTCGTCGATCAGTTCAACGGCCGCATACGATACCGAGGCAGCTCCATCGCGAAACGACGTTTCCTGCGCTACCCGTTTGTTGGTAAAGAAAATGGTGTGCATCAGCCGGTGAATGAACGGCCCGGCCAGATCGAGATCGGCCGACCATTGGTACGACTGCTTCACCTGATTGGGGATCTGCATGTCGCCAATAACCTGCGAGTGCAGCCCCACGCACACTTCAAACAAATGCCGAACGGCCTCGGCGTGCTCCGGCAATTGCTGGAAATAAGGCAGGTACGTATCAGTATCGGTGAGTCCTTTTTCGATCAATAACAAACGGGCAATTGCCTCGTTCTGATCTTGGGCACTGGTATAGTATACTTCGGTCCGGTTGCAGGTTGAGACAACCAGCAACTCCGACAGCCCGAAGAAGTCGCGCAGGCGGTGCATTAGCCGCTTGGCTTCATCTTCGTTGAGTGCAATTAGCTCACGCACAGCCAGTGGGGCCGTCTTGTGAGATAAACTAATAGCTTTGAAAATGTCAAACATAGCCTAAACGCTTAGCCAACAACCAAACGCGGGTACAAAATTACAGTACAGAACTAGTAGAGTAAACCAGAATTAATGGATCAAGCCTATTTAGAATCAGTACAAACTAATACCTGAATTCTTGGCTAAATCCAACTTGTTTGATTATCCTGAAAACACCCGGCTATACGGATCAGTTCTGAGTTTCGTTGCTTAGATAGCGACAGAACGAGTAAATTGTAATTAATAGCCATCGAAACGTCAATTCTGGTCAATGAAGCGACGGCCGGTGTCTATTGTCCGCCTTCATGCTCAAATCGTTCGATATATATAATCAGAATAACGTACTGAAAATTATTGTGGCTGTAAACCTGCTGCTGGTTGGCACGGCGTCGTTGCTTTTCACGAACCGGATCATCAACAAGCTGGAACAGCGCGAGATGCAGTACGTGCAGTTATACGCCAAAGCGCTGGGGTACGTGATCCAGCAGGCCGACAAGCTGGAAGACGTCAACTTCGTGGTCACGGATATTATCCAGACCAACGAAGCCAACGCCATCCCGACGATCTACGTTGACGAGCACAACGAACCCGCCCAGCACCGAAACATCGACTTCCCGGCCAACCTGACCGACTCACAAAAACACGACTTTCTGACGGAGCAGGTGAAACAGATGCGGCTCGATCATTACCCGATCCGGGTCGATATGGATAAGGGCAATTTCGGGCTGATCTATTACAGCAACTCGCGGCTCCTTCGCCAGCTGAACTACTTCCCCTATGCGCTGCTGGCCATTCTGGGTGCGTTGAGCATCCTGGCGTACCTGTCGTTCAGCTCGTCGCGGCGGGCCGAACAGAACCGGGTCTGGGTTGGGCTGGCAAAAGAAACGGCGCATCAGCTGGGTACGCCGCTCTCCTCGCTGTTGGCCTGGGTCGATTACATGCGCACCGATCCCGACCATTATGAGCCCGAAGTGACCGACGAGATTGAGAAAGACATCAAACGCCTCGAAACTATCACGGCACGCTTCTCGAGCATCGGGTCGATTCCAACGCTTAAAGAGGAAAACCTCGACGAGGTGGTTACGCAGTTTACCGATTACCTCGCCCGCCGCATCTCGACCAAGGTAAAGATGAGCGTGGAAAGCAACCTGCCCGCCACGCTGACCGTGCGTATCAACCGGCTGCTGTTTGAATGGGTGATCGAAAATATCTGCAAAAACGCCGTCGACGCGATGGCTGGCGTAGGCGAGCTACGCCTGCGGATGTTGCCTCTCCCCCATGATGAAGTCGCGATCGACATTACCGATACGGGCAAAGGCATGACCAAAGCCAACATGGCCAAGGTGTTTACGGCGGGCTTCAGCACCAAAAAACGGGGCTGGGGCCTGGGTCTTACCCTCGCCAAACGCATCGTGGAAGAATACCACAATGGGCGACTGTTTGTAAAAAGCTCGGAGTTGGGCAAGGGTACCACGTTCCGAATCGTCCTCAAGCGCGAGCCGGGTACGTTGCCCGAAGTGGCCGTTCCGCGCAAAAAAAGGCCCTCACTGCTCACGCTGCGAGGGCCGAAGAAAGCGGCGTAACCGTCAAGCTTATTCTATCGCGCACTGATCGGTACGTTGATGGTATCCGTTTCGACGACGTTGCTGACGCGTAGGCCCCGATCCCGAATCCGGATCTGGAATTTGGCAGGCACCATCCGAAACGGTCGAACGTAAGGGAATGTCTGGCTAAAATCCAAGTTGCCTTCGATGGCTCCGCGTTGCCCGTCGCGGGTCATGCGGGGGAAGTACAATTTCTGGTTTACTGAAGCAGGCTGCTCCACGTATTTGCCGTCGAGCAGATAGAACGTGCGCAATTCATAATTACCCCAGGTTTCTTTGCCGAAAAGCGACCGGATACGGGCCGTATCGAGCGTGTTCTCGCCCATATCGCCCGTGCCATCCTGAAACCGAATCGACAGGATGACGGAATCGCGTTTGGACGCGCCAACGCCCGTGCCGGCTTCCAGCTCATACTTGATAGGCGGCCCAACGACACTGATCTCTGGTGTATCGCTGTAATCGGGCTCCACATAACAGGCAGCTACGGCCACCCCAAGGGTGCACACCAGGGCAAGTTGCTGAATTAGTTGTTTACGCATCGTGTTCTAAACCTACTGCTTATAGTTTTCAGGTTAATCGTCTCCAGTTCTCGGTTGTGTATTGACCCTTCCGGCGCTCATTGCGTTGCCCCAGAACGACCACTCAACGCTGAAAACTAAAAAACTTTTGTCTCGTGTCTTCTTCTTTATCTGGCGAACGTACCCAATTGCGCGACCGCATCCGGCAGGTTACCGACACTGATTTCGAGGCCGTAGCGCTCGATCTGTTTCAGTATCAGGCCCGCAACAATCCGGTCTACAATGCTTACCTGCATCACCTGCGCCGCAACCCGGCCAATGTACAGACGTTGGCCGACGTTCCGTTTCTGCCAATCAGCTTTTTTAAAACACAACGTGTGCTGATCGGCGAAACCAACCACCAGACAACCGCTTTTGCCAGCAGCGGCACCACCGGCGCAACCACCAGCCGCCATTGGGTACCCGATTTGGCCCTCTACGACGACGTGTCGATCCGGTTATTTGAGGCCCGTTACGGCCCGCTCGCCAATTACCATATTCTGGCATTGCTGCCGTCGTACCTTGAACGAAATAACTCGTCGCTGGTGTATATGGTTCAGCGGTTTATGGAGCGATCGGGCTCCGATTTGTCGGGTTTTTATCTGCACGATACCGCCGCGCTGACCAATCACCTGCGGGACCTTGCCGATGCTGCCACCCGTAGCAACGTACCCAGCCGCCGTGTGTTGCTGATTGGTGTTACGTTTGGCTTGCTCGATTGGGTCGAAGCCACGCCCGACCTTCGTTTTTTGGCCGACCTACCGGGATTGGTGGTCATGGAAACGGGGGGCATGAAAGGCCGGCGCCGCGAACTCCTGCGCGATGAAGTGCACGCCATCCTGACCGAGGCCATGGGCGTTCCGGCTATTCATTCCGAATATGGCATGACCGAACTGCTTTCGCAGGCGTATTCATCAGGGGCCGGGGTTTTCCAGCCGAGCGCCACGCTCCGCATCCGTTTGCGCGACCTCAACGATCCGTTTCATCTGTATGCGCTCCCCGACCCAGCCAGCCTTTCGCCGGAACGTACCCGGCAGACGGGCGGCGTCAATGTGATCGATCTGGCGAATCTGGATTCATGCGCGTTTATCGAGACGCAGGACCTGGGGCAGTACGTAGGTATCGATGGCTCGTTCCGCATTATGGGCCGCTTCGATAACAGCGACGTGCGGGGCTGTAACCTGCTGGTTCTGTGATGATATGCACTTACCAATGAGAAGGTTACGGGCCTGATCAATGATTTTTCTCTATACTCTATAGATATATAGGCTATTTGATAACTAACGGCAAACACTCCACATGAATCGGCGTTGATTGACTTGTAATCAACACAACGTCATGAAAAAAATAGCAGTGGGTATGAGCCTGATGATGGCTCTATGTGCGTCGGGAGTGGCGCAGGCCCAAAACCGCATGGACAACAATATGGTCGGTAAAATGAGCAAGACGGCTTTCGACCAAAAGAATAAAGAAGGAGCCGCGACCGTCTCGAGTATCACACCGACTAACACGCAGCTTTCATCGGCCGATCAGGACCTGATGATGCAGGTTGCCAAAGGCGGTATGATGCAGCTTGAAACAAGCAAAATTGCCGTTCAGAAAGCCTCAAGTCAGGAAGTACGCGAATTCGCCCAGGCTGAAGTCGACGAACAAACGGGGCTGTCCGATAAGCTGAAAGAAATTGCCGCAGCCAAAGGTGTCACGCTTCCGTCGGGGCCCGACGCTGAGTTGCAGGATATGCTCGCAAAGATGCAGAACATGTCGGGCGCGGAGTTAGACAAGCATTACATACAACAGCATGCCGTGAAAGGTCACGAAAAAATCGACCAGGTTATGTCGATGGTACGGAGCCAGGCTAAAGACAGCAACCTGAGCGCTATCGAAAAAGCAGCCCATCCGCTGGTGAAAACACACCTGAAAGTAGCCCGCGACATGCAAAGTAAAATGATGAGCAACAACGCCGGTTCGCGGTAAGCGCGCTTTGCCAACGTCCAGTAGCATTAACAGCCCCTTCAACGTCGTGTTGAAGGGGCTGCTTGGTTAAACGAACACCTAATCGTTCCAGTTAGAGTCAGCGGACACCAATTTGAATGTCCGTTACGCATTGTGAGGGACGTTCCAGATCAACAAGAGTGTACACTTCACGTAGGTTGCCCGAATAAGCATAGCCTTGCTGATAAAAAGCCGCGAACAGCACCTCATACATCGGCATGAACGTATCCCAGGCCCCAGCATACGTGAAGGTTGTGCTACGAAAGGCCGGGATAGTGGCAAACATAAACCCATCCGACAACGTACCTGGCTCGGGTTCATGAATTGGCAGGGCGATGGTGAGCGTAAACTCATTGGTATCGTCACCAGTAACGCCTTCGTAGATGTATTGAATCGGTCCGGCGATGGTGAGTCCAAGACGTGTAGCGTCATCATACAACTGAGGCGGTACGTACCCAAGTTGCGGCACTTGGGGCAACGTTGCTTTCGTTGTGAAGCACAGGGCGGCAAAGGCAGGTACGTCGATGACGCCGAGCGTGGGCATCGCAATAGGCTGGGTATCTGTTGTCATGGTCGAGCTTGATTTAAGCGAACCCCACAAAGGTCAGCGGGGCGGGTGACAACAGTATGTCAGGAGGGTAGTTGGTACATCCTACCTACGGGCAACCATCGCTAGCTCCAATGCGCCGCTGCCTCCTGCGCGTAGGCTTGTAGCTTGGCCCGCAACTCCAGCGGCGATTCGAGGCGGATGCCGTTACCAAACATGAGGAGCCATCGACAGAGCCCTTCCGTCGACATGGTCAGGAAACGCATACGTACCTGACCATCAAGCATTTCTTCATCAACGTACCCGTGATGGTACCGTTGCACCTGCGCGTGAAGCGCCATCGCCTCGTCAAAGCAAACAAGCACTTCGGTGAGCTGAGCCGTGAACTGCAACGTACCCAGATACTGACTGAGCGATAGCCGGTCGCGAGCCGGAAACGGTTGGCCGGTGTCTGTAAGGCGCACAATCCGGTCGGTTCGGAAATCGCGGTAGGCCTGCCGGAGGTGGCACCAGGCAATGAGGTGCCAGCCAACGCCGTAGTGGAGCAGACCGATGGGCTCGATCTCGCGCTCGGTGTCGGCTTTCGCATAGGGCCGCTGGTAAACCATCCGAAGCCGGTGCCGGGTCACAATGGCCGCCTGAATAGTTGATAGCATCCCACCATCACCCGGCAGCCTAATTGCCGCCCGCTGCACGGCAATCTGCCCCGAAAGATCGTCGATATGGTCTTTCTCGCCGCGTTTCAGGACTGACTTGATCTTGTACAGCGCCGATTCGAACGCTTCGCGCACCGAGCCGTCGGTATACTGATCGACCAGTTTGGCGCCGAAGAGCAGAGCACTCGCTTCGTTTTGGCTGAACATCACCGGCGGTAAGTGGTAATCTTCCAGAAAATAGCCCACACCCGCCTCAGCCCCGATTGGCACGCCGGCTTCTTCCAGCGAGCGCACATCCCGGTAAATGGTGCGCAGGCTTACATTGAACCGGTCGGCAAGTTCCTGTGCCTTCACTACCCGTTTGGTTTGGAGGTGAATCAGAATGGCCGTTAGGCGATCGAGGCGGGGCATGAAAACGAGTTTTGGTACTACATCAAAGCAACTATGGGCGTCTGGCAGTCACGCCCCCCTATTTATTCAGAATCGCTTCCTGAGCAGACAAGCCAGTTGGGGCAAGTATACACAATCGCCGTCAGCCCTTTCCTGTCCTGATTCAGGAACATGACACCGGTTCGACGTACCCCGTTTACATAGAACGAATTGGCAGCGAGCTCCGTACCTACGTAGTTTCAGCAAAAAGATTAGGTAGGCAGTTGTTTCCTTACTTCTAAACCGCGTATTTCGATTGCCTGAAAAAAGAGGGAAGCGCGCAACAGGTTACTAAATAAGTGCCCTCGCCAACTAAATAATCGTTACATCGAATACAGTTTTACAATTTATGGCCAAACTCATCATCATTGATGACGAAAAGAGCATTCGGTCCGCTCTCCGCGACATCTTAGAGTATGAAGGCTATGAGGTTGACGAAGCCCGAGATGGTGAAGAAGGCCTGGACATGGTGCTTAAACACCGGTACGACGTAGCCCTCTGCGACATTAAGATGCCCAAAATGGACGGGCTGGAAATGCTTCTGAAAGCCACCGAGGCCGAACGCGGTACGCAGTTCATCATGATTTCGGCGTTCGGCAACGTGGAAAATGCCGTCGAGGCAACCAAGCGTGGCGCGTTCGACTTCATCACGAAGCCACCCGATCTGAACCGTCTGCTGGTAACCGTGCGGAACGCCATCGAGAAATCGAAGCTCGTGGCCGAGACCAAAACGCTTAAAAAGCGGATCTACAAGATCAATGAGATCGTGGGCGAGTCAGACCCAATTCGGAAAGTTAAGGAAACCATCAACCGCGTGGCTGCCACAGAGGCACGCGTGCTCGTGACCGGCCCCAACGGGTCGGGTAAAGAGATGGTCGCCAAAGGCATTCACGAAAAAGGCAACCGGGCCAGCATGTCGTTGGTGGAAGTAAACTGCGCGGCAATTCCGGGCGAACTGATCGAAAGCGAACTGTTTGGCCACGAAAAAGGCGCCTTCACGGGAGCCGCAGCCCGCCGCATTGGCAAGTTTGAACAGGCCGACGGCGGTACGTTGTTTCTGGATGAAATTGGCGATATGAGCCTGTCGGCGCAAGCCAAAGTGCTGCGGGCCTTGCAGGAAAGCAAAATCACCCGCGTGGGTGGCGACAAGGAAATCAAGGTCAACGTGCGCGTGATTGCGGCAACGAACAAAGACCTGCGCAAAGAGATTGCCGACGGCAATTTCCGCGAAGACTTGTTCCACCGCCTCAGCGTCATTGTGATTCATGTGCCGCCCCTGGCCGAACGCCGCGAAGATATTCCGCTGCTGGCCGACAAGTTTCTGCACGACATCGGCAACGAATACAATTCGGCACCGAAAGAAATTGCCGACGACGCGATGGTCTACCTACAATCGATGCCCTGGACAGGTAACGTGCGCGAACTGCGGAACGTGATCGAACGGCTGGTCATCATGTGTGGCGACGTCATCACGCTCGACGACGTGAAAATGTACGCCTAGAAAATTCGTTAAAACGGACCGTGGTTCGTTGTCATTAGTGCGCCCAAAACGGGCAATCGATGACAACGAACCACGGTCCGTTTTTATGCCTTACCACTTAGTAAATTAAAACGGCATTAACTCAAGTAGAGACGAGAGTCGGCATGGGTAAGCCGGTAATTTGGGGGTTTCTCTTTCTATCCCCCTGTTTACTATGGTCAATCGTTTACTTGTACTTGGTCTGTTGCTCATCGGTTCAATGTTGTCGGCCGAGGCGCAGCAGAAACCGTATCAGTTGCTGATGCAGGACGAAAAAGTCCGCTACAGCGATGTCAAGAAGGCTTTCGAAAAAGCCCGCGAACTCGACGAACGAGCCAAGAAAAAAGCCGTGCGGCAAGCCCGCCGCAAAGGCCTCCCCGACCCGGTTTTCGAAGAGAATGAAGAAGAAGCCAAGTTTTATCGCTGGGAGCGCTGGCGGCTGCGGCACCTGGCGCCCGATGGCACCGAAGACGTAGCTGGCCCCGCGCAGGAATTCACCCGGTTCGAGGCACAACAGGCGTCGGCGAGCCGGGCAGCCTCGAAAAACGCCCGTCAGGCAGCCACACCGGCCTGGCGTGAGTTGGGTCCGTTCCAGACACAGACAACAGCCGCTTACAACAACGCAGCCCATTACCTCTACGGCTACAACGTGGGGCGGCTCGGAGCCGTAGCCTTTCACCCTACCGACGCCAACACCATCTACACGGCAGCGCCGGGACGCAACAGCATCAACAGCGGTGGCATCTGGAAAACCACCAACGGCGGCACAAGCTGGACTCCACTTTTCGATCAATACCCCAACATGATCGTGACCGACGTAGCGGTGTCGACCAAAACTCCGCAAACGGTGTATGCGACCGGCAACCTGTTTGCCGCGGCAACAGTAGGCGGCGGTCTGGCTGGCTACGGCATCGAAAAATCGACCGACGGGGGCAGTAGCTGGCAGCATATCCCCTTTCTGGTGCAGTATGAGACAAACACCAACGGCAGCAAAGCCTACGTGGGCCGGGCGCTGTCGATAGAAATCGACCCCGCCGACGATCAGCACCTGATCGCCACCACGCAACGGGCCATCGTGTATTCGACCAACGGCGGTCTTTTGTGGCAGAAAGCCACCACACCCGTAGCCGACCGCCTCGCCGACTACGTCGATATTGCCTTCAAGCCGGGCGACCCACAAACGGTTTACATTAGCGGAACAGGAAAAGAGCAGGTACTGCGATCCACCGACGGCGGCAAAACATTTACGCAGCTACCCCTACCCGACGCCGTAGAAGTAGGCACGGTGGGCCGGGTCGAACTGGCGGTGTCGGCCGCCCAGCCCGATTTCTTATATATGCTCACCACCATGGGTACCGAACGGCATGGGGGGCTGTATCGCCTCAACACCGCTACCGGTGAGTTGAGGACCATTGTAGCGCGCGGAAAAAGCTTTGCCTCCCAGCAGCAAACCCGCGACGACACCCAGTTGTACTACTGCCTTTCGCTGGCCGTATCGCCAACCGATACCAGCGAAATTCACGTGGGTATGGTGCCACTCATGTCGACCTTCGACGGGGGACGTACCTGGGAATACCGGCACAGCTGGGCAACCAGCCGGGCGGGCGATGTACACTCCGACGTGAGCAGCCTCGATTATCAGCCCGGAACAAACCGGTTGTTTGTTACCTCCGATGGCGGCCTGAATGCAGCCACGGGCAAGCGGGGGGCAACTTTCCGATTTTATGACAACATCGCCGTATCGCAGATCTATTTTCTGGCGCAACCCGCCAGCCTCTCCGACCGGATGGTTATTGGTTTGCAGGACAACGGCACCAAGATGTACGAAAATGGCCTCTGGAAACAGGTCGGCGGCGGTGACGGCATCAGCTGCCTGATTGACGATGCTAACCCGTCGGTGTATTACGTCACCTCGCAAAATGGCTATCTGCTTCGGTTTACCGGCCCTGCCAGTTCATCGTACATCACTCCCACAGGTGTTACCGACGAAAACACAAGCTTCTACACCCCCATTGATTACCATCAGGCGACGAAAACCCTCTTTATTGGGTCGAATACGCTCTGGCGAAAGAACGAGAACGCCTTTAGCTCGGCCTGGGAGCGGGTGAAAGATTTCGATAGTAAAGAGACGATTCAGGATGTGTTTGTAGCCCCGTCGGATGTCAAAACGATTTATGTCCGCACTTACAGCGCCACGACCAGTTACCGCCTCTACGTAACCACCGACGCCGGCCAAACCTGGGATAAGGTACTGGGCGATGGGTTCGATGCCTACATCACGGCGATGGCGATCCACCCGCAGGATGCCAAAACCATTTATGCCTCGCGCTACCGAACGGCTTCGCCCGCTGGCTATTTCATGATGAAATCGAGCGATTACGGACGTACCTGGACGGATATTACGGGCAATTTACCCAAAGTCTCGGGCAACGCCCTGACCGTGCAGGAAGGTACCGACGAAGGCATTTACGTGGCGATGGATCAGGGCGTTTATTACAAGGATAACACCATGAGTCAGTGGGTGCGGCACGGAACCGGACTACCGAATGCACCCGTGTACGACCTACGCGTCGATTACGCAGGCAGCAAACTAAAAGCCGCCTCCCACGGACGGGGCGTTTGGGAGGCCGCCTTGGCCGTCCCGGTTGGGCAGGTTACGTCGCTAACCACGGCTAAACGGGAAGTGTGTGCTGGTTCATCCATGGCTGTAAGTTATCAGGTTACGAAGGGCGCTACGGGCGTCAATACCTACGCCGTTCAGCTGTCTGATGCCAGCGGGTCGTTTGCTACGCCAACGCTACTCACCAGCACCACCGCAACAGCCATCGATGTAACGATTCCAGGTACGTTGGCGCGGGGCACAGGCTATCAGATTCGGGTGTTGCGCAACAGTAATATCGCCACGGCCGATACGTCCGATGCGTTTTCGGTATTGACATTGCCCAAAGCCACGCTTAACGGACCGGCGGAAGTCATCTACGGCAACCCTGCCAGCCTGACACTCAGTTTCGATGGGTCGGGTCCCTGGTCGTATCAGCTTACGGGCGATGGCCCCCGCACCACCACCACTACCCCCGTTGTTCAGTCAGTCAACCTAACCGAAGGCACTACTTACCAACTGACGAGCCTCAGCAATGTCTGCGGGGCGGGCACGGTGACCGGGATGCCGCGCGTTATGGTCATTCCAACGCTGGCGGTGCAAACTGTTAGTGCGACCGAACTGTGCGCGGGGCAGAGCAGCTCGCTCACCTTTGTGCAGGGCGGCAAGTTCAACGCCTCAACCAGCTATGTGGTACAACTCTCCGACGCGGCAGGAAACTTTACGACGCCCGTCAACGTGGGCGCGGGGGCACAATCGCCGCTCCCGTTCACGATCGGTGCTAGTCAGGCAATGGGTAGTGGTTACCGGCTACGCGTGGTAGGTAACGTAAATGAAAAGCTGGAACTCACCGCCAGCCCGGCCTTTGCGGTCGATGTAAAACCCACCGCCAGCATCGTAGCTGCGGGCGACTCAAGCGTTTTACAAACCTACGAAACCCGCCTCCGCCTAACCTTTACCGGAACGCCGCCCTACCAGTACACGCTTTCCAATGGCGTCACCGGCAGTTCGGCTACGGCCACGACCGAAGTCATAATCAAACCGGATCAGACCACTGTATACAGAGTCAATAATGTGTTGAACGGATGCGGTGTCGGCACCGTATCGGGGCAAGCCCGAATCACGGTCATTCCGTTGCTGGCGATCGAGCCCAACGCCCCACCGGTTGTGACCCTATTGCCTAACCCGGCGGCTGAACTGGTGCGCGTCGAGAGTAACCTCAGCGGCCCCCACGAGTTGGTGCTGTTTGATGTGAGCGGGCGCGAACAACTCCGCAAGTCGTTTCAACGCAACACGGAAGTCGCCGTTCGGGATTTGGGCAAAGGCATCCACGTCTACCAGATCATCACACCCAAAGGTGCCGTAGTCGGCCGCGTGCTGGTGGAATAAATGAGTTCAATGGTCAACGTCCAAGGTCCAACGTGGCTGACGCCTGAACAAATGCGCGTCAGCCACGTTGGACCTTGGAC